>NZ_CANDNW010000018.1 GCF_947387525.1 Limosilactobacillus viscerum
AGCTCCATCAACCAATAATCAATTGGTCAGTATTATTTATTTGAGTCCAGTGGCTAACTTATTCTTGAAATTTAGGACAGAAATTACAAAAATAATCAGTCAATTCTGCTAAAATAGAAGCGTTTGAATTAATTCTGGGAGGGATTTTTGTGAAAAAGGGAATTACAGTTTCAGCAATTTTATTTACCTGCTTAACTCTTGCTGCTTGTGGCAACAACTCTCATTCATCTAAGTCGTCAAATTCAAGTAGCAGTGTTTCCAGCCACCAAGTAACTAAGGCATCGACATCGTCAAGCAGTTCTAATACTGATTCATCAAGTGCTAGCTCACAGAGTGCTTCTAGTTCTGTTCACTTAACCGGTGGGCAGAGTTCAATTGACTACATCACCCAAAAGATGGGGGATCAGGGATGGACAATCCAGGGTGGTACTTATGGCGGTGCTCATGGTGCACCAACCGATGGCAGCTACGTTCCATACAATACCGTTCAAAATAGTGATGGTGACACTTACTATGTTTATCAAGACGGTCGAATTGAAAAACAGGCTGATTAGTTAGAAGGGTAAGTAATGAAAAAAATATTATTATTTTGTGCCATGACACTTGCTAGTATTTCGCTAGCTGGTTGTAACAATAAGAAGACCGCAAATAGCAACAACACAACAACGACGCAGGCGAACAACGTTGATCACCAGATTGCTTCTTCATCGGCAAAATTAAATGCAAATAGCCTTAACCCAAAGCAAAATGGTGCACTAGTACTTTATTACAGCGGCGTTGAAAACCAGCAATCTTATGTTAACCAGATGAACAAACAGGGCCAGGGGATAACCATTGATCTTTACCAGGCCGGAAGTCAACCCAAGAGTACGGGATTCAATGGCTCACTGCCTGCGGGTGCTGAGGTATTGTATTACGTTAAACTTAATAATGGCCAGGGCTCTACTTACTACACGATTGCAAATAACCAGTTTTACATTTCTGATGGCCACGGTGGCTTAAGAAAAGCCGCAACCGATAATGCTAATATAGTCGCACTTGCCAATAAAAATAACGCCGGCGATATGGTTAATAACCTCGCGGATAATGCAACCTTGAATGATTTACGGAACGGCGACTCGTCAACAACAAATAGCGACACCGACAAAGGCAGTAGCATGACCTTTGATGAAGCAGCGGACCTAATTGAAAAAGCAGGCTTTGATGATTTTGTATATGAACGTGATTCGCAAACCCATGACGGTAGTCACGCTACTGGAGATGGCGGCTACGTGATGGAAACTTATCCTGGCGCCAAGGGGCACGATACGTTTACCATTACCAAGACCGGGCACAATAAGTACCACATCCACGCTGAATACGATCCAGCACCGATGGGTGGAATGAAGACCGATGCGGATGTCACTAAGTAACCAATCTTAACTTTATCAAGTATTAATCCTTAATAAAATTAAAGATTAAAATTCTAATTTATAAATCTAATTTCAGATTATAACGAAAAAACGAATTATAAGTGGGTAAAACATAGCCTAAACTTATAATTCGTTTTTTCGTTATTTGTTCATCAAAATGAGAATAGTTAATAATATTATGTAAACGCTTCACTATTTTGCTGAAGTTTGATAAGTTAAAGATGGTTATTAATTGTTGGAGGTCGATTTTATGGTTGGAACCCTTGCAAACTTAGTGGCGATTCTTGTTGGTACATCAATTGGTTGCTTAGCCAAGGGCGGGATAAAAAAACAGTACGAAGAAGCACTGTTTGTAGCTATGGGGTTGGCCGCGTTGGGAATTGGGTTGGAGAATGTTGTCAATAATATTTCCAAAAGCCAGTACCCAGTTCTCTTCATTATCAGCCTGTCAGTGGGGACCATTTTAGGAACCTGGTGGCGGATTGATGAACATTTTAATAGCCTGATTAAGCGCTGTGGTGGCAAGTCACCGGTTGCTAAAGGGATTGCAACCGGTGTCCTCCTTTACTGCATCGGCGCCTTATCAATTGTTGGCCCGGTCATGGCAGCGGTAAAAGGTGACGAGACGATGCTCTACACCAATGCGATGCTTGACCTCGTTACTTCGATTGTTTTTGGTGCGAGTTTTGGTTGGGGGATGCTGGTATGTGCACCAGTACTTTTTGTCTGGCAGGGTGGAATTTTCCTCGTTGCTAAGTTCCTCTCCGCTTCCTTCTTCTGTGACTCGTTAATTACCGAGATTTCTATTGTTGGTGGCTTTTTGATAGCGACAACGGGAATCTCGCTGCTTAAGATCCGTGACATCAAAACGCTTAATTTGTTGCCGTCACTGCTGGTTCCAATACTGTTCTTCTTGGTCAAAATGTGGATTTAACGTAGGAGGAGATCCAAATGGAATTTGAAAAAGTAGTACAAAACAGGCATTCAGTTCGTATGTTCACCGATCAACCAGTCGAAAGGGACGTGATTAAAGAAATCGTCAGTCTTGCGCAACGTTCACCTTCCTGGGTTAACTCCCAGCCATGGCAAGTTTATTGTGCAAGTGGTGATACCCTACAAGAGATTAGGGACACTTACCAAAAGAACGACCAAGACGGAAAAAAGATCAATCCCGACTTAGCGGTAATGAGCCGCAACGACTGGGCAGCACTTCCACAGGGGAATATGAAGCAATGGGGACATGAAATTGTTCACCACTTTACCGATTTTGATGAGGCGCACTCTACAATGACTAACGCCAGTGATACCCTTAATAACGCACCGGTAATCCTGTTCATCACTATCCCTACAGCATCTCCTGACTGGTCAATCTTTGATGCGGGGGCTTTTGCACAAACACTTTTACTAGCAGCTACCAATAAGGGATTAGGTTCAATTGTCACTTACAACAGTGTTCGCTTCCCCGATGACCTACACCGGATCATGAATGTGCCCGAAGATCAGCGGTTCATGGCAGGTGTATCAATTGGGTACCCGGCAGCGCAAAAGATTAATGACTTCCGTTCTGACCGGGAGCCGCTTGATAAGTTACTTCATTTTAGTTAAAAATAAGGAGACTGGGGAGAAAATTTTACTCAGTCTCCTATTTTTTGATCTTCTTAAAGGAGTTAGTAAAGATGGATTACAACGAAATTTTAAATATGCTAACTGACTTCCGTGACCAGCGGGGGTGGAATAAATTTCATAACCTCAAGGATCTTGCAATTTCACTTAATTTAGAAGCAAGTGAGGTCCTAGAAATTTTTCAATGGCAGCCGGAAAAGCAAAAGTTAACTCCTGACCAGCAAGAACACCTGGAAGAGGAATTAGCTGATACAATGATCTACCTGATTTACATGTTTGATAAGTTAAGGATCGATCCAGGAGCCGCAATTAAGAAAAAAGTTGCGTTTAATAAGCACCGAAAATGGCCAAAGATTGACCAACATTAGTATTCTTTTTCTTCGCAATTAATGTGTAATACTAAAATAACGGGAGAGCAAAATAAAAGTCACTTGCGACTTCTGTCTTGCTCTCCCATTTCTAGTAGACTTTAATTATCCTTTTCAACAATTGAATTCAGCTTATTTTGCTGGTCATTGAATTGCTTCTCCAAGTTAGCCTTAGAGTAGGTATGGGTCTTCTTCTTACCCTTCTGGTCGGTGGTCTTCAAAGTAACGTTTGTGTCATTAACCGTTACGTCGAAGTCCTCGCCACCTCCATTGTCAATTTCAAAACGACCATGTTCACTATCAATTTCAACTGAATTGTCCTGAACACTGTTAACGTCTTGTTTAGTGTACTTCAGGTAAGCCATTACCGCATAATTTTGCTTACTGAAACCCTTTTGTGCAGCCATTACTACTGGCTCATTGCTAGTTGCGTGGCCAGTGTTGCCTGTCTGAACTGCCATGACGGTCAATCCGGCCATCACAGCAGCACAGAGTAATCCAAACTTTTTCATATTAAGATAATCTCCCTATTTCGGTTCATAGTTACACATCACCGATATTATATCATACTTCCCCCAGAGCTTTGGTGGTTTACAAGTTAATAAGTTTAATGCTTTCTTATTGCTGGAACTCCCCATTAGTATGGTATGCTGAACAAAAGGAAATGGAGGGTCTGTAATGAAAACATATGATTATATTCTAATTGGGTCAGGACCAGCAGCTTATAAAATGTCCAACCTATTAGCTAATACTAAACGGGACGTTTTAGTAATTGATGGTGGCGAGTTTGGTGGGACCTGTCCAAACTACGGCTGTGAGCCCAAGATTTTCCTTGAGGGAGCTGCCCGGGCCGTTCTGCAAAGCCAGCAGCTTCTCGGCAGGGGGATTAGTCAGGCCGCAACGATTGATTGGTCGCAGCTAATGCAGACCAAACTCGACCGCTTTAACCCCTGGCCGGCCCAAACGAGGGAAATTATCGCCAAATCTCATGATGTTGCGGACGGCTACGCTAAATTTGTCGACTCGCAAACAATCGAAGTAAACGGAAAGCAATACACGGGCGACCGTATCATTATCGCTACCGGGCAGCACCCTAACCAGTTGCCGGTCCCGGGACATGAATTTACTCATACTAGCACCGATGTCTTGTCATTAACCCACCTGCCACAACACGTAACCTTTATTGGTGCCGGATACGTTTCAATGGAGCTGGCAACCATTCTTGGGGCCGCTGGCGCAGACATTACCATTATTGACCATTCCTCACGGCCCCTAAAAGCCTTCCCTGAAGATAAAGCTAACATCGTTAAACAAGCAATGGAGGACCGCGGCATCGAATTCATGCTCAATACGACGGTTAAACAAATTGACCGCCAAGACGAGGGATTTATCGTCGAAACTGACCATGGGGAAGTGCCAACCGATTACGTGGTCAACGCAAGCGGAAGACGGCCAAATATTGACCAATTGAACCTAGCAGCGGCTAAGATTGAAACCGACCGCGGTGGCATTGTTGTTGATGACCACTTGCAAACTACTAACCCCCATGTATACGCAATCGGTGATGTTGTAAGCCGGCCGCAGCCTAAATTAACGCCCGTGGCGGAATTTGAAGGGCAATACCTTTTTGATTACCTTGAGAAGGGGGCAACAAGCTCAGTTGAATATCCAGTGATTGCGACGACGGCATTTACCTTCCCAGAAATTGCTGAAGCAGGAGTACGCGCAAGTGACGTTGTGGGGAAGGAAGGTTATACGGTTAAGAACTTAGATCTGCATTACGCCAGCCTTGCCGCAGGACAGAACGACCAAAGTGGTAAGTTAACGCTGGTCTTCCATAATGAAATTCTAGTAGGCGCTAATGAGGTCAGTGATTATGCTGCCGATGATATTAATAATTTTCTCCCCGTGATTGGTTTAAAGGTAACCGGGAAGGAATACCGACGGGCACTGATAGCAATTTATCCTGCATTAGCTGATAAGGTTGGCGGGAGCTTGTAATATAACGAGCCGCACAAAAAAAGTTATATTTTTCGAGCCTTTTCCCTTTACAGCCGATAAGTTAATTTGTTACTATACTGTCAAACCTTAATACGATAACCTCCAAATATCGATATCAGGTTGTTGTTAGGCACTTGTCTTCTTGCCTAACCTAAAAGAACCACGCACTACATTAAACCCCAGTAGTACGTGGTTCTTTTTTATTCTTGTTTTTGCCAGAAAGGGTAGTCACAACACGTCAATTCCAGGTTAAAGGCATGCTTCCCCGGTTCTTCACCGTCAATCTGTCCATACTGTGCCGGCTTAATTTGATATTTTAGCTGGGTACCCCGAAAAACGTGGGCATAGCGAGAAGCAGGGAGGTGACCCCCGGCAAACATCAGCATCGACCAAATGAGTGTTAACCAGTGGTGCTTTTCTACCACAACGAGCTCAAGCTGCCGTTTGTCCACTCGTTGGCCTGGTGCAACTTTAATTCCACCGCCAATAAAGGGATGGTTACTTGCCACAAGCAAAAAAGCGTGGGTAAAATCCTGCTGATCATTAATCCGAACAGAAAAGGGCGGTTGGGTAAACAGCACTTTAACTGCCTTAAAAATATAGGAAAAAGTCCCTAGATGGTGGTGGTTTAAGAAGTCCTTGGCGCGGGAATTATTGGTAGCGTGAACGATGGCGGCATCAAAACCAATTCCAAAATTATTAAGGAAGATACCCTGCTGGCCAGAAAGAGAATCATAGTAATGGCCAACGTTAATGACGCGTTCCTGGCGGTTTTGCAAGATCTGCTGTAATGCCTCCAGTGGCCGCGTGGAAATACCATACCCACGTGCAAAATCATTCCCGGTACCGGCCGGAATGTAAGCGACGGGTAGTCGATTATTTTGTGAGCCATCAATTAAACCTGAGATGACCTCATGAAGGGTTCCATCACCACCAATTACCACCAAGCAATCAATTTCCTGGTGGTGGGGCGCTAATTCTGCAGCTATTTTGTGGGGATGACCAGGGTACTTGCTTAAAACAGAATTATAATCGACTGCAGTAGTCGCAAGGTAGGTAGCAACCTGTTGCCAGACCTGTTTTCCCTTACCACTTCCAGAACAGGGATTAACCAAAAAATAATACTTCAAACTTTAATACTCCGTTCTCAAACTTAATGTATCTATTATACGCTAGAAGGGATCTTGTAAAAAGTAAGAATGTCTCCATTAAAAAAAGATGAGATTGATCCTTGACGAAAATCAAATCATTTTTTATACTAATGGCAACATTAAATGAAAATTTGCTGAGAGCAAATGAGCAATCAATTAAAAATAGCAAAGAGAACCGCGGTTGGTGAGAAGCGGACTATGAACTTAATTGATGAAGATGGTTTGTGAGCATTGGCTGGTAAATCATTAGCCAGTCACGGGTGCCGCCGTTATCAAGGTGTCAAATTATTGAGTTTGATAAGTGCAAGACAATTTTTATGCCTTGAATTAAGGGTGGTACCGCGTAGTAGAGCGTCCCTTGGAAAGATCACAGTCTTTTCAAGGGGCTTTTTTATTTGAGGAGGAAGTACGATGACTAATAAAATTACCGAAGAATTAAGCCAACCATTATTAATCGACGGTGCAATGTCAACTGCATTAGAGCAACTAGGGGCAGATACGGATAATCAGCTATGGACTGCTAGCGTTTTGGCTAAGCAACCAGAGCTGGTCAAAAAAGTTCATCAACAATACTTAGCTGCTGGTGCACGACTGCTTATTACCGATACCTACCAAGCAAATGTACAAGCTTTTGTTGCCAACGGTTATAGTGAACGCCAAGCACACCAACTAATTAAGCGTGCAGTTCGACTAGCTCGTGAAGTCCGTGATGAATTCGAAGCCGAAACTGGTATTTACAACTATGTCGCTGGTGCACTTGGCCCTTACGGCGCATTTCTTGCAGATGGCAGTGAATACACCGGCGATTATCATCTGAGCACGCAGGAATATAAGGAATTTCACCGGCCACGTCTAACGGATATTTTACAGGTAGGGGTTGATGTCATTGCAATTGAAACACAACCACGCCTAGATGAAGTACTGGCTGAACTCGAACTGGCCGCTGAACTAGCGCCAAACGTTCCTTGCTATGTTAGTTTTTCACTCCGCGACCATGCCACGCTCGCTGATGGGACGCCCTTAACCGTTGCGGTGAAAGCCGTTGACCGGTTCAGCAATGTTTTTGCGATTGGCACAAACTGTATCCCGCTCGAACGGGTAGCACCAGCAGTGGAGCTTATCCACCAGGTAACGAATAAGCCAGTCATCGCTTATCCAAATTCCAGTGCAGTTTATAACCCCCAAAGCAAAACTTGGATATACCCACACGGTCACCGTAGCTTAGCTAGTTACCTCCCACAATGGTTAAGTGCTGGTTTAACTATTGTCGGGGGCTGCTGTACAACAACCCCACAAGATATAAGGCTCTTGCATGACCGCTTAACTGGCCACTACGAGGGGGTGGCGACCCATGACTAAACGAACTCACCTGTCACGGAAGATGAGCGCCCGGCACGTTCAAATGATCGCCCTCGGCGGTGTAATTGGGACGGGGCTTTTCCTTAGTTCTGGTTACACAATTCACCAGGCAGGGCCGCTTGGCACCGTGATTGCATACTTGGTAGGTGCACTGATTGTTTATGCTGTGATGCTCTGCCTAGGAGAGTTGACGGTCGCAATGCCGTATACCGGTGCATTCCATGTTTATGCTAAAAATTTAATTGGGCCGGCCACTGGTTTCACTGTCGCCATCCTTTACTGGCTCACGTGGACGATTGCAATGGGGTCCGAGTTTACGGCGGCGGGGTTAATCATGCGTAGATGGTTCCCACATACGCCCGTATGGTGGTGGAGCTTATTGTTCATCATCATTATTCTCTTATCAAATATTTTTACGGTCCGGGGCTTCGCCGAGAGTGAATTTTGGTTTGCAGCAGTTAAGGTTGTGGCAATCGTTTCCTTTATCGTTCTTGGCGCCCTGGCTATGGTTGGTATTATTCATATTCACGGTTACCAGCATGCACCACTGCTAACTAATTTTACCAAGAATGGTCTGTTTCCAAATGGACTAGGCGGCCTGTTCACAACGATGTTAACGGTCAACTTTGCTTTTTCCGGGACGGAGCTAATTGCGATCACTGCCGGCGAAACAAAGGAGCCCGAGAAAACAATCCCCAAGGCCATTCATACAACCCTTTGGCGGCTGGTATTATTCTTCGTAGGAAGTATGGTTGTGATGTCAGCATTGATCCCATATAAGGAAGCAGGGGTAACCCAGAGTCCATTTGTCTACGTCTTTAACCAAATGGGTATTCCGTACGCGGCTGATTTAATGAATTTTGTGGTCCTGACTGCAATTATTTCGGCGGCCAATTCAGGACTATACGCTTCAACACGGATGCTATGGTCACTAGCAAACGAGGGAACATTACCGGCAGTAATTGCTAAAACGAACAAGCGGGGGATCCCCGTACTAGCACTTTTGTTGAGTATGCTCGGTGGAATTTTAGCACTGCTTTCTAGTGTTTATGCTGCTGGCACTGTCTACCTAGTCCTTGTTTCGGTGTCAGGTTTGGCAGTGGTATTTGTTTGGATTGCAATTGCACTTTGTGAAATCATTTTCCGGCGCCACTTCCTGGCTGCTGGCCACCAGGTAAGTGAGCTAAAATATCATACTCCTTGGTACCCGGTAATCCCGTGGTTTGCTTTTATCGCCAGTACTTTATCGTGCATTCTTATTTGGTTTGACCCTGCCCAGCGGATCGGCTTATATTGCACGGTTCCGTTTGTTATCCTTTGTTATGCCACTTATTATGCCTTAGCCGCTTGGCGAAAGCACGTTGGGAAGAAAAGATCTTCAGCATTCATAAATTAAAAAATTACCACTCAGTAATGCTTTATTCAAAACAATACTGAGTGGTAATTTTTTATTTAAAACAGTTCCCAAGCATGGTCAGGATCACGTTCGGCATATTCGTATAATTTCTTAAAATTTTCTTTATATAGTTCTTTATCATAAATTTGGCTAACTTTACTAAGACGATATTCCTTAGGGCTCATTTCAGTATATTTTTTAAACTGTCGACTAAAGTTAGCCGGATTTTTGTATCCAAGGGCAAACGATACCTGGTTAATATTCAACTGTGGTTTTAATAGGAGCCGTTTAGCATTCTGTATTTTTAAATGATTCACAAAGGTTTTAGGTGAATCACCAAAGTATTGTTTATATATTCGCGAAACATATCCCGAACTTAGACTTAGCTTTCGGCAAATTGGTTGAATAATATTCATACTTCGCTGCTTTTCACTAGAATCAACATGTTCCAAGTTATAATTAATAACTTCAGTTGCCTCACTACGCAAATTATCCTTAATCAGCTTTGCATACTGCATGGAATAAACATTGTTTGTAGTATGCATTTTTTTAGTTGCATTATATAAACCCACTAAAACCTTGGAAAGTATAATTTGAAGACTGATCTTATCCGAGAAATTATACTCTTCGGCGGGCGAAAGCAGGTCAATCATTTTATTCAGCAGTGGAATGATTTGCTCGGTATCTGGCTCATTTTTCCGAAATAACAAATGGGGATTAGCAATTAACTGCTCCTCAAAAACTGGCTCATTGATATCAAAGTGAAAACAAAAGTAGGTGAGATTTTTTACTGCAGAAACCGTATGATACATTCCTGGAGAAATAATCACAAATTCTCCTTCATTAATCTCAGTAGTAAAATCATCCCACTCAATTTTTTCAATACCACTAACAACATATATTAATTCGTAAATTAGGTGACGCTCACGTGGATAAAGCCAGTTATCACTAACCTTTTGTAGATGCCCACCAAGCATTACAAAATTCCAATTAATTATCGGCAACTTAATTGCATGCTCTAAAAGACCACTCATTTTGTTTCGACCCTTCTCTAAATCTATATCAGCTTATGATAAATTCTTGCTAATTAATGATTCTTATATCAGAACATGATAGTAAAAAGGACACTTAAGCTATTCCTGAACTATTTATCTCCTGCTATATTAAAGATGCTTCAGAGGTAAGCGCTTTATTTCCAGCAATTATTAAATATTTTAGCACTATTTGTTTAAGAAAGGGGCAAGTATGCATGTCATATAAAGATAAGATGCTTTTTGGAGCTGCATATTATGACGAATATCAACCAATTTCACGGTTAGATGATGACATTAAAATGATGAAGGATGCCCATTTAAATGTTATCCGGGTTGGTGAAGGTAGCTGGTCACACTGGGAACCAGAGGACGGTAAATTTACCCTCGACTGGCTTCAACCAGTTTTAGATAAGGCCAACGAAAACGGTATTCATGCGATCATTGGAGTGCCAACCTTTGCAATTCCACAATGGCTGGTTCGGAAATACCCAGAGGTTGCTGCAGTTGACGAGCACGGTAATCGACGTTTCTTTGGCTCTCGTGAAGAGCATAGTTTAAGCGACCCAGTGTTTAAATATTATTCTCGGCGTGTAATTACTAAGATCGTAGAACGGTACAAAGATCATCCTGCCGTAATTGGCTGGCAACTACATAATGAGCCCGGCCTGTTGATTGATTATTCACCAGACGTTTTCGAAGGATTCAAAGATTACCTGCGTAATAAATACAAAACTGTTGAAAACCTAAATAAACAATGGGGACTGGTTTACTGGTCACATGAAATCTCAACTTGGGACGACCTTTGGAAGCCAGAAGGAAATGCTCAGCCACAATACGATATTGAGTGGCGCCGTTACCAATCACACCTGACTGATAACTTACTCGGCTGGCAAAGTGACTTGATTAAAAGTATCGCTCCACAAGAACAGTTCATTACGGTCAACTACGACCAAGGCCGTGACGCACTAGACGAAGCACGCTCCAGTAAGCATCTCGATATTGCTTCATCCGATATTTATTACCATATGCAGGATGGAATGAAATCACCACATCCTGATAAGCCACAATCATGGTTTACTCATGGGCCATGGCAAATTGCCGAAAAGGCAGATCGGACATATTCACTAAAACAACAGCCATTTTACGTTGCCGAAACTGATGGTGGTCCAATTGGCGGCGCAGGTGACAATTATCCTGCATATGATGGTCAGTGGCAACAGGCCGGTTGGCAAATGGTTTCACGTGGTGCGGAAATGATTGAGTATTGGCACTGGCAACAACTACACTACGGCACTGAAACTTACTGGGGTGGTATCTTACCACACGACCGTAAGCCAGGACGGGTTTACCAGGAAATTGCTAAACTTGGCAAACAATTTGCTGATGCAGGTGACCAGGTTGTCAATTTAAAGCCAGATGAAGACATCGCAATGCTTTACTCTATTAAGTCACGGTGGGGCTTATCGTTTGAACCATACCATGCTCAGGGGGCAGAAATGGATCCGCATAAGACACGGAACCCTCAAGCTTACGATCACATGTTCAATGCCTTCTATGCTGGCGCTTACTTAGCTGGGAAACAAGTCCACATTATTCATGATTCACAGATTTATGATGATGAAGCGGATAAAATCTTGATTCAACCAGCTGACTTTGTAAAGAAGCACCCAATGCTAATGGTAGTGGCTGATTATATATCTTCAGATAAATTTGTTAACTGGATGAAGGAATACGTTGAAAAAGGCGGTAAGTTAGTTATCGGTCCACGGACCACTTACGCCGATGATTTGGCACGGATTCGGCTTGATACCAAGCCTGCAGGATTATCAGACATTGCGGATACAAACTACCAAGAATTTTCTAACCTCCGTCGTGAAGTACCAGTTACTGGTAGTAAAGGATTTAAAGTAGCTGAAGGCGCTAAGGCAATTGAATGGATCGACTGTCTACGAACTAATAACGACAGTGAAGTTGTTGCCAACTATGATGACCTGTTCTTTAAGAACTTCCCAATGATGACAAAGCAATCTGTCGGGGAGGGTGAGTTAACGGTTATTGGTGCTGTTCCAAACCAAGAACTTGCTAAGTCGATCTTTGAATACTTATTACCAGATAATAGCTGGAACTTTACGAATGAACATGTTACCCAATCTTCTGCTATCAACAAGAATGGTGACCACCTTCACTTTATCTTTAATTGGAGTTGGGACCCAACCACGGTTGAATTACCAGTAGAATGTCAAAAATTAAATGATTCTACACCGCTACAAAAAGTTCAACTTGGTGCATGGGATGTTGTTGTATTGAAAGAACATAAGGACTAGGGATGAATAGTATGGATAATCAAACTACAATAAGGGAACGGAAGCCCTGGGAAACACCGACGGACGAAGAACAGAAAAAATTACCAGTTAGAACAGCGATTGGACTGGTATTAGGGGTTATGCTCTGGCTAGGGCCTTACCTTGGTTTAGTTGGAGTTCTTGTACCGCAAGCAATGGCTAGGATTACTCCTGATCATAAAGCTGGTGCGATTGCCCTAATGTCAACCTGTGCCATGATTGTTTCAACGATTGCTAATATTATCGAAGGAGCCCTTTCAGACCGGACCCGTTCTAAGCATGGACGGCGGACACCCTGGATCGTTTGGGGTTCAATCGGCACAGCTGTCGTAATCGTATTTTGGGGACAATGCACCACTGTTTGGCAGGAAGTCCTTGCTGACTGTGTCTACATGATTTTCTTAAACATGATCGTTGCGCCACTAATTGCTGTAATTGCTGACCGGACTGCTCCAAAGTACCGTGGAACTATTTCTAGTGCTTATGCATTAGGGAATGACGTTGGCCAATTTGGTGGACAGGCCTTTGCATCATTATTCTTACCTGTACCAACAACTGGATTCATTATTCTTGCTATTTTAACTGCATTCTCTGGCCCAGTTGCGGCATTATTTCTCCACGAAAAGTCTACTAAGGATATGCCAATTGAAAAGATTACCTGGAAGAACTTCTCTCATAACTTTGCTTTTCCAACCAAGAATGCACGGAATTTCTATCTGGCCCTGATTGGTAAACTCTGCATCGTTACTGCAACTTTCTGTATCTCAAGCTACCAGCTCTATATCTTGACTGATTATATCAAATTACATGGTGGTGCTGTTCAAAAGTACGTTACCTTAATTTCAATGATCATGATGGTTTGTTCCATGATCTGTGTACTTTTTGCCGGCCCGCTATCTGACAAGATTGGAAAACGTAAAATGCCTGTAATTCTTGCTTCAATTGTTATTGCAATTGGTTCATTATTGCCAATGTTTACAAACCAAGCTTGGATTATGTTAGCTTATGCTGCTGTTGCTGCCTTTGGTAAGGGTGCTTATGACTCAGTTGATCAAGCCTTGAACATCGAAGTCCTGCCTGATCCTAAGACCGCTGCTAAAGACTTAGGCTTACTGAACATGGCCAATAATGGTGGTCAAGTATTCGGACCTGTCTTTGCTGCCGCTGCAATTAGTATGGTTGGCTATCACGGGATCTTCCCAATTGCTGCCATAACTGCCATCATTGGTTGCATCTTGATCGTGTTCATTAAGAACGTAAAGTAGCAGCCGATGAATAACAACCTATTTCCTATACTTTAGCTAGGCACTCCATTAGAAAGATGGGGTGCTTAGTTTTTTATTAATCGGGACTTTTAAACAAGCAACTAATTAGTGTCTAACTTCCTGCTTACAGCAACTTTTTCGGTTCATTTTGAGTTAACATATGAAGTAATAATAGTGGAAGGAGGAAGCCAGATGCTTAGTAAAATTTCAGCGAAGAATGCACAAAATAATTTATACGAGCTCGTTGAAAAAGTAAGTAATAAAAATAAGCCAATCCAGATCACCCATGAAAAAGGGGATGTGGTATTGGTAAGCGAAAAAGAATGGCAGGCAATTTGTGATACCTTAAAATTAATGGGTAATGACTTAAAACAATCGGATGTTTATGATTCTACTGATTATCGAAATGAGAGTGATAGTGAGTACCATGTTCACTCCAATAAAATTGACCTGGACCAGCTCTAGGTATTTCCTTCACTGCAACTAACGTCACTTAGTTTAATCTGGCCCAAATCAATATAAAAATAACGTATAATGATCCTGCTTAGGGTAGCCATTGGGGGATTAGGTTGACTAAGCAAATTTGGTTTTTATTTGGGAGATTTTTAAAGAGGTACCATACTGTCCACAATGCAGCAGTATGATGCCTCTTTAATTAGTCTTTATCCTTACTTTCGCTTACGGTGATATTCTTATCTTGGTCGACATTATAACGAGCAAGAAGAATTTGCTGGTACTTATCCTCGATAACGGCGTTAAGGTCTTCATCGCTATTAAGCTTGGGCTTATCTGCTCTAATTTTATCTAATACTTCATCAGCGAAGGCAAATTCTGGTTCGACTTTTTTCTCGCCATTTAAGACTGCGATAGTTTCATCGTAATCAAGTGTTTTTAAATCCCAGGATGACCGATCAGCATCCGGTTGATGAAGGACATCTGGATTGTCCTTTAAATCTTCGCGAAAGCCATTCTCATCATATTGGTAGTTATCGTCAGCCATTTTTTAACTCCTTTACCGCTAAAATTGCTGCATATAATTATAGCACTTAATTTCAGTGATAAAGATATCTCAATTTTCTTCTGGAAAAAGCTGAACTACAATAAACAGTATAATCATTAAACTGAAGGAGTGATTTTCGTTGTTTAAATTTTGTCCACAGTGTGGCACGAAATTAACCAGTCATACTATCAATAACATTCCACGCCTAGTCTGCCCTAACTGCCACTACGTTCACTGGAGCAATGAAACTATCAGCACTGGCGGAATAGTGATTAAGGATCATAAAATTTTACTAGTACAACGTGCGCAACATCCAGGCCGTGGTCTGTGGACCAACCCGGGTGGCTTCGTCGAACAAACCGAAGATCTTGGTACCAGTATTGCCCGTGAAATTAAGGAAGAAACTGGTTTAGTGACTAAGCCACGAGAAATTGTACTAGTTGCTGATAAACCCGGAGAAAGGAACCACAATATTTTTGTTAACTTTCAGTTAGATTATGTATCTGGTGACTTCCATCTTCAAACTAGCGAACTCCTCAACGCCGGCTTTTTTACCCGCGAAGAAATTAAGCAAATGCCGGTGGCTAAATTAACGCAAGAGATTATCAAACTGGTAATCATTGATGAAAAACAGAAACCAAACCTCGGGAAGATCAACGTACCCTCAACAGAAACTAATGGTTTTACTTTGTACCGGTAATCAATAAAGATCAGCATTCGGCTCATAAAATAGTGAATCTTTTCATAAGAAATTATTTAGTTTCCTGTCGACGCTTGCTATTAGCAAGCGGTTTCTTTAGACTTAAAATAAAGAAATACAACCATTAATTTGGCCAAGCACTGGAAGGAGCCACTATTATGTACTATTCAAATGGAAACTACGAAGCATTCGCGCGACCAAAGAAGCCAGACGGTGTTGAACAGAAAAATGCTTACATCATCGGTGGTGGGCTTGCGGGGCTAGCAACTGCCGTGTTCCTTATCCGGGATGCTCAAATGCCAGGGAAAAACATCCACATTCTTGAAGAACTACCAGTCGCTGGGGGTTCACTAGATGGTGCAGACCGTCCCGGCGTTGGTTTTGTAACCCGTGGTGGCCGCGAAATGGAGAATCACTTTGAGTGTATGTGGGACATGTACCGGTCAATTCCGTCATTGGAAATCCCCGGTGCTTCATACCTGGATGAATACTACTGGCTTGATAAAGAAGATCCTAACAGCTCAAATTGCCGGTTAACCTACAACCGCGGAAATGAGGTGCCGAGTGATGGGCAATATGGTTTAAGCAAGCAATCAGTCAAAGAGCTAACTAAATTGATTTTGACTCCTGAGGACCAGTTAGGTGATGAGACCATTGAAGAATACTTCTCTGATGACTTCTTCGATAGTAACTTCTGGACATATTGGTCAACCATGTTTGCCTTTGAAAAATGGCATTCATTAACTGAAATGCGTCGCTACATGATGCGGTTTATCCACCATATTGATGGTCTGCCTGACTTCACTGCTCTGAAGTTCAATAAGTACAACCAGTATGAGTCGATGACCAAGCCAATCTTAGCTTACTTAAAGGATCATGATGTTCAAATTGAGTATGATACGCAAGTTAAAAACGTTGTTGTGGACACCCAGGGGAATGAGAAGCACGCCAAGAAGCTATCAATAACTCAAAAGGGCGAAGATAAGACCATTGATTTAACTGATAATGACCTTGTTTTCGTTACAAATGGTTCGATTACCGAAAGCTCAACATATGGTAGCCACCACCAAGCAGCTCGGCCGACTCAGGCATTGGGTGGCAGTTGGAAACTATGGGAAAATATCGCCCGTCAGTCGCCTGATTTTGGTCATCCCGACGTCTTTTGTAAGAACCTACCGGAGCGGAGCTGGTTTATTTCTGCCACCGCAACTGTCAAAAATCCGCAAGTAGAACCTTACATTGAACGGTTAACCAAGCGTGATTTACACGATGGAAAAGTAAATACCGGTGGAATCATTACCATTACTGATTCGAACTGGATGATGTCATGGACAATTCACCGTCAGCCACACTTTAAGAGCCAAAAAGAAAATGAAACAATTGTGTGGATCTATGGATTGTACTCGGATACGAAAGGAAACTACATTAAAAAGCGGATCGTTGACTGTACTGGTGAAGAAATTACAAAGGAATGGCTATACCACCTTGGAGTTCCGGAAACACTAATTGACCAGCTTGCAAAAGAAGAGTCGATTAATACCGTCCCAGTTTACATGCCATTCGTGACGAGTTACTTTATGCCTCGTGTTAAGGGCGACCGACCAGCAGTTGTTCCGACAGGTTCGGCAAACTTAGCCTTTATCGGTAACTTTGCTGAATCGCCAAGTCGGGATACCGTGTTTACCACTGAATATTCAATTCGGACGGCTATGGAAGCAGTCTATACTCTTCTCGACGTTGACCGCGGGGTTCCAGAGGTTTTCAACTCGATTTACGATATCCGCGAATTAATGCGGGCAATGTACTACATGAATGATAAAAAGCCGTTAGCAGAAATGGACTTGCCAATTCCAAAAGTGGTTGAAAAGCCACTATTAAAGAAGCTGAAAAATAACTGGATTGGTGAATTAATGAGACAACAACACTTACTATAAAATTATGGGCCACTAGCATTCAGCCGTTGAACGCTAGTGGCTTTTTGTGATAATTTTGGTTATGGGCAGAACCACTCAATTGATCTCGGATTGACTATGAACTGGAGACAATTGACACCGGTTTTACACCTGGTTGGTATGCGCTCACTCTAAATGATAAAAAAGACACCCGTCAAATACAGAATTTCGTGTAAGGCTACGTGAAATTCTCGCTTTGGCGGGTGTTTTATTTTAAAAACTTGATCCCTGTCAATTATTTATTTTCACAGGCAGGCTATCATGAATGCGAAAACAAACAGAAGGGAAGTGATCACGGCATGACAATTAAAATCCAGCGCTTTTATGCCACCCATAGAAAGCTAATTGTCCTCGTAATGACGATAGGGATCCTATTAGCGGAAGCGAGCCGAGCAACCACAACCTTGCCCCTCTACCAATTTCTAATGCTCGTTGTTGCATTCGGCGGTCTCGTTCCAGTTGCGCTGACGGCCATTTCATCACTACGGGTGAAGCTGGTCTCAATTGACGTGCTTATCACAATTGCCGTCGTTGGTGCGCTCCTGATCGGTGAATATAACGAGGCGGCGATCGTCACCTGGCTATTTTTGCTTGGTGAAATGCTGGAAGAAGCAAGTCTCGCCAGGTCCCGGTCAGCGGTCAAGACACTCACCCAGGCAGCCCCGCAGACGGCCATTGTACTAGATAAAAATGACCAGCCACACAAGGAAGAGGTTGATTTTGTCGCGATCGGGAGCCGGGTATTGGTAAAAACGGGCGACCAGGTGCCAGTCGACGGCCTAGTGGTTGACGGTAGCGGGATGGTCAATGAAGCAAGTATCACCGGCGAGGCGGCGCCAATTAATAAGCGGGCTGGCGCAAAAGTTTCGGCAGGAACCATCCTAACCAATGGGATTCTTACTGTTAAAGCAACTGCGGTGGGCGATGATACCACCTTTGGCAAGATTATTGAACTAGTAGAAGAAGCAGAAGACTCACAGACAAGGGCGCAACGCTTTATCGACCGTTTTGCCAAGTACTATACTCCATTAATCCTACTAGTAGCACTTGGCGTGGGGATTATCACTCGCGACCTCCGTTTAGCCATTACGGTGATGGTTCTTGGTTGTCCCGGAGCACTGGTAATCGGCATTCCTGCATCAACCGTTGCCGGAATTGGTAATGGCGCCAAACACGGCATCCTTTTTAAAGGTTCCGTAGTGATGGACGAACTAACCCGGGTTGATACGATTGCCTTTGATAAGACTGGCACCCTCACTAATGGTCAACCGACAGTTAGCGACCTGATCATCCTTCGCGGCAAACGCCAAGCAATAATCGATCACGCGGTTGCCATCGAGCGCAATAGCAACCATCCCCTAGCCACGGCAATTGCGAAGCTTACTGTCCAACGCAAGGCTGCTACCGCGGAAACAACCACGATTAAAGGGCGGGGGACTCGTACGGTGATTGATGGCCACCAGTATTTTCTCGGCAACCTGGAATTGCTGGCGGATAATGGCATGAAAGTTTCCGGCTTGGAAGAGACCATCAGCCGCCTAACCCATGCCGGCAAGTCCGTTGCCATCCTTGCCCGTGACGACCAGCAAGAAATCGCGGTATTCGGTATCAGTGACCAATTGCGCTCCGCCACCCGGTCAACCCTGAGGAGACTCAAGCAGCTAGGAATTAACCACCTAGTGATGCTAACGGGGGATAATCAGCAAACAGCGGCCAGGGTAGCCGAGCAGTTGCCAATTGACGAAGTACGGGCTGCAATGCTGCCACAGGATAAGGCCACATACCTGAAGCAACTACAAAGTCGACAGCACCACGTTGTCTTTGTTGGTGACGGGGTCAACGATAGTCCTGCATTGGCGCAGGCTGACGTTGCAGTTGCCATGGGGTCAGGAACCGACGTTGCAATTGACGTATCCGACCTTGTGCTAGTAAAGGGAAAGTTAGACGCGCTAGCAACGGGTGTTCAGTTGGCCCAGCGAACGATGAACAATATGAAGCAAAACATTGCGATTGCCCTGTTGACGGTGATTCTCTTGTTCATCGGTCTCTTTGCCGGCTATATCGAAATGGCTTCGGGGATGCTTATCCACGAGTTGAGTATTCTGCTAGTAGTTCTTAACAGCTTACGGTTAATTAGAAAATAGAAAAGAGGCTTTTAATAATGGAAAAGGTAATGATGCAGCTAGGTGGGTTAACCTGCCCATCATGTTTGACGAAGATTCAAAAGGGCGTGGATGACTTTGCGGGGACTAACGACATTAAAGTCTTGTTCAACGCCGGTAAGGTTAAATTCACCCTCGATACGACCCAGACGAGTACCGACGAAATTCAGCAGCAGATTGAAAAAATGGGTTATATTGTCCAACGTGTACGGACCAAGGAGGTAGAATAATAATGACAAAAGAAGAACAATTCGCGCGGGAGCTGAAACAAAGCGACGCTGACCACCATAAGCCAACTGCCGGAGCGATGACTGGGCACGTCATTGCTAACCTGGCAATCCATGAGTTTAAGATTAATCAAGCGCGCCTATTTGCGGCGGGGCCGACAACTGTTTTCCTTGATCACTACGCCCTCAACTGGATTAGTTACGAGCAGCAAATCTTTAATGCACTTAGCCAGATGCTGGTTAATAATGAAGAATCGATTCCGACGACAACTGCCCAGTTTGCCCAGTTTACCATGCTGGAAGAGAACGGCGCTGATAAGTACCTGCCTGGTGATGACCAGCTCTTTAACTTGGTTAAGGATTTCGACACCCAAACGCTTTTTATCACCAAGGCAATCCAGCTGGCAACGAAAGAGCAGTGGCCGGAACTGGTTGACTTACTAACCGAACTACTCGCCTGGATCAAGCAGCAAATTTCACTGACCCAGCGCTTCTTAAATCATGATCTGCGCGAAGGATTATACAACGAAGAGGATGACGATGATTTCTAACACTAATGAGAAAAAACAGCTGTGCGTTCAGTTTGTTCCGCTGTTTAAGAATTTTACCCTGCAGGAACAAACACAGGTGGAAAAATTATTGCACCGCCGAAGATTAACTAGTGGGGAAGTCATTATCCGCCCCGGAGATAAGAACCAGCTGGTTATCATCGCGCAGGGGAAGGTTGAGTTCTACCAGTTAAATTCCGCTGGTCAGCGCCATGTCCTCCAAGTGCTTAATGCTGGCGATTATGTCGGTGAATCTTGGCTTTTCGGGAGTCAAAACGATAGTAACTATGTCGAGGCACTGACTGATTCGACCGTCTGTATACTTGAAAGTGGTGACTTCAACCACTTGCTGTGCAACCATACCGCAATGGCTTTGAAAATACTGCATGACCAGTCAGCAACAATTGCTAACCTGCGTCGGCAGACCCAGCTGCTGGCGGTAACCCCGTTTCGTTCCCGGCTGGTCAATTACTTGCTAGACTTGAGTCGCCGGCAGGGAAGCCAAGTGGTAGCTCTTCCGGCTAAGTTAAAAGACATTGCCTCCTACTTGGGAACAACTCCGGAGACACTCTCCCGTAATCTCACCAAGTTGCAAGATGAAGGAATTGTCAGTTACCATCAGCAGAAGATAACCATTAACCAGTTAGCCAAAATAGAAGGGAAAGATTAATCATGAAACAACTCACCTTTTCACCGGCTGCCAAGCAACGAGTACAAAGGTATCTAGACCCCACAAAGAAGATGATCCTTGACTTTGACGACGGGGTGGGGCCATTTTCGGCGATTGGCAATTGTGACATGGTTGCTAATTACCGCCTGCTATTCGTTGATAAGGGGATGGATACCCATGACCTTGATGAGCTGGTTAGTTCCAATCTTGGTGATATTTTTATCAAGAGCGAGTTATACGCCAATGCGCAATTTGAACCTAAAATGACCGTCCGTTTTGATCAAGCACACTGCGCCTTACCATTGGTGAGCCCGCTAAAGATTCTGACCCCTAATCTCGAATTAGTAACTGTCGATAGTACTTATCAGTCACCAGCGTATAGCGGAACACATGATTGCTAAGAAATGACAAGATCCATCCTGGAAAAGTCTTTACTAAGCGGTTCAAACTTGACGATATTGAAAAGGCCTATGAAGCAATGGATAAACGTGACGCTATCAAGTCACTGGTAATTGTCGACGACTCGCAAGACTAATTTAATATTGATAGACGGTGTGCCAAGATTCGCACACCGTTTTTATTTTGCCGAAATAAGTGACGAAAAGCATATTTAGACAATTTTATTTGTCCTCGCTTTCCTTAAATTTATTCCAATAATTCTTGTCTGGTTCAACAATAGGATCACCCGGAAGCATTTGCATGTCAATTAGCTTGTCACGGGCAATTGTATAATCTAGTGAGTCTTCCTTAGAATTTACTGCATCAAGTAATGCATTTAATTGCTCTTGAGAAATGATAGCAACATTGCGGTGGCTTGAACGTGCTACTAAGACGGTTTGATTGTTCTCACTAGCTTGGCCAAGGTAGTCCTTAATGTGTTTTCTTAAGTCGCTTTGTGTAATTACTAATGGCATAGAATCACATCCTTTATTGCTTATTGTACTTAGTCTTTGTATGATTTTGTAACGAATAACCGAAAAATACTTAAAGTAAATTATCGTTGAAAGTGTTCTGTTGGTATATTGATGATTTAATGACTAGAATTTCCTAAGAAAATATTATAGCGAAAACTGTTTAGGTTCTGAGTAAGTTAAAGCTGGAGGGCTGATTAATTAATTTTACTAAAGTAAAGAAAGGAGCTGTGCCACAACCCCGGTTAGGGCCTGTATGGCTAGCATAGGACGATCGTTAGCACGGAACGGGCTAGCGATTGTCCGTAGCTAGACACTAAGGCCCTGGGTTGGGTCACGCGATATCTCTGTAATATACAGAGAAAATCTTCCTATCTTCAGCAGGTAGGAAGATTTCTTATTAACTAACAGTAATGTATTGCTTTATTTAAAATTAATGATTAATCTCAAGAGTTATAACCAAAAAGAGGGCTAATAATTAAAATTATCAACCTGTCATTAAAATTATAGTTTTAATGCGACATAAAAAGGAAAGTCCCCCGAGGACCGCCAAATTCCGATAAATCTCGCTGTCCAAACTATCCAGTATTTTTCACTTAATTTAAGTTGTACACACATTAAATTGCACCGCCCAAAACATTTAGCTCCAATCAAATCAAAATAAAAATCAGTTGTTGACATTTTAGATGTTTGCAACTGATTTAATATAAATTAATAAACAATTTTAACTGATTGACCGGTTTCTAATGATTTTTGGCAAGCTAGAGCCAGTTGAACGGCACGCAAGCCATCGTTACCGCTAGCCATGACTGACTCATCATTAACAATACTGTTATGAAATGCGGTTAATTCACTTAAATATGCCTGCTGATAGCGGTCAATAAAGAAATATGGCATCTTATCAAGCTTAGAAGCGTCTTTTAAGTCTAATTCAACGGTCGAATTGCGGTCATTATCAGCCTTTGCCATTCCTTTATTACCGAAAACTTCAGCGCGCTGGTCATAGCCATATACTGCCTGACGACTATTATCAATCACACCTAAGGCACCATTGCTGAACTTAAGCGTCACAATTGCGGTATCAATATCACCAAGTTCGCCAATTTGCGGATTAACTAGCACGGCACCTTTTGCTGTTACTTCTTCAACTTCACTGTTAGATAAGTAGCGAATTAAATCAAGGTCATGAATCATCATATCAAAGAACAGTCCACCTGAGCGCTTAACATATTCCAGTGACGGTGGCTCCGGGTCACGTGATGAAATTTTGATAATCTGCGGTGTACCAAGCGAACCATCAGTAACGCATTGGTGAATCCGCCAAAAATTATGGTCAAAGCGACGGTTAAAACCAACTTGAAGCTTAACACCACACTCATCGACAATTGCAAGCAGACTTTTAATGCGCGCAACATCAGTATCAAGTGGCTTTTCACAAAAAATATCCTTACCAGCTCTTGCTGCGTCCTTAATAATCTGGGCATGAGTATCCGTAGCACTCGCAATTAGTACACAATCAACGTCATCTTTTTGCAGTAATTCATGATAATCGGCACTGTAGTACGGAAGATGATACTGGTCGACAACTGCCTGCAAATTTTCCTCGGTAGGATCCGCAATCCCAACAACTTGAAATTGGTCTGGCAGTATCATCAGGTTCTTTAAATGCATCTTTCCAATCCGACCGAGACCAATTACAGCAATTCTCAATTTTGCCACTGAAATCACTCCTTCAAAGTAAAAGCATGCGCGATAAACTTATACTTTAATATTAGGAACTATTCCTTGCTACCGTCAACAGGAGATCTGCCATTAAATCAAATTCGCATCCCCCCGAACATAATGCTAAAATATGATAGTATTTGAAACATTTAAGATGGGGAGTCTACTAATGGATTTTACATTTACGAAACACCGGCCACTTAAGCGATTGTACTTGAAATATACAATCGTTTTCATCTTTCTAGCGGCCTGTATATTTGGAACATACCTATTAACTGGTCATACCTTTATCTTGAGCAAGGATGCGTTAAACCAGCATCTGCCATTAATGGCAAACTACCGGGAAGCGCTGATCCACTTTTTCCACCATCCCGGCCAAATTAATTACTGGTCATGGAAGATGGGGTTGGGGACTGATACATTCCAAGTTTATTCCTACTACACGATCGGGGACGTATTTGCTTACCTTGCCCTACTCTTCCCTGCCGCTAAAATGACCCTCGCCTACCAGGTCATTAGTATGATCCGGCTGTATTGTGTTGGACTCTCCTTTGTTTACTTTGCCCAGCACTTCAAATTTCGGGACAACGTGATTATTGCGGGAGCAACCACATACATGGTTAATGCTTTCCTGCTCTACGCTGCGATTGCCCAGCCATTCTTTACGACCCCGTTCATTCTTTTCCCGTTAATCGTCGTTCAGATTGAACGAATACTCAAGGGCGGCAGTGCCTGGCCGTTGATGGGCGCCTTTACCTGGATGCTAATTAGTAACTACTACTTCGCCTTTGTTTTGGGTATCGGTGCCTTCATCTACCTAGTTTTACGCGTACTGACACACTACCGTCCCAAGTTAAACTACTTGAAGACGCTTGGTAAATTAGCATTTGCCACCGTCTCAAGTATCTTGGTCTCTGCAATCATGCTGATACCAGAACTAATTGCGGTGACTAATTCTACCCGGACTGGGTCTGAATTTGCTAATGGCTTAAAAGTATACCCGCTTTACTACTACCTATTTCTCCCCAAACAGCTCATTAACGGTGGACAGTGGTACTTTATGTACTGGACCGCTTTAGGGATAGTTTCAATCGGTTTCTTAGCCCTCGTCTATATATACAGCCGGCCAAAGAAGTATCCGTTAATGACCATTTCGCTTGCAATGTCATTGGTCATGCTCCTGATTCCCGCTGTTGGTGCCTTCTTCAACGGCATGATGTCAGCCTCTAACCGGTGGACGCTTCTTATCTATCTGCCACTTTCGCTGGCCGTTTGTATCCTTGTCGAAGAAGCACCTCAATTAACCCGCCATGACCTCTGGATCCTCAATTGGGCAACAATCGTCTACCTGGTGGTACTAATTGCTACGTACTACTTTGACGATAGCGACGACATGTTCATGCCCGTCCTCTTCCTAATTGTTTCACTAATGGCACTATGGATGGTCAACTTACACCATACCCGTTTCCCTGATCGCTGGTTATTGGCAATTATTGTCCTTAACGCTGGCTTCAACGCGGTTTACTCTGCCTTTCCATTTAAGGGTGATTTTACCGCCAATATGCTGAGTCGCGGCGAATACCAAGCAATCACTGCTAATCGTTATGGGGGCCTCGACCAGGGACTAACAGGGAAGCCATTTTACCGGGTTTCAACAATTAGCCAGAACCAGATTATTAACGACAATACTAATGCCGACGAACTGGGCCCTAACTTGGATAACGACCTTACCTCAGGACTCAACAGTATTGATTCCTATTATTCATTACAAAACAAATATCTTGGTCAGTTTAATACTGCTCTACAAAACAACCAGTACCAGGCCAATATTCCTATTCGTCAGGCCGACGACCGCAGCGTAATGAATAATTTCTTTGGGGTTAAGTACCTCTTTGTTCAAAGCAACGGCAAGAACGCAACTAAGATCCCGGCTGGCTACTTCATGAATAAGGTAACCCCACCAGTAATCAATTATGATGTTGGGCAGCCAAGTCCACGAACGGTTCAAAAGGGAAAGAAACCACTGGTACCTACCCAAACCATCCGTTACCGGAGTGGACAATCCTTCCCACTGATGTACTGGCAGGGTGATTACATTAGCCACCAGCGCTACAATAAGCTTTCACCAACCGAAAAGGAACGGGCCTTAGCATCCGGGGTGGTCGTAAATGGTTCAACTAAGGGGATGCGTCCTGCTAACCTTCATAACCATGTTTCGACAATTAAGAATGTCCTAATGTCTAACCGCCTGAATAAGGTTAACCCCCACCACCTGAAGTACACCGATACCGATGAAAAATACCAGTTGCAATTCCCTGAATTGGAAAAGAAGAGTGTTGCTAACCGCTACCGGCAAGCCGAGCTCCACATCGAGTTTTCAAAGATTAAGTACACGCCATTTAGTATGAAGGAGCAAATTAAGTATGATAAACAGCACCTGCAAGAAATGGCATTAAACCCTGGCAGTGTCATTAACCAGCGCTTTAACACGTATAAGTATTGGCGCTCCCATGTCTTGAATGGTTCACCAGACATCAGTTTCAAACTCAACTTTACCAGTAAGTTTGGGGATGCTAGCGTTATCCAAGCTAAGCAAAACGTCCTGTCGCTGTTTAAGAAGGTTAATAACACAACACTGAATATTGGCTATTACAAGAATGGCCTACCAACGACCCTTACCTTCCAGCCTTCCAAACTGGGAACTTACCAGTTGGACTACAAGGTGGTTGCTGAAAAACTAGATAGTCACTATGATCAACAGGTTAAGGAGGTTCAATCTCACGGCTTAACCAACCTTAAATTTGGTCAAAACCAATTTAGTGGTCGAATTACAACGCCGCGTCCCGGTGTCTTGACGTCTTCCATCCCCTACTCGACCGGTTGGCAAGTTAAAGTAGATGGCAAGGCTGCCAAGACAGTCCGGACAAACCAGGCCTTCTTAGGTGTATGGTTACCACGTGGTCGGCACCAAGTTAAATTCACTTACCAAACACCTGGCCTTGCCACTGGTGCAAAGGTCAGCTTCATTGGTTTAGCATGGCTTATCGTTTCGGCTGTAATTACCGTTGTATGGCGCCAGCGAAAAGCAGAATAGGTTGCTAGTTGAGTTTCCTAGGTTATTCTTAATATTAGGAAAAATAAAAAGATCGAGAAGGAAAAATTTCTTCCCGATCTTTTTTTGTTGTAATATCAAACTTAAGCCAAGTGACGACGAAGATACTTAGCCAATAACGATAAGGAGTAGCAAACGATAAAGTATAGTACCGCTAACGCTACAAACATTGGAATGATGTAGTTGGTATTTTGACCGTAGATGATTTGAGCATGGTACATCAATTCCGGCAGGACGATGATTGTTGCCAGTGATGTATCCTTAACCAGTGAAATAAACTGACTAACTAATGCTGGCATCATGTTCCGAATAGCCTGTGGTAAGACGATGATCCGTAAAGCCTGCCAACGAGTTAAACCGTTTGCAAGTGCCCCTTCTGTCTGACCATAATCAATGGAGTTAATCCCGGACCGAACAATTTCTGCGACCATTGATGATTCAAAGATTGACATTGCCATGATAGCGGCCGGAATAATTTCCGGCTTAATACCAATATTTGGTAAACCGAAGTAAGTAAAGAAGATAATCAGCAGCAACGGCAGGTTCCGAATAATGTCAATCACAAAGCCGACAATCGCTGATAGGTACTTAATCTTTTCGTAACGAATAATTCCCAAGATTGTTCCCAAAATAAAGCTGATCACAATTGAAGCAACTGAGATTTCAATCGTCACCCACAAGCCTTGGAGGAGGAAGCGGATGTTGATCCATGAGTAAGCATCAATAAATTTTTGCATCTAACCCACCCCCTAAGCTAATTTTTTTCTAAGTACCGCATGTAGTAACTAAGCGGTAAGGTGATAATTAAGTAAAGGACACCAACAATAAAGTAAGTTGGCATCGTTTCAAGCGTATCGTTAGCAATCAGATTTCCCTGGTACATTAGGTCAAAGCCAGCCACAAAGGCGAGGACTGAGGAGTTCTTCACCAGGTTAATAAACTGGTTGCCGAGTGGTGGAATAACAACCTTAAAGGCTTGGGGCAAAATGATGTACCGCATTGCTTGACTGTAGGTCATCCCATTGGCCAGAGCCCCCTCGAGCTGACCACCTTCGACTGAATTAATTCCGGCACGAACTGTTTCAGCAATAAAGGAAGAAGTATAAAGAGTTAGCCCGATCGTCCCGGCAGTAAAACCATTAATCTTTGCAATGTACATTGGAACAATCAGGAAAAAGCCCATTGCGATTACTAGCAGGGGGATGTTCCGGAATACTTCAACGTACACATTACCAATGATCCGGACTACCCGGTGACTGGAAATTTCTAGTAATGCAAAGAAAGTACCAATAATCAAGCTACCAATAAGGGCAATCACACTACAAAAGATGGTATTCCAGAGACCCATCAGTAATGGTTGCCACTGACTTGTAATTAAATTAATCATTAGCGTTTCATCTCCTGGTAATTAAATCCTTTGACGTGACCAAACCACTTAAGCAGAAGCCGGTTATACGTCCCGTTCTTTTCAAGCCGTTCGAGGGCCCAGTTTAACTTGTTGCGGAAGCGGGCCTGGTTTTTATTAACCGCAATCCCGTAAGGTTCCTTAGTAAAGTTGCCACCGATAACCTCATAATTAGGATTTTCTGCTGCCATCCCATAAAGGATCCCATTATCAGTTGTCAATGCATCCCCTTGCTTGGACTTCAATGCCGTCATTGCTTGAGCATAATCAGACAATTGGAGGACGCGCGCCTTGGGAGCATACTTAGCAACATTTTTAACGGAATTAGAACCAGATACCCCCAGGATTACTTCACCAGGTTTGTTAAGATCCTTGATGCTCTTGATTGGACTTCCCTTTTTAACCAGGAGTGACTGACCAGCATCAAAGTACGAGTGAGTAAAATCAACCTGTTTTTCCCGTTCCGGAGTAATTGTCATTGTTGCCATAATTGCATCAATGTTACCGTTCTTTAAGAGTGGAACCCGGGTACCACTAGTAACGGGGACAAAGGTACACTTACCATTAGGACCGAGGATCTCCTTTGTCATTGCCTTAGCTAGGTCAATTTCAAATCCTTCGAGCCGGCCGGTTTTAATGTCTTCCAGACCGAATAAGCGGGTATCAGCCTTAACCCCCCAGGTAATCCGGTTGGCTTTTTGGTCAGCAGTTAAGACATCTTGCTGCGCAACTGACTTACCAGCACAAGCAGTAAGGCTAACAAGCATGAGGGCAGCTAAGCACCCCACACCTAGTAAATGCCATAATTTTCGCATTGTGATCACACCTTCTCCCGTATTATAAGTGACCACTAATTTTACTCATGAATTCACGAGCACGGTCGGAAGAAGGTTGGTCACCAAAGAACTTTTCGGTTGAATCATCTTCGAGGATCTGACCGTCAGCCATGAAGATAACCCGGTCAGCAACTGCCCGTGCAAAGCCCATTTCGTGGGTAACCACGAGCATCGTCATGTTGGAATTCTTCGCAATGTCTTTCATAACATCCAAAACATCATCAATCATTTCTGGATCAAGGGCACTAGTCGGCTCATCAAAGAGTAAGCACTTTGGCTTCATCGCTAGACTACGAGCAATTGCGATCCGTTGCTTCTGACCACCAGATAGCTGACTCGGCATGTTCTCTGCCTTATTAGCGAGGCCAACCTTTTCCAGTAGCTGCATGGCTAATTCACGGTTTTCATCTTCTGGCCGTTTCAAAACCACCCGTGGTGCAAGCATAATGTTCTCAAGGACCGACTTGTTGTTGTATAAGTTGAAGTGCTGGAAAACCATCCCAACATCACGACGAAGCTTATTAATGTTGGTCCCTTTATCTGACAGGTCGTAATTGTTAACAATCAACTTTCCTGATTGGATCGGGTCCAGCCCATTAATCGTCCGAATCAGGGTACTCTTCCCTGAACCTGATGGTCCAATCAAAACCACCGTTTCACCGGCGTCAACATTTAAATTAATATTTTTCAACATTATGGAATTCAATCATAGACATTCTCTTTCCCCTCATCCCTATATAAATTGTGTTATTTCGCACACAATAAATTATTATAGGACTTGTTATTTGAGCGGTAAAGGGCTGAACGATTAAGATTGTGAATTCTGTTGCTTACGTTGTTTGTGGAGCGCTGCTGTATGTTCAGAAAGGAAGAAGCCACTCCATTTCATCTTTCCTCGATCATGGTAATAATAGCGAAAAAATTCACTAGCTACCTTATCTGCCGTCTGGTCATCATAAAAGCGCACTTTAATTAACCTCCATTCGAAAGATCTGTCGCTCCTGGCGGGAAAAGCCACGATATGTAAAGGTAAATTGATAGCTTTCCCGAATAATTTTTAAGATTGCGATGAGCTGACTAAAGCTTGCATCAACTAAGCGGGCAATTGGGATTGAACGGGTATACTCACCAGGTCGTTGGCGGTAAAAGAAAAGGTTGTAGCCGTTAATCGGCAAAAAGGCCACGATTGAAATCCAATAACGATAATGGTATTGACTTACAAAAGCCTGGTCAATCCGGTCCACAATTAATTGTCCTTCCCGCTTACTATTCCAAACTGTTGCCACCGCTGTGACCTCCCACTAAGTTGCTTCGGGCAATAAAAGTTCCGCCACGTTTAAGACTGCTTGCCCGCATAATCGCGGTTTTGCCATACCGTTGCCGAATCTCATCCATTGTATCCTCAAGTTTGACTAGGTTAAGACGTGGTGAATCAAAGAAACTTAACTGCTCGCCAAAGCGGTTGGCCAGCCGCGTGCATGAGACTCCTACATGGCGGATTGCGGCTTGCCCGTCCCAGTATTTCTCAAATAAATAGATTAGCTGGGCGTTAATTAAGTTTGTGTCCGCCGTCGAAAAGGGGAGCTTTAAGGAGTGGGCAAAGCCGGACCGGCCATTAATGTCCACTACCCCCATCGAGTAACCGACATAGAGGTAAACACCACCCGCCTGCTTATTATGCGCCCGTAGCCGTGCAGCCACCTGAGCGCAAATTTCACGAATTACTACTTCAATTTCTTCTTTTTGCGCGTAATCCCGGGGCAAGACCTGTGAATTACCGAGACTTTTATCATTGCGAAGAACCGTCTCCTTTAGACTAGTACGGTCAATCCCCCACGCGGTCGCATATAATTGGGTACCGATTATGCCAAGCTGCGCCTTTAGCTGAAAGGGGTCACAGTGAGCTAATTGGTACATATTATGAATTCCAAGCCGGGCCAAGCGGCGGGCTGTCCGGGTATTGATTCCCCAAACGTCAGTAATATTGGGGATGGACCAGATCCGCTGACGGACAGTTTGGTTGGTAATGACCCCAATAAACTCACGATTATGCTTTGAATAAACGTCTAACGCAATTTTGGCTTGCAGGGGATTATTCCCCAAGCCAACCGTTGTAATTAATCCTAAGCGTTCCTTAACTGTTCGCTGAATTTGACGAATAACCTGGAGAATGTTATTACCAAAGAGTCGCCATGAATGCGTAATATCTAAGATCGACTCATCGATCGAATACGGCAGCAGGTCTTCATCTGCGGCGAATTCGTTAAAGATTTTATTAACTGCCAGGTTCTTTTCAATGTATAGGTTCATCCGGGGCGGCACAATAAATAAACGGTCATCATGCGGAAGGTCACGGGCACGGTTCACATTTGAGACATGATACCGCTGCTTTGCGGCCGGGGATGAGGCAAGAATTAAGCCACCACCAGTATTAGCTGCCTCAGACATGACTACTAACGGAGTCGTTAAGGGGTCAAGTCCCCGTTCACTGCATTCCACGGTAGCATAAAAGGATTTGTTATCAATTAATAGGAATACTCCCGCTGGTTCATGAGAATAATCCATATTGTCCACCCACCTATCGAACGTTTGTTTGTATAATCAAATATTAGCATATAGAACATGTGTTCGTAAAGGGTGAACTTGATAAAATTCCCCGATAATTCAAAGTAATATGTTAAGTTTATAGTTAGTTTACATAATTTAAGTATTGTGAAGGAGAAAATAAGTTGGTAAATCAAGATTTAAAATTTATTAGTAAAAAGATGTCTTACGCTCTGCGTCACAATCCAGATAAGTACGGCATTCAACTTGACGAATATGGCTACACCGATTTGCCGACCTTTATTAAGGCATTAAATCGCGTTCATCATTTCCACCCTGCATTGACTAAGGCAAAAATTGAGGAAGTAATGGTCAATGCCGACAAGCAGCGATTTGAGATTAAAAGCAATCGGATTTGTGCCCTCTACGGTCATTCGATCCCTGGAATTATCAAGCATCAGCCAGCAACCCCACCAGCCGTTCTTTATCACGGTACTGCCCGCCGTTTCATCCCTAGTATTGAAAAGCTGGGATTACTACCAATGCAGCGACAATTTGTCCACCTGTCAACTGATCTCCAAACCGCCTACCAAGTCGGCAGTCGTCACGATGCTAAGCCAGTAATTTTACAGATTGACGCCGCCGCTGCTCACCAAGCAGGTATCCAATTCTACGTTGGCAATGACCAAGTATGGCTTTGTGATGAACTCCCAGCGCGGTTTTTCAAAATTCTTAAGAAAAATTAGCAAAAGGGCTTTACGAATTACGAAATGATTGGTATCATAATAAACGTTCGCTAATGAGCAAAGCACTTTCGGGAAATAGCTCAGCTTGGTAGAGCACCTGGTTTGGGACCAGGGGGTCGCAGGTTCGAATCCTGTTTTCCCGATTACTAAAAGCGGCTGAGAATTAACTCAGCCGCTTTTCTTATTTTAAAGATATTTATGTTGCGTCGCGATAACCCTTCTGCCCCAACGTTAGTCCTAATTTACCCAACCGGAAATCCAATAAGTTTTCCGGGTTTTAAAAAGGGTTGAACAACTAGGTGACCCACCCGGTCGTTCGACCTATTCATTTGCCATAATTAACGGCTCATACACTTTCTCAAACCATTGATGGGCTTTCGTCAGGTCCACCTGTCCATCGTGCTCCCAGTTTACCGGTACAATTAAATTGTCGCTAACTATAAATAGTCGCTGCCGTCCTTTTACCGGGAAAGGTTCGACATGGTAAGACTGACCTGTTTTGTACGGCGAAAAGCGCCAGCCAAAACTACCATCTGGGAACTGATAAATTTCTTCAAGGTTCATCACACATAAAGCATAACCAGCAAGAAATCCCGGTGTCTTTTTCGCGCTTGCACAGATTAAAAGGGGTCCCCGGTACTTTGTTTGCCAGGTACGGTACTCGACAAGTTTATCGCCCCATGCTACCGCAGCTGCATTTTCCGGATGTAACGATAATGCCTTCATCCTACCGTTCCTCTGGGTGCGTCTTCTTTACCAGCTGCATGATTAAATAATCACGGGCATCATTAACTGACATCCGAACGCCATTAATCGTAATTGGTCCTTCTTCAAGTTTCTCCGGATTAATTTTCCCAGTAATAACCTTGTCTTCTAGTTCTGGCGTTTGCTTATAATAACGATCCAGCAATTCAGCAGTCGAGAGCTGACGCAATACTTCAGCATACGCTCTATCTTTCTCAATACTCATCTTTTTACCCCTTTTCTTATAACATTCTTATTGTACACTTTTTGGGGATATTCGTCTTATAATATACACCTTATAATATACATTAGTGATTTTAGGAGTGTGAAAAAATGGAAGCAGATAAGTACTTACCGCTAATTCAGGAGGAACTTGCTAAATTACCAGACTATGTTAATGAGTACTACCTCGGAACTAACCATGCGGTAACCACTACCTACCAATACCTAACTGAGATTCGGCGCTTTTTTGACTGGCTACGAGTAAGTGGCTTAACTGATGCAAAAGATAATGCTGATATTACAACTAAGACACTGGAAAAGTTGCGACGAAATGACATTATGCTATACATCGACCACTTACAGCACACCAAAAATGCCCAAGGGCACTTAAACTCCCCCACTTCGATCAACCGGTCAATCAACGCGCTCCGTTCCCTCTTCAAATTTCTTACTGTTACTGCCGACATTAACGATGGTGAGCCATACTTCTACCGTAACGTCATGGCCAAAATCGACTCACTTAATGATACCAAAACCTTAAATTACCGAGCGCACACGCTCGCCTCGCATATGTACCGCGGTCAGATGAAGTTTGACTTTATCGATTTTATTGAAAATGGCTACCCTAAAAAGTGCGATAAGCGGGCCTTGCCAGCCTATAAGGTAAATAAAGAGCGAGATATCGCGATTATCGCACTAATTCTAGGGACCGGTGTCCGGGTCTCCGAAGCAGCAAACGTCGATTTGGCAGACTTAAATGTTAAGCAGCGGCTCCTTGACGTGGTTCGGAAAGGTGGGCAAAAGGATTCTGTCCCAATCGCCCCCTGGTCAATCGAATATCTTCAAAACTACCTAACCATTCGTGCCCAACGTTACCACGCCTTAAAAAAAGATACCGCCTGTTTTTTAACGGTATACCATGGTGAAACCCGTCGAATGACTGCTAATGCCATTGAACGGATGGTCAAAAAGTATTCAACCGCGTTTGGCCACCCCCTCACACCACATAAGTTGCGGCACACCCTAGCTTCCGAAATGTATGAAGTAACTAAGGACCAGGTGCTGGTTGCCCAGCAGCTTGGTCAAAAGGGAACATCTGCCACCGACCTTTATACCCACGTTGACCAGCGAAAGCAGCGTGATGCCTTAGATGAAATTAGCGACCAGAATACAGAAAAGTAGCTTAAATCAATAGTAAGAAAGTTCAAAGCCACAACAAGCTTTGAACTTTTTCTTACTCCTATTGTATAATTCTACTTAATCGGGGCAAATAACTAGAAGGGGAGTTGTTAACAACATGTTATATGATGCAGCACTTGTTTTAGAAGGTGGCGCCTTTCGTGGTCAATAAACCGCTGGAATTGTCTATACCTTCCTTGCCCACCATATTGAATTCAAAAGTGTGATTGGCGTTTCTGCTGGTTCACTAAACGGGGTTAACTTTGTTTCTAAGCAATATGGACGGGCTGCCAATATCAATATTAACCACCGCCATGACCGGCACTACATTTCAATGACCCGGGTATTTAAAAAGGAAATTATTAACCTTGACTACCTCTTTGAAGACCATGGCTACTCTTGGCAAAACTTTAATGAAACGGCCTATAAACGGTCAGCTTCACACTTCACAGCAGTAGCCACCTCACTTCAGAGTGGCAAAGTAGCATTGTTTACCGATCCAACCGGGGATGAACTAACCCAGGCACTCAAGGCTTCATCTTCAATGCCATTCCTCTCTAACCCGCAAGAAACCAGCCAGGGGCCATGTCTTGACGGTGGAATTGCTGATTCAATTCCTTACGATATTGCACGGCAACAAGGATACGACAAAATCGTGGTAGTCCGGACCCGGGACGTTAAATACCGGAAGAAGCCTTCCAGTCGGGCCGTCAAAGAGCTTTACCACCGGGTATACAAGGATTACCCAGCCTTTGCAGAAGCCGGAATTAACCGGCCACTAGTGTATAACAAACAAGTTGCTGAAATTAACCGGTTAGCCAATGAGGGTAAAATTTATGATATTGCACCAAAAAAGCCGGTGAAGATTAAGCGAGTTGAAGGAAACGTCAAGAAAATTCGTAAACTTTATGAACGGGGTAAAAAGGAAGGCGAAGAGTACCTGCCAGGAATGCTTCGTTATTTGGAAAAGTGATCAGAATCGATATTATGTAAACTATAAGATTAATAAAAAGTTCGCCGGATCTTTTTACCGGCGAACTTTTTTATTTAGCGTTCATGATAATTAGCAGTTACCTCTGTCCAAGTATTTGCTGTCCCGCTCCGCAGCTGGTCAAGAGCGTGGAGGACAAAATTCATGTCATCTAACTCGGCTGGTAAAACATCCGCAACCTTAAGCTTTGCCAAGTTTTCTTTTGCTTCCGCTAATTCTTCACGGTTAGCGTCATCGGTATTAACAAGGTTATCAATCTCGGTGCTGTGATCATACGTCCCTGCTTCAATGTCTTGCACTACCTGCTTTTTTAGTTCTGCATGATAATCAGCAAGTTTACTCTTTTCTACCTTAATCTTCTTTTTTAGTGTCTCCATTCGCCGCTTATTCTTACGGTAGTCCTTGCCAAGCTTGACAATTCCCCAAACAACCGCAACGATCAGCACACCTTCACCAATGTATCCGCCAATTTTGCCAATAAATAGCCAGCAGAGCAGTACGCCAATAACCGCCAAAACGAGGATATACCGATACCACCGGTCGAAGTGGAAGAATAATTCCTTGCGTTCATCCAATTCGTCTTTACTTTCTGCAATGATTGACCGCGATGCTTTGATCCGCGCATTCTTTTGTGCCAACCGATGATTTTTAATAATTTCTTCGGCAACTTCGCCCGCTTCAAAGTCATGGTCCGCCTTGGCCTCTGACTGTTGACTCTGATAATCCGCTAAAGCAGACTGATAATTGTAAACCTTAGTAAGGTAGTCCGTCAGTTGCTCCCGATTTAAGTTAACTAAGTCCTTGGTTTCCATCTTATTTCCCCCAGCAATTTTATATCTGGCAGATTGTAAAATTTAAGTTGAACATATTAGTGGACAAAAAACCCATAAAGGTCTTTAATGGTGTCACCACAACA
>NZ_CANDNW010000019.1 GCF_947387525.1 Limosilactobacillus viscerum
ATTATCAAACACCTTTGGAAGTATTCATGAAGTATATTACAGATGACCAATTTCTAATTTAAATTGACATTCCGGGAATTTAAACAAAAAAGAACCCTGCTGAAGCAAGAGTCCTTAGCACACATTTTAAATGGAGTTAGGAAACTCAATTACAATACTCTGGTAAAATAGTGACAATAAAAATGGCGACTGTCTTGTAATTGACCGCCACTTTTTCGTGCACTAACCATGATTATCGACCTTCCAACATTAGTATGTTATACTTATATATGCAAAAAGCCAAGAGGGCTTGGCTCTTGACTTCTTGCGTTCCGGAAATTGATTTAGCCAGCTAACCGCTATTTGCGATTAGCTTTTTTTATTATCGCGTAAGCCTTAGCAAAATTAATTGTTGCTACCGACAATAACCAAATTGTCAGTGCAATAACAAGGCGGCCTCTCTTTCCGGGTTACTTTTGTTTCCATCGGTATCATCCCCTTCCGGATTCAGGGAATCACTTCCGGAACGCTGTAGTTAAGATATGGTCGCGACTCCTTATCTTAACTACATTTTTTATTATGCCTTAATAACATATACAGTGCAAACATCATTTAAACTAAAAAAGAACCCTTGATGTACAAGGGTTCTCACGGTTAGATTACTATTCAGCGTCGCGACGCTTTTCAGCGATACGAGTAGCCTTACCAGTACGTGCACGTAAGTAGTACAGCTTAGCACGACGTACACGACCATGACGCAGAACATCAATCTTAGCAACACGTGGTGAGTGTACTGGGAAAGTACGTTCAACACCAACACCGTTACTGATCTTACGAACAGTGTAGGTAGCGCTGATACCAGCACCGTGACGCTTGATAACAACACCTTCGAACATCTGGATACGTTCGTGTGAACCTTCAACGATCTTGGCGTGTACACGAACAGTATCACCGGCACGGAAGTCCGGAATATCATCACGTAATTGACTAGCAGTAATCTTTTCGATCAACTTATTTTGACGCATAAAAATTTCTTTCCTTTCGCCGACATTCATGTCCATCCTTGGGCAGCGGAATACCGTTATTCACGGCTAAACAGCCAATAACTACTATACATGGTTTCACCCTTACTTTCAAGGGTTAATCATGATGTTCCTGGTTAATAATTGAATGACGAATTCCATAGATAAAGTAAATTAACAGGCCAATGATGAACCAGCCCACCATTAAAATCTTGGCATCCTTATTCAATCCCCAGAAAATTACCGCCGAAAAAATGGCAGAAACAGCTGGCAATACCGGGTACCATGGCATCTTAAATTGTGCTTTTGGTAAGTCCTTCCCCTCCCGACGGCGCAAAGCATAGATCCCCAGTGAGACGAAGATAAACGCCACCAGGGTCCCTGCTGAAACAAGCGTAGCGAGGAAAGTAAAGGGAAAGACTGAACCCAGGATCATTGCCAAAACTGTGATCATCCACAAAGCATGATTTGGAACGTGCTTTTCATCAATTACCCCTAGTGTCTTCGGCAGCAAGCCATCGCGGCCAAATGCATAAATCAACCGCGAAGACGCCAGCAAAATGGCAATCAAGGCCGAGAAGATCCCGACAATTGCCACAATTGAGAGCATATTCGCTGTTAAATAGTGTCCCGATTGGCGGAGCGCCCAGGCTGCCGGCTCGGCATTATTGGCATACCGTGAGTACTTAAACATTCCCACCAAGACAAGCGAAACTGCAATGAAAAAGCCGGTTCCAAGTACTAAGGTCCCAATTAGTCCCCGCGGCATCGTCTTTTGCGGGTTCTTCGTTTCTGCCGTGTTGGCCGCAATCGCGTCAAAGCCAACATAGGCAATAAAGATTTGGGCAGTCCCTGCCAGGATACCCTGCCAGCCACCAAAAGTTGTTCCTGGCCGGTGCGGTGGAATGAATGGGGTATAGTTCTTCGTTTGAACTGCGGTTGCACCAACCACAATAAACATGAGGATAACCAGTAGCTTGATTGAAACAATAAAGTTTTCAATTTTACTTACCTGGTGAACACCCCGCGAAATTAGAACTCCGACAACCAGGATGGCGAAGGCCGCCAAAATATCGACATAGGACCCCTTGGCCGGGTTAAAACCACCAGTTAATGCGGTCGGTAGCTTAATGCCAAAGCTGGCCAGAAAGCCCTGCATATAAGCAGACCACCCCGAGGCAACAAAGGCCACCGAGATAAAGTATTCCGCCAGAAGCGCCCAGCCGGCTATCCAGCCAAAGAATTCGCCAAAAAGGACGTTAATCCACGAAAAAGCTGAGCCCGCGAATGGCAAAACGGAGGAAGTTTCGGCATAGGCAAGTGCAGAAAGTCCCGCACCAACCGCGGCCACAATAAATGCAAGTGGTACGGCCGGGCCAGTGTGCTCAGCCGCCACGATTCCCGGTAACGTGAAGATAGCAGTCCCAACAACCATCCCCGTTCCCAAACCAATTAGGTCAATCGTCCGCAGGCTTGGTGTCAACTTTGCGTCTTTTTGCTGGTAAACCGCTGGGTCCTGCTTCCACAACAGGCGTTTTAATAATTTTTTCAATCGGCACCTCCCTTAATCCGGAACATCAGGATCCTGGTCAAGCTTTAAGTCTTGAAGCATGATCTGCTGCTCGCGGGTTAGCTTAGCGGTCTTTAGGAGATCCGGCCGTCGTTCAAGTGTCCGGCGAAGTGACTCCCGCATCCGCCATTCTTTAATCTTCTGGTGATTCCCGCTAGTCAGCACTTCCGGAACCTTCATCCCCCGGAAGTCAGCCGGCCGCGTATATTGTGGGTATTCTAGCAAGCCATTGCTAAAGGAGTCACCCAGCGGCGATGCCATGTTACCAAGCACGCCCGGAACAAAGCGGACGGTGGCATCGATCATTACCATCGCTGCCAATTCTCCCCCGGTCAAAACGTAATCACCCAGCGAAGCTTCATCGGTGACAAGGGAGCGAATTCGTTCATCATAACCCTCGTAGTGGCCGCAAATAAAGGTCAGGTGCTCCTCTTGGGCAAGTTCCTGGGCATAGTCCTGGTCAAACTTACGGCCAGCAGGATCCATTAGGATAACCCGGCCCTTAGGATACTGGCCATCGATTTCCTTATCGATCGCGTCCATTGCATCAAAGATTGGCTGGGCCTGCAGCAGCATCCCCGCGCCACCACCAAATGGTGCATCATCCACGTGGTTATGTTTGTCAGTGGTGTAGTCCCGGAAGTCGGTTACGTTAATGTCTAAAAAGCCGCTCTCTTGTGCCTTGCCAATGATCGATTCACCGAGGGTTGCTTGGAACATGTCGGGAAAAAGGCTTAAGATATCAATTCTCATTATTCTAACCCCTCCATCAGCTCAACAATTACCTGCTGGTTAGCAAGGTCTACTTTTTTGACCACGTCATCAATTACCGGTAGTAACAATTCATCTTTACCAGGCCGGTCTACCACCCATACATCATTAGCGCCGGGTGACATAATTTCCTTGATCTTACCGAGCTCTTCACCATCGACAGTCTTAACCGTTAGACCAATAATTTGCCGGTAGTAATACTGACCATCTTCTAATGGTTGTTGGTCCTCACCACTGACGAGCAGCTCATGGTCACGGAACTTTTCAACATCGTTAATGTTGTCATAGCCAACAAACTTGACGAGGACAAAGCCCTTATGCTGACGTGCTTTTTCAACCGTCAATTCGAGGGGCTCGCCAGCGGTCTGCAAGTACAGCTTCTTTTCTGGGGCAAACCGTTCCTTAATAAAATCAGTGGTTGCCATCACCCGGACTTCACCACGGATACCGTGGGTATTTACAATCTTCCCAACGTTATAAAATTCCATCTTTTCCTCCTAAAATGAGAAAAAACTCCCACAGAATTGTGTGGGAGTTTTTATTTAGTGACGGTGATCATTAATCAGTAACCGGACTTTTTTAGAGTTGGAACGCCGAGAACGCGCACCTTCAACAACGGTCCGCAACGCCGCAGCAACATGTCCCTGCCGCCCGATTAACCGGCCAACATCATCCTTCCGTGCATCAATGATGTACTCGTGGTACTTACCACTGTCATCTCCGGTAATCGTCAATGACTCAGGATGCTTCAAAAGTGGGGTAACTAAACTACGAATCAGCGTCTCTATATTTGTCTCAGTCATGATAGCTCATCACTACTTCTTTGCGTACTTAGCTTCGTGGTACTTCTTCATAACGCCAGCCTTTTGAAGCATGTTACGAACAGTGTCAGATGGTTGGGCACCCTTTTGAAGCCAATCCATAACAGCGTCTTCATCAAACTTGACTTCCTTAGGAGTAGTCAATGGGTTGTAAGTACCTAAAGCGGTAATGAAACGACCATCACGTGGTGAACGTGAGTCAGCTACGACGATCCGGTAGAATGGACGCTTCTTTGAACCCATACGCTTTAAACGAATTTTAACAGACATTTTTGCACCTCCCTGAATTCTTTTAACAGATAATAATATACCAGTCTTCCAAGAGAATGTAAAGTAGTTTTTCTTGACAGGCTTAAATTATTTTAGCGAACGCGTGAAAAGAGCCCGTTTTTCACCGGTTACTTATTCAATATCAACAAAAGAAAAATTCCGGCATTTCCACCGGAATTAAACTTACTTTCTCTTACGGAGCTTGCGCAGCTTTTTAATTCGCTTGGCCTTGTCTTTCTTCATCTTCCGGGCCATCCGGTTCATTGCCATTTGCCCCATCTTGCCACCGGGCATTTGGCCACCGAACATGTTCTGCATGCCACTCATGTTTCCATTCGTAACCTGCTTCATCATCTTCCGCATCTGGTTAAACTGCTTGATCATCCGGTTAACCTCAACAATTGGCCGACCAGCACCAGCTGCTAACCGCCGGCGCCGACTCGGGTTCATCAAGTCCGGATTTTCCCGTTCTTCAGGCGTCATTGAGTAAACAATTGCTTTAATATGGTCAAATTGCTTCGGGTCAACGTTAATGTTCTTTAGTGCCGGGTTGTTAGCCATCCCTGGAATCATCTTAATAATGTTTTCAATCGGTCCCATCTTGGTAACCTGGTCCATTTGCGCAAGGAAGTCGTTGTAATCAAACGTGTTTTCCCGCATCTTGTCCATGGTTTCCTGGGCCTGTTCTTCATCAAAGTCCTTCTGCGCCTTCTCAATCAGGGTCATCATGTCACCCATCCCGAGAATTCGTGAAGCCATCCGGTCAGGATGGAAGACGTCCAGATCGGACATCTTTTCACCTTCACCGACGAACTTAATTGGCTTTCCCGTAACGGCCCGGATTGACATAGCGGCACCACCACGGGTATCACCATCCAGCTTCGTCAGGACAACCCCGGTGATATCAAGCTTGTCATCAAACCCTTGGGCAGTATTAACGGCGTTTTGACCAGTCATCGAGTCAATTACCAGCAGGATTTCGTCCGGGTGAACCAGTTCCTTAATATTAGCCAGTTCATCCATCAGCTGTTCATCAATTTGTAGACGACCAGCCGTATCGATGATGACATAGTCATTATGGTTCTGCTTGGCTACTTCCATCCCCTCGCGGACAATTTCCACGGGGTCCACGTCAGTTCCTTTTTCAAAAACCGGAACATCAATTTGGTCAGCCACTTGTTGCAACTGGGTAATGGCAGCTGGACGGTAGACGTCGGCCGCGATAAACATTGGTCGCGCCTTTTCTTCGTCTTTCAAGCGCAGTGCCAATTTTCCGGCAGTGGTAGTCTTACCGGCACCTTGCAGCCCAACCATCATGATGACGGTTGGAATGTGCTTCGACTTATTGAGGGGAACCGCTTCTTCCCCCATCAGCTTAGTTAACTCATCATTAACAATCTTAACAATTTGCTGGGCAGGATTCAGTCCCTTTAGTACCTCCGCACCAGCAGCCTTTTCCCGCACTGTCTTTACAAAGTCCTTAACGACCTTGAAGTTAACATCGGCTTCTAGTAATGCCAGGCGGATTTCCCGCATGGTTTCCCGCAGGTCGGCTTCAGTAACTTTTGGTTTCCGTCGGAGCTTTTCCATCGCCTTCTGCAGGCGTTCAGTTAATCCTTCAAATGCCATCTTTTATTCTTCCTCCAAACTTTCCAAATGACTAACCAGGTCATTCAGTTTTGCGTCATCTGGGTAGTTATTGCGGACATACTGCTGGATCTCGTCAGCCTGTTTATTACGTGCTTGAAATTCAGCGTACAGGTGCAACTTGGTCTCGTAATCTTCCAAGATATTTTCCGTCCGCTTAATATTGTCATAGACTGCCTGGCGGCTAACATTAAAGTTCTCCGCAATTTCACCGAGCGAATAATCATCCCCGTAGTAAAGTTCCAGGTAGTCATTTTGCTTCTTGGTCAGTAACGGTTGGTAGAACTCAAATAGTGAGTTAATCCGGTAGTTCTTTTCAATTTCCATGACTATCCACCTAATCGACGTCAACTAAGCCCTTAAAGAGACCGTATACAAAGTCACTTGCGTCGAACTTTTGCAGGTCATCAACCTTTTCACCAAGGCCGACATACTTCACCGGCAAGTGAAGTTCATTGCGGATTGCCAAAACAATCCCCCCACGTGCAGTTCCGTCAAGCTTCGTTAACACAATCCCGGTAACATCCGTGCTTTGTTTGAACAGTTTAGCCTGGTTAAGTGCATTTTGTCCAGTTGTTGCATCAAGGACCAGCAGTACTTCATGTGGCGCATCAGGGATTTCACGGGTTAAGATCCGCTTCATCTTCGCCAGCTCGTTCATTAAGTTAACCTTGTTTTGCAGACGACCGGCCGTATCGACGAAGAGAATGTCGTAGTCCTCTTCCTTAGCCTTCTTGACCGCATCAAAGACAACTGCAGCCGGGTCACCATTTTCAGGTCCCGTAACAATATCAACGCCGTCACGCTTGGCCCAGACATCCAGTTGTTCGGTTGCACCAGCCCGGAAAGTATCAGCAGCTGCTAGTAAAACCTTCTTGCCTTGCTTCTTAAATAAGGCGGCCATCTTACCAATCGTGGTTGTCTTACCAGCACCGTTAACCCCAACAAACATAATTACTGTTGGGCCTTCCGCTGCCATCTGGAGGTCAGGATTTTCACCTTTGCCCGCTTCCTCGTAGATTTCAACCATCTTTTCAATGATGACGTTTGAAACATCTTGCTTGCTCTTCGCATTTTCCAGCTTAACTTCTTCCCGAAGGCTATCACTGAGCTTCATCGCCATGTCATAACCAACATCGGACTCAATCAGCATGTCTTCGAGGTCATCAAAGAAGTCCTCATCGACGTGACGGAAGTTAGCCAAGAAGCGGTTTAGGCGGGCACCAAAACCGGTCCGTGATTTTTCAAGCCCACGGTCATACTTCTTTTCTGTTTGATCAGCAGCTTCCTCTTCACCCGCCGTACTTGGAGCAGGGCTTGCTAGTGATTCACTGGTAACCGTGCTTGCTACGGATTCGCTAACGGATTCACTTGGTAAAGTACTTACTGACGCTGAGAACTGTTCACTAACCGAGATACTTTCAGCAACACTAGCTGATGCCAGGCTCTGACTAACCGATTCAGTTTGGCTTGTTGATTCAGTTGGGCTTTCAGTGGCTGCAACTGATAGCGACTCACTAACGGTAGCTGACTGCGACATCGATTGTGTAATACTAGCTGCTTCAGAAGTGCTTAAGGTCGCAGAATTACTAGGCGAGTTCGCCATTGTCAATGATTCTGTCACTGACGTTGCAACACTAGCCATACTTTCTGACTGTGTCTGCGACTCTTCTTTCTTTTTATGCCGGCGGAAAATATCAAATAATCCCATGACTATTCCTCCTCTTCCTTATTTTCATCCAGAGTGTTAACAACGTCTACGGAAACCATCTTAGAAATCCCCGATTCCTGCATGGTGACCCCGTAGAGAACATCGGCACCCATCATCGTTCCTTTCCGGTGGGTAATAACGATAAACTGTGGCCCCGTTTTGCCAAACCGGGTTAAATAATTGGCAAAGCGTTGAACGTTCACCTCATCAAGGGCCGCTTCCGGTTCATCCAAGATTGCAAATGGTACCGGCCGGACCTTTAGAATGGCAAAGAGTAAGGTGATTGCCGTTAATGCCCGTTCACCACCAGATAACAGGTTGAGGTGCTGGTTCTTCTTGCCAGGTGGCTGGGCCATAATATCGACCCCACTCGTCAAGAGGTTATGCGGGTCGGTCAATTCTAATTTTGCGCGACCACCAGCAAAAATTTGCCGGAAGGTTTCGTCAAAAGCAGTAGAGACTTTCTTAAAGGTATCCATGAACCGTTGCTTAACTTCCCCATCCATTTCGGACATGGTTTGTTGCAACTGGTCACGAGATTCTAGCAAATCACTTTGCTGCCCCTTCAAGAAGTCATAACGTTCCTTCACCCGCTTGTACTCATCAATTGCACTGACATTTACGTCGCCTAGTTCATTAAGCCCCCGTTTTAACAGCTTTAGCCGAGTAGCTAGGTCCTGGTCGCTAATCTCTTGATCAGCCTTATCACGGGCTTCTTCAATCTCCATTGAGTAATGCTCATTGAGGCGGTTAAGCAACTGGTCAATCTTTCCTTCACAACGAATCCGTTGCTCATTAAGCTGGTTAAGATTATCCTGCGCTGCATGTTGAAGTCCCTGGACACGGTCCTGGCTTTCTTCAGCATCGCCCATCTGTTCTTCCAGAACTTCCAGCTTTTGGTTTAACTTTGCCAAAACTGACTTTTGCTGTTCCAAGGACTGTTGGGCATCCTTAAGCGCTGTTGCTGTACTTTCGCCATTATCATTTTGGGCCGCAATATTTTCATTCAGCTCTGCCAACCGGTGCTTAATTTGTTCACCAGCCGTTTGCAATTCCGCTAACTGGTCATGCAACTCTTTTTCCTGCTGGTGGTATTGCTGACTGCGTTCATTAGCCACTGCCAACCATTGGTTTAGCCGATGGACTTGTTCATTTTGGCTATCCGCATTGGTTTGCAGTTCGTTAATTTGCTTTGTTACCCGATCAGTCTCATCCTTCGTTGCTGCCAGCTGCTTATCCGTTTCTTTTTGCGCTGTCTTATTTTCTGCAACTTGATCCTGATAAGTCTGGTGCTGGGTATTTTGCTGGTCATTTTGGTACTGCAAGGCATCGATCTGCCGTTCAACGCCCTTTACCTGGTCACCCAGGCGCTGGGCCGCAACCCGCGCCGTCTGCAGCTCCTGTTCCTGATCATGAACCCGATTTTGCAGGTCAGCGAGCTTAGCCTGACCACGCTCACGAGACTGTTGAAGCTTTGCCACTAATTCTTCTAACTGCTTAGCCTCTTTTTCCTGCTTGGCAAGCAGTTTTGCAAATTGCTTGCCAGACTGCTTTTGGCTCAGGAGGCCACGCTGTTGGTGACGATTAGCACCACCAGTCATTGCACCACTGGCATTGATTAACTGACCATCTAGGGTAACTACCCGCACCTGGTGATGTCCAGCACGAGCAATTGCCGTTGCGTGGTCCAAGTTATCAACTATCGCTGTATTTGCCAGCAAGTGGTCAACAATCAACTGGTAACGTGAATCATAGTTAACTAGTTCCGTTGCTCGACCAACAAAGCCCGGCATTGTAGCCAATGATGACCAAATAGTTAAGGGGCGCCGCTGACGCAAGGTGTCGAGTGGTAAGATTGTTACCCGACCAGCCCGTTGGCGGATCAGAAACTGGATAATTCCCTTACCTGTTTCCTGAGTATCAACAACTAGTTGCTGGAGTTGCCCGCCAAGGACGGTTTCAATGGCCGTTGTTAACTTGGCAGGGACATCGATTAACTCACTAACCGCACCAGCCAGTCCAGCAAACTGTTCCCGGTTACGGAGAACACTTTGGACGCCCCGATAATAACCAGAATATTCTTCTTCCATCGACTGGAAGGCCTTAATTCGCGACTTAGTTGAATGAGCATCCCCCAGTACTTGGTACCATTGCCGTTGCGACTGTTGGTAACGCGTTGTAAGGTCGCTAAGCTGCTGCTGGACAGTGGTTAACTCCTGCTGACTGGCCTGCAGTTGCTCGTTGAGCTTTTCAATTTCTTCTTGCTTAGCCGCTACCTGTTGCTGCAACTTTGATTTTTGCTTCTCGCTTGCGGCCAGGTCGGCATTGCTCTGCTTTTGCTGACTTAAACTCTGCTGGTGATTTTGCTGGAGGAAAGCAGCCTGGTTATGCAAGGTCGTCTGCCGTTGCAATAAGTTAATTTGCTGGTTACGAAGGTCGGTCAACCGGGCCTGCAGCTGTTTCAACCGTTCACTGGCAGTTAACTTTTGGGTGGACGTTAGCTCATCCCGGTGTTCTTTCACCGCCGTTTGATGTTCCTTAATGGTAGTTTCTAGCTGCGCAAGGTTAGCTTTTACCTCACTAACCGATTGCTGGTTGGTGGAAAGCTGGTCCTGCAACCGCTGTTGTTCTTCAACTTGTTGCTGCTGTTTTACCGATGAAATCGACCGCTGGTTCTGATAATCAGCAATTAACTGGGTCTGGTGGAGGATTTCACTTTGTGCGTGATCCTTCTCCTTCAGTAGGGCAGACCGTTGCTGTTTCAACCGGCTAAGGTCGGCTTCTGCTTTCTTACTATCAGCCATGTACTGGCTAGAGAGTTCACGCGCTTTTGACAGCTGTTGTTGCAGTCCCTGCAGTTGCTGATGTTGGCGGTCATATGTCCGGACAATCTGCGTTTGATCGAAGCGGTCAAACTGGCCTTTTTGTTCCAGGTAATCCTTTGCCAGGGCACTCTGGTCAGCAAGTGGTTCTAACTGGCTGGAAAGTTCGCTAATAATATCATTGACCCGGTTCAGGTTGTCCATCGTCCCGCCGAGTCGCTTTTCAGCGGTCTCTTTATTCTTGCGGTACTTAGCAACCCCCGCGACCGCCTCGATAATTGCCCGGCGGTCTTCAGGCTTACCATTGAAGATTTCTTCAATCCGTCCCTGCGAGATGATGGAAAAAGACTCCCGGCCTAACCCGGAGTCAATAAAGAGGTCCACGATATCCTTAAGCCGGACCCTCTGCCCATTAATTAGGTATTCACTGTCCCCATTGCGGAAAAGCTTCCGGGTAATCGTCAATTCTGTGAAATCACTTGCCAGGTAGTGGTCGCTGTTATCAAACGTAATTGAAACCAGTGCCCGGTTTAGTGGTGCATGGGCGGCAGAACCATTAAAAATCACGTCCGCCATTTTATCACCACGTAAATGACGCGCTGATTGTTCACCCATCACCCAGCGGATTGCTTCGATAATATTACTCTTCCCGCTACCGTTGGGGCCGACGATCCCGGTCATCCCTTCTTCAAATTTGATCGTCGTCTTATGCGCAAATGATTTAAATCCGTCAATTGTTAAAGACAATAATTGCATGCTTATCTTCTCTCACATTATTTGTTTGAGCGCAGTTTATCCAGCGCACTCTGGGCTGCTTGCATTTCGGCTTGCTTCTTTGAGGAGCCATTTCCTTCGGCGATCACTTTACCATCTGCTGAAACATTAACGTGGAACTCTGGAGCATTCTCCGTCCCACTTTCATCCAGCAAGTGGTATTCAATTAATACGTCGCCATCACGTTGGAGAAATTCTTGCAGGCTCGTCTTAGCATCAACAGCGTGGTCAAACCACCCCATGTCCAGCTTAGGGAAAATAACCCGGCGAACAAACTTTTCAACTGCGGGGCGACCCTGGTCAAGGTACAATGCACCAACAAATGACTCAAAAATATCACAAAGCAGGCCCGGACGTTGACGTGCACCAGCCATTTCTTCCCCGTGGCCCAACCGAATATATTGGTCAAAATGACATTCCTTAGCAAACTTAGAGAAACTATCTTCGCAGACCATTGCTGCCCGCAAACGGGTTAACTTCCCCTGTGGTAGTTCGGGATAACGTTTATAAATATATTCTGAAACGATCAGTTCCAACACGGCATCGCCAAGAAATTCGATCCGTTCATAAAACTTCAAATTTTGATCCGGGTGTTCGTTAACGTATGAAGCTTGCGTAAAAGCTTCGGCCAGCAAACTAGGGTCATCAAAATGAATATCAAATTCCTTGGCCAAGTAGTCTTGCAGTTCTTCGATCATAAATAATTTCCTTTCTTGTCGTTAAAAATATATATTCTTTCCTATTATACTAAAAAGCGGCTGTTAACGCAGTCTTTTAGGTAAAATTATTTACTGGAAAGGGTCCTAGTGTTCATCCCCCGAAATAATATTACCCACTAATATAGACGCGGCTGAGTGAGAAAGCTAAGAGTTCATGAGGTAGGCTTCTTACGAGCAAATCAAAAAACGAGGTCCAAAATCCGGCAAAAGCCGAACTCTGGACCTCGTTTCGTGCTCATAGAGGTGTCCTACTTCCGTCTTGCTCCCTCTTACTAGCACTCAATCTTTGTTAATTAGTGTGTTCATCAATATAGTCGACCACTTCGCCGATCGTACTTAACTTTTCTGCTTCGTCATCCGCAATTTCCGCGTTGAACGTGTCTTCTAGTTCTAGTACAAATTCTACGAAGTCAATCGAATCTGCATCTAAGTCCGTCTTCAAGTTCAAGTCGTCAGTAATCTTGGCCCGGTCGATATCAAAGTGGTCCGCCACGATTTCTGAAACCTTGTTAAAAATCTTTGTCCGTTTTTCATTTTCAGCCATGGTAAATAACCTCACTTTATTAGGTACGAACCTATTTTATTCGTTTTCTTCCTTCTTGTCTACTAATGATTCTTGACTAAAGAATTCAACCGTCTTGTCAATTACTCCTGACGTTAACATCGTCCGGATTTGACTAATCGTGTTCTTCACTGCTGCCGCATCAGAAGCACCGTGCGTCTTAACCACCGGTGCCTTTAACCCCAGCAGTACCGCCCCACCATAGGTCGATGTGTTCATCTTCTTACCAATCTGGTGGAAAACCGACTTCAAGAATAAGTAGCCAAGCTTAGCACGTAAGCCGCCATTCATAATGCCATGCCTAATCAGTGTCAGCATCATCTTGGCCGTTCCCTCTGTCGCCTTCAGTGCTGCATTAGCCGTCCAGCCATCACTGACTACTACGTCGGCCTTGCCAAACAGTAGGTCACCAGACTCAATGTTTCCAACAAAGTTCAGGTCTTTCTCATTGTTCAAGTCTTGCCAAACTGCCTTGTGAAGCTTGTCACCCTTATCTTCCTCGGCACCATTATTTAGCAAGGCTACCCGCGGATTTTCAACTTTTAGCACGTTTTCCGCGTAAAACTTACCCAAGTAGCCATACTGAACCAAGTTTCGTTCCTTGCTCTCCGCATTGGCACCTGAATCAAGATATACAAAGCTCTTACGGTCAGAGCCCGGCTTAGTAATCGGTAAAATACTGGTCAAGCCGGGCCGGTCAATTCCCTTGATCCGGCCAACAACAAAGATTCCGGCAGCAAGTACCGCACCGGTGTTTCCAGCAGAGAAGAATGCATCTGCTTCACCATCCTTAACGGCCTTTGCTGCGCGGACAATTGATGAGTCCTTCTTCTTCCGGATAGCACGCACTGGTTCTTCACCCATAGCGATTTCTTCCGTTGTCTCAATCACGGTTAACCGGTCATTGTTTTTGATCAGTGGTTTAACCTTTGCCGGGTTACCGTACAATTGAAATTCAATATCATCAAATTGGTCACGGGCCTGTTCAACCCCTTCAATAATTGCTTGGGGAGCATTGTCGCCACCCATTGCATCAACAGCAATCTTCATCATTGTCTATCTCTCCTTAGTCAAAGTGTGTTTCAAGCTGGTGCCGGTGTAAGTACAGGACCAGCGGTTGATTATCATCTTGCTCATCCCAGTGCGGTGTCCGAAGTAAATCGGCGGCATCCTGGCGGGCAATCTGCAGCATTTTTAAGTCGCCAACCGGGTCGCCAACCTTAAAGTCAGGTACCCCCGATTGCTTATTACCAAGGACATCCCCCGCACCACGCAATTCCATGTCCTTTTGTGCAACCACGAAACCATCATTAGTTTCGATCATCGTCTTCATCCGGGCTTTTCCTTCATCGGTTTTCGGATCCGCCAACAGTAAACAGTAACTCTGCCGGTCGCCACGGCCAACCCGGCCCCGAAGTTGGTGAAGCTGGGCGAGGCCAAAACGGTCCGCATTGTAAATCATCATTACGGTTGCGTTGGGGTTGTCGACCCCCACTTCAATTACCGTGGTGGAAACAAGGACCTGAATTTTACCCTCTTGGAAGTCGTGCATTACCGCATCCTTTTCGTCACCGGACATCCGGCCATGCAATAATCCCACTTTATACGCGGGTTCAAAATATTTTGCCAATTCATTGTAGAGGTCCGTCGCATTTTGAACATCTAGTGCTTCAGACTCCTCAATTAACGGACTGACAATATACGCTTGTGCGCCAGCGGCTAACTGGTCACTTAGGAAGTGAAGCGCCTCATTTTGCTGGCTAACCTTCAACCACCTAGTTTCGATTGGCTTGCGACCCGCTGGCAACTCATCAATAACCGAAACGTCCATTTCACCATAAGCCGTAATTGCCAGTGTCCGGGGAATCGGGGTCGCCGTCATTGCAAGTACATCAGGATTATTTCCCTTTTCCCGGAGGAGCTGCCGCTGGTTAACCCCAAAGCGGTGCTGCTCATCGGTAATCACCAATCCCAGGTTTGCGTATTCAACGTCATCTTGAATTAAGGCGTGCGTACCAATAATCAGGTTAATCGCACCCGTTTTAATGGCCTTCCCTAACTCGCGGTGTTGCTTAGCAGTTAATGAACCAGTTAATAGTCCTACGTGTACATGGGTTCCCGCGAAAACCTTCGACAGCTTTTCTGCATGCTGAGCAGCAAGGATTTCGGTTGGTGCCATCAACGCTGCTTGGTAACCTGCAGAAATGGTGGCATAAATTGCAATCGCCGCCACGATTGTCTTGCCTGAACCAACATCACCCTGTAACAAGCGGTTCATCTGGTATGGTTCACGAAGGTCACGACATATTTCATTAACTACTCGTTTCTGGGCACCGGTCAGTTCGAAACCGATCCCGGCGATAAACTTCTTTAATTCATCATTATGGTAGAGGATCCGGTTCCCACTCGCCTGCCGGTTAGCCTGGCGAATTACCTGTAGGCGGAGCTGGAATAAGAAGAACTCTTCATAGGCGGCCGTCCGCCTGGCTGCTTTGGCAAGACCAGCATTTTGTGGGAAATGAAGGTCATGAATCATTTCGCGCCGATCCATCAACCGGTATTGGTCCCGCAACTTCTTTGGCAATAACGTTGGAATTACATTTTGGTATTCATCAAATGCCTGACGGATTAAGCTTCGGAGCGTGGCCTGACGGATATGTTTATTTACCGGGTAGACTGCACCCGCACCGGTCTTTTCCTGGTCGCCAGCTGCCAGCATTTTGTTTGCAGTCACCTGCAGTCGCTGGGCGTCCCACTTTCCCATCACCGTCACTGGTTTATTTAATTCCACTCTTTTTTCAAGGTAGGGCTGGTTGAAGAAGGTAACCATGATCACCTGTTGACCAACCTGAACACGGAAGGCCAGCCGACTGCGCCGGTAGCCAAACCGGGTAAGGAGTGGCTCTGAGACCACTGTTCCCTGAACGGTTACTTTCTGCCGGTCTTTCACCGTCGTTAGGTCAACCGGTGTGACATCATCATACCGTGCCGGATAATAGGTCAGTAAGTCACCCACCGTATCAATTCCCAGGGTTGCCAAGTCGGCAACTCGTTTTGGGCCGACCCCCTTAAGAACTGATACAGGATCTTGTAGGCTCTTCATTTACTTCCCTCCCTTATATTAGAAAAAGGATGCGACAATCGTGCCAACATCCCTTTTGCCATTTTAATTCAAGTAATTGCTATTCTACCGAAATCAGGTATGGGTATACCGGCTGGCCACCTTCGTAGATTTGAACATCAAGTTCATCATCTACTTCTTCAACCGCCGCCTTAATTGCTTCAGCAGTCTCTTCATTACCATCTTCACCATAAAGAATTGTGACGATTTCGCTGTCCTCATCAAGCATCTTCTTAACCATTTCGATTGCTGCCTGTTCCAGGTCTGGATTAGTCACAATAATCTTACCATCAACAATTCCCAGGTAGTCGTTTTGCTTAATTTCTTTACCGTCGATTGTAGTATCACGAACCGCATGGGTCACTTCACCACTGGCAACACTGGCCAGGTTTGCTTCCATGTTCCGCTGGTTAGCTTGAAGTTCTTCTTCTGGATTGTATTCCAGCAAAGCAGACATTGCCTGGGCAATCGTCTTTGCATGAACAACCGCTGTTGGGATATCTGCCACTTCAGCAGCCTGCTCGGCCGTCATGAAGATATTTCCGTTGTCAGGAAGGACAAGAGCCTTCTTCGCCCCACTATTATTGATTGCATCAACAATGTCCTGAGTACTTGGGTTCATTGTCTGCCCACCACTAATAATGTGAGTAACACCAAGACTCTTGAGCAGCTTAATGATCCCATCACCAGAGGCAACCGCAATCACCGCAGTGTCAACTTGCTCTTCTTGGTCCTTCTTTGCCCGTTCAACTGGCGTTTCAGTTAGCGTATCGTCACCGTTGCCTTCTTCTTCATCATGCTCCATGATCTCTTCTTGTTGCCAGACCATGTTGTGGATTTCGATTGTTTGAAGGTCACCGAATTCCTGACCCCAGCTTAAAACCTTGCCAGGGTGTTCAGTGTGGACGTGAACCCGAACTACCTGGTCATCACTTAAGACAAGCAGGCTATCACCTAACTTAGCCAGGTAGTTATAGAAGGTATCGTAGTCGAACTTCTTGGTAACTTGCTTTCCCTTACCAATCCGCACCAGCATTTGCGTACAGTAAGTGTACTTAATGTCGGCAGGGTCTAGTTTACCCTGGACGCTTTGGTGGTCCATGGCATTAACCATTTCATCAACTTCTGCCTTATCTGGCTTGTAGTCTTCGCCCTTTTCAACTTCCTTGCCGCTCAGTGATTCATCAAAGGCTTCCAGTACGTAGACTAACCCTTGGCCACCAGAATCAACGACACCAACTTCTTTTAAGACTGGCAGAAGATCAGGCGTCTTCTTCAGTGCCTTCTTACTTGCCTCATAAATGGTGTGCATGATTTCTAACAGGTCGTCAGTTTCCTTAATCTTGTTAAGACCAGCCTGGGCGGATTCACGGACAACCGTTAAAATGGTCCCCTCAGTTGGCTTCATTACCGCTTTATAAGCAACCTTGGCACCATTAGCATAAGCATCAACAAAGTCTTGCGCATTTAACTTGGTCTTACCAGCGGCGCCCTTTGCAAAGCCACGGAAGATCTGGGAAAGGATCACCCCAGAATTACCACGGGCACCCATCAGAAGTCCCTTTGCTAATGCCGCACTCAAATCGCCGACCTTATCACTAGAAGCTTCCCGTTCGTACTTGGCACCACTAGCCATCGATGAAGCCATGTTAGTCCCAGTATCACCATCAGGAACTGGGAAAACATTCAGGGAATTAATGAATTCTGCCTGCTTGTTTAACTTATCAGCAGCCGCCTGAACCATTTTGCCAAATTCAAGATTTGTAATTTCTGTTACAGCCAATTAACTTTTCCTCCCGTGCTTCGAATTAATCTTCTGTTGAACGAACGCCCTGTACACAGACGTTAACCGCATCAGCAGTAATGCCCAGCATTGATTCCAGGTTGTACTTAACCTTTGATTGGACACTCTTTGATACTTCAGAAATCTTCGTACCGTAGCTCACAATAATGTTTACGTCAACGACGATTCCGTTGTCCTGTTGGCGAACAACAACACCCTTATTGAAGTTCTCACGGCGGAGAATCTGGTTAACACCGTCACGAACCGGGTTACGACTTGCCATTCCAACAACACCGTAATTATCCGTAGCGGCACCACCAACAACTGTTGAAATCACATCATTATCAATGTCGATTGTTCCAGCTTTTGTCTTAATTTTTACTGCCATCGTCATGGCCTCCCTGTATTAATTTAGAGATTCATTTTTAATTTATTCTAAGCTAACAATATCATAGCATAGCACATCAATAATAAAAAGTAACCCTCTTTGGAAATAGTTAACGGGGTGTACTATCGAAGATAAAAAATAAGCCGCCCATAATTGGACGGCGTCTTTTTTTATTAAACCCGAGTCACTTTACCGGACTTCAAGGTACGTGCTGAAACGTAAACCTTCTTTGGCTTACCGTTAACCAAAATGGTTACCTTTTGCAAATTAGGCTTCCAGCTACGACGACTTGAGTTAAGGGCGTGAGAACGCTTGTTACCAAAGCGTGTCCGTTTACCGTTGATAAAATCTTTAGCCATTGGTGATACCCTCCTCTTTAAAACATTATTATATTACGCATAACTGCGATGTAACTCACCTAATTAATTTACCATAGCGTTTCCGACAATGCAATAGTTTTCTTTCAAGTATTTTTCCTTGACAGCTAATTCATTAACTGGTCACAGCATTGAATTACCGCTACCACACCGGCAGTAAACGAGAAGTGGTTCTTGGTTCCAACAAACTCATTGCTGGACCAAGATACCGGAATGTCGCTTGACCAGTTATCAAGTGGGTACTTCTCGTCAACCAGCGTTAGCCCTTTAACCGGTGTAAGGTTCACAAATGCCAGATACTTCATCCCTGCTTGTTTCGTAATCTCATAGCTGCCTGGCCGGTAGTATGCTACCGTATTTCCACGATCGATAAAGTGTATCTTTTCGAGGTAGTCCTCGTACGGGGCCTGCAGGGGCAAAAAGAGGTTGGCTAACAAGTGGTCAATTCGCCCGCCGGTTGCGCCAAAAACATCGATTTCGTCAGGTTTAAACTTTTCAATTGCGATTTTTACCCCCAGCTGGGTATCAGTAAAATCCTTTTCGGGTGGAAAAGTCTCAATCTCACCCAACTGCTCTCTTAAACGTTGAAACTCACTAGCAGAGGTTGAGTCAAAGTCACCAATTGCGACAGCAGGCTTGATTCCCCAGTTAAGCAAGCGGGTTGCTCCATAGTCCGCTGCTACCCACTGCTCATTTTTACGTTGAATTACTTTCTCCTGGGGGACTAACGCAACCGGTCCGCCGACTAACACATTAACCCGCATGGTAAATTCTCCTATATAAAAAAGGGACCGATGTTACAGCCCCTGATTATCATAATGCGATTACTTAGTAGCGTCACGCAATTCTTCTACCCGTTCTGCAGGGTCATCTGCATTAAAGACAAAAGAACCAGCAACTGCAACGGTAGCACCCGCTTTGTAGCAGTCAACAACCGTCTTGTTGTTAACACCACCATCAATTTCAATATCGAAGTCGTAACCCTTTTGCTTCTTAATTTCGTTTAATTGGGCAATCTTTTCAACCGTTTCTGGAAGGAACTTTTGTCCACCGAAACCAGGGTTAACAGTCATTACTAAGACTTGGTCAACCATGTGCAGGACGGGTTCAATCATGGCCACTGGCGTACCAGGGTTGATAACAACTTCTGCCTTTACCCCGCCATTCTTGATAATTTGCAGAGCACGGTGAATGTGTTGGGTTGCTTCCACTTGAACACCAATGATGTCCGCACCAGCGTCGATGAATATTGGCAAAATATGTTCTGGGTTTTGAACCATCAGGTGAACATCTAGGGTCATGTTGGTGATTGGGCGAATAGCCTTAACAAAGCCTGGACCGTAGGAAATACTTGGCACAAAAGTACCATCCATTACATCGATGTGGAGGTATTCGGCCCCAGCCTTATCAACCTTTTCAATGTCCTTTTGCAAGTTTACGTAATCAGCACTCAAAATTGAAGGTGCAACCTTAATCATTCTAAATTCCCTCATTTCTTATAATTTGGTTTCTGGTTAACGATGATGTCATGGAACTGGACATAGTCGTCATACCGACTCTTCATGATTATACCATGTTCCAGTGCATCCTTCACTGCACAATGGGGCTCTTTCAAATGGAGACAGCCCCGGAACTTACAATTTACCGCCAGCTTGCGCATTTCAGGAAAAAGGCGGGGAAGTTCTTCAACCGTCATATCAAAGGTCTCGTACGAAGAGAAACCAGGCGTGTCAGCAATCAATGCGCCATCAACATCCAGCAGACTTACCTTACGGGTAGTATGACGTCCCCGCTTTAATGCCTGTGAAATTTCACCAGTGGCAAGGTTAAGGCCCGGTGCAAGGTGGTTTAGCAAGGTTGACTTGCCAGCACCCGTCTGCCCCATCATCGTTACAATCTTGCCCTTAAGGCTTTCAACTAGTGTTTTCAGCTGACTAGCCGCAAATGGGTCTCGGTTGAAGAAAACCTGGTAGCCAATTTGTGAATACCCATCCGCAATTGCTTGCAACCGAGAAAAAGTCTCACCATCCAGCAAGTCAACTTTTGAAAAGAAGATCACCGGCATAATACCCTGTTCCTCTAGTCCTACTAGTTGACGGTCAAGCAAGTTTGCCGAGAAGACCGGCTGGGTGGCGGCAGTGACCACGACCGCCATATCAATGTTTGCCACTGGCGGCCGAACTAGCTGGTTCCGCCGGTCAAGTACTTTTAACAGGTACCCATCGGCAAACTCAACCCGGTCACCAACAACCGGCTTTATTTTCCTTGCACGGAAGTTGCCCCGGCCCCTTGTCCGATAAAGTTGCCCATCTGCTAAAACATCGTAAAAGCCGCTTAATGATTGCTGAATTATTCCTGTTTTCACTTCACACCTCCATGATTTAACCAGTAATGTTGGTACCACTCATGATCGTCCGACCATTGCGGACAACCCGGTATGCGCCCATTTGACCGTTCTTTAACGTAAACGGCACATTAATAGTTGTTTCTTGATTAATTGTAATATCTTGATATTCCATCGTCAGGTTATGGTTAGCATCTTTAATATAGATCTGGACCCGGTTCTCCCGTTTTCCACCGTTTCCATCAAATGGAATATTTACTTGAATATTGGTCGTCTTGGTCTGGTTTCCCGAATTGGCAAGCGTAACCGTCAATGTGTCACCATGGTTTAGCGTTTCACCAGCTTTTGGTGTTTGACTAATAACATGGTTCGTAGCAACGGTTTTAGACTTCTTTTCCTGGGTTGTCAGCTGAAGCTTATGCTCGTTAGCAAACTTTTGAACAACACTAATATCCTGGTTCCGGAAATTAGGAATCTTGATGTTCTCCTTGCCGGCACTAACCTTAAAGTTGATCGTGTCGCCATTGGTTGCCACCGTCTTACCCTTACTGTAGTTCTGCTTAATAATCGTTCCCTTGTCGATCTTATCAGAATAAACCTCTTGCTTTTGGACAACAAAGCCCTTCTGCCGTAAGGATGAGGAAACTGAGTAATAATCATCGCCTACATAGTCAGCCATCGACATGTTTTTTACGCCAGTGCTTACCCGCAGGTCAACTGTCCCGTTAACCTGTTTCTTTGAACTGGTATCAGGGGTAGTCGAGATAATATGATTTTTAGCTACTTGTTCACTATTAACCCGGGTAATATTTCCAACCCGTAACCCTTGCTTACTAAGGATTCGTTCCGCTTGAATCGGTGTTTTTCCTTCTACATCCGGAACAATTACTTGCCGGAACATAAACCACCAAGTAGTAAATGCTATCCCAATAACAAGTACTGCGGCAACGCCACTAAGCCAATATGGTAAGTAACGGTGCCGTTTTTTAGGCTCGACATCTTTTTCTTGATCGTCAGCCCCTTCATTCGCTGCCTTTTCTTGTTCGTCTGCTTCCTTAATTTGCTTTGAAATTTCAGCTGCAGATAACACTTTAGTCTTACCGTCATCACATTGAACGTGCCACTTCTCTTCATTTGCCCGGTCAGCGTCAAGGCTCGTTGACAAGTCTTCAGCCATTTCGCGAACATTAGCGTAACGTTCGTGCGGGCTCTTGGCGGTCGCTTTCAATACCACATTTTCAAGTGCTTGTGGAATGTTGCTATTGACGGTACGAACGGATGGAATATCCTCACGGAAGTGCTTAAGGGCAATTGAAACAGCCGTTTCCCCTTCAAATGGGACGGTACCAGTTAGCAGTTCATAAAGGATAATTCCCAAGGAATAGATATCTGATTGTTTTGTTGCGACACTTCCCCGCGCCTGTTCCGGCGACAGGTAGTGTACCGATCCCATCAACGTATTTGTCTGGGTCAGTGAATTTTGGGAAGTCGCAACCGCAATCCCAAAATCAGTGATTTTTATGTTTTTATTAGCATCAATTAATATATTTTGCGGTTTTAAATCACGGTGAATAATTCCGTGCGCATGGGCAGTCTCAACTGCGGACAGGACCTGTTTCATAATGTCCACTACTTGTGGCAGCGGAATCGGATAGTGTTCCTTAATAAAAGCCTTCAAATCAGTACCCTGTACATATTGCATAACCATGTATTGAAGGCCTTCATCTTCACCCACATCATAAACGCCAACAATGTGGGGGTCATTCAATTGTGTTGCCGCGAGCGCTTCACGGTGAAAACGCCGCTTCGTATCTGGATCATCACGGAGATCCAAACGCAGCAGCTTCACGGAGACATCGCGATCTAAAACCAAATCATGAGCTAAGTAAACAGTTGCCATTCCGCCCTCACCTAGGGAACGGATAATCCTGTATCGGTGACCGATTATATCTCCAGGATTCATACTCAACCCTCCTGGCTATTATTCATTAATTCCAATTAGTACGGTGATATTATCGGGGCCCCCAGCTTCATTTGCCATTTTCACTAACCGTTCACACTTATCAGCTAACGATAACGTTGATTGTAAGACATCCTTTAATGTCTTCTTATCAACCGTCTTGAATAAGCCATCAGAACACATCAACAGTTGGTCACCATGTTCAAATTTAAAACGGTTTACTTCAATTCGCGCATCCGGTGAAATACCAATTGCCCGGGTAATAATATTACTTTGTGGGAGTTTTAATGCTTCCTCCTCGGTAATATCACCACTTTTTACAAGTTCATTTACCAAGGAATGGTCAATCGTGACCTGGGTCATCATCCCTGCATGTAATAAGTAGCCACGACTATCACCAATATTGGCAACTACTAAGGTGTCAGCAAATGCGATTGCAGCTACCATCGTCGTTCCCATTCCTTGAAAAGCGATATTTTCTTTTGATTTTTTTAAAATTTCATCATTAATTAATTGAACTTCGCGGGCAAACCACCGAATTGCTTCCAGCGGAGTTTCCGGTCCGTCCTCAATAAAACGATGACCGAGTCGTTTCACTGTCATTTCAGCAGCGACATCCCCACTACGATTACCACCTATTCCATCGGCAATCACCACTAGCTGATTCCCGCGTTTATCGGTAAATTGGGAAACCCGGTCCTGGTTTTGTGACCGTTGGTGCCCAACGTCAGTTTGATAAGCAACTTTCATCTTAGTGCTAATTCCCTTCTACAGATTGCGCTGGAGACTACTGATAAAGAAACCATCAGACCCATAATCGGATGGCAAAATAGTCAACGTTGCTGAGTTTCGATCATCTTTAAGCTTCCGTGTCGTTGTTGTCTTTAACAAGGTGAAGTCAGGGTGGTCAGCCAAAAATTCTTGAACGGTCTGATCATTTTCCTGCTTCAAAATCGTACACGTACTATATGTGATTATACCGCCCTTTTTAACTTTTGGGGCAACTGCATTTAAAATACTTTTTTGAATTTGGTGTAAATTAACACTATCCGCTAATCTTTTCGTATAGCGAATCTCTGGCTTACGCCGTAATAAGCCCATTCCGCTACATGGTGCATCAACTAAAATTTTATCAAACGATTCATCCGTAAACTGGTCAGCCACCTTACGAGCATCTAGGGTGTGGGTTGAAACCCGGTCGGCAACATGCATCCGGTCGGCATTTTTTTGAATTAGTCTCGTTTTATGCTCGTGAATGTCCAGTGTATCAACCATTCCACCACTGTCTTGGTCTAAACGTTCCGCAATTTGGACTGTCTTCCCGCCTGGTGCCGCACAAGCATCTAGGACACGGTCGCCAGGTTGAACGTCCATACTATCAACTGCCAGCATGGCGCTTTCGTCTTGGATGGTAATAGCGCCGCGAGCAAAAAGCGGTGAGCCAATAACACTACCACTCGTGATTACCAACGCGTTTGGCGCAACTTCACTTTCCCGAAATTCAACTCCAGCAGTCCGTAACTCTTCTCTAACCGTCGCTAAATCTGACACTGCGGTATTGACCCTAACTACGACGTGAGCAGGTTCATTAATAGATGCCAAAATTTGTTCGGCTTGGTCAGTACCATACTGGTTAACTAATTCCTGAACAATCCACTTAGGAACACTTGCTTTAATTGACAAACGTTCGACAAAATCAGTGATTTCATCAAAACTGGTAAGCCCTTGCCGTAAAATAGCGTGCAGGACACCGGTTACGAACTTTCGGATTCCTTGGTTTCCCCAGTTTTTAGCCAGTTCAATCGATTCATTAGTAACTGCCCAATCAGGTACCCGCTCTAAATAATGGTACTGGTAAATGGACATTAGGAGCAACGTCTCTACCCAGGAATCCAACTTCTTACCCTTCACAAACGGCTGGAGCCAGTACTCCAGTGTTATTTGGTGTTGAAGTACGCCATAAACAATTCGCGTTGCCAAGCGACGATCGCTATCACTGAGTTGGTGTTTAACTAATAATTGATTTAGCTGAAGGTTAGAATACGAACCATTTTGTCGCACCCGGTCTAAGGCCGTTAACGCGACTGCCCGTGCTGACATCTGCTTAGTCATCGGTTACTGCTTGTCCTCCTTCTTTCAAGTCCTGGTGACCATTTAGGTAAGCAGTTATGTCCATCGCCTGCTTACCAGCTGGCTTCAACCGGTTAATCCGGTAGGTCGTCCCGTTACCCGCCGCAATTACTAATTGATGCTTGCTGGCACGGACCACTTGTCCTGGTTTTAAAGTCGTTTTTTCATCCAATGGTGTTACATCATAGATCTTGGTACGAAGACCGTCGATAACCATGTTTCCCAGTGGTGCTGGACGGAGGCCCCGCACCTTATCATCAATTTGGTCCGCCGTCATCCGGTAGTCAATCCGTTCCTGTTCCGTCGAAATATTCGGTGAAAAGACAACCTTTTCCTCATCCTGAGGCGTTGCCGTAGTCTTACCAGCGATCAGGTCAGGCAAGATGTCTAGTAACAAGTCGCGGCCAAGGATACTTAGTTTTTCAAACATCGTCCCGTTGTCGTCATCCTTTTCAATTGGGATTGCCCGCTGTGAAATAACATCGCCGGCATCCATCTTCTTGACCATGTACATAATGGAGACACCAGTTTCTTTATCACCATTAATAATGGAGTATTGAACCGGGGCACCACCGCGGTACTTTGGCAATAATGATCCGTGGACGTTGATTGCCGCAATTTTTGCCGCCGCCAACATCTTTGATGGTAAAAATTGACCATAAGCAGCAGTAATCAGCAGGTCTGGCTGTAGGTCAATTATTTCCTGCATCTCAGGGCTCTTGCTCAGCTTTGCTGGTTGGAGAACCTTGATCCCATTTTCAACTGCCAGTTGTTTAACCGGTGAAGCCGTTAAAACGTGCTTACGTCCCACCCGGTGGTCTGGTTGCGTCAAGACCGCCTTAACGTCATATTCTGGGTGATCAATTAAACTCTTTAAAATTGGTACCGCAAACTGCGGAGTCCCCATAAATACGATTGATGTTGCCATTTAATAATCATCCTTTCATTTACATAAAGTACTGTGGGTCAGGGTCAATGCTTACTTGCACATCCCTAAAGCCCTTACTCTGAGTATCCTGTAAAATTTTCAGCAGTGTACTATGGAGTGCTGGATCCTGTTTATACTTAATTACAATTTGGTAGTAGTAGCGTCGCTTCATCCGGGCGATTGCACGCGGCGTTGGTCCTAGAATAATCGTCTGTGGCGAAAGGCGTTGCTGAAGTTTTTGCTTAATCTTAGCCATTGCCTGGGCCGCTGCCTTTTCCTCCGGGTGACTCGCCATCAGCCGGACAGTGAAATAGTAAGGCGGGTAACTAGCCTGGTGACGAAGACTCATCTCCTGGTAAAAGAAACGGTCGTAATCATGTGCCTGGGCATCCTTAATTGCGTAATGGTCGGGATTAAAGGTTTGAATGATAACTTGTCCCTGCTTATCAGCACGACCCGCACGGCCACTAACCTGACTGAGCAGGTCAAATGTTCGTTCACTAGCCCGAAAGTCAGGTAGACCTAATCCCGTATCAGCATTTAAAACACCCACGAGGGTTACATTGGGAAAATCGAGTCCCTTAGCAATCATTTGGGTTCCCAGCAGGATATCTGCCTGGTGATCGCCAAACTGCTTGAGAAGTTTTTCGTGCATCCCCTTCCGCCTCGTTGTATCAACATCCATTCGGATAATTCGTGCCTGGGGAAGCAACTGTTTCAATTCCTGCTGGACCTTCTCCGTCCCCGTACCGTAATAGCGAATATGCCGGCTATGACAATTAGGACAAATCTGTGGAATTGGTTCTTCATGCCCACAGTAGTGGCACTTCATCGTCCGGGTATCCATATGGAGGGTCAGTGAAATATCACAATTAGGGCACTTAAGAACCTCACCACAATCCCGGCACATCATAAAGGAAGAAAAGCCCCGCCGGTTAAGCATTAGAATACTTTGTTCACCACGATTGAGCCGGTCATTAACCGCCTGGAGTAACGGAAGCGAAAAGTTGCTCTCACCCCGCTGCTTGATTTCTGGCCGCATATCAACCACCTGGATTGGTGGAAGTGGCTGTTTATTTACCCGGTGTGGTAACTGGAGGAACTGGTAGACCCCTTTTAGTGCGCGGGCACGGCTCTCCAAGCTTGGTGTCGCAGAGCCAAGAACAACCGGCGCATCATGGTAAGCCCCCCGCCACTTTGCAACTTCACGGGCGTGGTACCGTGGTGCTTCATCCTGCTTATAACTTGATTCGTGTTCCTCATCAAGAATAATTAGCCCAATATTTTGCAGCGGCGCAAAGACTGCGGAACGGGCCCCAACAACTACCTTAGCTTCGCCACGTTCAATTCGGCGCCACTCGTCAAATTGTTCACCGTTCGACAGGCCACTATGAAGGACCGCTACCTGGGAACCAAACCGCCGACGAACCCGGTTAACAATTTGGGGGGTTAGTGAAATTTCTGGTACCAGCATCAAAGCAGTCCGCCCCTCACTTAAGGCCTGGGCAATCGACTGGAGGTAGACCTCCGTTTTCCCACTGCCGGTGACCCCCTGGAGCAGGAAGGTTGTTTTCTCATGCTGGTGCACTGCCTGGCTAATATGGTCAACGGCTACCTGCTGGTCCTGGTTTAATTTTAACGGTTTTTGCAGGTGCTGGTCGTCTGGTAAGTTATCCTGTGAGTTGGGCGTACGGTAGACCTCAACCGGCACCTTTTTCAACCAACCTTTTTTCGCACCCTGGTTAAAAGTTGCTGCGGAAAGCTCTGCCGTTCGCTCGGCATCCTTTTGAACAACCGTCTTGCCAATAATACTTTGCAGGTAAGAAAGCAAGCGATTTTGAGCATGGGCATTGGGGTGCAAGGACGTCCGTGCATCTTCCAACTCTTCAAATCCAAGCACTGGTGTAATCCCCGTAATGGTTTTCGCCCGTGCCCGATTTTCAACTTCGTAATTAATCCGTACTTTACCGGCCCGTTTTAATTTTAATAACTTGCTAATTGCTTCCGGGTTATTCTCAAATTCAGCATAATCACGCTGATCACGGCCATTAAAGAGGTCAAAATAGTCCTGTTCTGGAATATCGTCGACCACCTGGACAACCCGGTGCGTTTTCCCCTTTAAGAGGTTGGGGAGCATGGTGTAAAGGCAGGCAATCCAAAAGGAGTAAGTGGTATCTGCTAACCACTTACTCAATTTCAACATTTCTGCATTCATGACTGGCTGAAGGTCCATTACCGCCTGAATTGGCTTTAATTTTCCCTCATAATCACTGGAATCGGTAAAGCCAACGACAAAGCCCTGGACTTGCCGGTGGCCGTTACCGAACGGGACCACTACCCGCATCCCCAGTTGGAGCTTCTTTTCTAATAGTACTGGCACCTGATATGTATATGGTTGGTTGGTCTGCATTGTTGGAACATCAACCACTACCTGCGCCAATTCAACCATTTAATCACCTGATTTCAATTTATTACTTAGCAGGGAAACAATTCTTTGGGCAACTTCTTTTTTGGACATGGAAGGCCATTCTACCGGTTCCTTATTCGCTTCGAGGATCGTTACCTGGTCGTTATCATTGCCAAAGGCGCCATTCTTACCACTGACGTTATTGGCGACGATTAAGTCTGCACCCTTGCTAGCAAGCTTCTTTTGTGCATTCGCCAATAAATTTTGTGTTTCGGCGGCAAATCCAATTACTACCTGATTTTCACTCTTTTGGTGTGCAACCTGCTTTAAAACATCGGTAGTTTCAGTTAGATTAAGCTGCCAGTCATTATGGTTACTTGCCTTCTTGACCTTTTCACTTGCCACTTCAACCGGTTTAAAGTCGGCAACTGCTGCAGCCATAATTAAGGCATCAGCTGGAGCAAAATGTCGCTGGACAGCAGCTAGTAACTCAGCAGTGCTCTCAATCGGGACAATCGTTAGCCGCGGCGAACGTGGCAAGTCAACGCTCACCTGGCCAACGATTAAGGTCACACTTGCTCCTGCCGCTAAAGCTGCGTTCGTTAAAGCCACTCCCATTTTACCTGATGACCGGTTACCAATAAACCGAACGGGGTCAATTGGTTCACGGGTGCCGCCAGCAGTAATGACGACGTGCTTACCAGTTAAGGGGCCCTCGCTAGTCAATAAGGTGGTTAAATCATCTACTATCTCCTCTGGTTCTGGCAGGCGTCCCTTACCCGAATAGCCCTCAGCTAGCCTTCCCTGAACGGGTTCAATCACGATGACCCCATCATCTTTTAGCTGATTAAGGTTGCGTTGGGTTGCAGGAGCTGCCCACATATGACTATTCATGGCCGGCACAACAACCTTAGTAGCACTAGTAGCGAGTAAAGTTGTGGATGCCGCATCGTCAGCAATGCCGTTTGCCATCTTCGCAATAATATCGGCCGAGGCCGGTACAACAACAGCTAGCTCAGTCCAATCGGCCAGTTCAATGTGAGGGATCGGGCTTTTACTATCCCATAGTGAGGTTAAAACGGGGTACTTAGTAAGTGCTGCTAACGTTGCTGGCGCGATCAGTTTTTGGGCAGCGGCCGTCATTACCACCCGTACTTCATGCCCCTTTTTTTGTAGTCCACGAACAACTTCAATTCCCTTATATGCCGCAACACTACCAGTTAAATATACCGTTACCTTTGCCATTATTTCACCCCATTATCGGACAAGAATACTTACTGTTTGATTATATCATTTACACTCACCAAACCAAAAAGGTAAACCACAAAAGAAAGAAGTTACACCTGCAAATGGTCGAAGTATACAAATAGCCTCCTAACATTCAACTATTGAACGCTAGGAGGCTGTTTAGACTAACAGGTATTTATCCCTACCTAATCTTTTTATTTAGCCTTTTTCTTGCTGAACCCCATCAAAGCGAGCACAAATGCACAAGTAAAGCCAAGAATTCCTAACTTGCTTTCTTGTTCATTACCCGTTTGTGGTAATCCAGTCTGGTTAGATTCAGTTTCCGCCTGGTTAGTCGTAACCACAGAAATGATTTCCCCACTATTTTTACTATTATTCACAATTGTCTTATTACCGGTTACCGGCGTCGTCACCGTATTCGGGCTAGTCGTCACCCTACCATCATTAAATGATGCCGCGTTTTCTTCTTCAGTGGTATCATCCACAACCGTTAATGACTTTGGTGTATCTGAAGTAGCTGGTGTTACTGGTACTACCGGTGTTTCAGGTGTTGCTGGTGCACTTGGCACAGCTGATTCTGCAGGCGTATCCGAAGCTGGTAGCTCAGGTGTACCCGGATTGGTCGATTCAGGTAATTCCGGCACTACTGGACTTGTCGGATTAATTGGGACTACTGGTGTCTCCGCTTTTGGTGATTCTGAACCAGCAGGCGTCTCAGAAGACGAACCCGCAGATGCCCCCTTATGGTCTGGAATTACTGGATAATCCCAGTGTGGGAAGTAAGGATGGTTTGGTTGTCTGTCTTTACCTGGTGTATCCGGTTGAGCCGGTTCTGATGTATCAGAGCCAGCCTTATTTGGGGTATCAGATGGAGCTACCGGTTGAGCTTGCTCTGACGATGCTGGTGCCTCAGAACCTGGTTGGTCAGCTTCCTTATCCTTGTTTGCGGCATTAGATGATGTTGGAGTGGTCGGTTGAGTTGGCTTATCTGATGGCTTGTTAGATGGTGCTGGTGTATCAGAAGGAGACGATGGCTGCTCATCTTTGTTTGTTCCACCATGATCAACCACCTCTTCTTCGTCATCATCAGCATGCGGGGTTACCGGCACTGGATTTTTTTCGTTATCAGTGGACGAATCCTTCTGACCGCCTCTGTCACCATCATCTTTAGGCCCTACTTCAGCAAAATAGTTTGGAGCATGAAGGTCCCACCGGTGTGATTCACCGCCGTTAATGTTAACAACATTTGCAACAATATTACCATCAACATTCACACCTGCATTAAAAGTTGCGTTAGGTGCTAAAACACTACCAAGCAGGTAACCACTGTTAACGTTGACTTCATTGACGGTATTACTAAAGTTCCACAAAACGTGGTTTGGTTCACTATGTCCTTCACTTGGCGAGACAGTGTTGCCATCATTGTAATTGAGCTTGACCTGAGTATTAAAGTTAACAGTATTCTTATCGGACTTAACATTTAATACCACTAATGGACCTGCGTCATCACTACTGAGGCCCTTAATCGTAATTGGTTGTGGTGCCTCTAAGTATTCAACGGGAACATCTACCACAATAATTGAACCCGCTGCTCCACTAACGTCAATGTAGCGGTTATTCATATCCGTCTTAAAGTCAGCTTTTACATCGGTTGCTGATTCACGATTAGCGAGTTCCGTGGCGCGTTGCCGTAATTGGTTAAACTCTTCTTCAAAGTTGATGTAATCTTTTACCAAATGGTAGTCACTGGCATTTAAGTGGTCCAAACGATTACCGTTAACATAAACTTGGTTACCCTTTACTTCAACATTTGAATCGTCGCCAAGCACTACGTAGTTATTACCCGTCCGAAAGGCATTAGCCCCAATTGCGTCGATGTGTTCAATATAATAAACATCACCACTGGTAAAATTATGTGAATCAGACCGGGTCCCGAATTCTGGGCCGTTAACCAGCTTCTTAGTAGCAATATTCCCGTTTACGTCTGCACCAATCTTAACCTCATTTGAAAAAATGTGGAAAATTGATGCCTTCCCAAGTGGGTGCTGACTAAGCTGGCCATCACTAATTCCAGTGAATTTCTGCCTTAATGCCTGGTCATTATCTAAAGTCGTAGATATATCGTTCTTTGCTGATTGATCTGCCTTAGCCGGTGCTCCCTCACTAGCTGAAGCTGCTTCGTTATCATTAATAATTGAACCCGCTGCTCCACTAACGTCAATGTAGCGGTTATTCATATCCGTCTTAAAGTCAGCTTTTACATCGGTTGCAACCGCTGGATTTGTATTTGCACTGGCGTCTTGCGTCCCTAGTAGCGCAACGCCAAAAACGGTTGTTGTAACTAAGGCAGTTAGCCAAAGCTTTCCCGCCTTATATAACTTATAGTGATCCTTTCCTGAATGATTATTCGACATTACTTATTTCCTCCTAGTAAAAAAACTGCATTTACTAAATTACTACAGGGGAGGACAATGAACCAGATTTAACTATTTGTCTCATTAAGCTATTTTTCTAATCAATAATTGACAAAAATAGTGAAAATGAATATGAAAAATTTTATGGAGAAACTATTATTAAATCCACATTTAAATGTCTAACACTAATACTAAATATAATTAATTATTATGCCATCAATAGATAAGTAAAGGACATTACTATTTAAATTTATGACGAATTGTCAAACCAAGTGCAACGGTTTCTCAAAAAATACCTCATATGGGGTTTCATAATTTAACACTTTTCGAG
>NZ_CANDNW010000020.1 GCF_947387525.1 Limosilactobacillus viscerum
CGGACTACGATTTTTGAATCAATCAAAAATCATAGTCCGGATTTTACTGTTAGAGAACCAAAAATTAATAGTTAATTTCCAGCCTCTTAGTCCCGGTTGCTCATTCCAAAGATTTGGAGGAATGAGATGAAGAGGTTAACAAAGTCGAGGTACAGCTGTAAGGCACCAACAATTGCTAAGCCCATTACCGAGTTTTCAGTACTGTAATTGATGTAAATTTGCTTCATCTTTTGGGCATCCCAAGCGGTTAATACCACGAAGATGATTACCGCAATATACGAGAAAATGTAAGTAATTGCGGGGCTCTTTAGGAACATATTGATGATCGAAGCAATGATCAATGCAATCAAAGCAGCGAAAGCATGTGCCCCAAACTTGCTGAGGTCCCGCTTAGTAACCGTCCCGTAAATTGCCATCGTTGCGAATACCGCCGCCGATGAAACAAACGCTGCGGCAATGTTGGCCGCGGTATAGGCACCAGCGATCAACGCAAATTCAACCCCGTAGACGATTGCCACTACCATTAACATGATGAAACCACCTACCGGGTTCCGGGTAGCACTAAAGCTGATTCCCATTGTCAATGCAATTGGCAGCAAGAGGATCAACCAAACCATTCCGGGATGTTGTTGGAAGTACCCTAATACCTGGGTCGCAAAAACATTCATCGTCAGCCAAGCACTAATAGCAGAAACCAGTACCGCCAGGGTCATGTTTCCATACATCTTAGTGAGGAAACTGTTTAGGCCCGCCTGGTCGGTAACTACCCGCCGACTGGATCCATTAAAATTATCCATTCTTATTACTTTCCCTCCTAAAAGTTATTCATCATAAATTAACATATTTTATTAAATTATTACAGGATGACGCTATTTATTAACTAATTCTTTGAACTTATCTTCATACTTTTCAATATCACCGGCACCCATGAAAATAACAACCGCGTGATGGTACTGTTCAAGCTTATTAATCGTCGCCATGTCGATCCCTTCGCTTCCCGGAATCTTGGCTTCAAGGTCTTCACTTGAAACCTTACCGCTCTTTTCACGGATGGAAGAGAAAATTGGGGTAACAAAAACTTTGTCGGCCTTGCTCAGGCTCTTGGCAAAACCGTCAATATAAGCTGCTAAGCGCGAGTAAGTATGTGGTTGGAAAACTGCTACTATTTCCTTATCAGGATACTTTTGGCGGGCAGCATCAATCGTCGCCTTAATCTCGTTTGGGTGGTGGGCATAGTCATCAATCATCTTATCGTCGGCTACGTCTGTTTCACTAAAGCGCCGCTTAACACCGGAGAAGTTAGCCAGTTCCTTTTTAATTTCATCCATGTTGACCTTTTCCATGTAGGCAACGGCGAGAACTGCCAAGCTGTTAAGGATACTGTGTTCACCATACAAGTGGATGGTGAAGGTCCCTAGCTTTTCATCACGGAAGTAAGCATCATAGGTTGAACCTGCTGGCGTCCGCTTAATGTTTTCTGCACGGAAATCATCGTCCTTGCCCGTCCCGTAATAGTAAACTGGAACGTCAACATCAAGCTTGCGCAGGTTTTCATCATCCCCCCACGCAAAGATTGCCTTCTTAACTTGCCGACCATAAGTCTCAAATGAACCCCGAACATCATCAATATCCTTGAAGTAGTCTGGGTGGTCAAAGTCAATGTTGGTCATAATGGCATAGTCTGGGTGGTATGCCAGGAAGTGGTCACGGTATTCATCCGCTTCAAAGACAAAGAAACGGTCATTATCGTTACCCTTGCCCACACCATCACCGATCAGGTAGCTGGTCGGTTCAACGGCATCCAGGACATGGGCCAACAGTGCCGTGGTAGAAGTCTTGCCATGGGCACCGGCAATCCCAATGCTGGTGTGGTTCAGGACTTCATTTTCAACTGCTTCCGGATAAGTCATGATCGTCAGGCCTAGTTCCTTTGCCCGTTGTACTTCTGGATGGTCTTCAGAAAAAGCATTCCCCTTAATTACCGTCATTCCGGGCTTTAGGTTTGCCGGGTCAAATGAGAGGATTTCAATCCCCGCTTTTAGTAATGGCCCCTGGGTAAAAGTTTCCTTTTCAATATCTGAGCCTAAAACAGTATTGCCTTGGTCATGGAGTACCCGTGCTAAAGCTGCCATCCCGGTTCCTTTAATACCAATAAAATAATAAGTTTTTGTTCCCATTCTCTCGTTTTCCTTTCACAACTTAATTATTTATTTTGCCGGGAAGAAGGTATCAGCCTTGGCAAAGTCAACCGCTTCGCCAACTTCTTGCCAGTCATCAGGAATAATCCACAGGCCCTTCTTATCAGGAGCGTTCTTCATCTTCAGTTCGCGGAAGCCGCAAAGCATCCCGTCACTTTCAACGCCCATCAATGCACCTGGCCAGATAATCTTACCATCTGGCATCATGGCACCAGGACGGGCAACAACTACCTTGATGCCCTCCTTAACATTGGGTGAGCCACAGACGATTTGAACTGTCTGATCAGCACTGATCCGGGTCTTGGTAACCTTTAAGTGGTCCGACTTCGGGTGGTCCGTCATTTCTTCAACATAACCGACCACGAACTTTGGCGTATGGTCAGCTGCCAGCTTTTCTTCAAAGCCGGCCGCCGCTAACTTCTCATTTAACGTTGCCACTTGTTCATCAGTCAAAAAGACCTGACCATTTTGCCCCTTCAGGTCTGGTAGAAGTGAACTTGCTTCCATGAAGTTGTAGCCAAGCAGCTGGTGGTTCTTGGCAGTAGTAATTTGTGCAACGCCATCAGCAATCTTAGTCTCTTGGTCACCATTGTCTGGTGCGGTAATTGTTACTAAAATATCGCCCATTTCGGTTGGGTTATAACTCGCAATTAACATCGAATGTTCCTTTCTGCTTCAGTATTCGACCGCTCAAAATAAAAAGGGAGCTTTTAACTCCCCGTACTTAGAGCGGGTCAATTGACTTGCTCTAACTATTCTACTTCAAATTGCTTAAAAAATCTTCCACTTGTTCCTTAGTTTTACGATCTTTATTTACTAACCGGCCAATTTCCTTACCGCCATCGTAAACTACAAAACTAGGAATCCCAAAAATATTGAGTTCTGCTGCCAAATCAACATTTTCATCCCGGTCTACCGTATAGAATTGGTAGTCGGCAAAATCCTTTTCAATTTCAGGCAGTGCGGGCTTAATAAATTGACAATCGGGGCACCAATCAGCAGTAAAGAAAAGGACAACCTTCCCATTACCGATCTTAGCTAACAGTTGGTCTTCCATCATTGCGGGTAACTTTTCCATTGGCTCATCCCTCCTCATAATTTAATCTCACTATAACATACTCGGAAAATAATTACCGCCAATATGCAATTTCTTGGCTAAAGTACATAAAGATGTTAGTATTAAACAATACTATTATGGATAGAAGGAAGAAGATTAAATGAACGATTCAAATAACACCGTTAATCCGTGGCTTTTCCCCGTTACCCTGGGAGCTTCAGGGGCAATCGGCTTTCTGGCCGGTAAACTCTTTGGGAAGCGCCCCTTCTCTGCGAACCGTGCGTTAAAAATTATTCGTAATGACTTCTCACGTGAGGGTACTATTACCGGTAGTTGGATCGACCACCGTCAAATTCCATTCCAGCGGTACGCCGTTAAGACCAGTGCCTACCAAGGTGGGTTAACCCGGTTAGAAGATGGCAACCCCGTTAACTATGAATTCAAGGTCGACGCTTACACTGGTAGTCTCCTTGAATTAAAGCGGTTGAAAAATGACTAGGCAATATACAGGTAAAGGCCACTAGCGTTCGATTGGTGAATGCTAGTGGCCTTTTATTATTTATTTGATCCTATCCTTATTCGAAGTGTGCGGTTAACTTGTAGATTGGTTGACCCTTTGCCGCAAATTTTTGCTCATACTCGGTCTCGACATTATGTTCGTTTTCATCACTATGGTGGAGGTCGAGCCATACACCATCAAAGTGCATCCCATAATTGTTGAGGCTTTGCAAAGAAAATTCAAAGAAGCCCATATTATCCGTCTTTAATTCAACGCCACCCTGGTCTTTTAAGATTTCTTGGTAGCCCTTAAGGAAGGTGTGGTAAGTTAACCGCCGTTTTGCATGACGCTTTTTTGGCCACGGGTCTGAGAAGTTCAAATACATCCGGTCAATTTCGTGTGGTTCAAAATAGTTTGTAATATCAGAGCCATCACCACAAATCAACTGCAAATTTGGCAACTCTTCCGCTAACGACTTTTTCAGGGCAATTGCAGCAACCGTCCGCTGAATTTCCAAACCAATAAAGTTAATTTCCGGGTGGGCCTTTGCCATTCCAATGATGAACTGTCCCTTCCCCATTCCCACTTCAAGGTGGATTGGTTGTGGTTTTTCAAACCGGTCTTGCCACTTTCCCTTTACTTCTTCTGCCTTGGTGACAATTGCTTCCGGGTGGGCATCAATTAATGGGTCTGCCCATTTTTTGTGTTTTACACGCATATTAATATTCCTCGCTTAATTTTTTCATTCGTACTTTGAAGTAGAAACGGGTCAAAAACGCTACCTCTACTGCCGCCACGATAAAGTTGATTAACAAACGATGCCAGTCAGCATCAAGACCGAGGCTGGCAATGACAATCAGTAGTGCCTCGACCAGGGTAACGCGGGTCAACAACCGTTGAAAATCGTGTACTCGTTCCTCATGGTCGACCGGGTACAGGTGAGTAAAAACATTGCCATCATACTGGTCATAAAGTGGCATTAACTGGGTAGCAATCAGGTAGATAAAGAGTAGCACCAGCACCGTATTCAACCACTGGACCGGTACCAGGAGAGCCAGCACCATCCCCACTAACGTCAGTCGGATAACGATCCCACTGACATCAGTGTTGCGGATGAAGCCCCGGGCATACAGGTAAGCCCACGGGCGCGTCCCATTAGACAGGTACTTGATCAGGCCACTGGCCCACCGCCGCCGCTTGACGTTGCCTTGGACACTCGGCACGTCGGTGAAGAGGTTGAAGAAGCGGTAGACGCTGTACATCCGGTCATCTTCCATCTTAACGGCCGCAGTCCAGTCAACCATTAGTCCACGGTAAACCAGCCGCATTGCAATATCTAAAATCACAGCCACTGCCAGCCCCACAAACGGGTTGACTAGCCAGGTAGCAAGTGCCGCCAGTAACGGGTTTACCCAGTATTCCAACCGGGTCCGCCTGGTTTGCTTGGCCCACCGCATGCTAATTGACTTGCGGGCCGTAAACAACCAGTCATCTTTGGTAACCATTGCCATTAAAAATACAGCCACAATTTCGGCCGTTGATAATTTTTCCGTTGTTAAGGCAAATGGCAATGCAACAAATGCCCCGGCTACCGTAATAATCTCCGCTAAAAGCAAGCTGTACCGGTAAGCCTGTTTAAGGTAATTTTCCATTGCATCTACCTGGGGAAGGAGGAAGACTGGGTCGGGACGTTTAAGCAAGGTCGCTAGCCGTCCCACCTGGGCAACGAAAACAAACCACAATACGAGAAGCCAGCGCGACCACCACAAACCGGGGCCAAGACTTGGAAGCCACTGCGAATAACCGTATGCCAGTGCACCAAACAGGAAGAAGAGGGCAATGACAAAGTGGTCATTAAAAACAAGGCGCCAGTACTTGAGCAGCATCATGAAGTGCCGCTGGCGACGGGTTGAAAATAACTTATTCATCTTGATCATCCCTTGCGAGTCCGAGGTAGATTTCATCAAGTGATTCATCCGGACGGTCGGCTTGTTTTCTTAACTCGTCGAGGGTCCCATGTGCCCGTACTTGCCCATTAGCGAGCAGGACAAAGCGGTCACAGTAACGCTGAGCGGTGTCAAGAACGTGGGTTGACATTAATACCGCTACACCTGCCTTCTTCTTTTGCTCGATCAGGTTCAGCAAGTCATGAACTGCTAACGGGTCCAAGCCATAGAACGGTTCGTCGACGATCAGTAACTTAGCATCGGTCATGAAAGCACAGCAGATCATGACCTTCTGCTTCATCCCCTTGGAAAAATTAGCTGGGAACCAGTCGAGCTTATTGTCTAGCCGAAACGTTTTTAGCAGCTTGGTGGCCTTTTCCCAGGCCTGGTCGTGGTCTAGTCCGTAAGCGTTCATCGTTAATTCAAGGTGTTCCCGCAATGTTAGTTCATCATATAAAATGGGAGTTTCAGGAACATACGCAATTTGCTTCTTGTATTCGTTGGGGTTAGCTTGCAGAGTAAGGCCATTAATCTTGATTTCACCAGAAAAAGGCTGTAATAAACCAATAATGTGGTTTAACGTGGTTGATTTACCAGCTCCGTTAAGACCGATTAAGCCAACCAGTTCCCCTGGCTGAACATCCAAGCTAACTTTTTTAAGGACCGGGATTTGTGAATAACCACCGACCAGGTCCCGTACTTCAAGAGCCATTAGTACTCCCTCCTTGTCTACTTTTTGTTTCAGTCACTCATTATACCATATGGATTTTCAGTGCAGTTGGTCGTAATTTCCGGTATACTAGTGGTAATTACTATCCAAAAGGAGTGCTACTATGACTGATTGTATTTTCTGTAAAATTATTAATGGTGATATCCCTAGTTACACTGTTTACGAAGACGACGTCGTTAAGGCTTTCCTTGATATCTCCCAAAGCACGCCGGGCCACACCCTGGTAGTACCCAAGAAGCACGTTAAGGATATGTTTGAATACGATGAAGACTTAGCCGCGGCCGTCTTCTCCCGGATTCCCAAGATTGCCCGTGCAATTAAGAAGTCCAATCCTGCAATCAAAGGGATGAACATTGTGAATAACAATGGTGAAGTGGCCTACCAATCTGTTTTCCACTCTCACATCCACTTGATTCCTCGTTACACCACCGAAGATGGGTTCAAGATGATCTTCACTGACAACGGTGACAAGTACGATGAGGCTAAGTACAAGGAAATCCAAGAAGCAATTATTAAGCAGCTGGAAGATGAACAATAATGGCCATGATCAAAGAAACAATTACTGACGTCAAAAAATTAGTTAACAACGTCCGTGGCTTGCAGGAGAACATCCAAAAGCTCCGGGAAAGCATGCCCGCAGTTGAATCCTTCCAAAATGATGTTCAAAAGGCTGTTAAATTATGGCAGTTCAAGGACCAGACCCGGATTGAAAAAATTCAAGGAATGGTCAAAAAACTCAGCAATAAGGATAAAGAATAAGTAAGAAGCGACGGCAACACAACTTCAGCGAAGGGCTACAATCATGAGTTTTGGGCCTTACCTGAATTGTTGTGCGAGTGCTTTAACTAAAACAAGAGACTGAGAAGAAATTTCTTTTTCTTCACGGTCTCTTGTTTTTTTCTGGATAATACACAACAAGTGCAGGAAAGAAGTTCATCTCCAACGCTTTTTTGTCTTTTGCTAAAAAAGTTAAAGTTTATATTAATCAAATATACAAATTTAGTCTAATATGTAACAATTGATGTATAGAAAATGCATTTGAGATAAAGGAGACAACATCATGACTAAAGAACAACGTGTTGCTGTTATTACTGGTAGTACCCGAGGGATTGGACGTGGTATCGCTGAACAATTAGGTAAGGATGGTTATGCACTGGTGATTAATGGTAGTCATCAGGATACCTGTGAAAAAGCTGCTCGTGAGCTGAGTGCAAAGGGCTTCCAAGTAGTTGCTTGCGCGGGGGATGTTTCCAAGAAAGAAACGCATGACCAGCTAGTCAAAACTGCCGTTGACCATTTTGGCCGGCTCGACACCTACGTTAACAATGCTGGGATTGCTCAAATTGGCAACTTGCTTGACGAAAGCGCGGAAGACTTCCATCAAATCTACGCAACCAACGTCGACAGTGTCCTTTTTGGGATCCAGGCAGCGGCCAAGCAGTTTAAGCGGCAAAAAGACGGTGAAAAGATCCGTAAGATCATTAACGCCTCAAGTATTGCTGGTCATATTGGCTACGAACAGCTTGGCGCCTACTCTTCTACCAAATTTGCAATCCGTGGTTTAACCCAAGTTGCCGCTAAGGAATTAGCGAAGGATGGAATTACTGTCAACGCATACTGTCCAGGAATTGTCGGCACCGACATGTGGGACTTCATTGATGAAAAAATGGTTGAAGAAAATGGTGGCCAGAAAGGGCAGTACCTCAAGGCAGCAATTAACAGCATTTCATTAGGACGTGCCGAAACGCCCGCTGACGTTGCCGACTTTGTTTCTTACCTTGCCTCCCCAATGTCTGACTACATGACAGGTCAGTCGGTTCAAATTGACGGTGGAGTTCAATTTATTTAACTTACTAACTAAAAAAGGTTTGTGCTCCTCAAAATTGAGGTAAGCACAAACCTTTTATTTATTAGTTACCAGCACTTGAGCTGTTAGTACCGGTTGATGAGTTACCGAGGTTGCCACTGTTGCTGGTTGCCCCGTTAGAATTGAGGTAATCATCAAGGATGTTCTTTTCATCGTTATCCTTAATTGATACATTCCCCTTCTTGAGGACATTTGAAACAACCTTGTGTAAGAAGGTCCGGTTGTTCATGTTCTCCGTAACGATTTGGTTCTTCAAGTCGTTGATGTGGGCACTCTTATTACCCTTAGCTGGGTGTTCGATCATGTAGATAACCTGGTATCCTTCGTCTGTCTTAACCGGCGTCGTGGTGTATTCACCAGTCTTCAGCTTAAAGGCAGCCTTCTTGTAAGCAGAATCGAGTGAGGTATCAGTATTGTCAAATGCTGGAACACGACCACCAGCCTTGTTGTTTGACGTATCAGTTGACTTGGACTTAGCCAACTTCTTAAACGTCTTGTACTTGTTATCAGAGTTATTTAACTGGTTAATGATATCTTCAGCGTCTGAACGGCTCCCAACAAGGATTTCAGCAGTTTGTACCTTTGGTTGGTATTCCTTCCACTGCTTATTAATCTGCTTGGTGGTAATGTGTGAGTAATCACGGACCGCAGCTTCCAGCAATAAGTTTGACCGCAATTGCTGCTTCAGTGACTTTTCAGTCATCCCATTTTGTTGGAGGAATGCACTAAATTGATCACCATACTGGTTCTTGTAAGTATTGTACTGTGCATTTACTTGCTTATCAGATACTTGCTTACCGTATTCCTTTTGTAGAGCCTTATCCAAGATCATTTGCTGAAGGACCTGCTTACCATTACTGGTCTGCTTCATGCTGGAGTAGTATTCACTCTCAGTAATCTTACCACCACTGGTAGTAGCCACTGCCTTGTTCCCACACGCAGCAAGTGGCAGCATTAATGCTGCACCAGCAATTACTGCAATTAATTTCTTTGATTTCAAAAAAACACATCCCTTAAATTTAATTTCGAATAAGTATACCCATTCAATATACCACACTTAATTTGCTCGCAAAGCAATCCAAGAAAAAGTTTAACTGTTCTTCATAAATTATTCACGATCAACCTTATTTAAGTTTAGTACATGGTCAAATTCCAGTGCTCGATCATCGGCCGTAAAGTACAGTACCTGGTTATCAGAAGCAAGTTGCTTTAACAGGTCCAGAACTCGGCCGCGGCGCACGTTATCAAAATTAACGAAGCTATCGTCAATGATAACCGGTAGTGAAATCCGGTCGCTCATTACACTGATAAAGCCCAGCCGCAGTGCAACATACAGTTGTTCGGCTGTCCCAGTAGATAATTCACCCACTGCAAACCGTTCTTGGCTGTCAGTTAACACTTGGACACCCTCATCATTAAGCATGATTTGCTGGTAGTGATCATTAGTTAGTACCGCAAAGTACTTTTCAGCGGCGGTGATAATTGCTGGGTAACGGTCAGCCGACGCCAAGATCAAAGCCCGGTTGATCCACTGCACGGCCAATTGGTAGCCGACCCATTCCTTCGCTTCTTGCCAAATTTTAGCAGCGAGGTTTGCTTCCTGTTGCTCCAGTTCAGCTAGGGTGCCATCAGCAACAAGGCTTTCGACCGCAATTTGTTCTTGTTGGGCCTGCTCCTGAACATGCTGCAAGCTAACTCGGTCCTCACTAACCGCATCACGGGTTGTCTGTAACCGATCCTGTAGTGAATCCTCATCAGCAAACTTTGCTAATTCTTGTTTATCCTGGTCAGTTAACTGTTTTTCAAAAGCAGTCGTTGTTGCCTCCTGATTACGGCTTTCTGACCGTTGACGAAGGAATTCATTGAAGGATTCATCGTTACCAACACCAACCGACTGGTAGATTGCCCACTTTTCATTTTGCGTTTTCCGCAAACGTGCCCGCAATTCGGTTAGCTGCTCATGAACCCGGGCAGATTGCTGCTTAATTTCCTGAAGTTCTTGCCACTTGCTTGCCATTTGGTTCAGCCAGCTGGTCAAATTATGGGACAGTTCAGCAACATTTTCACCATTAACTCTCCCTGCCAGCCGGTGCTTAATATCATTAAATTGGCGTTGGCGCTTAGCAACACCATCTTGTGAATTCTCCAATTCTTGATTTAGCTCTGCAACCCGGTGAAGGTCCGGCTGCATTGTAAGCCACTGGTTGCTAGGAAAGTTGCTCAAACCATGTTCATGGCCAAATTTATCCACTGCCTTTTGCCGACGTTGGCTTTCGGCCTGGGCCAAATTGTGCAAACGGTAAAGCCAGAAACCGGCACCAGCTAAAAGCAGCACCCCTAAAAAGGTAATCGTTCCGTGACGACTAACCAAGCCCAGGATAAAGAAGAGTGCCCCGAGTGCAATTAACCCGAAAGCGAGTTTCTGGTTAGAAGCTGGCAGTTGGTCGTGGTCCCGGATGAGTTGTTCTAGCTGGACGGTTTCCCGTTCTGATAACGGCTTTGGCAATTGATGACCGTAACGCTCCTGGATCTGATTACGTTCTTGGAAGCGTTGTTCAAGGACCTGCTCTTGCTGTTGCTGGTGGTCAGCCTGAGCTTGCAGTTGCAGAAGTGAGCTTTGCAACTGCTGGTAGTCTGCAAGGTGGTCATGGTAATCCGCCAGCGATTGTTCATCAAACTGACTGGCCTGGCCGTTTAACTTGGTCAGTTGTTCTTGGGTTGCTTGCTCCTGCCGTTGAAGCTCTTGCTCTTGGACCCGGAAACGATTGACCTGGTCAACCTCTTCATCACTAATTTGCTTTTGTCCCCGACTCTGTTGCCCTTGCTTCCATTGCGCGTAAACTGGCCACAACCGTGCTAATTGTTCAAGCCGCTCTAATTGTGGCTGCAACTGCTCTAGCTTTGACTGTAATGCTGCGGCGCGTTCATTATTCTTTTCCTTTGCCGCAGTCAGTTCAGCATACTTATCATAATTTCCACGTGCCGACTGTAAGCGAGCCTGTATTGTTTGATATTCCTTCAGGTGCTGGTTCAGTAATGGTTTTCGGCCGCGGGGCTTAAAAATTGCATCCCCCTGCTTAAGGAGCTGACTGGTGAACTGGTTCCATTCACTACTGCCAACTGCACCGATCTGTTGAAGGTGCTGTTGCACATTTTCCTGGTTAACGTTATCAATCGCACTAAGGTCAGCCTGGCTGAAGCCAAAAATTGCTTGATAAAGTTCTTGGTCAACATTAGCCAGCAATTCATCCAACTTTTTTTGGCCGAACTGGTGACCCTTCTCGTCAGTAACGGTCACCTTACCGCCGGCCTTCCCCTTTGTCCGCTGAATTCGGTACTCTTTTCCCTTGTCTTCAACTACCAAACTACCGCCATATGCTTCCGAACTACGGGGCTTATATTGCTGGTAGCGGTTCTTACCTTTTGCATTGGCAAAGCCGAAAAGGATACTACGAATAAAGATTGCTAAGGTAGTTTTCCCGGCTTCATTATTGCCAAAAATAACTTGTGGGTTGCCGGTAAATTCAAAGTCCTGGTCAAGCCACTTGCCAAATCCATCGATGTGGACCTGCTTAATCTTCATCGTGGTCACCCCGCTTTCCAAGAAGTTGCCCTGCTAACTTTTGATATTCACCTAAATCACGGTGCTCTGTAAATTGGTCGTACAGTGGTGCATGCTTCAGTAGCGGCTTAATCACCGCTGCCAAATTTTCATCCGTAAAGACATCCTGCTCTGCTTGCTGCCAGTAATCTTGGTCAAGGTTCGTTAATTCCGGTAGCTTTTGCCCACCGGTAAGGTTAATTTGGTATGGCCACCAATTAATCGCCGGTTGCCGACTAAGCTCATCCTGGAAGTGGTCCAGCAGGCTACCATCTTCAACTAGTGACCGCCATTTACTGCCTGTCGTTGCCACAATTTCAACAAGTTGCAACTGCTTGCTTGGAATAATTGCAGTCCTGATTGCTTGATCAACTTCATTCTCACTACCGCACTCACTTAAATCAACTGCCACTTGTTCCCAGGTAATGCCATTAAGGGCTTTAAATTCAGGAACCAGCTTGTTTCCCTCATCATGGACGAGGTAGTAGCCGTGAACGCCACCCTCATTCTTGTGCCGCCCCTGGGGGTTACCGCTATAAACAATTGGCGGTTCACTTGCGAGAAGCTGGTGCTTGTGGATGTGTCCTAACGCCCAGTAATCATAATTTTTACTCTTTAGTTCATCAAGGGTAAAGGGGGCATAATGATTACCTGTCCCGGCCTGGTATAGTGCCCCGTGGAGCATCCCAATTTGCCAATCAACCGTTCCCTTTACTGGAAACTGGCTAGTCAGGTCATCATCTATCCACCGTTGGCCGTAGCTAAAGCCGGTAACCGCCACAATTGTTCCATCGGCTAGCTTTAATTGGCTGGTAGAAACCTGGTTGCCAAAAACATGGACGTTTGCTGGTAAGTTAGGATCATCCCCGGCATTTTTTTGAAAATCATGGTTACCGTAACTTAAAAAGACCGGGATATGGTGGTCGTTTAGCCGGCTAACTTGCTGGCGAAAGAAGTCTACCGCCGCAATGCTTTTCCGTTCACCATCATAAATATCACCAGTAATCAGCACAAAGTCGACCTGCTGGGCAATTGCTGCATCAACGATCTGGCGGAAGGCAGCGAAGGTTGAATTATAAATCTGTTTCCATAATTGATCGGGCATGCTGGTTAATCCCTGAAAGGGGCTCGCCAGGTGTAAGTCCGCTGTATGAATAAATTTCATTTTTTCACCTACCTAACTAAAAAGGGAGCGTGATCGATAATCAAACGCGACCGGCACGGGACGCAAACGGGGCCCAAAGTCCGGCAAAACCGAACTCTGGACCCCGGTGTATGCTCGCGGGGGCTTCCAGGGGCTCGCTTCGCTTTGATAAACGAAGTCGTAACCGACTGCTGTCTCGCTCCCTCCCCTTACGAATTACTTGTTTTCGTCTGGCTTTGGCATGATATCACTGTACAATTCTTGGATTGGGCCAGTGATCGTCTTGTTCAATTGTTGCAGCATTTGGTCAATTTGCCGTTCTTGGTTCATCAAGTTTTGAACAGCCTTCTTGCCGCTAACTTCCTTTGCCAAGGTTTGAATTGCCTTTACCTCGTCTTCGCTTGGTTGTTGACCTTGCATTTGCTTTTGTTGAGCATTAGCTTGCATTTGTTGGAACTTCTTGAATGAATCAAATGCTTCGCTATCAGCCTTTAATTCACCAAGTGCCTTCTTCAATGCTTGGTATTCTTGCGTTTCTACTAACTGACGACTCAGGTCATTAGCAGTATCATAAATATTTACAACCATGATTAATAACTCCTTTTTTAGTAATCCTTGTAAATTGTATCATGTTTCGCCTAGTGATTAAAAGGCACGGACAATCAAAATAGCGACTTGAAATTATCAATCATCTGCCGGGCCTTATCACCAATATTATTCAGGGACTGGTCAACCTGATTCTTAAGGTCACCATCGCCATTAAACAGGGACCGCCAACCGGAAGTACCGCCCTTGGTCTGCTTATTAGCACGTGTCTGGGCATCCTCAACCGTAAACTTGGTGTTTGGCGTATGCGGCAAAATTCCCGTCATTTCCTGCTTATAAAGGGCATTGATACTCCGTTCTGAAATATCATTCAGTACGTGACTAGAATTAGTGTCATCATACCCTTCCCAAGTAGCAACCACAACGTCAGGAGTATAACCGACAATCCACTTATCACGGTCGTTGGATTCATCACCCTTGACACCGGAATTGGTAGTACCAGTCTTCCCGGCAAGGGTGTAGCCAGCTGGCTTAGCTGTCTCACCAGTACCATGTTCGAAGACACCGATCATCATACTGGTCATTTCACGGGCCGTCTTGCTTGAGATAACATGCTTGACCTTGGAACCCTTATTTTGTGCAACTACCTTACCGGATGCATCGACAATCTTCGTGATATAGTGCGGTGTTGGCATTTGCCCGTTGTTGTCAAAGGTGGAGTAAGCACGAGCAATCTGTTGTGGTGATACTCCCTTAGTCATTCCACCCAATGCTAGGGCAAGGTTCTTATCACTCTTCTCAACTGGGAGGTCAAACTTCTGTGCCATCTTGTAGCCTTGGTTGACGCCAATCTTGTTGAGGAGCCAAACTGCCGGTGCGTTTAAACTTTCGTACAGTGCCTTGTACATCGGAACATGACCGCTATATGTGTCATCATAGTTCTTCGGCGTATAGTTATTGGTACCATACGACTGTTTCTTATCCTGGAGGGTCGAATCGTAGAAGTAGCGATGCTCCAGCGCTGGTGCATAGACAACGATCGGTTTAATCGTAGACCCTGGTTGACGCCGCATCTGGGTTGCCCGGTTGAAGCCACGGAAAACGTGTTTCCCACGACCACCAACGATCGCGGTTACCCCACCGGTCTTCGGGTCCATCGCAATCGATGCAGATTGGACCATCGTACCATCAGCAGAATCAGCTGGGAAGTTATTATCATCATCGTAAGTTGACTGCATCGACTTTTGCTGCCCCTGGTCCAGCGTAGTGTAAATCTTATAGCCATCATTCATGATTGACTTTTCAGAAATGTTGTACCGGCTCTCCGCTTCGGCAATCACTGCATCAAAGAAGTACGGGTACTTGTAACTATCATTATCAACGTACCCTTCGTTTACACCAAGTGAAGTCTTCTTATAGTTGTTTGCAGCTGACTGGCTGAGCTTATGATTTTCAACCATTAATTGAAGGACCATGTTCCGCCGTTGCCTAGTTGCCGTTGGGTGTTCAAGTGGGTCGTACATCCCCGGTGACGTCAGCATTCCCGCAAGCGTTGCTGCCTGGGGAACCGTCAACTGGCTAGCATTAACGTCAAAGTACCGGCGTGCTGCATCCTGGACGCCCCATACCCCGTGACCAAAGTAGGCATTGTTAAGGTACATCGTCAGGATCTCATTCTTTGAGTACTGGTTCTCCACCTCGATCGCAATAAAAATTTCTCGTGCTTTCCGTGAGAAAGTTTGTTGCTGGGTCAAGAAGGCATTCTTAACCAGTTGCTGGGTTAAGGTACTTCCCCCTCCTGATATATAGTTACGGTGCAATAGCTTATTCCGCACTAATAAAAATGCGGCCCGACTTAGCCCCTTCACTGAAAAACCATGTTCATGGTAAAAATCCCGGTCTTCAGTTGAGAGCACGGCGTTTGGGACGTTAGCGGAAATATTGTTCAGCTTTACATAAGTCCCCTTTTGCGAATAAAGACTCCCCGCCGACTGCTTATTATTATCGTAAATCATGGTTGGCCGTGATAAACGATTTTGCAGGTTTTTAACGTTTGATGTCTTGGCAACAAACGTTAAGTGGATACTTATTAGTAAAAATAGACTGAGAAAAGCAACGATAATCCATCGTGTGAGTTGGTAGCGGTGCCAGAACTTTTTCGTATTTTGTTTAAACTGCCGCCAAAAGCTCTTAAGGCTTTGTCCAAGACCGGCACCCACTTTTTTTAGCCACGCGATAATCCGTTCCTTAGTTGAAGTAGATTGTGGTTCACGTTTCATTTCCAATCTCCATTTATTCGTTCATTTTAAGAATGCTAATAATTTTAGCACATTTTGATGAATCTGCCGCAATTGATGATAATACTTTAGTAATGTTTAAACAGTAGAGAACTGCGAAGCCCCGGTTAGGTATATGGCACAAAACGGGCTAGCAAGCGCGATATATCTATAATATTGAACAAGGAGGAGCAAGATAGAAATCGCAACCGACTTCTGTCTTACTCCTCCTTATTTAATTCTTATTTACCTAATCAAGATAATTACATTTCATCTGGTGCCTTAATATCAAGCATTGCCAGGGCATCCTTCAAGACGTCACTAACTGCTTGAACCAGAGCCAGACGAGCTGGTTGTTCAGCATCATCTTGCAAGATCCGGTTGTGAGCATAGTATTGGTTGAACTTCTTGGAGAGTTCCAACGCATACTTGGCAACTACGGATGGGTCGTAGTTAACTGCTGCCCGTTCGACCGTGTCACTGTACTGACCTAAGAAGCTCAAAATATCCCAAGCGGAATCACCGATCTTTGTAAGGTCGACATCACTAAAGTCGCGAATGCCACCCTTACGCAGGATACTCTCGGCACGGGCACGAGCGTATTGTACGTATGGACCAGTTTCCCCTTCAAACTTAACAACGTCTTCCAGCTTGAAGTTAACCGCATTCCGCCGGTCATTCTTCAAATCGTGGAAAATTACGGCGCCGACACCGACCTGCTTAGCAACCTCATCGGCATTCTTCAGGTTAGGGTTCTTTTCTGCAATTTGTTGACGGGCTAACTTAATTGAATCGTTCAAAACATCTTCCAGGTTTACAACGTTACCCTTCCGCGTGGACATCTTCTTACCATTTAGGTTCATCAAACCAAAGGAGATGTGTTCCAGTTGGTTCCACCACGTGAAGCCCATTTCCTTCAGAACCGCCTTCAATTGCTTGTAGTAATTTTCCTGTTCCGCACCAACGACATACAATGACTTTGCGTGGCCATACATCCGCTTCCGGAAGAGGGCTGTTGCCAGGTCACGGGTAATGTAAGTGGTCGTCCCATTACTCTTGATAATCAATGGTGGCGTCAGCTTGTAAGCATCCAGGTCAACGATTTGTGCACCACGGCTGGCCTTGAGCAGGTGCTTATCCTTTAAGAGTTGGATTGGGTCATCCATCTTTTGGGCACTAAATGCCTCACCATGGAAGGAGTCGAAGTGGACGTCCAGCATGTCATAAACCTTTTGGAACCGTTCAATTGAAATTTCACGGAACCAGTGCCATAAACGCCATGCTTCCTTATCACCGTGTTCCAGCTTGGCAAACCATGCCCGGCCAAGTTCGGTGTATTCGGGGTGTTCGTCAGCTTCAGTGTTAATCCGTACGTAATACTTCAGCAGGGTGTTGATTGGGTCCTTCTTAACTTCTTCTTCACTACCCCACATTTCGTAGGCGGCCATCAGCTTACCGAACTGGGTACCCCAGTCACCAAGGTAGTCAACCCGGATCAGGTTGTAGTTTTCCTTTTCCAGGATCCGGGCAACGGCTTCACCAATCATGGTTGAACGAAGGTGACCCATCCCCATTGGCTTAGCAATGTTAGGTGATGAATAGTCAATTACAACGTTTGCACCCTTACCAAGGTCCTTTTTACCGTAGTTTTCGGGGTCAGCCAAAATGGCCTTAATGATTCCGGCACCAACCTGGGCCTTATCCAAGAAGAAGTTGATGTATGGTCCCGCAACAATGACTTTTTCAAACCCGGCCTGGTCGATCTTTTCTACCAGGTCGGCTGCGATCATTTGCGGTGCCTTGTGCAACGTCTTAGCTAAAAAGAAAGTTGGGAAGGCGTAGTCACCATTATTGGCATCCTTTGGCCGTTCAATCTTATCGTTAATCTCCTCTAATGACATGTCTGGTAAGGCAGCCGCAATTGCTGTTGCTACCCGTTGCTTTTCATCCATGTTCCATCCTCCTTAATAAAAAGGTCTCCAGTATTATCTAAAATACTAGAGACGAGAATTCCCGCGGTACCACTCTAATTGAATTGGATTCCACTCATTAATTACTTATTCAAATCTACCACTAGACACGCTTTCACAAGCTGCCGTCCCCAACTCACACCAACTCGGGGTCGCTTTACCGTCAGTATTGCTACTACTCCTAGCAGTTTTACAATCACTTATTATAGCAAATACGGCGGTAAATACAATACTTTAAACAAAGAGGGAGCGTGATAACACGGTCTTAACCACGAATAGTCATCAGCTGACTTCGGATCGTGGTCCCTGACCGTAATTAGGTCACAGCTCCCTTACTTTGTTTAAGAGGTTGTAATGTTAAATATCAAAAGTATCCTAAATCTTTTCGCGGTCTTCGTGAACAAAGAGAATCATAATCCCACCGATCAGTGCAAGCGCGGCACAAACCGGGAAGATTCCAAAGTAACTACCGTGAGCAGCAGTGACAATTGCCGCTGCCACAATTGGTCCAAGAATTTGTGAACCAGTATTTGCCAGGTTCAAGATCCCCAGGTCCTTTGCAGCCGTCTTAGGGTTTGGCAATACTTCAAGGTTAAGCGCTTGGTCAACGGCAAAGAAGATTCCCATCCCCAGACCGGCAACTAAACCGTAGACCAGCATTGACCATGGAGCGCGCGTGAAGGCAGGGAAAATCACCCCAATGGCGACTAAGACTGCGGCAAAGAAAACAGGGATTTTCCGGCTGTGCATCTTATCAGAAATTGGCCCGGCGGTGATTGACATGACAATGGCAGTAATCATCAACAGCATTGAAATTAATGAAACATACTTCTGCTGTCCGGCAACGTTCAACCGGATGTAGTCACTAAGAATATATAGTTGGTAACCCATGATTGCAGTCGTTGCTGTATTAATAATCATCTTGCCAAACAATGCTAAGTAAAAGTTACGGGCATTATGAAGAGGAAAGATAAAGTTCTGTAGGAACATATTAAAGGTAAATTTCTTCTTTGGCATTGCCAGGCTATTTGGTTCGCGAACAATTAACGCAGCTACTGGCCCGGAAAGAAGGGTTAAGAAGCCCATTACCAGAATCCCGGTCCGTACACTAGCACTGCTACCTAAGAACTGGGCGCCAACAACTTGCCCACCATACTGACCAATTACGTAACCAAAGGCGTAGATTGACGAGATGGTTCCCCGGTGCTTAGGAGCGACCAAGTCTTGCAGGAAGGCTAACGGTGGTGCAACGATGGCGTTCAAGCAAATTTGGTAGCAGCACCACGCAACAACCATCATTGGAACCGTCTGAACAAAATCAAACCAAGCAAGCGTTAGCAGGCTCCCGATTGATCCAAAGATGATCCAGGGAGTCCGCCGTCCCCACTTTGACCGCGTTAAGTCGGAGAAACCACCGATAATAATGTTAGCAAGGGTTGCCACGATCATCGCCGCGGAAGCCAGCAAAGCAACGACCTGGGCTTTTTGACCAGGAACAATTTCCTGGACCTTGGCAGGAAGCAAAACGGCATTCACACCAAGGTATGGACCTAACCACAGGAGTGCTCCGATCCCGGTAGCAACACCAATCTTAATTGGGCGTTTTGGTTGCTGCTCATTGGTAACTGAGTCTTGCCATTGCCTATCATTTGTTATTTGATCTGTTTTCAATGTTATTTACTCCTTTTCCAAACCAAGATGTGGTTCTTGCCGGCCGTAAGATTAGCTAATTGTCCGACCACCGTTCCCTCGTTGCCGAGGTAGTCACTGCTAAGTTCAACGGCAGTTCCGTCTGGATTTTCGTAACCAGCATCAGCAATCCGAACCTTCCCCAGTGATTCAGTTGTTACCGCCACATTCTTCTTTTCGGCAATGCTCTTCGGGAGGTCAACGTCCAGGTAAGTTTGGCCGTCCTCTTCGGTAACATTAACTGCCAGCTTTTCATCTGCAAGGACTAGAGGGTCATCTTCGCGGTCAAACGCAGCCGCACCGTTGAGGTAGGTATTATTCTTAATCATGACTGGCTGGCGAACCGTTTCAAAGAGTTCAACATCACCAGGCAGCATTGCCTTAACCTTGTCGATGTATTCTGTTAGAGACGTGGTACTGCCATCATAGTAGTCAGTCCCGGACTGCTTATTGCCGTCTTGTTTAACGAAGATGTTATTCAAGAAGCGGTCATCACCACCATAGTTCATGGCATATCCCATTACCGCGGTACTGTGTGGCAAGTGGTACGGGGTTGCCCGGTTTAATACTGTTTCCGTCGTATTTTCACCGGCAAAGAGGTTGTTAACGAAGGCCACTCCCTGTGAAAATTCATCAACGGTATGCTGTGAAGCAAAAATATTATGGTCAACTAGTACTGGGCCATGGCACATTTCAATTAACAGGTCCCGGACGTTATGGTGGTAAACATTCTTTGTGATCCGGGTCCCTTGGCATTGCCAGTCAAACCAGGTTCCTAGTGCACAGTGGTCAACTTGGTTACCAAACAAGACGGTATCAATTGCCTCATGAAGCTTAATACCGGCAATTTCCCAGCCACCAAATTCAAACATGTCACCGATCCGGTAAACGTGGTTATGTTCAATCCGGCTAAAAATACCGCCAAGGTGACCAACGATCCCGCACTGACCACAATCATGGATAATATTGTTCTTAATCAAGTGGTGACCAATATTTTCCTTATTCCAACCGGCACGCTCTGCGTTGAAAACCCGTTCCAATTGGTACTGGTAGCCAGGCTTATCATGGACCTTAGAGAAGCGATTATCATTAATAAACTCAGGGCAGCCAAGGCTAATTGCACTACACTTGGCATCATGCAGTTCACAATCGGTAATCTGCCAGCCCTTTGCCCAGTGTGGGCCAACCATTCCTAGTTGTTCTGCTGTCGGTGGAGCCCATGGGGTTGCTGCCTGGCAAATTTCGAAGCCCTTTACGTTGATGTAGTTGACCCCTGTCTTCTTCGGGAAGAAGCAACAAGTCCGGGTTGTTACTTCCGTTAAGCAATCGTTTGGATTTAACTCATGGAAGTTAGCGTAAAGAATCGTTGTCTGGTCGTTTACTTCCGCAAACCACTTATACTTGCTGGCGGTTGGATTTGGTTCGGGCAGCTTAGTCTTGGTTGTATAATCTTCAACTTCTTTTCGTACCGCACCGACTTCCATTTCATCATAGTCACTGGCTTCATAAAAGGCCTGACCGTTACAGAAAAGTTGACCAGCGTGACGGCCATTATCCTTTTCCAGCCAGTCACCAAACAAGCGGGTAGCAAATGGATTTCCATCTTCAAATAGCTTGTTATCGATTTCTACCTTGTACACCCCGGCAGTAACCTTTTCCCAGCCATTGACTTCTTCGGAGCCCTTGATAACAGCGTGCTCACCGGGAACGGCCATAAAGGTAATCGGTGCCGTTGCCGTCCCACTAATTTCAGGATTTACCCATTCGCGGTAGGTACCTTCATGAACTAGCACCTGGTCACCAGGTTTAACGACATGAGCTGCATAATTAATCGTCTTAAATGGTGAATCAAGCTCACCGGTATTTTCATTACTCCCACCTGGGGCAACGTAATAAATAGACATTTGAACTTCCTCCTCAAAATAATTACTATGACCTGATCAAATCTATAATTATTGTATTGGGGAAAGCGCTTTATTAATAACAGGATATTTGCTATGCTTAAGACAATATTTGTCTTTTGAATCAAGGAGTGTGATCCCGAATGGTGATGTTTCAGAAGTTTGGCCTTGAATCAACGCCGATTTTTAAGCACTTTGAGTTAACAAACCTTAACTACCCGCCGCATTTTCACCGTGCCTTTGAGGTGATTGCTGTCCAGCGGGGACAACTACATGTCAAAATTGAGGACCAACAATATATCATCAACCGCCACCAGTTTGTGGTTATTTTTCCGGACCAAATTCACGGTTTTAATATGCGGCCACAAACTAAGGTAACCGAAATTATTTTTTCTCCGGAATTAGTCGCTTCTTTTATTGACCAGTATCCGGACATGGTACCGACCAATCCCGTTTTCTTCTACCGACAATCCTTTGATTTTTCAACCCTTGAAAACCGGTTTGCGATCAAGGGCTTCCTCTATTCCATTTGCGGGCTCATAATTAGTCGGACCAGCTTAAGAAAACGTAAGAAATCAAAGAAAGTAAATATCATTCACCAGCTGATTAATTTTATCAGCGAACATTACCATGAGGAGTGCACACTAAAAATCGCAGCCAAAAACGTTGGCTACGATTATGCATACCTATCAAGAATCTTCAAAACTGCAATTGGTATGTCTTTTACTGAGTACCTAAACCATTACCGCATTACCCAGGCGACGCAGCTGCTTAAAAATACCGAGGAAAAGGTAACTAACATTGCATTTCAGGTTGGCTATGAAAACCTGCGGACCTTCAACCGGAACTTTCAAAAAATCGTTGGGATGCGGCCAAATATATACCGCCATTCCAACGACAACAGCAACTATCAAAAAGCATTTCAAGAGAATTATATTTCGGGTTAAAAAAGACTGCGAAAGATCCAAATTTTCCTCCCAGTCTCAACTATCTAAATATTTGATCATGGCTTCCTGTATCGATTAAATCAAGTTAGCTGTTCATTATGAATAACATATACTAACAACCAATTATCGTTATTTGCAATTAGTTCAATTACATTCTTGAGCCTATCCATATCACAGTGTTTTCGCTTTAATTTCTTATATGACCGCTTAAATTCGGGAGTTCGATTGATAATCAATTTAAATCCCCCTAATCATCTAAATCATTAAATAAGTCGTCATCTGGTATGGCTAGCGATTGTCCGTAGCTAGGCACTAAGGCCCTGGGGTTGTGGTACGCGATATATCTGTTATTCGGAGCTAAAAACAATGGAAAAGCTGGAAGAGCTTCATTTCTGTTGACCGATAATATTGGCATCCCTTTCCATTCAAATACTAACAAAATATGGTTACTTACGGAGTTAAAATGTTTTTCAGTGAACAAATGCCCCAATAAAAAAAGTCCGATAGATCAACATCTACCGGACTCAAACTAAGCGGGTAACGAGAATCGAACTCGCGACGCAACCTTGGGAAGGTTGAGTTTTACCACTAAACTATACCCGCATCAACTAACTTAATAATCAATACTAAGTTAGTATATACCAATAACTACTTTTTGTCAGCCTTTTTTGTCGCTTTTTTTGCTTTTTTAGCTGTCTTTTTAGTAGTCTTCTTGTCTTCCGCTTCGTCGTCTTCTTTATCTTCGCGTGGGACAGCCTTGATCATCTTTGCTTCACTTTGGCGAATAACTGCCCGCCCATTGAGCTCGTTAACACCGCTCTTATCAGCAGGATCAAAGTCATTGATTGAAACCATTACAGAATTATTGTAAACTTTTTCAACTACTCCCTGGAAGTCGTGATCCATTGGCCCAAACTTCTTGCAGCCAACAACGTCACCAATTTCAAAATCAGCCATCGTCTTCACCTCGCTAATAATTCCAATAGGATAACAGCAACCACTTTACACTTTTTCAAGGCTATTTTCAAGTAAAAGGTAGGTTGGTTTCCATTCTCCATTAATGGTAAAATCATAGCAGAAAGGAACTATTTAAATATGCTGAAATTAACTGCAGAAGCGATGGTGCTTATCTTACTGTTCGCGAATATTTTGGGAAACCGGTCAAAAAAAGAAAAACATGTTTCAGATTGCTTGGTAATTGCACGTCTTGCATTTTTCGTTTTATTGGCTTCATCAGTGGTAAAACTGATTCTCAACTTCCCGGTAGTTGTCTTCTTAAATATAATCTGGCTAATTTACCTAATTGCGATTTATATCTTAATGGAAAATACCTTCCGGCTTAAACGGGAGACATTTGGTAACCCCCTTCACGCAACTAGTGTGACGGTTGCACTGGTAATTGCTTTAATTGCGATTATCGTATTTTTCTAATGGGCAGGTCTGCTACTAGAGTGGTAGACTTTTTATTTTTAAATATTTATTTGGATTTAGTCTTGCATTTCTACGAGGAACCTGTATAATAATTATTGTTCGCTGATGAACATTAGTTGAATAGCAATGCCCCAGTGGCGGAATTGGCAGACGCGCAACGTTCAGGTCGTTGTATGGGTTTCCATGTACAGGTTCGAATCCTGTTTGGGGCATTAGTTAGGTCCGGTAGATGTTGGTCTACCGGATTTTTTGTTTTATTCATAAAGCTTTACCATTCAATACAACTTTCCCTCACCGGTACAACCTGTTATGATTAATAGGTTACTAAGTTTGTAGAAAGGGTACCCAAGATGAAAGAACGAATTTATGAATCAGTGATGGCAATTATGGCGATTATTTCAATCGTCTTAATCCTGCTTAGTTATTCCTCGGTAATTGATATTAATACCGGTTATCCGGCACTTTTAAATAACACGCTACTTATTATTTTCGCGATTGACTACTTCACTCGCCTATACCTTGCCAAAGATAAAAAGAAATTCTTCAAAGAAAACATCTTTGACCTTCTTTCAATTATTCCTGTGAGTGCCTCCTTCAACGTCTTTCGTCTAGCACGTCTCAGCCGGCTGGCAGTTGTCTTTCGTTTGGTCCGCTTGGTCGGACTCACCGGAAAGCTTAACCGGCTCCTGCAAATCAGCGGTTTGGTATATATCATTTACACCAGTATTGCGATCCTCATCATTAGCGCCGCAATGTACTCGGTCAGTGAGCACGTCTCGTTTGACGATTCTCTCTGGTGGGCAATTGCAACGGCGACGACAATTGGTTACGGTGATATTTCACCCCATACCGCCCTTGGTAAATTTGCCGCAATCCTCTTAATGATTATTGGGATTGGCTTTGTCGGTGTCCTGACTAGCTCACTTACCAACTTTTTTATTCGCGACCACACAAATGACCGGATGGAAATCGTTCTTAAACGACTTAGCGAACTAGAAAAATCAAATCGCGACCTCCAAAAGGAAGTACGCGAATTACTTGACCAGCAAAAAGCAAAGGGACCCAATAATAATCAAAATGGTTAGGTTAAACAATTAATTTTCAATAAATAAAACGTGGCTAAGAAATTTCCTCAGCCACGTTTTTTATTCACCACACTTTCAAACAACAAAGCTACTTGGAAAGTAACTGAATCATGGTTCCATAACCAGTTAAAACGAGAAATTTAGGTGCGACCTGGACATTAGCAACATCCGTATTAAAACGAACATTGACGATTCCATCCGCCCCCTTCTCTTTTGCCCGTTGCTTCATCTTTTCTTCAACATCACTAAACAGTTGATCCATTGACTCAAAGGAATCAATTGCCTCACTTGGTAGCATTAAGTGACTTGTTGCATTAACAATTCCTAAAATCCGGTGGGCCTGTGGGTAAGCCTCTGTTGATAAAAACATTTTTCCCAGTCCTTTTTTATTTATTATAACAAACCAGCTGGCAAAAAATCTTCTCGGCGTCCCACAATTATTGTGTCATATTCAAGGAAAAATAAGAGACGGTGGAGAAAGCTTTCTTCACCGTCTCTTATCTTTAACGGAAGGAATCATGCCACTTTGCTCTGGAACTGATAACACTGTCTTTGATTCTAATCTTCCGCAAAGTCGCTATTATTTTTAACCGCTTGTCAACTGCACCCTGGTGACTGTCTTGTGATATATTTAACTTAAAGTGAGCTTACAAGTCACACTTACGTTGCTTCTGCCTACTTCATAACTTCCTTCGGCCATTGGCAATGCGGGAGAAATCCCTGACGTATCAGGTTCTCATTCATCTTTCCTTCCACGCTTTTAATATACCATTTCTTGTAAGCGGTTGCAAGTTAAACTTTTAATTTAATGAAATTAACATCATCGACATTGCAACGAGGTTATTAATAGCATGCACCATAATACTGTTTTTTAGGCTCCCTGACTGACGGTAAACATAGGTCAATACCATCCCAATGAAACAGTAGAGTAAGAAACTAATGATATTTGAACTAGTATGGGCAAGTGAGAATACAAGACCAGATAAAACCATTTTCGACCATAAAGCATCACGCTTAAAAAACAAGTTGGTTAGTATTCCACGAAAAATCAACTCTTCAGCTACCGGTGTTAAGGTAAAGGACGAGGCCACAAATACAATCGTTATCAACCGGTTATGGTCTAGCAACTGCTTGATAATCTCATTATTTGCCGTCTCCGTTTGGTGAAAAATAGCCTGGTTAAGGTAACCAAAAAAGGCCATCCCCAAGAGCAGTGCAATATAGCCAGCCAGGATTAACCGGCCATCGATCTTTCCACTATTTCCAAATTGGTTATATTTTCGGTATACCCGCCTTGCACACGAAATAATGAAAAGAAAGATCAGCACAAAAATGACGGAAAGGATAACCGCAAGTTGCTGGTTATTAGGCTGACGGTTAGCAATCGACACCGCCATTGGTGGGACTTGGATTAACAAGAAGAAGATAGCAACAATGCCGACCCGCCAAAACCAGGAACCTATTTTACTTTTCACGATTTTCACCCTTCTTCTTTGCTGCCTCTTCCTTTAACCGTAATTCCCGCCGGCGCTGGTAGCTCCACTTGGCAGTAATTCTTGTCACGATTAGGTTAGCGATGACAAAACCGGCGATCCATAATACGTACATTAACCATCCGGAAATCACCTTGGCAATGGTCAGAGCAACCAAAATTGCAAAAATAATAAATGGCGGGAGGATAACTTTGATTAAATATTCAGCCTTCATTTAAATGAACCTCCATAATTAAAGAGGCTGGGAACCACCCCAGTCTCTTCATTGTTTTAAAGGAAATTATACTGCAGTTAGCAGATTTAGAATAACTAACTTAGTCTTGACTAGCCGCGATAATTTGGTCCTTAGTTGGGATTGATGGAAGAGCTCCCATCTTTTGTACGGCTAAGGAACTAGCACGTTGGGCATAAACCAATGCTTTTTCAATGTTACTCATATCTGGCTTCAATTGTGAAGACAAAGCACCAATGAAAGTATCACCAGCAGCAGTGGTATCAACCGCATCAACCTTAAATGCCGGAATAAAGTTATAGCCATCCTGTGTGCAGTAGAAGGCACCCTTTGCCCCGACAGTGATAATCAGGTTCCGAACACCCATCTGTGCAAACTTTGCAGCAGACATTAACATTGACGTCTCATCAGTGATGATAATTCCTGTCAATGCTGAGCTTTCAGTTTCGTTTGGAATAATCAAATCAGTTAACTTCAGGACAGCTGGATCAATTTTTTGTGCTGGTGCGGGATTCAAAATAGTAGTAACACCATTTTCCTTAGCAAGTTGGAAGGCCCGCAAGGTAGCAGCTTGTGGTGTTTCAAACTGGGCAACAACAAAGTCAGCGCTAACGATTTGCTTCTTAGCTGCTTCCACATCTTCAACACTTAATTGTTGGTTAGCACCACCGTATACCAGGATACTATTTTGACCATTTTCGTCGAGCAAAATCGCCGCTGAACCTGTACCAACCTGGTCATTTTCACGGATCCCTGAGACATCAATTCCATTGTCTTGAAGGTCCTTTAACATCATTTGACCACCGTTGTCCTTGCCGACTTCACCAACAAATGAAGTTTGTGCACCGGAACGGGCGGCAGAAACAGCTTGGTTGGCACCCTTACCACCAGCAGCACTGGACTTGCCCATTGCCGCAATGGTTTCACCAGGTAATGGCATCCGCTTAATTTTCATTGTTGTATCGACATTTAAACTACCGACAACTGTCACTTTATTCATCGTCGAAATCCTCCTCACTCATTTGTAGTAATACTATACCATATGATATGGTGCCGTGCTTTCCCGTTTAACCAACCGTACCGGGAATTTTTCAACCTTTTCGTGGTCATTATTATTGTTAATCCGGTCAAGCAAAATCTTCGTTGCCCCGATTCCGAGGTCAAAGATTGGCTGGTGGATAGTGGTTAGCCGCGGGTAGACATATTCATCCAGGGCAATGTCATCGTAGCCAATCACCGAAATATCTTCTGGTACCCGGATATTTAATTCCCGCAAGCCACGCAGCAGGCCCATCGCCACGTCATCATTAGCGGTAAAGACGGCCGTAGCACCACTCTGTGCAACCGCCTTTGCTGCATGATAGCCACCTAGCCGGCTAAGGTCCGTGCGAAGGACATCCTTATCTTCATCAAACTGACGACCATTTTCTTCTAAAACATCCTTAAAACCAGCGAGCCGTTGTTTAAAGTTTTCAGTAATATTATTAACCCCCAGGAATAAGAACTTCTGGTGGCCTAAATCAACCAGGTGCTTAGCCGCAAGCTGCCCACCATGATAATCATCAGTTTGGACCCGGGCGCCTTCCTGGTCATAATTACGGTCAAATAAGATGTAAGGAATATCACGCCGAATCAGTGCTTGGTTAATCATTTCCGTAGTCATCCGCGCACTGGCAATAATCAAGCCATCAATTGACCGTTCAACCATCTGCTCAAGGTACTCTTTTTCTAACTTTGGGTCCCGGTTGGCACTGAAAATAAGTGGAATCAGCTTTTCTTCCCGTGCAACTTGTTGTACCCCCTCAACAAAGGTACCGAAGAACGGTTCACTGACGTTCGGTACTAGCACCCCAATCGTATTGATGTTTTCCTTCATGATTAAGCTCCGGGCATGAAAGTCAGGAACGTATTGATATTGGTCACGTAACTTTAAGATTTTTTCCCGTGTACTTTTACTAAATCGTTTTCCTTTACCGTTTAATACCTGTGAAACAGTTGTTACTGAAACACCAGCCATACTAGCAATATCACGAATAGTTACTTTTTTACCCATTATGATCCTCTTCACTGTGTTATTAATAAGAATACTAAGCTAAAACTATTAGACATGCAATCATTGATCGGCAAAAAGATCCGTTAAAATTTGCTTGCTGGTTGCTGCCTGCGTTCCCCGTACCCGGACATAATCAATTTTTGCCAACAAAATATCATAGGTCCAGAGGGAAGACAAGTCACTTTCATTAAAGTAATGCAGGTTGATTTTAATCCGGTCACGGTCAGCAATGATCCCTTCAAAGTCATCTGCCCCTTTGTACTTGTCAGTTCCAATGACGACAGGCAAGTGGTGGTTAAATGAATCGTTAAGAACATTATTGATCAAGTCGCCCTGTGTAAATTCAGGATGGTCATCAATAAATTGCTGAACGTGCCAGATATCGAAGTAGTTATGCTGGTGGGCGACCTTCGTCTTCTCTGAAATGGTCATCAAATAATCCGTTCCCGTGGCAACGTAGTCAATACTGCTGATCCGAATTGCAATTAAACCGTTAATTTTGCCATCCCAATCAATGCTAATTAGCAGGCAAAAGGCCGGATCAATTGCTAATACAAAACCAACATTAAAGTAATCATCATTCGGAATATTATGAACTTCAATCAGGGTGCCCTGCTGACGAGCAATTGTTAGCTGAGCGCGGAGGTCACTTTGTTTCATCTTTTCCATTTTTTCATTTCCCCATTAGTTATTCTTCATTACTATTTTCCAGGTTTTAAGACTGATTTTCAAATATTTTTGCTTTCTACTAAACCTAGGTAAAATAGTTATGGGAATACACAATATTTTGTAGTAAGATGGTTCTTGTGCTAAAAATTATAAAGAGGGGCCAATATGGTGATTATTACAGCAGGAATGATTGGTGTTGGGAAGACAACGTTAACAGGGAAGATTGCCGAACACCTTCATACAAAAGCGTTCTTTGAACCAGTCGGTGACAATCCTGTTTTGCCACTGTACTACAAGGATCAAAAGCAATACGGTTTCTTATTGCAGATCTACTTTTTGAATAAGCGTTTCTCAATGATTAAGCAGGCGCTGGCCGATGACAACAACGTCCTGGACCGCTCAATTTACGAAGATGCCCTGTTTACTCGTGAAAATAATGCCGAAGGAAACATCACTGATACCGAGTTGGAAGTTTATCTAACTCTGCTTGACAACATGATGAAGGACCTTCAACAACTGCCAAAGAAAGCTCCAGACTTAATGGTTTATTCCGAAACCGATTTTGAAACGATCCTCTACCGGATTAAGAAGCGTGGTCGTGACTACGAACAAATTGATAATAATCCGGAATTAAAGGATTACTACTACAAGATGTGGAGTGCTTATAAGCAGTGGTACAAGGACTACGATGCAAGTCCAAAAATGAAGATTGACCTTGAAAAGTATGACCTTGAAGATCCACAAAATGTTAAGACAGTTCTCGGCATGATTGATGACCGTCTTAAAACGATCCGCTAACAGGAAATAACTATATTTAAGGGAGATGACAAAATCAGATTTTGCCATCTCCCTTTTTTATTCTGAATATTACTGAGTAATCGCGAAAAGAAGCATCCCCGAAGGCCAACCGAGGTCCCCAAAAAAGCTTTTTCACAGTTGCCAATCACTTAAAAGCAAACCGCCGCAACAGTCCGAGCGCCCCTGCTGAGCCCACTCCGCCAGCAACCGATAGCCAGCTCAACCGGTGCTTTGTCAGACTAGCTGCCTGACTTTTGTGGGCTGTTGATTCCGTAATCGGTAAAGCCTTTACTGATTGCTTTTCATTAAGTCCTTTTTTCGCCTGGTGGTCATACTTCGTCAATTGGTATGTCTGAATTACCCGGTTTAATTTGCGGTCATAGTGAGGATCAGTTGCGTATTTTCCTAGTAAGGCATGGGTTGCTTCACGAAAATTAGCCGCCTGTCCCCGGTGAACCCCAATATAAAGAGGGTCATTTAGCGTCTCCGCATAGTCGCACAGCGATTGGTAATCATTTTCATACCAACGGAAAAAGTCCTGAATTTTAACTGACTTCCCCTCCTTGGTATATTCGATGGTGGGCTGACGAACCGACCGGCCGTTAAAGTCTCCTTTAACCCCAAATAGGTTATGGTACGGCTTTTGAGCAAGGTCACTTGCACCCCAGTTGCTTTCTAATGCCGCCTGCGCAATGATTACTGACGGATAAAGGTCATATTCCATTCCCACCTTTTGTGCGCTTTTCGCAATTCGTGAAATAAACTTAGCCTGGTCCGGCGTCGGCGTTTGCGGCTCGTATTCCTGATCATCTGCTTTGCCTTCCTCCGGGGTAGCCCCAGGATCAGGTACTGGTTGTGCTGGTACGTCTCCCGGTACTGTTGGCTGGGAATTTTTATTGTCAAACGTCGTTCGGAGCTTCATTCCGCGATCATATCCACGTTGGTAAGCAATCGTTGCTACTGACGAACTATTATTTGGCAACTGGGACTGTCCATGGAGGCCATCATTGACACCTTGTCGGTAAAACTGTTCGTAGCTTTGGCTCACTTCAGCAAATGCGGTTAGAAAGGCACTGGTGTATTTCTCACCATTACGCCGCACATCTTCTTCACTTACTAAGTGACCGCTGATCACCGCCTGTTCTGCGTCCCGGTACGCCCATTCTTGAACACTACCCGCCGAAGCAAGGACTGGTCCACTGCAATTCAACGCTAAAATTACTGTTAAGATTCCCGTTAATATTTTTTCCTCCTAAATTTCAAGAATAAGTTAGCCACTGGACTCAAATAAATAATACTGACCAATTGATTATTGGTTGATGGAGCT
>NZ_CANDNW010000021.1 GCF_947387525.1 Limosilactobacillus viscerum
TGCTCCAATCACCGAAGTGATCGAAGACCCTACACATTTGATTCGTCGAAACTTTGTTCAGTTTTCAAAGGTCTACCAAGCTGCTAGCAAGCAGCTCTCTTATTATATCAGCTTTCAATTTTGATGTCAAGAACTTTTTTATCAGTCCCAAGCAATCAAATTGACAGCTTTTATAATATATCATGTTCAACAGTTAACGTCAACACTTAATTTATCAACTCAATTAACTGTCTTTATTGCCTTTCGACAACGTTAACTACTATACAAGATTAACTATCAACTGTCAACAAACAAATTACAAAAAACTTCATTAACTGACAGACAAAGATGAACATTATTTTTACAATGCCACCGGTAAACATTGTTATTTTTAAGCGGACACTTAACGAAGAGCTCAAATTACGAAACGATTCGCTCATTTCGCGAACAATTGCCCTCTTTAAACAAATTTCAATTTATTACGTTTCCACTAATATTACATTGCACAACTTCACAAAAAGCGCTTTTCTTGATAAACTTCAACACTGTTAACCATTATTATGTAGAAATTGATAAAGGAGAATATCGTTGGCAACACTTATTGATTTTATTTTACATATCGACGTCCATATCATCCAAATAGTAAATCAATTTGGCGACTGGACTTACTTAATTCTATTTGCAATCATCTTCATTGAAACAGGAGCAGTTATCCTTCCCTTCCTGCCTGGTGATTCATTACTATTCGCTGCTAGTGCAATTGCAGCGGACCCCCGCTACAACCTAAACATTTGGGTATTTGCAATTGTCTTTTTAGTGGCCTGCCTTTCTGGTGACTCACTTAACTTCCTAATAGGACATAAAATCGGTAAAAGTCTGTCGAATCATTCACTATTCGGTCGGCTTATTAATAAAGAAAGTCTTGCAAAGTCCGAAGCCTTTTTTGAAAAACATGGCGCACCAGCAATAATATTAGCACGGTTTATGCCAATTATTCGGACCTTTGCTCCATTTGCTGCTGCCGGTTCGGGATTCCCCTACCGCCGCTTTATTCCCTACAGTATTATCGGCTGTCTCTCCTGGGTTACCCTCTGTTGTGCATGCGGTTACTTCTTCGGCAACCTACCATTCGTCCAAGAACACTTCTCTGTTATTATCCTCGGCATCATCTTCGTTACCTTAATTCCGGCAATTGCTGGTTACCTCAAATCAAAGTTTCAAAAACCGCAAACGAATCCACAACCACAACAGGCCCAGGAAGAAAAAGACTAGTCCCATCCAAATGGTAAATAACTTCATAAAAAAGCTGACCGGCATAAGTAAGATAATTCCATTAGACTGCGGTGACATAACCCAATCTAAATTTTGAAACAATAAATAGTGACTGCCAACAAAAATCGTTGGAAAGTTAATCACTAACAAAACAGTGGCAATTAAGAGAACCACCATCACTAACTCTAACGGCACAAGCAACTCCCATAGTTGTTTGCGCCGTTTTCTTTTTCCAATCACCCGTAAACAAAGTATTGTCGAGGCAACCATTACCAGCTCATTTGCCAATAGGTAGTTTCGAACATCCCTAAAATGCTGGTAACCATTGGGGGATAACGTAATATTTTTTAACTCAAGGTGGTTAGTCCACGGAATTTCTAAATAGGCAAGTAAACGAAAGTAATCACTATTTATCTCTTTAATACTAAGGCTAAGCTGGTGAAGCGGGTAACTAATAAACAGCGGTGAAAGATTACAGGTAATAAAAAAAGCGATACTAACTATCGCAATGGTAATTACCACTACCGTTAATACTGCTTTTGCTCTACTGTTAAACGTCCCAGTCATCTAAAGACCTCACTGTATAAGTAGGCTGAACTGCCATCTTGGCCACCTCTTCTGGCTTGGATAATCCCGTGTAAACAAGCAAACTATCCATCCCCACATTAATAGCGGCTTGAATATCAGTCCGGTAATTGTCACCAACCATTATTACCTTTTTCTTTTCAAGATTAACCCGCTTTAATGCCATTTGCATAATGATTTTTTCCGGTTTGCCGATCATTACTGGCTCTTGCTGGGTTGCATACTCAACAAGCTTAACCAATGAGCCAGCACCTGGTACCATCCCTTTTTCATTTGGTAAGTTACTATCAGCATTGGTTCCGATAAATTTTGCACCAGCCCTGATAAGTAGTACCGCCTTTTCTAGTTTTTCATAGGTAACATGTGAATCAAGACCAACAATTACAAAGTCAGGTGCCTTTTCATCAACTGTGAACCCTTTTTCTGCCAAGGCTTCACGTAGACCACTCTCACCGACGACATATACCCGTCGTTTGTTGCCAGCAATCCCATCCAGGTAGTCTGCTGTCGCCAACGCCGTCGTATAAACATTGCCAGGTTCGACATCAATATCGTGATTATTACGGAGGTTAGTTGCCACAAATTCAGGTGACCGGGTACTGTTATTAGTAACGAACAGGACCTTTTTCCCCGCTGCTTGCAACCGACTAATAAAGCGAGCCGCAGCTGGTATCTTTTCCTTACCCTTGTAAGTTGTCCCATCGAGATCAATAAAATATCCTTGATAATGGTGACTCATAATTACTTTTTTGCTCCTTGGTTACGTTGATGAATAACAAATTTCTGTTGGTGGTTGCCTGCCTTTACGCGCTTCGCATGCTGGTGATGGCGGTGTTTAGGATCCGGTTGCTTAACCTTCCGCCGGCGTTCCTTAATAACCGGTCCCTTCGACCGCCGTTTACGATGACGGTGCTGGCGTGGAATCCTTTCACTTTCATTATGAATGATAAAGTAGGCACAACCAAAGTTACAATCTTCAAAGAGGTAGTCTTCGATTGATTCCACCCCTTGTTCAACGTTATATAGTGGATTATCTGTCGCATAGAAGCCCTTTAACCGTAACTGGTCATAGCCCCAGTCGCCAACAATATAATCGTACTTGCTTAAGATGCTACTAAAACGTTTAGCCAATTCTTCGCCATTAAAGCCATCCCGGTACTCCTTAACCAATTCGTACTGGTGACCGTTCAGCAAGAAATTAGTACTATCCTTTCGCTCATAGTGGTATAAATCAGCCCGCTGTTCCTCACGCTGGTCAATATAATCTTGAATTCTTGCCCGGTTCAAACTCACACCTCCTCTATCCGATTAAACTCTTTTATCATACCATATATCTTACTTTTGCTGTGCTAACGCTGCTGCCTTTGCACTGATCATTTCTTCAATTTCTGCAAAACTAACTGGTGCCCCAAAAGCCGGACGGGGGTGCAGAAAGTCCATCTCCGGTGCATCAACCCCCACATTAATATTTTCCTTCGCCGGGACCATGTAGTGATGAATATGCCCATGAAGGTTGATAATCTGCGGTGCAATCCCCAACATCATCGGATAATGCGTTAAATAATATTGACGGTGGTCATACTTTAGCAGGACGCCAACATCATGAAAGCTATACTTCGGTTGGCCATTAACCATGAAATTATGCGCCGCTAAATACTTAAACAATGCCCGACTATCATGGTTACCCTTGATTAATACTAGCCGGCCATGAAGACTCCGCAAAACTTCTTCAACTGCTTCGTAAGACTTCCGCGGTGGCTTTGTAAAGTACAAGGCAATATCGCCGAGGTGGTATACAAGATCGTTTTCGCCCACCTTGGCATTCCAATTGTCAATAATCGTCTGGTTCATTGCCTCAACATTAGGAAACGGTCGCGGAGCAAACTTATCAACCCCTAGTAATTCACTATGATAAAAATGAGTATCTGCCGTTACAAACTGCATAAAATCACCTCCAAAGTGACGGGGCATAATGTCAGCCCCACTGTTTCAATTAAAATATAATAACATGCTACATAAATGGGACCCAAAGTCCGGCAAAAAGTCGGATCCTGGGTCCCTATTTATGTTCATGGAAGCTTTTGGCAGCTACCTTCGCATCAAAAAACGAAGTTATAACCGCTTCCTAGCTGCTTCCTATTTTGTCTTAGTTAGCTTGTGCCTTCTTCAAACGTTCAATATCACGAACGATCATTAACTCTTCGTTAGTTGGAATCAACAGTGTCTTAACCTTAGCATCAGGTGCAGAAAGGTCACGTTGAACACCATGGCACTTGTTCTTTTCTTGGTCAATCTTGATACCGAAGCAGTCCATGTTGTCGGTGATTAACTTCCGAACTGGAATACTGTTTTCACCAACACCCGCGGTGAAGACGATTGCGTCAACTCCGTCCATTTCAGCAATGTAAGAACCAATGTAACGCTTGATCCGGTTTACGTAAATATCAAGAGCTAATTGTGCCTTTTCATTACCCTTATCAGCAGCATCCAAAATATCACGCATATCTGGTGAAAGTTCTGAAATACCAAGTAAACCAGACTTGTGGTTTAAGTCATCGATAATTTCAGCTGATGACTTACCAGTCTTTTCCTCAACAAAGGCAACCAGTGATGGGTCAACATCCCCAGAACGGGTAGCCATCGTAATACCAGCAAGCGGAGTAAAGCCCATTGAAGTATCAAATGACTTACCATTCTTAACCGCAGTAATTGAAGCACCAGCACCGATGTGCATCGTGATTAACTTCAAGTCTTCCAGTGGCTTGTTCAACATCTTTGCAGCTTGGGCAGCAACGTAACGGTGACTAGTACCGTGGGCACCGTACTTCCGTGCACCATACTTTTCGTACCATTCGTATGGAATACTGTAAAGGGCGTTCATCTTTGGCATATCAGCGTGGAATGAAGTATCAAAAACAGCCACGGCAAATGCATTTGGCAAAGCCTTCTTAAATGCCTTAATGCCAACCAGTTCAGCAGGATCGTGAAGAGGTGCATATTCAGCCAGTGAATCGATCTTGTCCATCACTTCATCAGTGATAACGGCAGAATCCTTAAAGTATTCACCACCAGCAACAACCCGGTGACCAACAGCGGTAATTTCGTCGTAATTCTTAACGATCCCTAATTCAATCAACTTGTCTAAGAGATACTTGATTGCGGCACCGTGGTCAGCAAATGGTTCTTCATCTTCATGCTTTTGACCATCGCCAAACTTAATCTTAGCATGGCCCATCTTTTCACCAATCCGTTCGATGGTTCCTGAAGCAACCACTTCTTCACTTGGCATATCGAAAAGCTTGAACTTTAAAGTAGAACTTCCGGCATTAACTGCAATTGATTTTGACATAAGAACTGTCTCCTTTTATTTGTTTAAATTCATTTTAACCCATTGGTCAATTTCCTGCATAAAGTCACTAAATTCTTTTGGCTTCTTAAATGAAGGAAATTCACCCAGGAGCACCTTAACCGCTTGCTTACTATTGTTTCCATGACGCTGAAGGAGCAAAATTGCTTTTTGCGCATTTGGGTTAGCGAACAGTTCCGCTGGCAGGTTAATTAACCCCTGAAGGTAAGCTACTGAATGGATCCATTTAACAAAGGACTGTGATTCCTTCGTCTGGAAAATATTACTTGGTACAAGGAAAACACCATAGCCGCCTGGACGAAGGTAGTTCATCGCTTGTTCAATCAATAGGTGGTGAACATATGAATGGCCTTCCTTAGCACGGGTCTGGTAATTGCTTGTATTTTGGTCTAACGGATAATAGCCAATTGGCAAGTCAGATACTGCCAGGTCACACTCCGGAATATCCAGTGCGTTAATTGCATCCTGGTGGAAGAGGTCCACCTTGAGGCCCTGCAAAGTAACACTTGCACTTGCTACCTCTAACATGGACGGATCATTATCAATTCCGTACCCATGAACCGGCTCTGAACTACTTTTTTCAAGTTGGTTCATCACCGTTGTCAACAGGTTACCCGTTCCAACTGCCGGGTCAAAAATTGAATATGGGCGGTCCAACTTTGAAATTTTCTCAATAAGAAAAGCCATCAAAAAGCCAATTGTATCAGGTGTCATCTGGTGGTTGGCCTGAATGGCGTCCTTGCGAATTACCTTTAAGAAGCTCAGCTGGATTACTTGCCGAATGGTTTCAGCATCAGCATCCTTCAGCTTTAGCTCTTGATACAACTTATCAAGTTTTTCAACCGTCTTTTGATCCGGCACTCCATCCTCTACAGCGACTTGGCCATCGATCACGTTTTCCGCATTTTCTAGCATGGCATCCAAATATGAACTCCGCAGCGCGGACTGTAAAATTTCCGTTCCCTGGTCGAAGAGCTCAAATAACTTTTGTGATGTCCGTTGCAATGTCCATGTCACCTCCTATCAATGACAAACATTACAATACCAGTTTACCGATTATCATTAGCAAATTCAAGATAACGCTTTCTATTCTGCTGTTTTTTCTCCTGTAAATTTTCCTTCGTCTTGTTGATCAATTTTGCCGTAATCTGTTCTTCAAGCTGGTATTGCCGTGCATAGTAACGGTACTGAAATACTAAGGCAAAGCAAATGCACCCTAGTACAACCATACTAGTCAGCAAAACATAGCCCTTACTTATCTGCTTCAAAGCAAGCAATCCCCGTGAGTTCTTGTCCATTGTCTCGTTCCACCTTAATATAAACACGCTGGTCATCTAACTGCCGGAAAACAGTTCTGTCCATCTTAATTCCACTAAAAATGGGAACATAGCCACCATTAGACGCCCGCAAGTATAGCCGATCCAGCGCCCGTAATTCAAACTCCCTACCGCTAGTCTGCTCCAGTAAAAAAATGGTCTTACTGTTTGCATGTTGCAGCACAAAATGGTGGTTTGACGATTCCAGTTCTTGCAAACATATCTGCCAGTCAACAGTATTAGATAATGACCTTTTCACCATCGTTCGAACACTTGTCATCGCATAACCAATTAAGAGCACCACAATGCTGGTCACGATCAATGCACTAATACATTCAACTAACGTAAAGGCTGCCCGTTTTTTCATTAGCTGACCCTCAGCACGGGCCGGTTTTGATAATAAACAGTTACCTGATTGCTACTAGCAACGGCACGATAATCGTTTCGCCGTTGAACTGTCTTTTGGCCGCTAATGTGGTACTCATCACTGGTCTCCTTGGCTAGCCGTGCTGCATTTAGCTTAACCAGGTGTTTAGCCTGCAAGTGATTGAGTTGTTGTTGACAAATCAATAGCGAACTAATACCAAGGCTGATAACCGCCAATGCTAAAACACTGTCAGCCATCACGAACGCACTAATCTTTTTTAACATCATATTCGCCTCTCGCCATCTGAATCACAATCCGGTAAGTAGCGTGGTCAATTTGGGAATAAAGACGGCGGGTCCCCGGCTGGACATAGCCATCAGTCTTCATTTGAATTGGCGTAAACTTATCAATTCGCAGCGTACTCGGTAACGGAACCAACCGCTCCTTTTGGCCTGTCCCCTTAAAAACAATTGCATTAACCGGTGGGTAATAATAAATCGATGTTCCCTGGTGCAAAATTTGTGCCTGTGTCCGTGATACTTGCCACTCTTGACGAAAAGAATGCCAAAAGCGCTGTTCACTTAGGTGTTGGTTACTACGATTAACCTGTGGACCAGCAACCAGCATAATAACTGCTACTAGTCCTAACGTAATGATCATTTCAATCGTAGTAAAAGCGTGGCACCGTTTCATCGCTGCAATGCCTTCCCGTTTACAATTACAATGTGTTCACGACGGGCCTTTTGCACCTGGGCCTTAGTTAGGTAGTCGTTGGATTGCAGGGTAGCATAGTCCACGTTATTTACGCCACTCTCGTTTTCATAGGCATCAATTTGTGTTTGGACAACGGCTACCATTGCGTTGCCATGAACCTTGTTGGCATGTTTCCTCTGTTGGGCAAGGTTCGGCAAGACAATTAGGATTAATAAGCTAATAATGAATAGGACAATCGACATTTCTAACAGGGTAAAACCCGGCTGACGTTTTGTAAAAAATTTTTTAACCATCAATATACCCCCTGGACCGATTGGTAAATTGGCAACAAAATACTCAAATATAGGCCAACTATTACTAACGCAATTACAATAAAAATGACGGGCTGAACTAAAGCTAGCATCCCCTCTAACTGATTAATCAAGCGTTTAAACTGCATTTTTGACAACATCGCTAGATCATCGCCTAGCTCCTTTACTGTCGCCCCCTTACTAATTAAAACCGCCACCTCATTTGGTAGGTACTGGTGGTTTAATACCAGCTGACGAAGCTCGCCACCCTGCTTTACTTGTTGGCGCACCTCCTGCCCTAAGCAGTAAAGTAGTGAACGCGGCGAGAAATTATCAATAACGGTTAATATTTCCTTTAACGACATTCCGCACTGTAGGAGCACGGCTAACGTGCTTGCAACATAGTAACCGTAATATAACTGATAGCATTTGCCAACCAGCGGAAGTCCGCACAGCCACTGGGCCCGTTGGTCAGCAGAAAACTTCCGCCACCGAATAACTGTCACTAACACTAGTAACGCCACTCCTAACATCAGGACTCCTACAAAGATGGGCCAAAACTGTTTTAAACTAGTTAACGTTGACCGGCCTTGCTCAGTTTGCCAGCTTGCTAGTTCTGGAAACACATAGGTGCTTAACCCCATTACCAACAATCCTAGCAGGAATAACAAAAGGAGCGGATATTGCAATAACTGTTGCAGTTTTTGCCGTTGCTTCTGTTTGGTAACCAGGATTGTACCAATCTCATTTAACGTTTCTACTAGTTCGCCATGTTTTTCTGCTAAAACAAGCTGGTAGTAGAGGTCCGGTTTGACAAACTCCCGTACACTATTGGCAAACGATTCACCAGCCTTTAAGTGCTGGTTAACGGCCATTAACGTCCGCTGGTTTTTCTTCATCACTACCATCGTAAACGTCAGTGCCCGTTGTAGTGAAAAGCCAACCCTTAGCAGGTCCCCGATGAGGAGGAACCACTTAGCCTGTGCCGCCTGGTTAAAACTATCCCTGTGCAAATTCTTCTTTAACCGTCGCCGTAATTTGACCATTTTGAAACGCACATTCAAGGTGCTTTCGCCACTCATCACTCATTCCCCGCTTTCCCTGCTGGTCAATTGCTTTTTTCAAGTGTGCTCCTGCTAAGCAGTCAAATAAAACTGCTGGTTGGCCGGTGCATGTTGGGATCAATCGCTGGTAATAGATTCCCGTTAACGTCTGGCACAAAAAGCTAGGCGTTACCCCTAACTGTTCTAACCGGCTAATAACCCCATAGGCATTTTGGGCATGAACTGTTCCTAATACGAGGTGACCACTCAATGCGGCCCGCACCGTCATCTTGGCGGTCTCCGGATCCCGAATCTCACCGATAATAAAAACGTCTGGGCGGTGACGCAAGCCCAAACGAAGTAATTGTTGATAATCCATCCCCGCCAGCTCATTTACCTGTAGCTGGACAAAAGATGGTTCATTAATTTCAACGGGATCTTCAATTGTCATAACCACTTTTTCATTTGCCATCCCCCGGGCTAACTGGTACATGGTAGTTGTCTTACCAGAACCCATTGGTCCCGCAAATAAAATTAGTCCCCGTTGTCGCAGCAGCCCCTTCAAATACTGCCACTGGTCGGGAAATAAGATGTGGTAGTTAGCTGCGCTCAGGTGGTAAATAAAGCGGACCACCAACGACTCCCGTCCCTGGTAATCGCCAACACTTGACAGTCGTAGGTTAACGATTTCCGGCCCGTGCTGCCATTCCATTGCCCCTAACTGTGGGCGTCGGTGTTCACTTACCGCCATGTCTGCTTGGTATTTAAGAAAAGATATCAGGCGCTGCCCATAGTCTGGCGAAACCTCTTTAATAACCTGCAGCTGTCCTTGACAAGTCATCAGCAGGCGGTAATACTTGCGGTACGGTAAAATGTATAGGTCCGCTGCCCGCCTACCAATCGCGACTGCAATTTCTTTTTCAAACCCTTTCATCATAAAAAGCCCCCTCACCTTTAAAAACGGTAAAGGAGGCTTTTTAAACTAAAAAAAGCTGGAATTTCTTCCAGCCTTTTTGTTATTCTTCTTCGTCGTCATCGTCATCTGGTAAAATACCAGTTTCGTAGATGTCGGCCACATCATCATTAGCAGTTAATTCATCAATCAGGTGACGGTATTGCTTTACCTTGTCATCTGGAACTGCCGTCCGGTTTTGTGGGATCATGGTAACTTCAGCAGTATCAAGTTCGTAACCATCGCCTTGAAGGGCATCACGAACCGTTGCCATGTTACTTGGGTCGGTGAAGATTTGGAACTTTTCTTCAGTCGCCTTCATATCATCGGCACCAGCATCCAGTGCATCCATCAACATGTCGTCTTCACTCTTGTCAAGACCATCACGAAGGATTTCAATCAATCCCTTCCGGTCAAACATGTATGAAACAGAACCACTAGCACCAAGTGAACCACCAGAGTGACTAAATGCTGAACGAACTGCTGAAGCTGTCCGGTTCTTGTTATCAGTCAAAGCAGAAACCATTACGGCAACACCACCTGGAGCGTAACCTTCGTAGGTAACTTCTTCGAACTTTGCACCACCGATACCAGAAGCCTTAGCAATGGCCCGGTCAATGTTCTTCTTTGGCATGTTAGCCGCGTGCGCCTTGTCGATTACCAACCGTAATTGGGCGTTGTTGGCTGGATCAGGATCACCTGCTTTAGCTGCTTGGTATAAGTCACGGGAGATCTTTTGGAAGATCTTACCACGCTTAGCATCTTGGGCGTTCTTACGTCCCTGAATGTTATGCCATTTTGAATGTCCTGACATTACTGACTCCTCTTTTCTTTAATTAATGTGATAAACAGATAAAGTTTAGCAAAAAAACATTATAAATTCAAGGTTAATGCCGCGAAGAAACCAACGGCCGAATTAACCGAACTAACCATAGGGCAACCGCAAGCACTGCTAAAATTGCCAGCCAGGTAAAGGCTGTCCCCTGAAAATCACTTGCACACTGGACGGCAAGTGAACTGTAATCTGGCGCGTTTTGCGCTAACTGGGGAATTATCGACCGGGTAATCATTACCAATAATCCACTGACCACCAGCGCAATTGTCGTTATCCACGAAAAACTCATCAGGAAATGACGGCCAAAAATTGCAAGAACGGCTAGAATAAGTACCACAACCGCCGAAACGGCCAGCACGGTACTGTTAACAATTTTAACCGTGTGCAAACCATTGATGGCGGCAGTGACTTGCGGCGTATTTATTCGTGAATTAACCGCTGAATTAAGGTTACTCGTAATTGCATCAGAAGTCCCGGCCGGCAGAAGCGAAGTTGAGATACCAAACTGAGCTAACTGACTGTCGGCTTCACCGGCTAACTGGTCCGTAACTGGGCTCAAGTCAACCCTGATTGGCTGACCAGCAAATACCTGATCAATACTCTTTCGCACTATCTTGTCCGCAGCATTCTTCGTCAACATCTTAGCAGGGATTCCATACTGCGACATTCCATCATGAACACTGTCTAATAAATCTGACTCTAATGTCGATGAGGTAATTTCATGACTTACAAATCGCTTGTTCAAAAAGGTCTGGTTAAGTACCAGGCTAACCATTAGCAACGTCATGAAAATAATACCGACCATCCTAAAGCGAAGGTGGTGGTTTACTGGCGCTGTTGGCACCTTTTCTGGTTCAGTTTGTTGTTTTCGTAATTCACTACGCGTCTGCACTTACGAGGCCACCTTACCCACGGGTTGATTGACGACTTACAAAACTGTGATCCAAGATAACATCATTTTCTTCACTGCTGTTATCTTCCATCAATTTGGTAAGTAACCGCATGGAAACCGCACCAATATCGTAAAGCGGCTGGGTAATTGATGACAGCATTGGCCGGCACAACCGTGTATACTTAGTATCGTTTGAGGCGATAATTTCAAAATCATCAGGAACGCTAATGCCATTATCAGTTAAACCGTTAAGCAGGCCCACTGCAAGGTGGTCGTTAGTAACATAAGCGGCCTTAATTCCCTTGTCAGCCAGTTCCTTTGCTTGGTCATAAATTGACTTATACGTGCCATCAGTTTCAATTACCAATTGGTCATCGTACTTAACACCGGCATCAGCTAATGCTTCTTTATAACCAATCAACCGGGCGTCACTGTTAATCGAGTACTTTAGTGGACCAGAAACCAGTGCTACTTGTCCCTGGTTGTGTTCAAGCAAGCGCGCAACTGCTTCTTTTGCCGCCTTCCGGTAATCGATCCGGACCGCTGGTAATTCCTTGTCATTAACAATGGAGCCAGCAACAACAACGGGTGTATTGCTACTCTTAAATTCTTCTTGCAGTTCGTCAGAAAGGTCGTAACCCATAAAGATTACCCCATCAACCTGCTTAGCAAGAAGGTTACGAACTACCTTCAAAATTTTTTCGTCATCATAGTCCGAATTAGCCAAAATAATGTTGTACTTGTACATTGAGGCAATATCATCAATCCCTAATGCCAGTTCAGCAAAGTAAGGATTAGTGATGCTAGGGATAACTACCCCAACCGTTGTCGTCCGCTTTGATGCTAAGCCACGAGCAACCGCATTTGGACGGTAGTTTAACCGCTTAATTACATCAAGAACCTTCTGCCGTGTTGCAGGCTTTACGTTTGGATTGCCGTTGACAACCCGTGAAACAGTTGCCATGGAAACTCGTGCTTCCCGGGCAACAGTGTAAATTGTTACAGCTTGTTTTTCCATAAGATAGCCCTTTCTTTATTGATATATCATGCTTTCATGTTTTTCATAACTACACTAATATAGCAAATAACTTTTAATTTCGCAAACGTTTGCGAAAAAAGATTAAAAAAAGAAGTAACTTTTTTGCTGGGTAAGTTTTATCTACCGGCAATCAGTTGCTTCTTATATTAAGAAAATAATATTTAGGTTACTTTTCGTCTTCGCTTGTGGCATCAATTACGATATCGTCATCATCAGCTTCATCAGCGCTCGCTTTTGATAGTTTTTCGCGAATTGCCGCAGTCTGCGCATCAAAATCATCATTGGTTAGGTGGTCAATAACTTGGTCCTTCTTATCCTTTACCTTTTGCCTTGCCGCCTTAAGGTTATCTGTAACACCCGCATTATCCATCTCAGCCAGTCGTTCATCAACGATATCGAGAGCGGTTAGTGCGTAATCAGTCACGTAGTCAGCAATATCATTAAGCTTATTAGCTGCCTGTTCCCGCAATTCATTACGCTTGCTTGTTGGAAGCATTGCCCAACTAGCCGCCGTTGCAGCGCCACCCAACAAGATTCCTGTTAATAACTTTTTACTCATTTTCTTGGGCCTCCTTTTTGCTTGCCCGCCGTTGCCGGTACTTGTTAAATAGCCCGACTACTGCCGCCTTACCAGCTGTTTTCGCAAGACTTAGGCCAAAACGGTTCTTTTCCCGTTGGGCGTTAACCTTATCAACCATCCCGTGTACCTGTTCATTGATGTCAATTACACTCTGACTAACATCAGCAACCGCCTTTACTGCTGGATCTAATTGACTTGACTTCTGATTGATATCTTCTAAAAGGGAATTAGTGTTGCCTAAGACTTCTTCAACTTCCTTACTCAAGCTATCCATATCATGGGTTAACAGGGAAATACTCCGGTTGGTTTCCTGCATCGTCTTGCTTAACCGGTTGATTAGGATACATAAGAAAATAACTAAAATTAAAAACGCAATCGCAGCGATTAACCCTGCTAATTCGCCAAAAGTCATTTTTCCGCCTCCTCATTAATTTTTGTGTTAGCAATAGAATATCACAGTTCGGCGAAAAACGACAATTGTGGCTATCGACATCCACGCCGGATAGTTGTTACAATTAAAGGAATTACTTTTATTGAAGGAGCGTTCAAAATGATTATTGGCGCAGGAAATGCCCAATTGAACAAGCAACTTGAGCAGGTCAAATTAGCCTTTACCGACCTGTCCTGGCACGAAATTTCGCGGCAAATACTAAACAAACTTCTACTGATCGTTATCACCGCCCTCCTCTTCTTTTTAATCTTATGGATTGGTCGGTTGATCATTAACCACTTGTTTCTTGAATCAAACAAGCACCAGCTATTAAAGAATAAGAACCGCCTAGCAACCATTAAGACCTTGACGTTAAATATCTACCGCTATACTTGTTACTTTTTCTTCCTGTATGCAATCTTATCAGAGATCGGCGTCCCGGTGGGTACACTGGTTGCGGGGGCCGGGATATTCAGTATTGCTCTTGGACTTGGGGCCCAGGGGTTTGTGAGTGACCTGGTTAATGGTTTCTTTATCCTGCTTGAGCAGCAGCTAGACGTCGGTGACACTGTCCAGCTTGGTCAAATTAAGGGAACCGTCACCGCTTTAGGAATCCGGACCACCCAGGTAACTAGTTCCGATGGGACACTCAACTACATACCAAACCGCCAAATTACCATTGTCCAAAATTTCTCACGGAATAACATGGTTACCAACGTCGATATCCACATTTCACCAAGTGCGAAGATCGAGCAAATTTACCAGATTGTCAGCCAAGTTAATGAAAAACTAGTAAAGGATACACCGGAATTGCAAGACCAGCCGATCATCGTCGGTCCGGTAACGGTCAATGCCCAACTTGTCTTCCGGGTTTCAATTACCGTAACTAGTGGCACCCAGTCTCAGGTCGCAAGTAAATTCTTGGCTGCCTACCTGAAAGAACTCCATGCCGCAAATGTACCACTATCATGGGAAGGACGTGACCACTATGTCAATTAAATTAATTGCTACCGACCTTGATGGTACCTTTTTGCACGATGACCATACTTATAACCACCACCTGTTTAACAAAGTTTTTCGCCAGTTAAACAAGCGCGGAATCCGCTTCGTTGCCGCAAGTGGTTCTAGCTACCCCCGCCTGGCCCGCGAATTTGCTTCATACCTGGACCAGATGTCATTTATTTCGCAAAACGGGTCAGTCATCCACGTTGGCCATGAAATGGTTCAAAATTACCCCATCAAATCAACCGCCCTTGCCCGGGTAATGCACGTTTTAGACCGGTTTTACGGTCCAAATGATATTAACCAGTTAGTAGTTTCTGGCGCCGACCAGTCATACGTCGACCAAAAAATAGACGACCATAATTTTGAAACGGTTAGACTGTTTTATGAAAACGTGAAACGGGTACCAAACATCCGGCATATTTTTACCACGTTTCCCGAACAACAATTTACCAAGATTTCCATTAACTTTGCGGACCATATCGACCTTAAACGGGTGGCCGACACTCTTGACCAGTACCTTCCGGCCTCACTTGTAATTGAGAATTCTGGTTTTAATACCGACCTGATTGGGGATGCTAAGGGGACCAAACGTAATGGCCTCGCATACCTCCAGGACCGGTTCAACCTTGCTGATGATGAAATTGTCACTTTTGGTGATAATGAAAATGACCTGGGGATGCTAGCAATGACTTCGCAAAGTTACGCCATGCAAAATGCCCGCCAGATAATCCGGATGCAGGCGGGCCATGTCACGCCGCTAGATAATAACCATGATGGCGTCCTTAAGGTTATCCAACATCTTCTAAAAAATGAGGATTAATAGACAAATGAGGTCCAGAATCCGTCAAATGACGAACTCTGGACCTCATTTGTGTTCACGGGATACTAAACCGGCTTCGCGCCGAGATCGTTTTTTGTCTTGCTCCCGTTTAATTTTCTTCTTTTTCGTGGACGTCATAAAAGTGGTCAAAGCGGTGAACAGTATAGTTAACAGCTTTCAATAACTCGCGCCGGGTCACAATTCCCCGAAAGTAGTTATCGTGGTCAACCACCGTTAAAAATGATTGGTCAATTAAGAGGTGGAGGTTCTCCTCAACATCAAACGGGTCCGTAATGGTCGGTGCATCCGTCTGCATAACATCAGCAACATGGTACTTATGCAGGTTGTTGACATTGATTTTCTCCGTCTCAATTAGCCGGTTAGCAATCATTGCTAGTGAAATCAATCCCCAAAAATGATTGTCATTGTCAACGACCACAATTTTTGCATACTGGTTCTTAGTCAAAATCAAGAAAGCATGGTCTAAACTGTTGGTAACGTTAACTGTCGCCACCATGCTGGCGGGAATTAAAAACTTTTCTCGGTGGGCTAGTAACATTGCCTGCAAGTGTTGATCAATCATTGATTACTGCTCCTTACGCGTAAATTCCTGGTGTAACTCTTTTTGCACCACTGATTGCCGGTTATAAAAGTCCACAACAAAGCGCTGGTCCGTTGCTTCAACGATTGCGAAGGTACCACCAATATTAGCATATTGCCCCCGCGGCAGTGAAATACTCCCCGGGTTAACCAGTAGCATTCCCTGCGCCATAGTGGCAGCCAGTTGGTGGGTATGCCCGAAGCAAACAACATCGGCACCCACGGACTCTCCCTTCAACATTAACGGTGTCATTGAAAAATTCACCTGGTAGCGGTGACCATGGGTAACAAAGAATTTTTGTCCCCCTACCACTTGCTCCTGGTTGTCAGGATAACCAAGGTGCCAGTCATTATTACCAGCTACCCGGATAAACTTTTGCATTAGCGGGTCATCAGCGCTAATTTCTGAATCACCGCAGTGGATCAGCAAGTCCACCTTATTTTGCCAACCGTTAACAATTGTCTCAAGAATCGAGCGGTCACCATGATTATCACTAATGATCAGTGCTTTGGTCATGCTTGCCACCACCCCGTAAACTTATCCATAAACGCACGGAGAGCCCGACCACGATGACTAATCTGGTTCTTCTGGTTGGCGGTTAGTTCAGCCATCGACCGCTCTTGATACTCATCTGGCATGAAAAGGGGGTCGTAACCAAAGCCGTTTTCTCCTCGTGGCTGCTTAAGGATTCGGCCATTCACCCGTCCATTAGTGACAAGCTTTGCCCCGTCTGGTTTAAGTGCAACAATTGTCGTGTGGAAGTGTGCGGTCCGCCGTTCATCAGGAACGTTTGCTAGTTCCTTTAGCAACTTAGCATTGTTGGCCGCATCATCATGGTCCCCGGCATAACGAGCAGAATGAACACCAGGTGCTCCATTCAAGGCGTCAACACAAAGGCCGGAATCATCAGCCATTACTGGTAGGTGAAGGTGGTCAACGGCGGTTTTAGCCTTAATCACGGCGTTTTCTTCAAAGGTCTTCCCATCCTCATTAATGGTAAAGGATGGAAAGTCGGCCAAGGTTTTCACTTCAATTCCAAAGGGTGCAAACATTTTTCGGTATTCCCGGGCTTTACCCTCATTTTTAGTTGCAATTACCAAGGTTGCCATTGAGCTCACTCCTCTTCTAAATCCAGATGATTACATAAATTATAACGACCGCCTAACCACTGGTTTGCACCGCGCTGCAGGTCTTCCTTGCGGCCAGTTGAATAAAGGTTAACACGCCGAAACGGATTTCCTTCCGGTGCAAGTAGCGATTGTTCTGCCAGGCTTCGTTTAACTTGTTGCACGGTCTCAAAAGCCGGATCTACCAGGCGGACATTCGACCCCATTTTTTGTTGAATTTCTTTTCGTAAAAAAGGAAAATGGGTACAGCCAAGGATTAAGGTTTCAACTGTTTGGTGGTCAAAAACCTGCAATGACTTGTCCACCGCTAATTGTGCCTGAGCCGTCCCCGTCTGACCATGTTCGACGATTGATACCAGCGGCTGGGCAGGCTGGCTAACTACTTCGACGTCTGGCTGCAGGTCGTGAAGTGTTGCTTCATAAGCCCCATTTTTAATGGTTGAATCAGTGCCAATCACACCGACCCTGTGCGCACCGGTTGATAAAGCAGCTGCTGCCCCGGGTCTTATTACGCCAATTACCGGGATTGGTAATTCCTTTTGCAGTGTTGACAATGCAGCACCAGTCGCAGTGTTACAAGCAATCACCATCATTTTAGCGTCCTGCTGTACTAAAAAGTGACCAATTGCTAATGACAGTCGACGAATCTCCGCCTGACTTTTGGTTCCATAAGGGAAGTGACCCTGGTCACCAACGAAGGTTAATGATTCCGCCGGTAATTCGTCACGCAGTACCCGCATAACAGAAAGTCCACCCAGGCCTGAGTCCATCACTCCAATGGGACGTCTATCCATTTTTGCCACCTCACTAATTTTGTAATAATTACTTGAAACTACATTATCGGTTTAATATCACGAATTTGCAAGTTTTAAAAATTGTCCCTACTATCCATAGTAAATTTAAGTATAATAATAACTGATTGTTAAAAAGGAGCGAACATAAACCATGAGTCAAAAACTGTATGACGAATTGCTGAATAGCCCGCAAGGCTTGATCAACGGAACCCTCCGTGATGTCATTATTCCATCAATTCTAGGGAAGGAGACCGACGAAATGCTGTATTGGATCGGGAAGGACCTTGCCCGCCAATACCCCGTCGCTTCACCAAATGAACTTGTTACTTTGACTCATCAGCTTGGCCTGGGCGACCTCAGCTTGCAAAAGAAGACTAATACTAGCCAAGTATGGCGTCTTGGTGGCCCAATTGTCGCGGGACGGATTAAAAAAGATGACGAGGAAACCTCGTTTGGCCTCGAATGTGGTTTCCTAGCTGAAGAAATCGAATTCCAGCTTGGGACAGTAGTTGAGGGCAAAATTAATGACCGCCATCACGACTATGTGGATATCTTACTAGAAAACGACCCTCAGACGGACAGCAATACTGAACGTACTGAGTTGGCCACCTTTATTAAGATCCATACTCCGGGTGAGGAGCAAGCTGCTAGTCCGGATGAAGCGAAAAAGCGCCAAAAGCCAGGTCGTCATCGTCGGACAAGACGGGAAAAGAAAAACAAGGAAAAGTAATTCTGGGAACAACTTTTTAGCGTTCTGCACTATCTTTATAAGATTTAAAATTAAACAGGAGCCCGTGGTAAAACCGATTTTTATCACGGGCTCCTGTTTTTTTGCTTCGAATATTCCAGAGATCTTGCGTGACACAACCCATGACTTTAGTGTCTAGCGACGGACAATCACTAGCTCGTTCCGTTAACAACTGTCCTCTGCAAACCGGCTTGTATCACCGCTCATTCTCCTTAATCAGTGTATTGTTGCAAAATTGCTTCTAGTGGTTCAAGGGGGTGGTAACCAACGATTTGGTCAACAACCTTCCCATTCTTCTTCACCATCAGGGTTGGAATGCTCATAATCCGAAACTTAGTCGCTGTTTCCTTATTTTGGTCCACATCCATCTTGAAGAAGTTTACATTATCCATCTTTTCGGACAATGCTTCAACAACCGGTGACTGCATCCGACATGGACCACACCATGTTGCCCAAAAATCGATTAATGCGACACCTTCCGCCGTATCTTGTTCAAATGTTTGATCAGTAGTTTCTTTTACTGCCATCATTAAACACCTTCCCTATTTATTCTACCTGTATTCTACCAAAGGTTACTTCTAAAGTCACCATGATTGCTTACTAATTATAAGTTAACGATTGTTGCACCATCGCCACCTGCATTTGGTGCCGCATAGGAAAATGATTTGACGCGGGGGTTACTCTGCAAGTACTGCTGGGTACCCTTCCGCAGTGCGCCTGTTCCTTTACCGTGGATAATGGTAACCGATGACAGGTTATTAAGCAGGGCGTGGTCAATGAAGTTACTGAGCTCACTCATTGCTTCCTCATAACGATGGCCACGGAGGTCCAGGCGGGCAGAAGTGTGGCGAGTTTGTGTTGTCTTAACTGCTGGCCGACTTGGCCGCTTCTCCTTACCACCCTTTGGCAGGTCCTTCTTCGAAACCTTCTCTAAGTCCTGTTCATCGATTTCCATCTTGAGAATTCCAATCTGGACTTCCCACTTATGATTTCCCCGCTTACTGAGCAGTTCACCATGCTGACCATAGGACTTAACCAAGACTGCATCACCACGGTGAAGGTCGTGCTTGGCCTTTGCCCGTTTCAACACTGAATTATGCCGTAAGCGTGGATTGTCCTGGTGCAGCGCGTTTAATGCCCCTTGTGCGTCAATTAACTGGTTTTCTTTTACATTAGCACCCTGTTGCGCTTCTAGTTGACGAAGGTGGTGAATGATCTTATCAGCCTTCTTCTTTGCCATCGAAACTTGGTGGTTAGCCTGTGAACGCGCCTGGTCAAGCAGCTTATCACGCTGTTCGTTGAAGCGGTCAAGTTTTTGCGTAAGTTCTGCCTGGTCCGCTTTGTTTTTTGCTACCAACTTTTCTAAGCGTTCACTTTCCTCACGAGCCAGTTTCCGTTGCTCAACCAACTCACCAATCATGGCATTCAAGTCCTGGCTATCATCGCTAACTAACGATTGTGCCTCTTGGATAACCGCCCGGTCAATTCCCAACCGTTGGGCAATTTCTAGCCCATTCGACCGTCCAGGGATCCCCAGCAACAAGCGATAAGTCGGCTGCAAGGTTTCCTGGTCAAATTCCATGCTGGCATTGATTGTTTTTGCCCGGTCATAGCCATAGACCTTCAATTCTGGGTAGTGGGTGGTAATCACGACCATACTACCCTTTTGACCAATCTCATCCAGAATGGACATTGCGAGTGCAGCCCCTTCCTTCGGGTCAGTCCCAGCACCTAATTCATCCAGTAAGACCAGGCTGCGACTAGTAATCTGATCCAGGATAGCCTTGACATTATCCATATGGCCAGAGAAGGTACTCAAGTTCTGCTCCAGTGACTGTTCATCACCAATATCAGCAAAAATATTATCAAAGACACCAATCGTGCTTCCTTCTTCAGCTGGGATGAACAAGCCGGACTGACCCATTAACTGAATAATCCCCAGTGTCTTCAGCGTAATGGTTTTACCACCCGTATTGGGACCAGTAATGATGATTGCTTGGTAATCATCACCAATTTTAATATCATTTGCAACAACCTTTTCCCGTGGGATCAGGGGGTGCCATGCCTTCCGCAGCAAAATATGGTTATCTGCCGACAGCAATGGCAGGCTCGCTTTCATCTGGTGAGCATAAACTGCCTTTGCATTGGTGAAGTCAAGGTGACCAAGAATTTGCTCATTATTCAAAATATCATGACGGTACGGCGCAATCAGTGCTGATAATTCGGCCAACACCCGGATTACCTCTTGTTTTTCCTCAATTTGGGCCTGGCGAAGACGGTTGTTATCTTCCATCACAGCCCCTGGTTCAATATACAGGGTTTGCCCACTGGCACTCTGGTCGTGAACTACCCCGCCAAACTTATTGCGGTAGCGTGCAAGGACTGGAACCACAAACCGGTCATTACGAACCGTCACGATTGGCTCACTAAGGTACTTGGCGCTCTTGCCGTGCGTGTATTGTTCCATCTGCTGGCGGATCTCGCCCTCCGTTTTGCTGATTAACTGGCGGATCCCGTGTAACTTACTAGAGGCCTCATCGTTAATCCGACCATCAGGGTCAACTGACCGCACCAAACGGGTGGTTACTGATGGAATTGTCACCAGCCGGTCAACAGAGTCTTGTAGGGTCCGCAGCTTAATCTTCTTCTCGCGCATTTCTTCAAAGAAGTTTTCAACACTCAGGCTGGCCTGCAAAACCTTTGTCACTTGCGCCAACTCGGTTCCGTTCAGGTTTGCCCCAATCTTTAGCCGCTTCATCTGTGGCTTGATATCGGCTAACTTTGGGAGCGGGATTCCGCCCTCCAAGCGTAAGATATCGGCCCCATCAGTCGTTTCTGTCAGTCGTTGCCGAACAGTTGAAAAGTCAGCTGAAGGCATTAGCTCTGTCAATTCCCGGTGTCCAGCCGCCGAAACTAAGTATTGATTGATTTTTCCCTTTATCCGATCGAATTCTAATGTTTCAATTATTTTATGGTTCATTCTTCTACTTCCTCTATCCAATTGCATGTAAAACTAACTGAGCTAAAATTGGCGTCTGGTTGATGATTAACCGTGCCAAGCCAGAATTAGCAATTTGCATCTGCCACCATTCTGCCGGCCATAACTGAGTAATTATTAAAACTAGAAAGATAATTACATAACCAATTAAAAAAGACAAAGCACCACCAAGCCACCGGTCAGCGGTCCCAATAATTGGCACGCGCTTGACCCAGCGAAATTGACGAACAATCCAGTGGCATAAAAATGACGCAAGCGAAAATACCACAATAAAGGCAATTCCCCGACTAAAGAAGTCATTAAGGTCAACTGCCGCTAGCAACCGCCCGGAATAGGAGGCATTATCAGCAACATTTGGCAAAAGGTTAACTAGCCAGTTACCAACTACCGGTGCCGCCACCCGTGCAATTAACCAGCTAACAAAGTAGGTCGCACTATACAGTGCCATCATGATTAGGCCGCGCCGGTGACCATTAATAAAGCATCCCACTAAAATTAAGATAATTAATGTGGTTAAAACCATTTTTTGCCTCACTTACGAAATCAATTAACAACAGGGGCTGGTAAAAGTCGATTGTCGCTTTACGGGCCTAACAAAACTGAGCATAAATAACCCCCTAGCGTTCACTAGTAAGCGAACGTTAGAGGGCAATTCATGCCGCGCTGTTGACTTTATCCATGTAGAAGACTTATGTCACAGCCCCCTAATCGTATCCTAAATTTTTGAAGATTACAGCACGTAATTAACCGCTACCCAGTCAAAGACGGGGTAGCATTTTATTTTACTCTTTTATTTATGCCTTAAAATTTCCGTCATCATCAAGGAAGGTGTTGAGTACTTGCTCAACCATATCCCACTCTTTATCGTCCTCAATTGGTACCAGGTCTTGACCGTCACCATCAGCATTGTCAGCAACGATGTAGGCCTGGATATCAACTGATTCATCGTTTTCCTGTTCAGCAGGGTAAATAAAAATGTATGACTTCCCATAATCATCGGAATCAAAGGTAAATAACTCCTTGAAGAGCTGTTCATTGCCATCTTCATCAATTAACGTGATCAGGTTGTCCTCATTGTTTTGTTTCTTAGTCACTTTAACCATCCTTTATTTCAGTTTTTGCACTAACCGACCATGGCGGTCAAGGTAGCTTTGTAAGATAAACGTAGCGGCAACTTCGTCAATGACCTTTTTTTGCTTTGCCCGCGAAATGTCCGCCTCTTCAACCAACATCCGGTGAGCTTCAACCGTGGTTAACCGTTCATCTTGAAAGTCAACGGGGATATCTGGAAAATGCTTCTTAAGTAACTCACCATAATGTTTGGAAGCATCCACCCGCGGTCCTTCGGTATTGTTCATGTTTTTGGGCAACCCCAGCACAAAACCTGCCACTTGTTCTTTTTTGGCAAGTTCGGCCACCCGGTCAATCCCAAATACTTCTTCGTCTTCATTGATTGGAATTATTTCAACTGCCTGGGCAGTCCAACCGAGGGGGTCACTAACCGCCACACCGACTGTCTTTGAACCAATGTCTAAACCCATTAATCTCATTTAGTCTCACCATTATTCTTCAGGTACGACCGAACTAATTCCTCAATGATTTCATCACGTTCATGTTGGCGAATAAGATTACGTGCATCATTCAGCCGTGGAATGTATGCCGGATCTCCAGAAAGCAAGTACCCCACAATCTGGTTAATTGGGTTATAGCCCTTTTCTTCTAGTGACTCGTAAACGGTCTTAAGTGTTTCTTTGATGTCTTCCTGGCGTTCTTGGCCAAAGTCAAAGAACATTGTTTTATCATTATTGGTTGTCATCAATCGTCACCTCCAAATAGTCTCTTTAAGTTCATATTCTACTATAACCAAGTTGAAATCACAATTAACGTGACCCGACTACCCATAAAAATTGTCAATATCTTTAAATAATCGCCGTTTGTAAAATTAAGTTAGAAAAATAAAAAGCCATTTGTGATAGACTTTTGAGTATCCCTAATCAAAAGAAAGGCAATCACAAATGACCTATAAACATCTTACCACACGTGAATTAACTCTCATAGCCGATTTTCATCGCCAGGATATTAAAGCTTACCTTGCCGCAAAATTATTAAAGCGCAGCACTGAGACGGTTTATCGTGTTTATCGTTTCTTGAACACTGGTAAGACGATTACGCAGTATTTGAAACAGTATCAACGCAATAAGCGCCGCTGTGGTCGGAAGCCAATAACATTACCTAATGCTGAAGTAGACTACATTACTAACCAAATTAGGAAAGGTTGGACACCTGATACCATTATTGGTCGCAATGAAATGAACATCAGTTGTAGTATGCGAACCCTGTATCGTATGTTTGAACGAGGGCAATATGGATTCGCTGTCAGCCAATTACCAATGAAAGGACAACGTCATCCCAATGGCTATGTTGAACATCGTGGTAAAGCGGGACAACTGGGTCGTAGTATTTACCAACGCTACCAAGACTTCCCTGACTACCAACATGAATTTGGGCACCTTGAAGCTGATACTGTGCAAGGTAAAGCTCACCATGGTGCAGTCATGACCTTGGTCGAAAGGAAGTCAAAACTGGAGATTGTTCTTAATGTCCACTACAAGACCGCTGAAAGTGTGAACTATCATTTAGATCAGTGGCTCTCAAAAATGCCACGCCACCTATTTAAGTCCATCACTTTTGACAATGGCAAGGAGTTCGCTGGTTGGCGTGAAATCGCCAATAAACATGACATTCAAACCTATTTTGCAGAAGTTGGCGCACCCAATCAACGTGGCTTGAATGAGAATACTAATGGGTTGCTTCATCGTGATGGCTTGAGTAAAAGAAAAGACTTCCGCAATTTACCAGACGAATTAGTTACGCAGCTAATGTCGTACCGAAATAGGATTCCACGGAAGTCACTTCACTACCGTACACCGCTTGAGGTATTCATAGAGAATCTCACAGATGCACAGTTAGTTTATTTCTAACTTAATTTGACATTTCAGGAATAATAAAAGCTGAGGGAGCTGCATCACAGCCCTCTTCAGCCTTTAATCATATTACTTATCCATGTATTCCTTTGCTAACTTCAGTGCATTAGGAATGCCGGCTGGGTCTTTACCACCAGCCTGAGCAAGGTTTGGACGGCCACCACCGCCACCTTTAATTGCACTGGCAATTGACTTAATCAAGTCGCCGGCCTTTAAGCCAGCCTTGACCTTGTCATCGCTAACAGCAACTAATAAGTTTGCCTTGCCATTGTTAGCAGTACCAAGGACCAGTACATCAGACAAGCCCTTGGACCGCCAACTATCAGCCAGTTGACGGAGTTGGCCCATCCCTGCAACCTTAACTTCCGCAGCAATCAGCTTACCATTCTTGGTCTCTTGAACATTATCAAAGACACTGTTGGCTTGTTGGGCAGCAATCTTAGCCTGCAAAGCTTCAACCTGCTTATTAGCCTTCTTCAGTTCGTCTTGTAGGCTAGCAACTTGGTGTGGAACTTCCTTAATTTGGGCAACCTTCAAGTCACCAGCAACTTCTTCCAACATTGCATTCCGCTTTTGCAAGAATTCATAAGCATCACTGGAAGTGACCGCTTCAATCCGGCGAATACCAGCACCGACCCCACCTTCAGAAACAATCTTGAAGAGGCCCAGTTCATTAGTATTCTTAACGTGGTCACCACCACAGAATTCAGTGTTGTAGTCGCCAATTTTAACAACCCGAACCTTGTCGCCGTACTTATCGGAGAAGAGGGCAATTGCTCCCATTTCCTTAGCCGAATCGATGTCGGTTTCAACGGTCTTAACCGGAATTTCCTTGAAGATTTGTTCATTAACCATCTTTTCAACCGCTGCTAAGTCCTTTACGGTCACTTGGCCAAAGTGGTTAAAGTCAAAACGAAGGTAGTGTTCTTCAACCAGCGAACCAGCCTGTTGCGTGTGTCCGCCAAGAACGTTCCGCAATGCCTGGTCAAGCAAGTGGGTTGCCGTATGATTCTTTTCAATCTTCAAGTGGCGAAGACGGTCAACAACCAGCTTATAACGAGCTCCCTTCTTGAGGGGTGCCGTTAACTCAACACGGTGCAGGTTTTGTTGGTTTGGCGCATGCTGAACATCAATAACCCGGCCAACCTTCTTACCGTAATTATCAATAATGTCACCGGTATCAGCTACTTGGCCACCCATTTCAGCGTAGAATGGTGTGACATCAAAAATAACTTCAATATCCTTATCACCGGGTTCAGCACTATCAGCCTGCTTACCGTCATGAGCCAAGCCAATTACCTTGGCATTGTCAACTGTTAAGTCGGTGTAGCCAACGTACTTACTGTCTTCCTTGAAGTCAGTCCAGAGGTCCGTTTGAACCCCCATCCCGTTGTCCATGTCCCGCGCATTCCGGGCCCGGTTTTGCTGTTCAGTCATGGCTGCTTCAAAGCCCTGTTCATCAACCGTCAAGCCTTCATCTGCTGCGTATTCCTTGGTCAATTCGATTGGGAAGCCGTATGTATCATAAAGCTTAAAGGCGGTCCGCCCGTCAATTTGCTTACTGCCGCCATTCTTTGCTTCGTTAATCACGCTGTTTAACAGGTTCAGGCCACCGTTCAGCGTTGAACTGAACCGGTCTTCTTCAGACTTGATAACGGAAGCAATGTAGTCTGCATTCTTTAAAACATCTGGGTAGTAATCTTCCATGATCTTACCAACCGTTGGTACCATGCTGGCAAGGAATGGGTCATCGATTCCCAGCTTCTTACCGGCAACGACGGCACGGCGAAGAAGACGACGGATAACGTAACCACGTCCAACATTAGATGGCAGTGCACCATCACCAATGGCAAAGGTAATTGTCCGAATGTGGTCAGCAATAATCTTGAATTGAACATCGTCAGCCTTATCAGCTCCGTACTTCTTGCCATCAGACAATTCTTCAACCTGCTTAATTAATGGCATAAACAGGTCGGTTTCAAAGTTTGTTGGTGCATTTTCAAAGATGGAAACCACCCGTTCAAGTCCCATCCCCGTATCAATGTTTTTGTGGGGAAGTGGTTCGTAGGTATTTTCTGGTGTGTGGTTGAACTGACTGAAAACAATGTTCCAGATTTCCAGGTAACGTTCGTTTTCGCCACCCGGGTAACTTTCTGGATCGTCTTCTGGCAAGTTATTAAATTCTTGACCACGGTCATAGAAAATTTCAGTATCCGGACCAGATGGACCCTGACCAATGTCCCAGAAGTTATCTTCGTCTGGTACAAGGTGGTCCTTTGCCACCCCTACTTCTAACCACTTGTTGTAAGCATCATGATCCTTTGGGTAGTAGGTAATATAAAGTCGTTCCGGATCAAAGCCAAACCACTTGTCGCTTGTCAGCAATTCCCATGCCCAGGGAATAACCTCGTCTTTGAAGTAGTCACCAACGGAGAAGTTCCCCAGCATTTCAAACATGGTGTGGTGCCGGGCAGTCTTACCAACGTTTTCAATATCATTGGTCCGAATACTCTTTTGTGAAGACGTCATCCGGGGATTTTCAGGAATAACCTTCCCATCAAAGTACTTCTTCATCGTGGCAACACCAGAGTTAATCCACAGTAAGGTTGGGTCATTAACTGGTACCAAGGACTGGCTTGGCATTACCTTGTGACCGTGTTCCTTGAAGAAGTCGAGGTACATGCGCCGTACTTGGGCACTATTTAACTTTTTCAGTTTCTTCACTTTTCTCTTCCTTTCAAAAAAACAAAATCCACCCTTGCGAACAAAGACGCCTACCGACGCGGTACCACTTTGCTTGCAACGATGGAATTCGTTTACCTCTTTATTCCCTTTTCCAGGGTTTATTCACAATTTACGGAATGGGGAGCACCTCAAAAGGACCAGTCAACCGTCACAGCAACCCGGTTGTTTCTGAAAGTGGTTACCTCTAAGGCATATCCCAAACGAACCATATTATAGCGAACCGGCAGGTAAAAATCAACGGGCGTTTCGCTCCCGACGGTGCTGCCGTTGACGCTGGCGCTTAGCCTTTCGAATCTTATGGCGCAATTCCAGCTTCCGCTTCTGCTGCTCATCCTCTTTAATTGCCCGCTTGATCCGTTTCTTGTAGCCGGGTTTAACCTTTTTCTTGGTCTTCTTTACGTAACCTTTCATCGATGGATCAAGTTCTGCCTGGCGACGTTTATACTTCTTCCGCCGGTTACGGTCATGCGTGGTCACAATTCGACCATTTTTTAGTTGCTTAGGGATAAACTTAATCCCCCGTTCTTCCAGCTTCGAAATCAAATCATCCTCAGCCGGTGCATAAAGGGTAATTGCCGTCCCTGGCATCCCGTTTCGACCGGTCCGGCCGACCCGGTGCACAAAGTACTCCAGGTCGGATGGAATGTCATCGTTAATAACCAGGGACACCCCATCAATATCAATTCCCCGGGCAGCGAGGTCAGTTGCAACCACGTACTGGTAGTCCAGGTTGCGAATCTGACGCATCGTTCGTTTCCGCTTCCGTGGTTCCAAGCCACCATGGATCATCGCCACCTTTAACCCTTGTTCACTGAGGTAGCGGGTTAATTCTTCAACCCGTTCCTTCGTGTTGGCAAACACTAATGCCAGGTAAGGCTCACCCATTGTAAGCAACCGGTAAATCAACTGGTTTTTGTCCTGGCCCTTCGTTGACATCAGCCAGTTTTCAACATCCGGATTAATGACCGTTTCCGTCGGAATTTCTTCAAGAACCGGATTAGCCATGTACTTCTTCAAAAACGGCCGGAGCTTCTGGGGAATAGTTGCTGAAAAGACCATCATCTGCAAGTTATCTGGGAAGTGACTCGCAATTTGGTCAACTGGTTCTAAAAAGCCCATGTCAAAGGTCATATCAGCTTCATCGACAACAAACATGGTTGCCGTATGGATATCAAGGTGTTGTGAATTAATCAGGTCCAACACCCGGCCAGGAGTCCCAATAACTAACTGGGGCTGCTTCCGCTCTAATTGGTCAATTTGATGCTGCTTATCCGTCCCGCCGACATAATTATGGATGGTCAATGGTTGGTCAGCAAACTTATTTAATTGCTTTGCCGCATTATAGATCTGGTATGCCAGTTCCCGACTAGGGGTTGTAATTACCGCCTGGACTGCTTGGTCGTCAGGGTTAATCCGGGTAAAAATTGGCAACAGGAAAGCATGGGTTTTACCACTACCGGTTGCCGACTGTCCAACAACGCTCTTGCCAGCCAGAATATCCGGAATCACCTTTTCTTGAACCGGCGTTGGTTGGCGGAAATTAATTGCCTGGACCGCTTTTACGAGGTACGGCTTGAGGTTAAATTCATTAAAATTATTACTTGCCATTTTGATCCTTTCCGTTAGTTAGCGCTAGTCAGTTGGTCCAATTCACTAATAACCTGCTTTATTTCCGCCTCATCGGCTGCCTTGGCACCAGAAGCAAGTGGGTGTCCACCACCGTTATGCTTCTTAGCTAGCTCATTAATCACTGGGCCCTTAGAACGAAGGCGGATCCGGTAGTGGCCATCCTCTTGCTGGACAAAGATTGCCCAGGCACTAACACTCTTAATTCGACCCGGCAGGGAAACAACGGCTGATGTTCCTGCTTCAGTTAGGCCAAACTTCTTCAAAATTTCATCAGTTAAAATTACGTAAGCCGCACCGTGGTCCATGATCGTCAAGTTTTCGTAAACATAAGCCGAAAGCCGGGCAACTGGGATTGTAATCTCATTTTCGCGCTGACTAATTTCGGCTGCATTTGCACCGGCAGCCATCAACGCTCCGGCAACCAGCATTGTCCGCGGGGTGGTAGCTGGGTATAAGAAGCGACCCGTATCACCGATAATTCCAGCATAGAGGGCATGGACCGCCTTTTGTGGCAAGGTTAATTCATTGCTGAAGTGCTGGTAGAAATCATAAATCATTTCCGAGCAGCTTGAGGCATCGGGCTCAACCCACATCAGATCGCCAAACGGTTCATCATTTGGGTGGTGGTCAATCTTAATCAGCTTATCTCCATTGTCAAACCGCCGGTCATCAATCCGTGGTGCATTGGCCGTGTCGGTAACGATGACGAGGGCATCATTAAAAGTCTCGCCGTCGATTTCGTCCATGGTCCCGATCCAATCAAAACCAGGGATATGCTTACCAACCAGGTAAACCTGCTTGTAGGGGAAGGATGCCTTGATAATTTCACCCAGTCCCACCTGGGAACCAATCGCATCCGGATCAGGGCGCTGGTGCCGGTGAATGATAATTTTATTGTATTTTTTGATTTGTTCGAAAATTGCGTTTAATTGGTCCGCCATAATAAGCTCTCCTCTTAATTCAAAATTGTCTAACAATTAAGTATAACAGCTATCGCAAATTGATTCTATCCAAAAATTTTGCGGGCTCGAAGGCAAGCCCAACATATACTAACCAGAGAGAAATAAACGGCTCTACGTCAAGTAGTGTTGATCAGGAAATTTCTGCTCTACATTGTAAAATTGGTCTAAAGGAATCATCTGCGAG
>NZ_CANDNW010000022.1 GCF_947387525.1 Limosilactobacillus viscerum
CTTTGGTCGTTAAACATATTCTACCCGCTATGGGTTTATTTTTTTAAATCTGTTGCACTTAGATTGTAAATACTCAATAAAGTAAAATGAGAAAAATTTTAAAATAAAAAAGGGACTTTTTCTCGTCCCTTGCATAATTATTAATCTTGTAGGTCTTCCGTATGGTCTGGATCAATGGTTACCTTGTCGGCCAGAATTTCTTCCAGTGCCTTGCCGACAGACTTACTTGATTCATAGTGTTCAAGTAATGGTGCAGCACCATTATCTAATTCGTGTGCCCGCTTGCTGGCTAACATAACCAGTGAGTAACGAGAATCAATCCGCTTAAGTAATTCATCAACTGATGGGTAAAGAATCATTTTTCTGAATCTCCTAACATTTCAAGATACCGTGGCATTACCCGTGGAACCCGTAGTCGTTCCGTCCGGATAATATCCTTAATTTTTTCAACCGCGCGTGGTACTTCGTCATTAACAACCGCGTAATCATAGTTTTGCATCATTTGGATTTCACCAAATGCTTTATGGATCCGCTTATTAATCACTTCCATACTATCAGTTCCCCGGTGAATTAACCGTTGCTTTAATTCATCCAGGTCCGGTGGCGTCAAGAAAATGAAGACCCCATCCGGTACCTTAGAACGGACCTGCATCGCACCGTTAACTTCAATTTCAAGGAAGACATCCTTCCCTGAATCTAAGGTTTCATTTACATATTTTAATGGGGTGCCGTAATAGTTGTCAACATACTTTGCATATTCCAACATACCACCAGTCTGGATGTGGTGTTCAAATTCTTCCTTTGATACAAAGTAGTAATCAACACCATTGACCTCGCCAGGACGTGGCTTCCGCGTTGTCATTGAAACAGAGTATTGAAAATCATTATCATTTTGATCAAAAATTGCTTTACGAACCGTCCCCTTACCGACACCGGAAGGACCAGAAAGGACAATTAACATTCCACGATTTGCCATCTTGTAACTCCTATCAAATTTTAACGTATTACTACTATAATGCACTACCCAAGCGATAAAATCAACTATTCAGCAGCCATTAAAATTTATGCTTGCAATCCTGAACAGATGTTCGTATACTAATAGTGCAAACAAACGTTCGGAGGGTGACACCATGCAACAGCTAACAACACATTCACTATTAAAGGAAACTCCACAGTTACTTAACCGGGTGATCGGCCAGCTTTTTGACGATGAACCAATTAAAGCAACGACTCATCATGAAGTCACCCTGCTGACTCCTCAGCCAGCAAAGCAGCGCCAGCTATTTATTGATCAGGCGATTAAAAGGTCTTACACGGTGACATTACAGGTGATACCCGCTAGTAAAGAAGGCTTCGCTGAAAATGTGAAGGGTCGCCTTAAGAAGCTAGGATCACAGCGGTACCTATTAGTTAACCAGGACGTTAACTACATCCTGAGCTTCGACCAGATTCGCTATATCGCCCACCTCTAATATAAGAAAAGGCCCAGGGTCTGATATTCTGATATGCTCCCTCTCAGGAGTATTCATCACTATGTCAGTCGCTGGGCCTTTTTCTGTTCTATTTTTGTGGGTGTGCCATTTGCAAAAGTTCTTGTGCGTGCTCAGTTGTTAGCTTGGTAATCTTCTCCCCTGATAACATCCGGGCTAACTCATTTACCCGTTCCTTTTCTGTCAGGCTCTTAACCGTCGTGGTTGTTCGGTCATCATGAACACCTTTTTTAATTAGGAAGTGGTGCTGGGCAACCGCCGCAACTTGTGGCAAGTGAGTGATACAAAGGACCTGCGAATGGGCCGCAATCAGGCGGATTTTATCCGCAATTGCTTGTGCTACCCGTCCACTAACTCCAGTATCAACCTCATCAAAAATAATACTGGTAATCCCTTCATTTGCAGCAAAAATAGTCTTCAGTGCCAGCATTACCCGTGAGAGTTCACCACCAGAGGCAATTTTTGCCAGTGGCCCCATTGATTCCCCAGGATTAGTTTGGATATAGAATTCGACTTCATCAATTCCATCCGGGTTAAACTTGGCCTTCCCAGTTTGCTTCCCAAAGTGAACTTCAAAGTCGGCCTTAGCCATGTACAACTCCGACAACTGTTGGTGAACTTGTTTAGCAAGGCGGTGCGCAGCCTTTTGCCGTACCTGACTTAATTTTTCACCAGTTGCGAGCAAGTCATTTTCCGCCGATGATAACCGCTCTTCAAGGTCACTATTTGAATCAGTCGCCGCCTCCATTGAATCAAGTTCCTTCTTGATCTTTTGGTAGTACGCTAATACCTTGGCAACCGAATCCCCATACTTATGTTCCAGGTCACCAATCAAGGTCAAACGCTGGTCGATTTGGTTTAAGCGCTGGTCATCAAATTCGAGCATGTCGAGCTGTTGCCCGGCTTCGTTTGCCACATCTTGTAACGCGTAATAAGCGTCATTAAGCGACTTGCTTAGTGAATCATATTCATCGTCAAATTCTGCAATTCCATTAATTGCTTCCATCACGGTCGCAACCTGGTCAAGTACTGGTGTGTCACCTTCGTTAAAGGTTGCCACTGCCTGTTGCAGTGCATTATTAATTTGTTGGAAGTGTTCCAGCCGGTCGCGTTCACTAGTCAGCTTTTCTTCCTCATCTTCCTTTAGCTGTGCCTCACCAATTTCGTTGACCTGGTAGCGAAGCATGTCAAGTCGCTGCGCCCACTGCTGCTCATTTGCCTGTTTTTTATCAACCGCCGACTTAAGAGTAGTGTAGTCATGATAAAGTTCCCGGTACTTGGTCAGTAAGGGACGGACCTCCTTATCGGCATATTGGTCAAGCATCCCCAGGTGCTTTTCTGGCTGCAATAATTGCTGGTGGTCATTTTGCCCCTGAATATCAACCAAGTATGCGCCGATTTGCCGAAGCATGGTGGTGTTGATCAGCTGACCATTCACCCGGATCGTGTTCCGCCCGTTGCGGTGAATTTCACGCATGATAATCAGACTATTATCTTCATGGTCAATCCCCAGTGAATCAAGCAATTCCATTAAGTTAGGATCGCTCGTCAAAGAGAATTGTCCCTGCAGGCGGAGCTTCTCTTCACCACGACGAATAAATTCTTGCGAACCACGGCCACCCGCCAGTAGGCCAACAGCATCAATAATGATTGACTTCCCAGCACCAGTTTCCCCGGTTAAAACCGTCATCTGGTCAGAGAATTCCAGGCTCAGGTGCTTGATAATAGCTAAGTTATCAATTGTTAATTCTTGCAGCATTGCACTAAACTCCTCTTATTCAGCAATTTCATTAAAGTATTCAGCGAGGCGGGTTGCTTCGTCAGCAGAAGTGCAAACGACTAGGACATTACTGTCGTCGCCAATCGTGGTAAAGACTCCTCGATCCTTGAGCTTGCGCACCAGGTTGGCTACCACTGGTCCGTTACCCGGGCGAACTTCTAGCGCCAAGAAGCGATCACTTTGCTTTAACTCTACCAAGCTGTCCCGAAGCGAATTCCCTAATTGGTCGGTTTCATCATGCTGGTGGGTAACTGGCAACCCGTAACGGTAACCGCCACCCTCAGCGGGCACTTTAATTAGCTGCATTTCTTTGATATCACGTGAGATCGTTGCCTGCGTTACTTGTAACCCCAGGTCATTGAGCTTTTTCACCAGGTCTTCCTGACGCTCGATGCTCTGTCCGGTAATAATCTCTCGAATCTTTTTTTGGCGATCTGCTTTCTTCATTACAATTCCACCTTTCTTCGGCCCACTTAATTGAGCTCCTGATCAGCATTTGCAATTACTTGGTCAATATCAACCCCCGGATCCATTGTACCTTCCTGGTCACTCAACCGTAAATGAACCAGGAATTCCATATTGCCCTGGCCCCCCTTAATCGGGGAAAAGTCGAGTCCCAGAATATCAAAATGGTCTTCCCGTGCAAAGGCAAGTACCTTCTTAAGCACTTCCTTGTGGACATGGTGGTCCTTAATGATCCCGTGCTTCCCAACGTGTTCCTTGCCGGCTTCAAATTGGGGCTTAATCAACGCTACAACATCCCCACCTGGCTGGAGGATTCCGGCTAATGGTGGCAAGATGAGGTGCAGCGAGATGAAGGAGACATCAATCGACGCAAAGGCTGGTTGACCATGAGTAAAGTCAGCTAACTTGCTATAGCGAAAATTAGTCTGTTCCATTACCACTACCCGCGGGTCTTCGCGGAGCTGCCACACCAGCTGGTTAGTACCAACATCAAGGGCATAACTAAGCTTGGCCCCATTTTGCAACATTACATCCGTAAAGCCACCCGTAGATGAACCAATATCTAGAACAACCTTATCCTTAACGCTGATGTCAAAGACTTTTAACGCCTTGGCCAGTTTTAAGCCACCACGGCTAACATAGGGCATCTTGTGTCCCTTCATGTGCAGGGTAGTAGTTACCGGAATCTTTTGCCCCGGCTTATCCAGACGTTCATTATTTTTTCCAAGAATTTCACCCGCCATTACTGACCGCTTCGCCTGTTCTCGAGAGTCAAAGAGGCCCTGCTTGACGAGTAAAACATCAACACGTTCTTTTTCCATAATTTTAATTATCCTTATAATTTAAAATACGCTAAAAAGTCATCATAGGCAGCAAATGAATTGCCAGTTACCTGGGCAAGTTCTGCTTGGGCTGACCGGGCACCAGCTAGTGCACGGTGTAATTGTTCTTCAGCACCTGCTACCCCAAGCAGTCCGGGGTAGGTATTCTTGTGCTCACCAGCATCCTTGCCCACTTTTTTTCCCATCTGGGCCGTACTACCAACAACATCCATGAGGTCGTCGTAGATTTGAAAAGCCAGGCCATAACTATCGCCGAACTTAGCTAACAACTTCCTTACTTCCGCTGGCTGGTCAGTAATTATCCCACCAGCTAGAACCGCATAGTGGATCAAGGCACCAGTCTTTTGCCGGTGGAGGTAACGTAACTGGTCAAGGTTAAGGTGGTGACCCTCGCCTTCGATGTCACGGGCTTGGCCAGCAACCATTCCAGCTGGTCCCGCCGCCTTGGCAAGTTCAAGTGCCAACTCGGCCTTAGTTCCTGCTGGTAACTGGTTATCGGTCACCCACTGGAAGGCAAGGGTTAACAAGCCGTCACCAGCCAGGGTTGCCATCCCAGCACCAAACTGACGGTGATTGGTTGGCTTCCCACGACGAAGGTCATCATTATCCATTGCGGGAAGATCGTCATGGATTAATGAATAAGTATGGAGAAGTTCTAGCGCGGTCGCCGCACGAACAATATCGTCGTTCAACTGGCCACCAAGAAGTTCAACGGTCGCTAACGTGAGGATTGGCCGGAGACGTTTGCCGCCAGCCATGGTGGAATACACCATTGAAGCTGAAAGGGTACTCTGGTCAATGTCGGCTGCTAAATTAGCCGCAAGGTAGTCCTCCACCCTCTGCTTTAATTTTTCAATTGAATCTACCATTGTTTAACGGACCTTCCACCTAGTCTTCACTGCCGAAGCCGCGGTTGCCACCGCCGTTATTGCTTGGGTCATCGGTTGCCTTTTCATATTCTTTTTCTTCACCGTTGTCATCAATTAGGTGACCAAGTGTTTTTTCGGCACTGGTTAACTTCTTTTGCAGGTCCTTTGACAGTTTGATACCCTCCTGGAACTGTTGGATAGCTTCTTCCAGCGGAACGTTTCCCTGCTCAAGCTGGTTAACAATTCCCTGCAATTTCGTCAGTTGTTCTTCAAAGCTTGGTTCTTTACTTGCCATTATTTTTCTCCTTAATATCCGTAATTGTTACCGCAACATCACCATCGGCAAAGTGCAGGATCATCTGATCCCCGGCAGTGAGCTGGGCTGCCTTATTAACAACCTTGCCATCCTTAGTTACATACGTGTAGCCTCGCTCCATGATCTTTAGTGGATCAAGTGAGTGTAGCTGTTTAACCAACGACTCTGCCGCTTGCCGGGCCTGCTTATCCCTTGCCTGAATAGCATTTTGCAAGCGGGTTGTTAACTGTTCCAGTGCTTCTTGGTCCTGGTTAATCTGCCGCTGCGGCGTATAAGCCAGTAGTTTATTCCGCAACTGGGTAAGCTGATTATTAACATCTGTTAGGCGAACCTGCTGGAGCTGGTTCAGCCGCTGGGTCAGCTGGTCAACCTTTTGGGTATAGTTTTCATACAACCGGGTTGGCTGTTGGAAAATATAGCTCTGCGTAAGCTTAGCCAATTGTTTCTTATCAAAATCAATCTGGGCCTTAATCGTATTGAATAAGCGGTTTTGAAAATCGCGAAGTAACATTAATGTATCATCAAGGCGCTGGGGGGTTGCTAATTCAGCTGCCGCAGTTGGCGTTGCCGCGCGTTGGTCAGCAACTAAATCAGCAATTGTCGTATCGGTTTCGTGTCCGACTGATGAAATAACCGGAATGTGACAATCTGCAATTGCCCGTGCCACAATTTCTTCATTAAACGGCCAGAGGTCCTCAATTGAACCACCACCACGACCAATAATGAGGGTATCAAAGTTTCCCATCTCATCAGCCCGCTTAATTTGGCGGGTAATATCAGCCGCAGCTTTTTCCCCCTGCACAACGGTTGGAAATAGTACTACCTGGGCGATTGGGTAGCGACGGCGGACAGTCGTATTAATATCACGAATCACCGCTCCATTTAAGCTTGTTACCACTGCGATTCGCTTAGGAAAAAGTGGCACCTGCTTTTTGGGTAGTGAGAATAAGCCCTCCGCACTCAGTTTCTTCTTTAGCTGCTCAAAAGCCAAATACAGCGAGCCCAGTCCATCGGGTTCCATCGTATCGATATAAATTTGATAGCGGCCACTGCGTTCATAAAGACTGACATGCCCGGTAACACAGAGCTTCATCCCCTCTTCAGGGGTGAACTTAACCTTACTGAACTTGCTGCGAAACATTACAGCGTCGATCACTGCATGATCATCCTTTAAGCTAAAGTACTGGTGGCCACTCCGTAGGCGGAAATTAGATAATTCACCGGTGAGATAGACCGTTTGTAAGTACGGGTCCCGGTCAAATTTCAGTTTTAAATACTTGGTTAATTGACTAACCGTTAAATATTTATTCCTGTCCATTTCTCCTCCATTCGGCCAGGTCAACGGTTTGTTCCATTAAACTGGCAATTGTCATCGGGCCAACACCACCAGGAACTGGTGTGATCATTTTAGCAACTGGTTCAACAGAATTAAAATCGACATCACCGGTTAATTTGCCTGATGGCAGCCGGTCCATTCCAACATCAATTACCACTGCGCCGGGTTTCACATCGTTCTTGCCAATAAAATGGGCAATCCCAGTCGCAACAATCAAAATATCGGCCTGCCGAGTCAACGTTTTAAGGTTCTTGGTATGCCGCCCAGCCATTGTCACGGTAGCATTGGCATTGTTTAACAACGATAATAAAGGACGACCAACGAGGATGCTCCGGCCGACGATCACGACATTTGCCCCTGCTAATTTGACTTCATAGTGGTCAAACATCCGCATAATTCCCCGTGGGGTGCAGGCAACAGGGTAGTTGCCCGGCTGGTTAGCGTAAAGCTTACCGAGATTTAACGGGTGCAGGCCATCAACATCTTTGTCGGGACGAATTGCATTGGTGATGACAATTCCATCAAGGTGGTCGGGAAGTGGCTCCTGGACAATGATTGCATCAATTGAATCATCTGCATTAAGTTCTTTTATTGTTGCCAGGACGGTTGCCTGTTTGACATCCGTTGGAAAACGATAAAGGTCTGATTTTAACCCCATTTTGACAGCCAACCGGTGCTTATTACGGGTATAGATCTGACTAGCAGGATCATCCCCTACCAAAACAACCGCGATTCCCGGTTTTATTCCCTTCGCGATTAATTTTTCTGCCCGCGCTTTTGTCTCCTGGTTGACCTTCTTTGCCAGCTGCTTTCCATCAATTAAAATTGCCATCGAATTTCCTCCTCAAGTACTACCTATTTTAGCATACCAAAGTAACCACTTTGCAGTAATCCACCTGCTCGCTAAAAGAAAAAAGGGCTGCCCGCGCTAGCCCCTTCTGATTAAAGATTGTGGTCTTTTTCAAACTTCCCAAGTGCACCGTTGATAAATTTACGGGACTTGTCATTGCTAAATGTCTTGGTTAATTCCAGTGCTTCGTTAATTGCAACTGCTGTCGGCACTTCGTCAACATATTGAATTTCGTATAGTGCCAACCGGAGAATAATCAGGTCCGCTTTTGCCAGCCGGTTAATCGTCCAACCACTGGCAAGCAACGAACTGATTTGATTATCTAGTTCTGCTTGGTGGTCGCTAACGCCCGTGACAACTTGCTTAACGTAAGCTGGAATTTGTTTTTCATCATGGTGTGGGATTGATTGGTATACCGTCTCGAGGTCAGCATCAGAATTATTCTGTAAGGCAAAGAGAACCTGGAACGCCTCTTCACGAATTGCGTGGCGAGTTAAACTCATGCTTCTTCATTACCTCCATCATCTTCTGAATCTTCACTAAACAGGTTATCAGGATCCACTTGTTGTTCTTCTTGTGGTGCAACAATCCCCTTCACGTGGACATTGACCTCTGTTACTACCAAGTTGGTCATCAGGGTAACTTGCTGCTTAATCCGCTTTTGAATTTGACTAGCAACCTTTGGTACTGACACACCATATTCAACAAATACGTCCACATCAATCACCAGTTCATCATTGTCATTAACTAGCTTGACACCGCGCCGGTGGTCAGAACGACCCAGCAATTCACTAACGCTGTTAGCAAATGAGCCGTACATCTTTGAGACACCATCTACTTCGCTTGCGGCATAACCAGCAATAATTTCGAGAACACGAGGTGCAATTTGAATTGTCCCCAGTGATTGATCATCATTCAAAATAATCTTTGATTCTTCTGGCATTTCTAACCCTCCATTAATTATTAGGCTAACTAATAATTAGACCGTCAATGACAACTGCCATCTAATATACTTTATCTATTTTGCACTAAATACTAATAAAAATCAACGGGCCATCACTGGCCAAGTGGTAAGGTTGCCCGCTGGTCGATTTGTTGATTATACCAGTCATGAACAACGAGGTCTAGCGAGCGTAACGTAAAAGAGCCAAAAGCCAATTCTTTATTTTCGTTTACTACCCGTAAAAAATTAGCCGGTGCCGAGAATGGCTGGCGAAAACGGGCCACGGTTACGTGTCCCGAGTAAGTTGGGTAACGTTCCTCCACCGTTAATCCAAATTGAGGGAGTTGTTGACGAATCTGCTGACGAAGTTGCTCAAGTTCAGAACTGTAGTACCCCTTTACCATCAATGCCCCGGGACTAACAATCAGCCCTTTTAGTTGGAAATGAATTTCGGGTGTCGTCCCGATTATTTTTCCTAAGACCTGCCGGTACCGCTCAAAGTCTTGACGGTCTAAGTGAAAGTCACTTTTCCCCGCCAACAGGTCAATTACCGTTATATGCATATTCTTACCAGGGTAATAGTATTGACCAGGTGCAGTCGCCGCTACCTCTTGCAAGCAGAACCCAATATTGCGACCCACATGTACGGGAAGGTGTGCCAGTAATGTTAATCCCCGCCGCCCGTCTATTACTCCCGGTTGGAGGTAGTTGTCGATTTCCGCTTGGCCATTTAACAGTGCTGCCCGTCCGCGACGGTTAATTGATGTATAAAGGTCACTCAACTGGTCCATGACTAGTCCTCCACAATAATTAATTCCGTTGGTGCTGTTGTTAATACCTGCGGACCACCATGTGTTACCACCACATCGTCTTCAATCCGGACTCCACCAATTTCTGGAATATAAATTCCTGGTTCTACCGTCAGTACTTCATTGTTAACCAGTTTCACATCATGAGTACCCGGCCCGTAGCTAGCAGGTAATTCGTGAACACCCAGTCCAATCCCATGGCCCATTCCGTGGTTAAATTCATCACCATAACCGGCTTCCTCAATTAAGGACCGGCCATATTGGTCAAGCTGGTCACCGTGAATTCCAACCCGGAAATGGTCAATAACTGCCTGCCGGGCCGTATTGACGATTTGGTAAACATCACGTAATTCCGGATCAACGGAACCAACACCAAATGTCCTGGTCATATCGGCAGTATAGCCATCAACGAAGTACCCAAAGTCAAGGGTGACAATATCACCATCTTCAACCAATTTTTTGCTAGCGGTCGCATGGGGTTTGGCCGAGTTTTCTCCACTTGCAACAATCGTTGGGAATGAGGCCCGCGAAGCCCCGTGTTCTTTCATCCAAAAGTCAAGCAGGTTGACCAGGTGGCGTTCGCTGATTCCGGGTCTTACCTCTGATAATAGGTAGTTAAAGCCAGCAGTATGCAATTCAGCTGCCCGTTGTAGTTTTGCCAGCTCACCACTGTCCTTTACCATCCGCATCTTTTCAATAAGGTGGTCAAACGGGACCAGATCAGCAGTCATGGTCTCATCAAGCAGGTCGAATAAACGATAAGGTAGTGTACTCTCGTAGCCTAGTACTGTCACCTGCAGTCCCTGGCAAAGTCGATTAAGGTCACCATAGTAATCTTGACTAATCGTGGCCACAACTTCGTCACTATCAAACTCACGCAGCGCTAATGCGTAACGTGCATCGGTAACAATAATCGCCCGGTCAGCAGTAATCAACAGGAAGCCGTCACCTTGCATCAGGTTAAAACCCGTTAGGTAATAAATGTTGGTTTGGTCGGTAACCATTAAGGCATCGATATAAAGTTTTGCAAGCCGTTGTTGAACTTTCTTAATTCGACTTGTCATCATTTTCCTCCTAGATACAAAAAAAGGAGCCATGACATCGCTGTCACAGCCCTTTTATTATTTATTCAGCAACTGGGTAAACTGATACCTTACGCTTGCTGCGGCCCATGCGTTCAAACTTAACAACACCGGCTACCTTAGCGTACAAGGTGTCATCGCCACCACGGCCCACGTTTTCACCTGGGTTAATGTGCGTACCACGTTGACGGTAGATGATTGAGCCAGCAGTAACAATGGAACCATCAGCAGCCTTAGTACCAAGACGACGACCAGCTGAGTTCCGACCGTTAGCAGTGGAACCACCCCCCTTGTGGTGGGAGAAGAATTGTAAATCCATAATCATAGTTGTTCACCTCCAGCAATGAACTTTAGTTTAACATTTTTACTTCAATGTTATCTGGATAACTCTCCTGAATGTCAACTAGGCCATTCATCAGAGTATTCAGGAGAAGCTGACTATCGTGGTCAACCCCTAATTTGGTAACCTTTAAAAGGCCACCATTTTGATTATCGCTCTCAACCACTGGCTTGACATGAACAACATGTTCAAGTCCATTAACAGTGGAAATTGCCAATGCCGAAACAGCTGCACAAACAATATCTTGCCCGTACGGACCTGCATCAGCATGACCGGTAATCGTAAATTTGGTGATTCGCTGATTCGAATCTAACGTAAAGTGTGCCCGAATCATTGTCTCACCTCCGCATTAAGCGTTGATCTTGTCAATCGTAACCTTAGTGTATGGTTGACGGTGACCTTGCTTAGTGTGGGTGTGCTTCTTAGGCTTGTACTTGAAGGTAACAACCTTCTTTTCCTTGCCTTGCTTTTCAACAGTACCTTCGACAGCAGCACCATCAACAAATGGCGTACCGATCTTGGTATCATCACCACTAACTAAGATAACCTTATCAAAAGTTACCTTGTCACCTTGCTTAGCGTCAAGCTTTTCAACGAAGATAGACTTACCTTCTTCAACCTTGTATTGCTTGCCGCCAGTAACGATAATTGCGTACATATTGTGCACCTCCTTAATATCTAAGACTCGCCGAATCAAGCAGCAGTGCTTTGAACTTGATAGCGTGCGGTTGTAGTTGTTGGTTCACAAATACAACGTTAGTATGATAGCAAATTTACTTCACTTCGTCAACCATAAAAAAAGGGTGCTGCCAAAAAATGGCAACCACACCCTGCAGGTTAAACATTATCTAAGGCTGAACTTTCACTGCCGACGAAAAAGTTAGCAATAGGCACGTTCTCACTGCTAAATTGATTAAACATCTTCTCAACGTTTTGGGTCATATAACGAGCAGTATAAATCAATCCGTCCTTTAACCAGTGGCGGATTACGCCAAGAAACGCTGAATCAATAAAGGAAATTTGCAATTGAAGAGGAACTGAAAGCTGCTTCTGACTATCATTCACAGTATTATAGTAATCGGTTAAACAGTTCGCCAAACGATCATACATCTGTTCATAGAAGAAATCAGTCTTTTCGCTATTTAAGAGGACATCAAAAATATCGGCATTATTTTCGATGTAGCGAAAAGCTTTGCTTACGGAAAATACCTGCACCGTTCGCTTCGTCGACAAACTAAAGTCATCACTATCTACCATTACTTCATTAAAGAAGTCATCGAGGATTTCTTTAATCGCTGACTTAATGAAATCATGCTTGTCTTTGTAATGGAGATAGAAAGTTCCGCGGGTGATGCTGGCAGTTTCCGTAATCTTTTGGACGCTAATATCCTCAATTTTTTCGCGCCGCATTAGATAAACAAGCGCCTTGCGTAGACTATTCCTAGTTTTAACTACGCGCGGGTCTATTTTGTTAACAGCCATAAACCATCATCCTTTCATCTAGCTTCGGCTCTTCCCCCTTCCATACTTCTACAATTTAAAGTATAGTTTCTCACAATAACCTTTGTCAAACATTCACGAGCTTTTCTTCGATAAAATTTTTTATATGAGATCGTCAGATATTGACAAAGAAAGATAGTAAATTATATACTGGGTTCTGTGTTGGGGCGGTAGCTCAACTGGATAGAGCATCGGTCTTCTAAACCGAGGGTTGAGGGTTCAAGTCCCTCCCGTCTCATTAAAAGCACAAGTTGGTGGAAAGCAGTAGTCGGCGGTGACTTCTGTTTTCCACCTTTTTTATCTAATCTACTATTGAGTTATCCACAAATTGCATTTATCATTCTATAATTATTTCTTATGATTATTAATTAAAGTTAAAGAATTTGGCAAGTTTGATCAAAAGTCGTGAAAAACACCAGTTGCTATATTAAACTTCAATTAGAGATTAGCTCTGAGGTGATTTATTATGTTACCGTTCATTATTATTGTTCTAATTCTCGCTGGCTCATTGGTGGGTCAGATTGTTTTCGGCAACCAAACAAATCAATCTGCCGGCAAACATAGTGCTAAACGAAAGGCTTAATTTTCGTTTTCTTAAAATAAAGGGACTAAGAAGAAAAACTTTTCTTCCTAGTCCCTTTGTTTAGTTCCGAATATTACAGAGATATCGCTGGCCATGCCAGATAAACCAACTGCGTGTTACAGGTCCTAACTGGGTTGTGGTATAGCTTCTTTATTTATATAAGTTAATCCTCGTCAGCGTATTCTTTCATCGCGCTCTTGACCATGTCCTGGTAAGCACTGGTAATTTCTGCCGGTTTAATTTCAAAGTCAACCAGCCCAAGCTTAAGGAATAAGTGCCAAGCATGGCGGAAATCCTCGTGCCGCCGACTAAAGAATGCCCCGTTTAAGAAATTCTTTATTGCTAAGTACTCTTGATTTAAGTCAGCTAACTTATCCTTCTTCTCCGCATTGGTAATCCGTTCCCATTGTTCATCGCTTAAGACAACCAAGTGGGTTAACTGCCGTTTAGCACTGAACAGTAAAAACAATGCTAAAGCTTCCGTATAGGTTTGCACTAATTGCGAATGCTCAACTGGCTTGGCCTGCTTTAATACATCAAGCCACCCGGCATTACGGGCAAACTCACTTAACTTTAGGTCTAGTTGGGCATAAATTGTTTGCTGCCGTGCTACGGGACCAATCATTAATTCCTGGGCATCGTCAATTGCCAATTCTAAGTCAATTACTGAATGAAGTAGCTCCGTAATGTCTAGACTACTTTGCTTCGTCATTATCTTCATCACCGTCTTCCTGATTTGGCGTAAATACCTCCGTTGGTTGCTCGTATTCCTGTTCTGAAATCTCGTCACCAGCTGCAGTGTCTTCTTCATTTCCGGCCAGCACAAATTTGTCTGACCGCACCGCTAATTCTCCGCGGTTATCAAGGTACCACTTCCGAATTAGGTGGTAGTGAAGCAGGGTATCAAAGAATGATACCCGGGAACTAGGATCCTTAACCGCAAAGAACCATTGCTGACTATAATCATCCGGGTCAAAAGCGATGTCCAACTTAATCCCCTGGTCCAGTACTAATTCAGCACCATTGTTGTGTGGCAGGTTCATTAACATATAGTCATTTTCCGCCGTGGCCACGAACAAGCGGTCAATAACCGTTAAGTCTAATTCAGGACGAGCCAGCTTGAAGTGTTCACCATTATCGGTATTAAGGATCCCCAGGTTAATGGTGAAGTCCAGGTCATCCTGCAATTCTTCAGCAAAAGCAATTAATGGTTTTACCGCATCACGTAATTCCAAATCGGTATGTTTTTGGAGGGCGTGAACGATGAAGTAGTTGACCAAAGCCTCGTTATTAAACTGGAAGAAGCGGTTAGTTAAGTCAAGGTAAAACAGTGGTTCCTGCTCCCCCTGTTCCGTGAAGGCCGCTTCACTACCATCAACGGTAAATTTAAACGAATCACTATCGGCAATGGGTTCAATTCGAGCAATAAATTCATGGCGGGCGTTTTCGGAAATTTGAACCGCATCAATTCCATGCTTTTCGAGTAAGCGTCCCATGAAAATAAGGTAATAGTCGGCTGCTTGGTAATGCTGCGGAAAATCGATAAAAGCATTATGCAGGTCAAGCTTTACCAACTCGTTCGTCGCAAGGAGCATTTCACGCGCATCATCGGTTTCAGCCAACTGGTCTAGCAATTTAACGTAACGTTGACCAGTCTTTAATACGTCCTTAAAGGAATCTGACAGTGCACTTAACCGTTCACTTGGTGAGCTAATCATCTTATTATTGTTCATCATCGCTCACCTGCTTTTCTTCAGTATTCTTGCCTTCTAAGCTAGCCAGGTAGTTAGCATACAGGTTGCGGTTAGCAAGTTCAAAGTCTTCAAAGCTACCGAAAACATCTGTAATACTCTTCTGTTCATAACTTAAAATTGTATTTTCCTTGGAAAGCGCAAGTACTAACTTTTCGTTTTCCCGGATCGTCTTATTAGCAGTCCGCGCTTCCTGTTCTTCATCTTCAAGCTTTTGCAGTTGGTCAACTAATTCCTGACGGTTTTCCTTGTTCTTGCTTGATTCAAAGATACCTGACCGGGAGTTAATCTCTTCGAGCTGATCTTCAACTTGTTGGCGCTTCTTTTCACGTGCCTCCTGATGGTCAATCAAGTCCTGGAGGTGGTCATTTTGACTAGAAATTTTTTCAATCTGGTCACTGTTGTACCGCTTGTTCTTCCGTGCTAATTCAAACGACTGCCGCAACTTATTGTATTCATCCTGGTCAAATGAAAAACGGACATTTAAAACATCAAGCTCACCGAATTCACGGCGGTCCCACCAGTTACCAAAATAGATCCGGTAATGACCCGTTTGGTACTCTCCATAATAAAAGAATGGGTAGGCTTGCCCCAAATACTTAATTAGCTTAACGCTTAAGTAATTACTCAACTGGTCAGCCAGGTCATCAACCAGGCTCATTACTCCCTGGTCATTTGGCTGTTGTTCACGATGTTCAATTTCCTTTGCGTACCGTCGATTGTCCAATAATTGATAGATTTTACGGTCCTGGTGTGCCTCAACCGCCTGGTTAAGTTCTTGCAGGTACTTAATCTTGGTTGACACCTGCCGCTCAATCAGGCTGCTGATATCAACTGCTTTATTTTCGTGTTCTTCATTCGCCATAAACACTAACTCCTTGTCTACATAACTAATTAAATAGTAGCTGAAATTATGTTGAAACGGTTAGTTTGCCGTTATTTTTGTCAAAAACTTTATAATTACTTAATTATCACCATACTAAAACTATTTTTACACATTTCGCCCTTTTTGCAATAGCTCTTTTATAATTGCTTAACAAGTAACAATTAGTAAACGTTAGTGACCCAACCGTTAAGAATTTTCAACGAAACTCGTCGCTATTTGATTTTCAAACTGACTGATCCTATAATTATTTTAACAGGTGTTTTACCTGTTACTGTTATGGAGCGTTTCGAAAAGAGGCGAAGTTAACTATGGCATTAAGTAAGCAAGAACGTAAGGAAATGGCTCGTAAGGCCATGGAAAAGCGTGGGAGCAAGAAGCCTGATGGCTCTGGTTTCGCAAAGCTTGACGAAGAAGCCAAGAAACTGAGCGACTAAGCTTTTTGAAGCAATCCAATCTTTAAAGCGACCTATCTTTAGGTCGCTTTTCTCATTTTAAACTAAAAAGATGGGCCACCATTTGGGGTTGCCCATCTTTTATTAAATATGGTAGGAGAGCAGAACTCACTTACCATGAAGCCCTGTGACTCGCCTTATTTTTGTAATGCTTCAATCATCCGATCAAGCAGCTTAATATCCGTATCCTTAGAGTAGATATCCATAATCTCGTAGATTTGCGGAGCAGAAGTTGAACCAGTAAAGGCCAGGTTTAATGGGAAGTACAGGTTACGTCCCTTAACACCAGTTTCCTTGCCGACTTCCTTGATCGCTTGGCTGTAATCAAGATCATCACCGCCGTTAACCAGCTTGTCCTTCAAGCTCTTCAAGACGGCTAAAGTATCATTGTTGTCAAAGTCATCGTTGTCAGCAAGTAAGTCATAATTGAAGTGTTGGTCAAGAACCGTGTAGTATTCCCAAGCGTATTCAATTACTTCAAGTAGCTTGTTAACATCACGCTGGTGTACGTGGATGGTCTTCTTCAAGATGTCTAGGCATTGGTCTTCTGGAATGCTTTGGAGGCGCTTTGCTTCTTCAGTTTCGCCTTCCTTAACCAATCCCATCGTCCGCTTAGCTAATTCATCCACATCCATCTTCTTGATGTATTGAGCATTCATCCAGTCCAGCTTCTTTTGGTCAAAGTATGCTGGTGCCTTGGACATCCGGTTAGGATCGTAAACCTTAATCAATTCATCCTTGGAGTAGATTTCCCGTTCGCCAACTGGTGACCAACCCAAGAAGGCAATAAAGTTAAAGATGGCTTCTGGAAGGTAACCATGCTTCTTGTATTCGTTAATGAATTGCAGGGTATCCTTGTCACGCTTACTTAACTTCTTTCGGGTCTTTGGGTTAAAGATCAATGGAATGTGGCAGAAGACTGGGTGTTCCCAACCGAGTGCTTCATAAATAGCCATTTGCTTTGGCGTGTTAGAAATGTGGTCAGCACCACGAAGGACGTGGGTGATTTCCATTGAGTGGTCATCAACAACAACGGCGAAGTTGTAAGTTGGCATCCCATCACTCTTTTCAATGATGAAGTCACCACCAAGGTTGTCAGAGTTAAATGAAACGTGGCCCCGGGCAATATCATCCCATTCGTATTCGTGATCCTTTGGGAAGTGGAAACGAATTGTTGGCTTTAATCCCTTTGCTTCAGCAGCCTTTTGTTCTTCTTCGCTCTTACCGTACCACCGGCCATCGTAGTGAGGAGCTTCGCCATTAGCGCGTTGACGTTCACGCATTTCTTGAAGTTCTTCTTCCGTCGTGTAGTCCTTGTAAGCAACACCCTTGTCCAGTAATTCTTGAATGTACTTGTGGTAAATACCCTTTTCATTCCGTTCACTTTGCCGGTAAGGTGCGTACTTTGGATTTGGCTTGTTAGGACCTTCGTCCCAGTCAATTCCTAACCAGTGCAGGTTTTCCCGCTGGCTGTCTTCACCGGACTTAACGTTCCGCTTAGTATCAGTATCTTCAATCCGCAATACCATCGTTCCGTTAAAGTGGCGTGCGAATAAGTAGTTAAACAGTGCTGATTGAGCATTCCCAATATGTAAGAAACCGGTTGGACTTGGTGCATACCGAACTCTGACCTTTTGATCCATTATTACGATTCTCCTTTAGTAACTAGTTAGCGACCAACGCCGCTAGTGCAACAAATACAATTTTATCTGAATGTAGCAATTTGTCAATGCAAGCAGGCCGATTAACCTTAACACATCAAAAAAGGCCGGAATACCCCGACCTTGCTTTGACTAATATTCTTCCATGTACCGCTTGCGTTCCCAGTCAGAAACGTGTTGACGGTAGGAATCATACTCACGCGTCTTAGCTTCCATGAAGCTGTGGTAGATATGTTCACCCATTGAGCCCTTAACAACATCATCAGCAGCTAATGACTTCAGAGCATTGTGAAGGGTATCTGGTAAGTTGCGAATATCTTTTTTATCCCGCTCTTCGGCAGTCATCTTGTAGATGTTCTCATCAACTTCGTGAATTGGTGGCAATTCATTGCGCAAGCCATCCAATCCGGCTTCTAAGACCGCCGCAATTGCTAAGTAGGGGTTAGCGGATGGGTCAGCAGAACGCAATTCAACCCGGGTACCCATCCCCCGGTCGCTTGGGATCCGGATCAGTGGTGACCGGTTGGAAGTAGACCAAGCCACATAAACAGGTGCTTCATAGCCTGGTACCAACCGCTTGTAGGAGTTGATAATTGGGTTGCAAATTGCCGTATAACTACGAGCGTGCTTCATTAACCCACCGATAAAGTGGTAGGCAGTTTGGGAAAGCTTCTTTTCATCATTTTCATCAAAGAAGGCGTTATTACCATCCTTGTCAAACAGGGACATGTTAAGGTGCATCCCAGAACCATTAATACCAGACAATGGCTTTGGCATGAAAGTAGCGTGAAGGCCGAACTTCTTTGCAATCGTCTTCACGATAAATTTAAAGGTTTGGATATTATCAGCAGCCTCAAGTGCGTCAGAGTACTTGAAATCAACTTCATGTTGGCCCGGAGCAACTTCGTGGTGGGCAGCTTCAACATCAAAGCCCATCTTTTCCAGGGCAATTACAATTTCGCGACGGCAATCTTCACCGCGGTCAGCTGGCTCCATGTCAAAGTAGTTTTCTTGGTCATTGACGGTTTGAGTTGGGTTACCTTGTTCGTCAGTCTTGAAGAGGAAGAATTCTGGTTCTGGACCGATGTTAAAGTCCTTAAAGCCCATCTCTTGCATATCCTTCAGAACCCGCTTGAGGTTATTACGAGGGTCACCAGCAAATGGCTTACCGTCAACCATGTGAACACTGCAGATTACCCGGGCAACCTTACCATGCTCAGCGCCCCATGGGAAGACTAACCAGGTAGCCATGTCGGGGTAAAGGTACATATCACTCTCTTCAATCCGGACGAAACCATCAATTGAAGAACCGTCAAACATAATCTTGTTATCCATTAACTTGTCAAGTTGGCTGACTGGCAGGTCAACACTCTTGATCGTTCCCAGCATATCAGTGAACATTACCCGTAAAAAGCGGATGTTTTCATCCTTGACCATTTTACGAACTTCTTCTTTTGTCAGTTCTCGCTTTGCCATAATATCCATTCCCTTTCACAAAAACACATGCCAGTAATTAACAATGTAAAGTTAGGTAAAAGCATTAACTTATAGACCAATTGCTGTTCTGGTCCTAATCATTCTCTGCAATTCCCTACTTAATACGGTTTCTAGGATAACAACCACGGCTTACCAAGTCAATTTAATTGGTGAACTTTTAGGCAATCATAATCAAATATGTTCGCCTACTTTATTTTGTTAACCAAGTATCCACCTGCGACTTAATATCCTGAATGCTGTCCTGCCCACTGACCAGGTCAAACCAGTGAACATCCATCTTATTACGGAACCAGGTTAATTGGCGCTTAGCATAGTGGCGCGAATCCTGCTTAATTTTGGCAACCGCATCAGCCAGACTACACTGACCAGCAAAGTAAGGGAAAAGTTCATGGTAGCCAATCCCCTTGCCAGCTGGTGAATTAGCGCCGTCGTTATCGTACAACCACCGCGCCTCATCAAGTAAGCCACCCGCAACCATCTGGTCGACCCGGGCGTTAATTCGTTGGTAAAGAACCTGCCGATCCGTATTTAGACCAATCAAGAAAAAGTCATTATTGCTGCTTTCTTGTGGCTGCGCGGAAAAAAGCTGGCCAGTCTTTTGAACCACTTCGATCGCCCGAATAATCCGCCGACGGTTATTAACCGGTATTTTTTGACTTGCGGCTGGATCAATTTGCGCTAGGTGGTCCCAAATAAATTGGTTTCCCTTTTCTTCTGCTACCTGGTTCCAATGGGCCCTAATCCGTACCGATTCTTCGTCAAAGTGATCCCGGCCCAGCGAGAGGTTGTTGGTTAACGTTTGAAGGTAAAAACCGGTTCCTCCAGCAATGATTGGCAGCCGTCCCCGTGCTGAAATATCATTAATCCAGTAACCGGCCTCCTGCTTAAACCGCGCCGCAGAATAGCGCTCATTAATATCGCAAATATCAATCAGGTGGTGTGGGACCCCTGCCATTTCTGCCGTTGTTACTTTCGCCGTTCCAATATCTAGGTGGCGGTATACCTGCATTGAATCGCCAGAAATTATTTCACCATTCTCAGCCTGGGCCAACTTAACTGAGAGCGCCGTCTTACCGACTGCTGTTGGTCCAACAATTGCAATAACTTTATTCATGATTAACTTCCTTATAAACTCAATAAATTTCTCCTAAATGGCTGGTAATAAACAGACAATTCGCTCATAATAGAGGTAAGCTATTTAACAAAAGGAGGAACACCTGATGAAGCAATTAACAAAGGGGTTCTTAATTGGAACCGCCTCAACCTTAGCTGCGATCGTTAGTGGCGCGGTTGCCTTCCATAAAACCGTTATTAAGCCAGTTGAAGAAGAGGAAATCAAGTTTGATGAGAACCGTCGCGCTGCTACGCGGAAGAATCGTTCTGCTCACCAACTTTAATTTTCTACCTAATTATATAAAAAAGTGAAGCAGGAACAAAGTCGTTCCTGCTTCACTTTTTTTATTTAATTGCACAGTACCAAGGGATTAATACTTTGCCTTCTTAGTCTTACCGTCCCATTCACGGTAACCATTGCGAAGAATATAAAGCTCCTTGTAGCCATGCTTACCAAGAAATGCCGCTGCCTGAGTGCTAAGCGTCATTGATTCATCATACATGTAAACCGGTAAGTCATTCCGCAATTCACCGTATTGTTGACGGAGGTAGATGTAAGGAAGGTTCCGCGCACCAAGAATGTGGCCCGCATTAAATTCCTTTTCTTGACGAAGGTCAATGACCTGCGCCTTCCGCATCCCCTTTTGGAAGTCTTCCTGGTCTAAAACAGTGGCGTAGTGGTTCCGGCGCCAATTGTTGTAGCCCCAGCTGATCAACCAGATAAGGATCAGTGCAATAATAACTAGGTTAACGGTCAGTAACCCTTTACTAATTCCAAGTATCAATATTCTTGCTCCTCACTTTGACTATTCAAATTGACGGGCTAATGAAGCAGCACCAATCACACCAGCGTCATTACCTAATTGGGCTAATTTCAGTTTAGTAGAAGTCCGCACTGTTGGGAAGGCAAACTTTTCAAAGTTCTTTTGTACCCGTTCCAATAAGAAGTCACCAGCAGCAGAAACCCCACCACCGATAACAAGGTATTCTGGGTTCAAGGCGTTTGAAAGGTTAGCACATGCCAGACCAAGGTAGAAGGCCATTTCATCAACAACCTTGTTTGCCAGGTAATCATTTTCCTTTGCCAGGTCGAAGACAATCTTTGAAGTGATTTCATCACCATTGTCGATCATTGCCTTTAAGCGACTGTTACCCTCGTATTCTTCTGCCTTATCCTGGGCAATGTGAACAACCCCGGTTGCAGAAGCATATTGTTCCAAGCAACCGTGGTTACCACAAGTACATAGGTAACCACCCGGCTTAACGATCATGTGACCAACTTCACCACCGGCACCAACAACACCGTGGACCAGCTTGCCATTGGAGATCAGTCCACCACCAACACCGGTACCAAGGGTAATGAAGGCAACATCGTCACCTTCGTTACCGGCACCCTTCCAGCGTTCACCAAGGCCGGCAACGTTGGCATCATTGTCCAGGGCGAACTTCATTCCAGTTCCCTTTTCAATTTGTTCCTTAACGTGCTGGGTAGTCTTCCAGTTTAAGTTAAAGGCGCCAACAACCGTTCCCTTATCCCGGTCAATTGTCCCGGGGGTACCCATTCCGATTCCGACGAATTGGTCTGGTGTCATCTTGTAAAGGTCCAAGTGGTGATTAATTGAGTTGATAATGTCAGGGACAATATGTGAACCCTCATCCAAAATGTTGGTCCGGATAGACCACTTTTGTTGAATTTCACCATTTTCGGTAAGAATTGCAAACTTAATGGTAGTACCACCAAGATCCACACCAAATAACTTCTTTGCCATTATAACTTCCTCCTGTAATGAAAATTAGATTTTAGTATAAACGGCCACTTTCTTCACGCCGCTTTTCTTCACGATGTTCTTTTCGTAAAACAATTTTGGCCTTCATGTAAGTCTCACGGTCAACCACGCCTGACTGATATAGGTTATCCAATTCGATTGCCATGAGCTCAATATCATACAACCGTTTGCCCACATACACAAAGACATCAAATTGCTTTAATAATTGCTGGACATCATATAATGTCCGGTACTTTCGTGGTAAATTTGCCATCTCATCAGCTCACTTTTAAGAATAACGCTACCACACCGCAAACAAACACAAGTGCTGCAATAACTCGTTCAGTAATGTTTACCCGGCCGAGCCGCGGTGCGCCAACCGCATAGGCCATCAAGAATCCGCCGACCAAGCCACCAATGTGACCAGCCAGGTCAATTCCCGGCACCATTAAATCAGTTGCAATGTTAAGGACAACTAAGATCAAGAATTGGCGACTAAGGACCCGGATTGCCTGATTATCACGAAAGGACATCCCCAACATGATAAAGGCACCGAACAGACCAAAGATTGCGGTACTAGCACCCGCCGACAAGCCGTTTGGCAAGCAATACGCACTCAACAAGTTTCCGGCGAAGGCACTTGCAAAGTAGATCACTAGCATCCGCCAGTGGCCAAACAGCTGCTCAATGTATATCCCGATAAAGTACAAAGTAATACTATTGATCAGGATATGGGCTAAACCAATGTGGACAAAAACGGGCGTGATTAACCGCCACCATTCGCCAGCATGGACCAGGGATGCTTGCAACGCACCAAAGCGGAGCAAAACTAACGAGTTTGTTGAACCGCCGGCAAGGGTCATCAGGATAAAAACAATTACCTGAATACCAATTAAGGTAACCGTTACCGGGTTGTTTTTCCAAGAATCAGCCCGCATTGGTCACTTCTCCGGGAGCATAACAACATGGTCAACACGCTGGTCATGTGCTTCATTTTCCCATTCATCCGCGGGGGCTAACTGGGTTGGCAGGGCCAGTGAAATTGTCTTACCAGGATACTTGCTTAAATAGCGGTCATAATAACCGCCACCGAAGCCAAGCCGGTGACCGTCGGGGGTAAATGCCACCCCGGGAACAACCATTAGGTCAATTTTATCAGGACCAAAGACACGGCCATCTTGCGGCTCTAAGATTCCAAACGTTGTCTCTTCAAATGTCGTATTTTCCCGTAACTCAACAAATTCCATTTGCCGGTGGGGGAAAGTGCGCGGAACCACAACTGTTCGACCTTCATGCCGGGCATGTAAAATCAGCGGAGCAGTATCAATCTCAAAGGACTGACTGAGGGTCAAGGCAATTACCTTTGCACCCATCCACTCTGGCTGATCATACAATTTGGATGCTAACGCTTTTTCTTCCCGAAGACGGGTATTAACATCCAATTGCTGAAGTCGGGCAATATAGGCTTGACGCAGTTCTGATTTTGAATACGTCATTGCTCAATAATCTCCCCTTTATGCAATAAAAGATAAACGGTTTCAATAATTCATTATCACCGCTCAGCTTATATTTTGCAAGCGATTTTTTCATTTAGTCGGTTGCCGAATCACTTCTTTAGTTGTCCGTACAGGCGAACAATTTCTTCAGCCAGGTCAACATAGGTAATCGCAGTCATTAAATGGTCCTGGGAATGGACAATTAGTAAACTCAGTTCTATCTTTTTACCCTGCGCTTCTGCCGTGAGCATCTTAGTCTGAATGTTATGTGCCTTATTAACAGTCTCTTTTGCCGTGGCCATTTTTTCTGCAGCCGCCTTCTGTTCACCATCACGGGCGAGCTGGATTGCTTCCTTGGCCGCCTTCTTTGCGTCACCTGCATCCATCATCAGCTGCATTGCCTGACCAAGCGCTTCTTGATTTTCCTCTGCCATCATCTTATCTCCTTTAACTAGTCAATTATTAACAAAAAAATCCTGCTAACAGCACGTGGCTATCGGCAGGATTGTGAAGCAAAACTAAATTACTTAGTTTCGCGATGTAAAGTCACCTTGTGTTCCCGTGGGCAGTACTTGTTTAATTCAAGACGGTCGGGATTGTGACGACGGTTCTTACTAGTTAAGTAAGTCCGTTCATGGCATGAAGTACATTCAAGTGTAATGTTGACACGCATGAGTTGAAACCTCCAAACTTATTTTTAATCTTTAATTGGTTATTTAACGTAACCCTAACTCGTACAACTATATCATTTATTAACCATTTTGGCTAGTGCTTTAAGCAAGTTTGTTAAGGAAATTTCCTTGACAGGGCTTTTAATTTGTTGAGTCATCCGCTTGACTCGAGTTCCGAACAATCTTCCAGTAAGCCTGGAAAATTTCTTTTGCCATGGTGATGTTAGCTTCACCATCATCGTTCGTACAACCAGGAATAGCCAGTGCAACTACCACCTGTGGATTCTTTGATGGGGAGAAGCCAGCAAAACTTAACGTCGTTGTATCGTGTCCATTAGAAACAGTTTGCGCCGTCCCGGTCTTACCAGAAATTGATGGCTTAACACTGGACAAATTCTTAGCAGTAACGTAAGCATTCGTCCCGTGGGTAACTAAGTACAGCCCCTGGTGGACAAGGTCAAAGTACGACTTTGGCGCCGGAATTACCTGTTGAACTTGGGGCTGGGTGGTGTATTGGACTGGTCCCAATTCACCGTTGCTCTTCGTTCCCCGAATCTGCTTAACCACGTATGGCCGCATCCGGTTACCACCGTTGGCAATCGTTGACATGTACTGTGCCAACTGAATTGTCGTGTAACCATCATAGTTACCATAAGCCAAGTCAAGTGCCGAACCGATGTGACTCTTATCTGACGGTCCTTCATAACCGGTTGTTTCACCTGGAATATCAATTCCTGTCTTCTGACCTAAACCAAACATGTTAAAGAAGTACCGTTCCTTTTGGAAGATACTTGGCTTCAACGTCATCGGTCCATTATCGGTGTAGTTCATCTTACCTTCCTTCATGATCAACTGCATCATGTAAGAGTTAGATGAAACTTCCAGAGCTGTCGGTGCGTCAACCGCCATGTTGGCACCACCACCATGGTTAAACCAAGAACTCTTCTGGGCAATTCCTTCAACCTTAATTGGCTTATCAGTCAACGTGTTATTAGTTGGGGTAATAACACCACTCATTAAACCACCCATCACTGTTGCCGGCTTAACAACGGAACCCATGGTAATTGGCTGGTTAATTGCACCGATCGGGTTGGTCGTCTGCTTACCCGTTTTGGTATTCCGGCTAATCCCCGCCATCGCATAAATGGCACCGGTATTCGGATTCATCACGACTGCATAAACACCAGACGAATACCCATTTCCGGCAGCGGCATAGTTTTGTTCCAGGATTTGTTGCACCCGTTTTTGGAACTTTGAATTAACCGTGAGTACCAGGTTATCACCCTTCTTACCTGGGTATTTAACCTTTTCCTTAGTAACGTCATTACCATTTGTCGTTACTTCAGTCTGGGACTTAGAACCTGCTAGCGTTGCTTGGAAGCCTTTTTCAAGGTAACTCTGACCAACACTATCATTCCGGGAATACCCTTCTGACAGCAATGAATTAACTTCATCACTAGGCAACCCCGAAGTAGAAACCGCACCGGTTAAGGCCTGCATTTCCTTTCCTTGCGGGTAATTACGGGTCCAAGCAGTACCAATTTTTACCCCTGGCATTTCACTCAGGTGTTCACCAACCTCGGACAATTCCTTTGAAGTAACCCCCGTCTCCTTAATATAGGTAGTCGACAGTGAGTATGCACCACTCATTGCCGCATAAATACGAGCATTATTCTTTTGCTTACTAGTAAGCGACCAGGCTGATGGGTTAGCACTAAGGTATTTCAAAGCCTTATCATACTGAGCGTCGTCACTATCAGTATCAGAAGTCTTAACATGCTTCAACACCTGCTTTAGGCGGCCCTTGTCAGCCAGGTAGTAGTCCTCCTGGTTCCGCTTTGTTAAACGAGAATCCTTATTAGAAACGGTAACATAGCGGCCCAGCCGGTTAGCAATTTTATAAAGCTGGTCAGTCGTTACATTTGATCCCTTGGTATAGGTAATTGCTTGGTGGGTCTGGTTACCAACCACTACCTTGCCTTGTGAATCATAAATCATCCCCCGCTGAACATTATTCGTCTGAATCGTGGTATCAGACCGCTTAACTTCAGCCTTATAAGCAGTACCATTAAGAACCTGCAAATAAAACAGGCGGGCTGCTAGCGCCAGCAGCAAAATTCCCACGACCCATAACAAGAAGTTCAACCGAAATGGAATGATGGACTGTGCATTTCGATTTCTTTTACTGCTACGGGAACTCATGGCGTTCCTTATTCGATCAAAGATTTTCACCGGATCAAATTCTCCTTCATTATAATGAATACTATTTTAACAAATTTTGGCTTTGTGCGCAGTTAAAGCCACTGCTAACAAAAGAATAATACTCTTTATTTAGCCAAAAATGAACTACTTCGGCCCGGATTTACTTAATTTTAACTTCCGTCAAGATTTAAACACACTTTTAGTTATATAATATTGACTATGCAAAAAGAGAAAAAGGGGTTTCGATTAGTGTTATCAACTATTAAGAAACATCAACATTCATTTATTTTGTGGTGTAGCTTTTTGTTACCAGTCATTTTAATGGGTGGTTACTTTGCCTACCGTCAGATGGCTCCCTTCGGCCCTAGCAGTCTGCTAACTGTTGACCTTGGGCAGCAATACGTGGACTTTTTTGCCTACTTGCGGTCCGCACTGCTGCACCACCCTTCCAGCCTGTTTTACTCCTTTAGTAAGGGACTAGGCGGCGAAATGTGGGGCACCAATGCCTACTATTTATTTAGTCCACTGAACCTCCTGCTCCTGTTTTTCCCGGGGAAGTCACTTACCAGCGGAATAATGTTAATCTTGCTTCTCCGCTACGGTTTGTCTGGCTTGAGTTTTGCCTGGCTGCTTACAAAAACTGGCTGGCAAAAGGGATTCCGGATCATTGCTTTTAGCACTGCTTACGCCCTCAACGGCTGGATGATCGCTAACCAGCTCAATATGCTCTGGTTAGACGCGCTAGTAATTTTGCCGTTAATTGTGGGTGGCCTATTAAGGCTGCTTCATGAACACCGTCCGGGTATGTACATCACCTGGCTAGCCGTCATGATGGTCGACAATTATTACATGGCCTGGATGATCTGCATCTTCACCCTGCTCCTGGTTGCATGGCAACTGCCGCAATTAGTCGACTGGAAAGCACGTGGCCGCGCCTTCTTAAATTATATTATTAGCTCACTAGCAGCGGTTGGAATTGCTGCCGTGACCCTTTTGCCGACGATCTATGCCCTAATGCAGAGCAAGGGGACTTACACAGAAAACACCGTCAGGAGCCGGTTTGAATACTTCCCCTTTAAGGAACTCGCTAAACTAGTTCCCGGATCATTCAACTTTGACCAGATGCCAAACGGCCAGCCCAACTTTTATATTGGAGCTCTCTTAATGATCGGAGCCCTGCTTTACTTCTTCAACCGGCAAGTTAAACTTTCCCAACGGTTAATTAGCGTTGCCGTAACCGCCTTCTTTATTCTGTCATTTTGCTACGAACCACTGGACCTCTTATGGCATGCTGGCCAGTTCCCGGTTTGGTACCCTTACCGTTTCTCATTTATTTTTGCCTGCTGGTGCATTATTCTAGCAGCCCAAACACTGCAACCGGGTTACCGTCTCAACCGCTGGCTGTTATTACTACTGGTTCTGGTTATCGGCGGAATTTTTGCCTACGTTAGCCAGCTGAAGTTGTCATACTTAAGCGACAGCCAACGTTACATTGGCCTTGGCTTTGCCATTATTAGCATTGTTTGCCTTACAATCCCACGAAAGGATTCACCGCGACTATACGACTTGCTGATAGTTTGCCTTATCATTTGTGATGTCACAACTAGTGCTTACACAAGCCTAAATAATATTGCCTACGTTTCACAAAACGAATTTGCTTCCTATACCAATCAACTTAATGCGGCGTCAACGAAGATTAAGCATGGTGACCATGGTTTATACCGGGTTGCGAAAACATTTAGCCGGACCAAGGATGACCCGTTCCAGGGTGACTTTAATTCTGGTGACCATTTCGGTTCAACCCTTGAACCACCGATTCCGGATTTCATGGGTGCGATCGGGCAACCAGCTGGTGATGGCTTTGTCACTTACTCCAACGGTACCCAGGTAACTGATGCACTATTAGGATTTAAGTACACAATGACAAAGCGTGACTCGCAGGCACCACAGATGCCAATTACCGGCTACCGCCCTGACTGGAACCACCAAGCAGTAACCAACTTTACTTCTAAGATCGTCATTAAGAAAAATACTGATGCATTACCAATCGCTTTTGGTGCCAGCAACGAAATTCTTAACCTTGCCCACACCACTCTGGACCCGCTAAATTACCAGTCACAAATTATGCAGGCACTTGCCGGACGGCCAATTAACCAACCGTTATTTACCGTCCAGAACTTTAACTCGGTCCGTTTTCAAAACGTCCAGTCAGCCAAGCAGATCACCGGAACAACTTTTAGGAAGAAGGACTTCTTAAAACCGGCCGCGGTCCAACTCAAGTTTATCCCGCCAACAAATGATTCTTATTACTTGACGGTTGGCCCCAACGTCAAAAGCGCGGTTTCAATTTCGGTCAATAATAAAGCGTTTGGCCAATCTAGCAACTACCGTGATACGGTTGTGGTCAACTTAGCACACCCCCAAAAAGGTAAGCCGGTCATTGTGACGATGCGGCTTAAGCACTTATCTGCTTGGCTACAAAACGTGAGTGTCTACCGGCTCAACCAGCGGTCGTTTAACGCTAGCCTGAAAACACTTCAACAGTCACCACTTAAAATTAACCATCATTCAAATACTAAAATCACCGGAACCGTTGACCTTAAAAAGGGACAGGGTGTCCTGATGACAACGATTCCGGCGGCCAAGGGTTGGCATGTCATCGTTGATGGTCAGCCGGCAAACACCAAGACTGTCCTGGGGACCTTCATGGCAATTCCAATGAGTCCTGGGCATCACCGGGTTAAGCTCTACTTCCGCCCTCCATTCTTAATCCTCGGTGCCTTTATCTCCCTTCTTAGCCTGATACTAACCATTCTTATTGTTAACCGTCGTAAATTTGCTAAAGCTTAAAAACACATCTTTACCACAATTACTGTGTAACGTTTGTGAAAAATAAAGAGGCCGGGAAGAAACAAAAATTTCTTCCCGGCCTCTTTCCTACAAATATTGGCAGATTGCAAGAAATAACTTGAACAAATTTAGTAACGCAGATTACGCAAAAAGATCTCAATTGGTGTTCGCCAA
>NZ_CANDNW010000023.1 GCF_947387525.1 Limosilactobacillus viscerum
TTGGTCGTTAAACATATTCTACCCGCTATGGGTTTATTTTTTTAAATCTGTTGCACTTAGATTGTAAATACTCAACAAAAATAAAGGGTGTCAGCCAAAACCCACTAACACCGCGATTTATCTTAAAATTAAATTTCTGGATAACTATTTTTCTTGAGGTCAACCCGCTTATTGTTCTGGTCGGTCTTCACGACGGTAACATCACAAGGCGCTTCTCGAATAGTGTAAGATGCCGTTGAACCAACGATCAGCCGGCCAACCACGTTCAAACCAGTAGCACCGATTACAATTAGGTCGATATCGTTCTTTGCTGGATAGCTCTCGGCCAGTTCTACCTTTGCATTACCAACTTCAACTTCCATCGTTACTTCCTTCACGCCTACTTGTTTTGCCTTTTGTTGGTATTCAGCAAGTTTTTCTTTCATTGTTTCGACTGCTGGCTTATAAACACTCCGGTCAACGAAGCCAAAGCCATTGGGACCACCACTTGGCATCCGTTCACCATTAATAACACTCAGTAAGTATAACTTAGCATCGTTTTGCTTTGCTACTTCCACCGCCTTGTTAAAGGCCATGTCTGACTGCTTTGAGCCATCAATTCCCACTAAAATTCTTTGATAAGCCATGAGAAAACGCCTCCACACTTAATTTAACTTTATTTTATCACAGTTCAATGATCTTGCTTAGTCGGTTACCAGGTTATTAATGGCTTCCATGTAAATCGCCATTGACTTGATAAGGTCATTAACCGGCTGGAATTCGTTTGCTTGGTGCATCGTGTTTGGTGTACTTGGCATTAAGGCACCGAAGGCAACACCACGCTTCATTAGCCGGCCATACGTCCCGCCACCAACAACCTCTGGCTTAGCATCTTGGTCGCCAGTTTGGTGAATGTAAGCATCCATCAGCGTCTTAACGATTGGGTCATCGGGGTCAACATAGTGTGGTTCCTGCGCCGGCCCTTGTTTAACACTAATTTGGAGTGGGTCTGCAACACGCTTAACCACCGTTTCCAGTTCGTCAGGTGTAATCCCCCTTGGAAAACGGAAGTTCATATTAATGTTGCCACCTTCACTTGCATTAAAGTTAAGAATCCCCGCATTCATCGTTAATTCACCCATTACTGGATCGGAAAATTCACCATCAAACTTCTTCATCCGAGTATCCAGGTGCAGGTACTTACCGAGGAAGTGGATAAAAGCTCCGGCGCCACCGGCAAATTCATACTGGTCAAGGAAATTAGCAAGGTAGGTTCCAGCATTGATCCCCTTTTCTGGTTCCATCCCGTGCGCAGCTTTACCAACGACCGTCAGGGTTAAATTGCCATTAGCCTCCGAATAACTACCAGTAACCGGGTTTGCATCAAGGAAGCGAGCAAAGTCATTTTCGACTTGTTCGGCATCCTTTACCGTTACCTCAGCAACTGCTTCACGGGGAACCATGTTAAAACGGAGTCCCGCTTTAAAACTCTTTAGCTGGTATTCGCCATCATTAGTAGCGGGAACGTTAAGGAGCAAGGAAACTTGACCTTTTTCACCATTAATTACTGGAAATTCGGCATCAGGTGAGAAGCCAAGTGTTGGTGCTGGTTCAACTTGGAAGTAACGGTGCATCCCCGTCCAGTTACTTTCTTCGTCTGTTCCCACGATAAAGCGAACCCGTTTGTTAAACTTAACTCCCTGATCCTTTAAGTACTTCAGTGCATAATAAGCTGCCATCCCTGGTCCCTTATCATCGGAAGCACCACGTCCATAGATATTGCCATCCTTAATCACGGGGTCAAATGGGTCGGTATCCCAGCCCTTTCCCGCAGGCATCACGTCAAGGTGGGCAAGGATTGCCAGTGTTTCGTCACCTTCACCGCATTCGGCGTAGCCAACGAGGTTATCGATATTTTTTGTCTTAAAGCCATCCTGGTCAGCCATTTCCAAAAAAGCTTTCAGGGCTTGTGCTGGCCGCGGGCCAAGCGGGTATTCATCGGTTGCCGCAGAATCATCCCTTACACTGGGGATCTTCATTAGTGAAATCAGGTCGTTCAAGTAGTCCTTCTCTTGACTCTGCGCCGCCTTTAACCATTCTGTCATTTCTTATTCCTCCATCTGATCATTTTGCTAAATTAATGATACCATTAAAGTAATGATTTCAAAATCTAAAGGAAGTTTTTAAAATGAAAAAATTAACTGAACAAATTCTCCATGACGTAATTAAGCCCCGGCCAGCGAACAGCTTTAAGGGCACCTATGGTAAAGTTACTCTCGTTGGTGGTAACCGTAATTTCGGCGGTGCAATTATTATGGCTTCAACCGCTGCTGTTTGTGCCGGTGCCGGTTTGGTTACTACCTGCACTGACCCTAGCAATTCTGGCGCGCTTCATGCCCAACTCCCTGAAGCAATGTTCGCTGACTTTAACAACGACCAGCAAGTTGCTGACCTGGTAAAAGCAGCTACGACCGTTGTGGTTGGCCCCGGCTTGGGTGATGACGAAAGTAGTCTTCATATTCTTAAAAACGTCTTCGCAAATGTTTCACCAGACCAAAACCTGGTGATTGACGGCTCTGCAATTACGCTGATGGCCCGTGAAAAACTTAGCCAACCATCTGCTAGCGTTTTTTACACTCCGCATGAAATGGAATGGCAACGGCTATCCGGAATTAAGATTGCTGACCAAGCAGAGGAAAAGAACCGTGTTGTCCGTGACCAATTAAACGCAACGGTGATTTTGAAGAAACACCATACTGAAATTTACACTGCTAATGAAGTTTACCAACTGCCAATCGGTACTCCTGCTCAAGCGGTTGGTGGAATGGGTGATACCCTCGCTGGAATGGTCGGCGGCTTCTTAGCCGAATTCAGCAAGGACCCCGAAAAGGCTGCCCTTGCTGCTGTTTATGCTCACAGCGCAATTGCTGACAAGATTGCTGAAAGCCAGTACATTGTTTTGCCACACCAGATTAGTCGCGCTCTACCAACCTTCATGAAGAAGATGGAACAAGCACCAACCGAACACCATATTGGTTTCTTAAATTAACACGGTAAATATGAAAGGCCCCTGAGCTAGTTTCGTAACTAGCCTAGGGGCCTTTATTTTAGTATTAGGAAATATGAAGCTTGTGTCGTAAACCATTGGACCGTGGGCCGATAATCTCATCAGCCAAGCGGAATTTCAAGGCAAGGAATGCAAACACACCTGCACCGATCGCAATTCCGATCACCGCCATAAAGAAAGCAGTAAACCGACCGTAAGGACTAACTAGGTGGCCAAGCAAAACCATTACTAGTTTAGTGATTGCAAACATAATTAATGAGAAGCACAGGATCTGGTTAGTTGGCTTTGACATTTCATAAAAGTGAAGGCCAAACTCCATATTAAATGAGTGTAAAATCATATAATCAATCACAAACATTGATAAACAGGTAGCAAGCAGTGGTCCTAACCCTTGTGCAAACATAATGCATGGGTACTGGATAAGCAGCTTGATAATAATCCCGATTCCAAGGAATTTCATCATCCGCCGGTTTTCCGAAATCCCTTGCATCATGGCTGCAGCAACCGTATATAAGCCCATTGGGATGGAGACAAATGCCGCAAACTCAAGTACAACTACCCCGGCATGGTCGTAACGGTAAAAGACCGTGTATACCTGCTGAGCAACTGCTGCTAACCCTAATGATGCTGGAATCATCACAAAGTAGAACAGCAAGAGCACGTTTTCAATTTGCTTTCGCATCCCCAGCTGGTCATTTTGTGCCCGGGCCGTTGCTAGTAACGGGATGACTGTCGCTGCCATTGCTGAAGCTAGCGAAATGATAATTGTAAACAACTTATTCGCATTAAATGCAAACAATGCGTACAAGACAGTCTCTTGGTAGTGCGTAAAGTGGCCAACATGATCAAGCATGTGGGGGAAAGTAAACTGGTCAATTAGCTGAAAAATTGCCACCCCTGATTCGATAATAACAAACGGGATTGACTGGTAAACCATCCGGATGATTAGTTCAGAAGTTGAAACCTGAAGATTAGCTTCACCTTGGCTTACTAAGTCGTGCATCTCCCGTCGGTGGCTCATCCAGGCCCAAACAAGGACTGCGATTGCACCAATCGCACCAATAAAGGCGGCAAAGGTCGATTGCGTAACCGCACTTACCCAGCTACCCTTTTGGATCTTCATAATCAGGTAAGTAGCAGCCAGCATGTAAATAACCCGGAAGACCTGTTCAACAAACTGTGAAATAGCTGACGGTGCCATCCAGTTATATCCTTGAAGGAAGCCCCGACTCATTGCCAGAGCGGGAATAATTAGAACCGCCCAGGCAAGTGAACGAATAACGGGAACAACATTATCATCACCATTGGACAGACCGGGTGACGCAAACATCATGACGGTTGCACAAACTACCCCCATCGCCAGGGCAACGTACATACTTGAAAAGTACAGTCGACGACTAACACCGTACTCATTCAACCCATTATAGTGGGCAACCATCTTTGAAATTGCTGAAGGTAAACCAGCCGTAGCAATTATCAGGAAGATATTATAAATATTGTACCCTTGAGCAAACAAGGCATTGGCCTGGTTGCTGTACGCACCAAACCATGTTACCCACGGGATAACATAAACTGCGCCGAGGATTCGCGAAGTGATACTTCCAACCGTCATCCATGCTGAACCACTCAGCATCTTGGATTTAGCGTCTTTATTGGTACCAATTGTTTGCGAATCATTAGTGTGTTCTTCATTCATGATTCATTATTTCCTGCCTTTTTTAAAAATAAACAATCTTATTTATTCTATCGTGAAAAGAAGGACGAAGCAATTTCTTTTCTAGTTCTTAATTTTTACTTAAGGCTAGTACTGGTCAAGGTCTACCGTTACCATCTTAACTGTCACACCAGGATGTGCTGCCTGGACCTCTGCCAGTTTACTTGCTTGTGGCGCCTTTTCAAAGTGCCCTAACTTGTCATTGACCGTAATTGCCAGTCCTAACTTTGCAAAATCCATTGCGTCAGCCATATTTTTTCCCTGGGTAAACGCTTCTGGTAAATCGGGAAAGTCAACCAGGACTTGGCCATCCTTTGGTGTAAACAATGCTGGATATGATACTATTTCCATTATTTTTCCTCTCACTATTAGAACCCTGAGTTGTGGCATACGAAATTCTCTTCTGTAATATTAGAAACTAAAACAAGGGCCCGTGATAAAACTGAGTCATGGGCCCTTGTTTCTTTAATTGCAGTGTAGCCTTCCTACGCTTACTTTGCCACGATGTTTACGATCTTGTTTGGAATAACAATTACCTTCTTGATGTCCTTACCGTCAGTAAACTTCTTAACGTGTTCGTTAGCCAATGCGGCCTTTTCTGCTTCTTCTTTTGAAGTATCCTTAGCCATCTTTACCTTGGCCCGGACCTTACCATTAACCTGTAAGATCATTTCAACTTCATTTTCAACCAATGCTTGTGGGTCGTACTTTGGCCATGGTTGGTAAGTAATCGTATCACTAATTCCAAACTGGCTCCATAATTCTTCGGCCACGTGCGGCATGATTGGTGAAATCATCTTAACAAAGCCTTGCATGTATTCTGCCGGCAAATCATCAGCCTTGTAAGCTTCGTTAACAAAGACCATCAGTTGCGAAATAGCAGTATTAAAGTGCATCCGCTCATAGTCTTCAGTTACCTTCTTAACCGTTTGGTTGTAAACTTTCGTCAGCTTACCATCATTAAAGTTAGAAATCCGGTCACGGAGGTGATTATTATCATCCATCATTAAACGCCATACCCGTTGAATCCACTTGTATGAACCGTGCAGACCTTCTTCATCCCACGGAACGGATTCAGTCAGTGGGCCCATAAACATTTCGTAAAGGCGCAGGGTATCAGCACCATACTTGTCAACGATATCATCAGGGTTAACAACGTTTCCCTTGGACTTGGACATCTTTTCGTGGTTAGAACCAAGAATCATCCCCTGGTTAACCAACTTCATGAATGGTTCCTTCGTTGGTACTAAGCCGAGGTCATAAAGAACCTTGTGCCAGAACCGGGCGTACAGCAAGTGCAGTACGGCGTGTTCGGCACCACCAACATAAAGGTCAACTGGTGACCAGTAATCAAGAGCTTCCTTGGAAGCAAATTCCTTACTGTTGTGTGGGTCAGTGTAACGAAGCCAGTACCATGAAGAACCGGCCCATTGTGGCATCGTGTTTGTTTCACGCAAACCATGCCGGCCCTGGTCATCATAAACGTTGACCCAGTCCTTAACATTAGCTAATGGACTTTCTCCGGTACCAGATGGTTCGATGTTATCAGTATCTGGCAGCTTCAGTGGCAGTTCATCCTCTGGTACCAGGGTAGTCCGACCATCATCCCAGTGAATAACCGGAATTGGTTCACCCCAGTAACGTTGCCGACTGAAGATCCAGTCACGAAGACGGTAGTTAACCTTCTTGTGACCTGCGTCATGTTCTTCCAGCCAGTCGATCATCTTTGCCTTGGCGTCCTTAATGTTTAATCCATCTAGGAAGCCAGAATTAATATGCTTACCATCACCATCAAAAGCACCCTCAGAAAGGTCAGCGCCCTCAATGATTGGCTTGATTGGCAGGTCAAACTTCTTGGCAAAGTCATAGTCACGTTGGTCGCCTGATGGAACCGCCATGACGCAACCAGTACCGTATGAAGCTAAGACATAGTCACTGATCCAGATTGGCAGCTTTTCGCCGTTAACCGGGTTGATAACGTAAGAACCAGTGAAGACACCTGTCTTTTCCTTATTCAAGTCGGTCCGTTCAAGGTCTGAACGACGAGAAGCTTCTTTCTTGTACTTAGCAACTTCATCCTTGTGTTCAGGAGTTGTCAACTGGTCAACCAGTTCTTGTTCTGGTGCCAAAACAACATAGGAAGCGCCAAATAAGGTGTCAGCACGGGTTGTAAAGACTTCAATCTTCGTATCTTCATCACCGGCAACTGGGAAGAAGACGGATGCACCCTCAGAACGGCCAATCCAGTTCCGTTGCATTTCCTTAACGCTTTCTGGCCAGTCAACCAGGTCGAGGTCCTTAATTAAGCGGTCAGCGTAGGCAGTGATCCGTAAGACCCACTGCTTCATTGGCTTCCGGTAAACAGGGTAACCACCACGCTTGGTCTTACCGTCTTCAACTTCTTCGTTAGCCACAACGGTACCGCCCATGAAGTCAGGTGCCCAGTTAACCATGATTTCACTTTCGTATGCAAGGCCCTTCTTGTAAAGCTGTTCAAAAATCCATTGTGTCCACTTGTAGTATTCTGGGTCCGTCGTGTTTACTTCCCGGTCCCAATCATAAGAGAAGCCAAGTGATTGAATTTGGTCGCGGAAGTGGTCAATGTTCTTATTAGTAAAGCTCTTTGGGTTGTGACCAGTCTTCAAAGCATACTGTTCTGCTGGCAAACCAAATGCATCCCAGCCCATTGGGTGCAGCACGTTGTAGCCCTGCATCCGCTTCATCCGGGACATTACATCAGTTGCGGTATAACCTTCGGGGTGACCAACGTGAAGTCCTTGACCTGATGGGTATGGGAACATATCTAGGGCATAGTACTTCTTCTGGTCCTTGTTAATATCAGCCTTAAAGGTCTTGTTCTTCTTCCAGAACTTTTGCCACTTTTTTTCAATCGTTGTGTGATCGTAAGCCATATTATTGCTCCTTTTCTTGTCTTTCTTGATCGTAATAAAAAAGCCCCGCAGAAGTCCTTCAACTTCTACGAGACGAAAACTAATCCGCGGTACCACCCGTTTTCTATGGATTGCCATAGCACTTAGGGCCTTAACGCGGTCAAACGTCACTGCCTACTAATATTCAGCAGCAATCTTTCAAGACGAGTTCATTAGTTGCTACTCCCCGCTTCACAGCACCAGCGGGTCTCTGACGACCTAGTAACTAACTACTACTTCTATCACGATCAAAATGTTAATAGTATTCTAACGTCCTCCCCCGTAATTTGCAAGGAAGATTAATAATTAACCCAAAATCTTCTTGAGTTCGTCAACCTTGTCCAGGTGTTCCCATGGCAAGTCAACATCAGTCCGGCCAAAGTGACCGTAAGCAGCTGTTTGTTCATAAATTGGCCGTTTCAAGTCCAGCATCTTAATGATGCCGGCTGGCCGCAAGTCAAACACCTTCCGAACAGCAGCAATTAATTCTTCTTCACTCTTGGTACCAGTACCAAAGGTGTTGATACTAATTGAAACTGGCTCTGCCACCCCAATTGCATAAGCAACTTGGATTTCCAACTTCTTGGCGTAACCAGCAGCAACCAAGTTCTTAGCAATGTACCGAGCAGCATAGCTAGCGGAACGGTCCACCTTAGTAGCATCCTTACCAGAGAAGGCACCACCACCATGGTGAGCAACACCACCATAAGTATCAACGATAATCTTCCGACCAGTTAAACCAGCATCCCCCTGGGGACCACCGATTACGAACCGGCCAGTTGGGTTGATAAAGTACTTTGTCTTATCGTCAAGCAATTCAGCAGGAATGACAGGCTTAATGACTTGTTCCTTGACGTCCTTCCGGATTTGGTCAAGGGTTGCATCAGGATCATGTTGAGTACTTAAAACAACGGTATCAACCCGCAGTGGATTATCATTCTCATCATATTCAACGGTAACTTCTGCCTTAGCATCTGGCCGCAGGTAAGAAATTGCTCCTTCTTTACGGAGCTTAGCAATCCGTTGCATCAGCTTGTGGCTAAGCATCAAGGTTAATGGCATGTATTCTGGCGTTTCATCAGTAGCGTAACCAAACATTAATCCTTGGTCACCGGCACCAATCTTATCAAGTGGGTCATCGCCACCTTCACGGGTTTCAAGGGAGTCATCAACCCCTTGAGCAATATCACTTGATTGTTCGTCCAAGGCAGTGATTACCGCACAGTTATCCGCATCAAAGCCATACTTTCCATCGGTGTAGCCAATCCGCCGAATAGTATCACGGACTACCTTTTGGATGTTGACATATGCCTTCGTTGATACTTCACCGAAGACTAATACCAAACCGGTGGTAACAGACGTTTCAACGGCAACCCGTGAGTCCGGGTCCTTTGCCAGCAGTGCATCCAAAATTGCGTCACTAATTTGGTCCGCAATCTTATCTGGGTGCCCTTCGGAAACTGATTCTGATGTAAATAGGTGTTTTCCTGTCATTTTATATTCCCCCATATTCTAGTCGAAACTTAAAATCGTTTTGTAGTTGCGGTTACAAGGCATCTTCACAAGAAATGTGAATCCTATCGGGAATTTGCTTTATAACAAGGTCAATACTATCACAAAGTAAGATCAATAATCAATTAGCACCGGGCATTAACCAACCCAACGGCTGTTAGGTAAGAATAAATAATTGTTGGTCCAACAAACTTGAAGCCATCTTTTTTCATCTTTCGGGATATTTCCCGGGAAAGTATCGTTTGGGCGGGAAGTGCCTCACCAGGTTTTAATTCGTATCGCTGCACTTGGTGGTCAACAAAGGACCATACATAGTCATCAAAGCTCTGACCACCTGCTGCTAACTGCTTAACAACCCGCGCGTTATTAATTACCGCTTTAATTTTCAATTGGTTGCGAATTATCCCTTCATCCGCCATTAACCGCTCTACATCCTTTTGACTATATGCAGCAACCTGGTCAATATCAAAATGATCAAATGCTCGTTCAAATGCATTCCGTCGTTTCCAAATTATTTCCCAGGAAAGTCCCGCCTGAAATAGTTCAAGCGACAACATCTCAAATAAGAAGCGGTCATCATGAACGGGAAATCCCCATAGGTGGTCATAGTAATCCTTCATTAACGCTGAGCTTTCTGCCCAGTCCGGCCTAATCGTTGCCATAATCCATCCCCTCCATTAAAAAAATGTCACCATCTGTGACCTATTAAATCACAAATGGTGACACAGTTATTATTTAAATACGGTGCCGTTTAACTTATGCACTTTGCTTCTTGGTATTTTTCAGCATCAATGCTAGTACCAAACCAATCACTTCAATCACGATCATCATCGTGAATACCAGGTGGTAACCATGAAGTGAGGCGAGCAACTGTTTGCTACCGGCATTTAATGCATGTGCAGTTCCAGCAGTTAATACAATTGTTGCCACTGCAACCCCTGCTGAACCTAGGATCTGACGAACAGTAGTAATAACGGCGGTCCCGTGAGAAACCAACTCGTTTGGCAATGAGTTAGCACCGAGGGTAACAGCTGGCATCATCACGAAGGCATTTCCACCTTCAATTACCATCGCGCAAAGGATCATTGCGAGCAAACTCAGGTGGCTCAGCATCAGTAGACCGATTGACCATCCACAGATGATCATCACCATCCCAACTAACATTGTCGGCTTAAAGCCAATCTTATCGGCCAGCTTACCAGTCAGCGGGTTAAGGATGCTTAAGAACACCGCCCCTGGTACCAGTGACATTCCTGAAACAAACGGACTGACATGCAGAACTCCTTGGTAATACAATGGGAAGATGATTGTCGTAACAATCAGTGCGATGTAAGAAATCGACGTTAACAGGACTGCAAGGTCATAATTAAACGTCTTCAGTACCCGTAATTCAAGGAGTGGTTCAGCAATATTTAATTGCCGGTGGCAGAACCAAATAATTGCGAGAACGCTGATTACCAAAATAATACCATTGGTTGTCCAATCAACATTCTTCTTTGCCGCCAGGTTGACCACGTACATAATCCCGATCAAACCGATCAACAGGATCACTGATAACCAATCAAGCGAGATCTCATGCCGGGGCATTACATCACGAATTAAGCCGGTCATTGCCAAAATAATAATTAAGGTAATGATGATCATAAAGAAGACAAAGAGGCTCTTCCAATCAAAGAATTTAAGGATAATTCCGGAAACGATTGGCCCACAAGCCAATGCAGATCCCATCACTAAACCAGCGATCCCCATGGTTGTTCCCCGGTTATCCTTCGGCGTAATTGCCAGCAAAACTGACTGGTAAGATGGGAACAAAACGCCAACAGCAAAGGCTTCCATCGCCCGGCCAATCATCATGAACCAGAAACCATTAATTCCCCATCCGGCTGGTGTCAGGATAATCATTAGCGACCCAATATCAAATAAGGCCAGGGCACCAACAAACATAGTCTTGAAATTAAGATTATTCAGCATCCACGGACTAATTGGCATGCTGACACACATTACTAGCATAAAACCAGTTGTTAGCCACTGAACGGTATCTGCGGAAATGCCAAAGCTTTGCATCAAGGTCGGATAAGCCGTTGAGAGCGACGACTGGCTAATCGACATTGTAAAAGTCCCAACTAACAAGGTAAAAATAAACCAAAAACGGCTATATGAACGGCCATTCTGGTCGATGCTCTTCTCCATTTAACTCTCTCCCTTTTTAGAACAGTTATTATTTAACCATCAATTATTATAATGTTTGAATATACAGTTGTAAATGATATAATATTGTTAGATTAAAACAATTATAAAGAAGAAAGGAGATCTGTTCATGGCAGAGGCTGAACTTGACCGGGCACTAGACCTGTTACACAATCACAAAGTTCGTCTTACCCCGCAGCGGAAGACTATTTTGGAATACCTCATTAACCACCATACACACCCAAGTGTCGAAATGATCTATAACGACCTTAAGGGTAACGTTGATAACATTAGCATGGCGACCGTCTACAATACACTAAAGCTCTTTGTGGATTACAACCTAGTGATTGAGCTTAAGAATGGGGATGGCAGTACGCACTATGACTACTTTGGCCACCCTCACTACCACGTTGTCTGTGATAACTGCGGTAAGATCACCGATGTCTTCGATGAACATTTTTCTGAAATTACTAAGGAAATGGCGGTGATGACCAGGAAGAAGACCCATTACCTAGTAACTGGCAATAACATTGAAGTCCACGGACTATGCCCGGATTGTCAACGAAAACTACATTTGAATCGATAATAAAGAAGGGACTGTGACAAAACTAAATTTTGCCACAGTCCCTGTTTTTAGCTACGAATATTACAGAGATATCGCGTGACCCAACCCAGGGCCTTAGTGTCTAGCTACGGACAATCGCTAGCCCGTTCCGTGCTAACGATCATCCTATACTAGCCATACCAAATAGGCTAACTTCGTGTCGCAGGCCCTAACCAGGGTTGTGTCACAGCTCCTCTTTTTTTAATATTATTCCCGTCTAGTCAGTGATATTACGGTCAAGAAGGCAAACCAAACGAGGGTCAAAATTAAGGCTACCAACGTTTGCTTATCCAGGCAAAGGACGACCAACACGAACATTAAGAATGCTAGTACCAGATAGTCAGTAAATGGTGCACCCGGCATCTTAAATGGCCGTTCATCCGGATGCAGTTTAATAAAGCGTAAGTGCGCACCGATGATGGCTGCCCAAATAAACAAGAAGCTGGTCGTGGCAATACTTGAAACCAGCGTGAAAACAGCGCCGGGCATTACAAAATTGAGAAAGGCCGCGATCCCGATCACAATCGAAGAGATAACAACTGCCAGCGCTGGAACGTGCCGTTTAGACAAGTGCGAAATGCGTTGAATTCCTGGCCGCCGCGCATCCGAGGTCAGTTCGGCTAACATCCGTCCCGTGGTATAAATGGAACTATTGCAGGCCGAAGCGGCAGCAGTAATAACAATAAAGTTAACGATACTTGCCGCACTCCGTAAGCCGGCATCCCGAAAGACCAGTACGAAGGGACTATTCGTTGGTGATAGCCGGTTCCACGGATAAATACACATAATTACCGCAAGGGCGCCAATATAGAAAAGCAAGATCCGTATGGGAATTCCATTAATTGCTTTAGGGATAACCTTTTGCGGATTTTCGGCTTCTGCCGCCGTTACCCCCACCATTTCAATTCCGACAAAAGCAAAGACAACCATTTGAAAGGACATCGCAAAGCCCTTAAAGCCGGTGGCAAAGAAACCATGGTAGGCAATTAAATTGCGTGGTGACGCAACATACCCGCCCTGCGATTTAAACTGAATGATCATCATCAAAATACCGACCGCAATTAAAATCAAAATTGCGACCACCTTAATCATCGCGAACCAAAATTCAATTTCACCAAAAACGTTTACCGTGATCAGGTTCAGGCACAGGAAAATAACCAGGGTAATTAATCCTGGTACCCATTGCGGCACGTTCGGTAACCAGATCTGGATATAGAGCCCAATGGCAGTAATCTCCGCCATTGCTAGTGCCAACCAACAGGCCCAGTATGCCCAGCCAGTAATAAAACTAATGCGGTTGCCGAGGTAGTCACGAATTGCTTCCATAAATGAACGGTATTGCAAGTTGGACATCAGCAACTCACCAAGTGCACGCATGATACCGAAGCAGACAATCCCGGTAATCAGGTAGGCAAGTAGTATTGCCGGCCCAGCAGCCCGAATTGCCTTCCCGGCGCCAAGAAATAGTCCGGTCCCAATCGTCCCCCCGAGGGCCATCAACTGGATGTGACGACTCTTAAGGCTTCGTTTCATCTGCTGTTGCTTATTCATATTTACATAATTCTCCTAAAGTGTTGCATCGCTTACTTGTAACGGTTAACCTAGTTACTAGTTTGCAAAGCAAATTGTGAGTCTCTATTGTATACCATATTTGAAAAATTGCACATTGAAGGAGAAAAGATGCTTCACTGGCTACCGTTTATAATTTACTTCTTAATTAATTGCTACTTATTGTGGCACAGTTGGCAACGATACCGACTGACTGGACAGCGGGTAACCCTTGTCGCGACCTTTATTTATCTTACGGCAATCCTGGTGCTCTGTTTGACACCAACACTCTTCAGCGTTGCCTCAGCACATAAGCAGCTTTTTTATTTTGCTGGGACCCCTTATAATGCCATCCCGTTCCAGGGAATTAGTCCAGAGTTTTTCTTAAACATTATCATGACCTTCCCATGGGGCGTTTTCTTGTACCTTTTTAACCGGCATCGCTCCTGGCAAAAAGTAATCCTTTATTCTTTTGCCCTTAGTCTCTTTATCGAAGCAAACCAGTTTATCTGGGACCTCCTCATCAACCTTGGTCGCCTAGCTGATATCGATGATTTAATCACCAATACTATTGGCGCGATTATTGGTTTTGCTGTTATGTACCTCCTGGATAAGACTATTTTGCACCGATTAATTACTCATCTATGTCTCAAATGACCGCAAAGTCTGTTAAACTAAGTGAAGTGAGGTGACAGAAATGATTTCAAATGAACAACGGGCACATGACATCGCCATTGCAATGCTTCAAGCAAACGGCAAGGACCTGGAACCAATTGAGGCCTACCACCGTTACGTTAACTCCCTGCTGCCAATCTTAAAGGAAATTGATAAGGATTTCCCCCACGGTATCAAGGAACACATTTAATCATGCCTGAGACTGAAAAGTTTCAAACCCTAGCTGGGTAACCGATCTAGTGCAAATGAATCAGCGTTTGTTTATGGTTCAGCCAGCTGGGGTTTATTTTTCTAATAACAGAATTTTGCCTTAGAAATTTGTCTTCCAATGTTATTTAGCTTATGATGAAAAGGTTAATTCTAGGAAAGAGGTATTATTTTTTATGTTCAATACACGACAAAAAAGCTTTGACTGGTTTAGTCTTGTTGTCGGAATTCTATTTGTGATTGCTGGGATTGCTTCCTTCATGCATCCGGATAAGACACTCCACTTTCTGTCTATCCTGGTCGGCATTTCCTTTATTCTCCGGGGAATCTACGAGTTGTGGTTCCGGAAATTTATCGGTGCAACCCTAAATGAACGCTCCGGTTGGTTTATTTTCGCAGCGGTTCTTGATATTGTCTTAGGGGTGATTGTCCTAGTTGCTCCCAACTGGGGAATCCTCTACCTTGCAATCCTGTTTGCTATCTGGTTTATCATTGATGCCATTATGCAAATTAAGGCAGCTAAATTCTTCCGGGCATTCCACCGTGGCTATGCTACCTGGCTAGTTATTCTTGGGGTTCTAAGTATTATCCTGGGGGTAATCTTATTCTTCAGCCCAATGCTTTCTGCCTTAACAATCGTCTGGCTGGTATCAGTTGTCCTCCTCGTATTCGGGATCACTCATATCATCCAAGCATTTTAGAATCCAGAATCCTGGCTTAGCCTTGCGATTACTGTAAAAACAAAGAGTGGGAAGAAACCATCACGTTTCTTCTCACTCTTTTGTTTTTTCCTTCTTTAACTAGTCAATATCGATCCGGGTGTCACTTTCATCGTTAGCCTGGAGTTTTGGCAGGTCAAGGGTTAGAACACCATTTTCATATTGGGCCTTAACAGCGCCACGGTCAACATCAGGCAAACGGTATTGCCGACTCATCTGACCGTACCGACGTTCAGAATGAAGCACATTGCCTTTCTGATCACTCTCGTCAGCAAATGTGTCACGGTGACCAGTTACTAACAAAATGTTGTTTGCGTAGTTGATATGAATATCCTTCTTATCAAACCCTGGCATATCAATCTTAACCGTGTAGCCCTTGTCATTTTCTGCTACATCAGTCTTCATGTGATCTGCCACTGGGGTAAGGTCAGAGAAGAAATCATCATTCATCCAATCACGCATGTTCATCAAGTTATCAAATAAGTTGTTACGACGTTGAATTTCATTAGCCATATATCGAATCATCCTTTCTCATACCTTGCTTACACTTTCTATCTTAATCACCTTGCTTCAAGTTGCAAGACTTTTTTAGCGCTCTCACCGTTAAAGTGCTAATTTTTGTTTGACTAATATTGACCAAAGTTGTAATTGCTACTCGCCCAACGGATTCAGGAGCCGGATATTTATTAGTTTCCACCAAAAATAAATTTAAAATATTTACTACATATGATTTTTTTATCATACGTAGTAAATATTGCAAGCTGTGCTAAAATAGGAATGATTATTTTAAACTAAGAAGGTTACATAATGAGCACATTTAAAAAGTTACTACTATTAGTCACGACGGTTTTACTAATGTTGGTAGTTAACACTAGCCTTGCCAGTGCTGACTCACATATGCGGACGCCAATTAACTACATGAAGTCCTCAGAAACCATCCCCTACCCGGATGTCAAAAAGCTAAGCGACCCGTGGATTAAGGTCAGCATCGCCAAGAACCGGGTATACATCATGGATGGAAAGAAGACCGTCTACACGATGTACTGCAGTGCCGGAAAGTACGAAAACAAGGATGGCAAGCGTGTTAGTGCTACGCCAACCGGGACCTACGCAATTCAAGATGACCGGGGCAATAGCTTCTACAATGCCTCCGTTAAGTGTGGTGCCAACAACTACGTCTCATGGCACGACAACGGATCCTACCTCTTCCACAGTGTACCAACGGATAAGGATGGCCACTACATTCAGTCAGAAGCAAAGAAGCTAGGCAAGAGCACTGCTTCTCACGGCTGCATCCGTCTATCAGTTCCTGATTCGAAGTGGATGATGAATATGCCAACGGGGACCAAGGTTGTTGTTCAAAATAATTAGTGGGTGATTAAATGAAGTCAGTTCAAATCAATGGGGTTCAGTTACCAGCTGTTGGAATTGGTACCTGGAACATCGGTGATGATCCTGCAAAGCTAAATGATGAAGTCAACGCAATTCGAGCAGGAATTGACCGCGGTGCACGGGTAATTGATACCGCTGAAATGTATGGCAACGGTAAAGCCGAGCGGGTAGCACGCGAAGCAATTAACGGTTACCAACGCGATAACCTGTTTATTATCGACAAGGTGCTCCCCACTAACGCCAGTGCCAAACAACTTGAACACAGTTTGGACCGTAGTCTTGATAACGTTGGAACCGATTATTTTGACCTTTACCTCTTGCACTGGCGTGGCCCAGTCCCACTGGCAGAAACCATTAATGAAATGGAAAAGATGGTTGCAAAGGGTAAGATCAAGTCCTGGGGCGTATCGAATTTTGATGTTAGCGACCTTCAAGAAATGTGGTCGCTTCCTAGTGGCGACCATTGCGTTGCTAACCAGGACCTCTATAACCTTGATGAACGCGGGATTGAATATGACCTTTTACCAATGATGGCTGACCACCGCCTGCCACTAATTGCTTATTCCCCGCTTGCACAAGGAGACACTATTTCTGGTAAGTTAACGGATAATCAACTACTCAAGGAGCTTGCCGCTAACCACCAGGCAACAATTTACCAGGTAATGTTGGCGTGGACCATTCGAAATGGTAACGTCTTAACCATCCCCAAGAGCAGTAGCGTCGACCACGCAATTGCTAATTGGGAAGCCGGTGAGATTGAGTTCACTAACGACGAACTAAAGATATTGGCAAAGGAATTTCCTAAGCCAAGCAGCAAACAGCCGTTAGCTACGATTTAAGGTAACTATGCTAGGAACAACGTTGGTATGGGCCAATATTTGTCCTAGTATTCAAAAAAGGAGATTGGGAAGAAACAATGTTTCTTCCCAATCTCCTTTTTATTATTCCCACGGCTTATCAATTGTAACCGCCTTAAGCATTTCCTGCTGGTATTGACGATTTTCCGCCCGGTGTTGCCGGCGACGCTCATAGCCGCTAACCATTGTTCGTTGCTCATCATTGCATGGCTCCAGCTCATCATAGAGGACACGCTTACTTGGGTCCTGAACAACATACGTCATTAAGCAGGTAAAACCAAGGAACCGTTTACCCGTATGCAGGTCTTCACCGATTACCTTAACAAAAACTTCTAGTGACCGGTGACCCAATCCCGTGACGTAGGCCTCCATGCACATTGAATCCTGGAGCTTAAATGGCTTGAGGAACTGTACGTGGTCCATTGCTGCTGTGACGACGGTTGAACGGGTAACCCGCATTGCGGCAACCGATGCTTCCCCATCAACCAACTCGAGGAGCCGGCCGCCAAAAACTGTCCCGTGTTCATTTAAATCCGCGTTGAATACCCGGTGGATTGAAACTGACAGTGTATCATTACAAGTAACTTTCATTATTGAAACCCCTTACAAATAGACTTGTCCATTTATTTTAACATACTTTGAATATAATTAAATTTTTCTCACAGTTTGCTCAAAAATACACTATAATATTAGCAAGGCTATAAGAAAGGATTGAGATTTATGGCTAAGCAAACAAAGATTCAAACTCCGTCCCTCTATGTCAACACGGACCGCGGAGTAGCACTGCTCAATTTAAGCAAGGCGTATTACAAGGACACTTACTCACTGGTCAACAGCGATGAACTCCTTGAAATCATCAAGCTCTACCTTGACACCAAGAATTTAGAATACGATGATGACGCCTTTGACAACGCGAGTCCAGAACAATATGTTCAGGTATTGAAAAAGATCCTGATCGATGATGACAGCGCCTTTGATAAGTATGACCCAAAAGATATTCTTGCAAGCATCGAAGACCTATACTCCTTCTATCGTTCCTTATTGCGGGTGACCGTAATCAACTACAACAACAGTAAGATTGCTGGTAAGGAATTTAAGTTGCTTGACGGCCAGTTTAATAACCTGGTTCGTGAATCATACCGGGTGGTTGAAGAAAAGCTTCAAGGTTTCCCTAACCAAACCTACCGGCAAGTTAACGCCGGCTCCAACGCCGCTATGCTGGTTCAAACTCATGACTGGCCAATTCCAGATGGTTACGACCAACTGCGGGACATTGACTTCATTGATACGGTCATGCTTCGTCCGCCAATGATGATGCACACTAAGAGTAACAAGCGTGAAGGTGTCTTCTCTGCGGTTGATGAAAACCCAATCAAACGTTTCCATGGTCAAAAGGGCCAATGGTACTGCTACCCTGCTAAAATTGGGGAAAGCTTAGCCTACATTTACTTTGACGTTGACTATCTAGTTAACGGGATCGCCCTTTCAAACCTCTTTCAACTGGCACGGCCAGATGAAGTCCGGGGCCAAAAGCCGGACCTAATCTTGCTCTTCGGTTTGAAAGAAACTGAAGGCATGGTTTCTCACTATTACCATGACACTAAAAATAACATTTGGGTCGGTGAAGTGCCGTACACTGATAAGACCACTTACTTTGGTTACATGAAGAAGATGTGTTTGACCTTGCACAACCTCCACGAAATTTACAGTGGCAGCCTGCCAATCCACGGCTCAATGCTACGGGTACGGTTTACTAACGGAAAAGAAAAGAACGTGGTCTTCTTTGGTGATTCCGGAGCTGGGAAGTCCGAATCAATCGAAGCAATGCAAGAAGTTGCTGATGATAAGATTGTGGAAATGGAAACGATCTTTGATGATATGGGTAGCTTTACCATTGGCGATGACGGTAAGGTTTATGCACAAGGGACCGAAACTGGTGCCTTCGTCCGGCTGGATGACCTATCCAGTGCGGTAGCATTCAACAACATGGACCGTGGTGTATACCTTAACCCTGAGCTATCAAACGCCCGGGTTATCATCCCCGCTGATACCTACGAAAATGTTATCATGCACCACCCAATTGATATGTGGGTTTACGCTAACAATTACGATGACCAGGTTGGGCTCCACCGCTTTGATAACGAAGAAGAAGCAAAGAAAGTCTTTGTTGCTGGTAAGCGGAAGGCGTTGGGAACTACTGATGAAGTTGGGATGAGTACCACCTTCTTTGCCAACCCATTTGGCCCCGTCCAAGAACAAGAAAAGACCAAGCCGGTTATTGACAAGGTCTTCAAGAAGCTATTTGCTGACAATGTCTACGTCGGTGAAGTTTACACCCACCTTGGAAATGATAAATCCAAAGAAGCACTACAAGAATCCGCTAAGGAATTGTTAAATGTGCTGATGAACGAATAATAGCAAATTAAACTAAAAATAAGGGTCCGTGATCAATTTTTTCACGGGCCCTTATTTTATTTGAGGGAGAATAAGTATTATTGATTAGTTGATTTTAGTACCAACCGTGTGATTGCCAGAATGCTTGGGCAGCAGTCCATGAACCATACCGGTTAGCAACGTATTGGTCAGCAACCCGTTCCTGGTTGGCGGCTGAGTAGTCACCGTTCAGGTAAGAGGCAGACAATTGGTAACGACCGATGTATTGACCGTTAGTAGCAGTGTATGAACCACCTGATTCACGTTGGGCAATCCATTCCTTAGCAGCAGCGTCATTACCAGCTACTGATGAAGTGTATGAGCTAGTAGTAGTTGCTGGGGTGTATGAGTAAGAACCTGCTGTGTTGTATGCTGCTGCATTCCCTGCTTGGGTGTAACCAGTACCCGTCGTAACAGTAGTTTGTTGTGTTTGTTGACCAGTGGTCTGGCTAGGTGCAACTGTAGATTGAGTAGCAGTAGTTTGTTGACTGTTATTATCAGTTGTAGTCGTACCATTTGAACTTGGCAGGGTAGCAATTTCTTGTTGCGTTGCTGGAGCAACTTCGCCATTATCCTTAATAACTAACTTTTCACCAACGTAGATCAAGTTCTTGTTGGCAATGTGGTTTTCTTGAGCAAGTGTGTCAACGAAAGTTAAGTCGTGACCAAACTTGTAGGAAATACCTGATAAAGTATCACCACTTTGCACCGTGTAAATTGAGTCGGCGTTTGCACTAGTGGCGGTTGCGATAGTACCTAAGGCAACTGTACCGGCAATAGCGGCGGTAATTTTAGCGACGCGTTTAGATAACTTCATAGAGATAAAATCCTTCCTTTTCAAAAACTCATTTCTCAATATTTGAATCTTGTTTGCTGATTGATTAATATCAATCGATGTATATAACTATAAACGATCGAGGTTACATAGCAATTACCCTGAATTTTCAATTTCTTCTTTTTTAGTAACAAATCGTAACAATGGCTATTAATTTTTTGATTATTCAATCTAACAATCGCGTTCTTACTGACTTTTAGGAAGTACCTAACTTTAACGAACAATTGTAATATTGGGAACGAAAAAAGCTGTGATTCAGGGAAAATTTCCTGAAATCACAGCTTTTTAACTGCTTTTTGTAACAATGATATTACTAAATCAGTCCTTAAATGGCTTACCAGCGGTCATTTCCACCTGGTTTTCGACGGAAAGTGGTTCGCCAGACGCTGGCTGAAACTTGCCTACCTGAACTTGACCACCCTTATTCTGGTCCACATAGGTCGTGAGATGCGCACTAGTTCCGGTCCCAAAGCCATCTACCGACGGAATAAAGTCATGGATCCCGGTTCGACCTGGCTGTAAGTATATTTCACCGTTCCAGGTGCTCTCATCACCATCGAGGAAATCGTACAAACTTAGCGTCAGGTCACCTTCATTTTCAACCACTAGCCTAGTATTTAAACGTGCACCACGGGCTTGGTAAGCATGGACAGCCGTAAAGATTGCTGGCGCACGTAATTCATTTACCTGTTCATAATCAACCTGGGCACCAGGGCCGACCAGTAATTCGGTCCCCGCAAACATTGGCTGGGCACTCTTCAATTGGAGTTTTTCCTTGATTGTAACCTTACTATTAGCGCCGACTATGATTACATTGTGGGGATTGGTCAACATCCCCTGCCCCGCAAATTCAATGGGGGTTGATACTTGCCGGTCAGCCGGAACATAGATAAATTGACCACCGTCGAGATTTGCCAAGTGAGCCGCAAATAGCTGGTTATCTTGCCAATTAATACCCTTCTCCATCAGGTTTTCCTGGAGCAAGTCGGAATACTGGTCAACAGCTACGGATAAGGGCAGCGCGACAAAGTCACCGATCATACTTAACCAGTTAGCTTGGTCAGTCCCCATATCCTGCCATGGTAACCACTTCTCCTGGTGGGGATATTGGCGGAAGGTCTTTTGCAGCGTATTTGCCAGCTGCCGTTTCTTTGTTAGCCACTCTGGCTCATTTTTCCAACGGTTATCAGCAGTCAACTTAATCCGACCTCCTAGTGAATTAGCTTATCCCAGATGACAACCTTACCCTGGTCCAACGACTTGGGAACGTCAATGATCCGTTGGTTAGAACTACCCCGGAATTGCAGGGTCAGGTCCTTCTTAGCCAAAATAAAGCGACCATCAACCAAGATATCCAGGTTGTGTAATAATTCCAGCTTATCTGCAGATTCCTTCTGTAATTCTTCCCAGGTATATCCTGTCCAGGACCAAATATCCTTTTGGTGGCCAAATTCCTTACGTAGCCGGTGCACTAACTTCAGGCAAACCTGGGTGTTGAGGAAGGGCTCCCCACCCAACAAGGTTAACCCTTGAACATAGTCATGGGATAGGTCTTCCATAATCTGGTCTTCAAGTTCCTGGGTATAAGGTTGCCCGTAGTGAAAGTTTTGCGCTGCCTTATTGTAACAACCAGGACAGTTAAACAGGCAGCCGGAAACGTACAGACTACACCGCACCCCTTCACCATCGACAAAGTTAAAGGGCTTGTAGTCAGCAACATATTGTAACGAATGGTCTTTTGCCAGCCATTCTTGTGGTTGAGGGTTATTTGGTTGTTTTACTTCATGCTCTACCATCAAATAACCTGCCTTTTAAATCTGCTGGCCCTTAATTGAAGCATGGGCTGAACGATCATCCATCTGCCGTGAAGTTTCAAACTGGGCGGCGGACTTAATCATCTGCGGGTCCATGTGCTTAACCCGGTGAATAATTTCTTCATGACGGCCGTGAACCATTGGCCGTTGTTGTGGGTTGCCAAGGTAACCACAGGTCCGCTTAACAACGTCACAGGTAGCCGGGTCAGAATTACCACATTGTGGGCACTTAAAGCCCTTTTCGGTGGCCTTAAATTCACCCTTAAAGCCACACTTGAAGCATTGGTCAATCGAGGTGTTGGTACCGAGGTAGCCAACATGGTCATAAGCCCAGTCCCATACTGCCTCAAGTGCCTTCGGATTCTGGCGAAGGTTTGGATATTCACAATAGTGAATAAAGCCACCAGCAGCTTGGTATGGAAAGTCCTCTTCAAATTCTAGCTTTTCAAATGGCGTTGGGTGTTTGCGTACATCATAGTGGAAACTATTAGTGTAGTATTCCTTATCAGTGACGTTTTCTACCCGGCCAAACTTCTTAATATCATCCTGGCAGAAAGTGTCAGTCAGGGATTCGGCAGGAGTAGAGTACAGGCTAAAGTGGTACCCTTCTTCGTCTTCCCACTTAGCACAAAGGTCGTGCATGGCCTTCGTGATTGAAACAGCGAAATCATGAGCTTCCTTGTTGTGCTCCCAGTTAGGACCGTAGAAAGTAGTGCAGACTTCATAGAGGCCGATATAACCCAAGGAAACCGTTGCCCGGCTGTTCTTAAATACTTCATCGACACTGTCCGTCTTCTTCAGCCGTTTACCAAAAGCACCGTACATGTACAACAGTGGGGCATTTTCAGGCTTGGCTTCCTTGGTCCGCTTAATCCGATAGTCAAGGGCAGTCTTACAAATTCCCATCTTTTCCTTGAAGATTTCCCAGAAGAGACGCTTGTCGCCATGAGCTTCCAGGGCAATCCGTGGTAAGTTAACGGTTACGACCCCGAGGTTCATCCGGCCAGAGTTAACTTCCTTGCCGGTTTCAGGATCAGTCCATCCTTGAAGGAAAGACCGGCAACCCATTGGTGTCTTAAAACTACCAGTGATCTCCTTAATCTTGTCATACATCAAAAGATCAGGGTACATCCGCTTGGTTGAGCATTCCAGTGCCAACTGCTTAATGTCATAATTAGGGTCACCAGGGTTGAGGTTCAACCCCCGCTTAAGGGTAAAGATTAACTTAGGGAAAATTGCCGTCCGGTGTTCCTTACCGAGCCCCTTAATCCGGATCTTAAGAATAGCCTTTTGAATTTCACGGGAAATCCAACTCGTACCAAGGCCGAAGTTAACGGTTGTGAATGGAGTTTGCCCCTGGCTTGAGTACAAGGTATTAATTTCGTATTCAAGGGCCTGCATTGCATCATAGATGTCTTTTTTAGTCTTTTCCTTAGCAAATTCTTCCCGCTTGTCAGGAGCAATCCACTTTTCAGCATCCTTCATGTGCTTTTCGTAGTTGATCTTGGCATATGGTTCTAGCAACTGGTCGATTCGGTTGGCAGAACAACCACCATACTGCAGTGAAGCAACGTTTGCGATGATTTGGGACATCTGAGCAGTGGCAGTTTGAATTGACCGGGGAGATGATACCCAGGCATTACCGATCTTAAAGCCGTGCTTGAACATTTCATCAAAGTCGATCAGGCAGCAGTTAGTTTCGGGAGTAACTGGTGAGTAATCCAAGTCGTGCCAGTGGATATCGCCACGAAGGTGGGCTTTAGCAACGATTTGGGGAAGCATCCGCAAACCTAGTGCACGGCTAACAACGCCGGCTTCCAAGTCCCGCTGAGTATTAAAAACCCGGCTGTCCTTGTTGGCATTTTCGTGGACCACGGTATCCTTCCGACCGAAAAGCTGCTCCAGCTTGTATTGCGGATTAGTGGCCTGGGCAAATTCTTCTTCATCTTTCTTCCGGTAAGCAAGGAATTGCTTGGCCAGGTCATCATGACCGGCGTCCTTCAACCCCTTAACAAACAAGTCTGCGATGGTGGTAGTTTGGACCTCTTGTTGATCAATTAACGCATTAAAAATAGCAAGATCAACACTGTGACGGGTTTCTTCATCAGCTGATAACGAATCTAAAACCAGGTCGATCTTATATGCGTAAAAGGAAGTTGGGGTCCCATCGCGTTTGATAACCTTCAACTTTGCTAGGTTATTTAAGTCTTTTTTATCAATAATTTGGACCTTCATACTCCCATTTCTCCTTTCAAGTGAACAGTTTCTATCTTAGCACAAATACAATCTGTGGGAAGACTTGACTTTTAAAACCCCATATGTTGTGGTTGGTTTCAAATTACCAGGAAGTCTATAAATAAACCGGTTAACCACTTTGGACGATAAATTTTAAAGCGCCATTTCGTAAGGCTTACGGTCTTTTTGTTAATTAATTTGCTGGCTAAAGTGATCAGTAAAATCAATTTCCCTTATCAAAAGATAGAATTTCTCCTTACCGGCAAATATGAAAAAATTATCATTTAAATAAAAACAGACCAGGTTCACTGTAAGAACCTAGTCTGTTTTTTTGACTAATAGCTACCGCCGGTCATTGCACCAGTACCGTTAGATGGGGCACTAGGTGTTGAGGCAGGCCTGCTTGGTGCGGCTGGTGTGTAATTATAGTTACCACCACCACCGCCACCACGGTAGGATGATCCACCACCGGAGTAGGAACTACCACCTCTTCCACTATTAGAAGAGCCGCTACCACCAGTAGATTGACTATTATTACTGTTGTTGCTTCTGTTTGAATTAGAATTGTTGCTGGACGAACGTGACGAGCTGCTGCTGGAAGAACTGCTGCTGTCCTCACTGGATGAATCTTCGGAAGAATCACTGTGGTCCTTCACTACCAGCTTCTTAACAACCTTCTTGCTTCCGTTAGTAGCAATGATGTCGTAAGTCCCGGGTTGGTCAAAGGTGTAACTAAAGTTAGTTTCTCCATCCTTTGAGTTGAAGGTCTTAAAAACGTTCCGGCTGTAATGGCCGACAATCTTTACCTTTGTGTTTGGCGAAACATCAAAGTTGACCTTCTTTTCCCCTTCGTCATTTAATTCAACCTTTTTGTCAAAGACAAGCGTGACACTGTCCGCACTTTCCTTGGTAGTTGTAGTTGGTGTTTTTACGGGGTGGGCCGCTACTTGTTTATTTTGGTGGGACAGGAAGGCACTTCCACCAAAGCCACCAATGATTAAAATCACTAGTAGCCAGTTGATGAAGACCCGTCCACCACCAACATTGGATCGTCCACGCTTAATTCGGTGAACTTGAGTGAAGAATTGCAGGATCAGTAAAACGACCGCCACAATTCCACATAGTAAAAGAACTCCTTGTAAATTCATATCTACTCTCTCTTAATTAGGCTTAGGCAAACGTGTTTGTTGCCCGGTTGTAACTGAAACTCTTGGTCCACTGATCAGCAGATGGTACTGTCTTGCCGTCCTTATCAGTAGGGTTACCACCAACCCCATCGGTGTAACGGAGAACAAACTTGATTCCATCAGCTTGGGCCAACTTGCTATTTGCGTCACTTAACTCGATGTCAGTCTTAAAGCCACTCTTACCAGCATTGTAAATTGAAGAGTAGACATTGGCAACATCTGGCCGGTCCTGTAAAGTAACCTGACTCCGACCAAGTTCCTGACTATTCTTGGCATCCAATACAATAACATAGGTGTTCTTAATGTTAATAGCGGCATCACTAGCCATCCACCCTTCAACATGCAACTTGCTTTGGTTGGTGGTTGGTGTTTGATCGTTCTTATTGTTATCCTGGTCAGAATTGTTTTCAGTATCAGCTTGTGTAGCTGGTTGGTTAGCGGCAGGCGATTCTGCTGTAAGCTGGGCAAGATCAATATTGTATGCTTGTTGGTTAAAGTTCAAAACATTGGTCAACCAGTAGTCAGTGTACGCGCCATCACCGCCATTGCCCTGGTCAGAAGTTGAGTACCGGCTAACTAGTGAGTAAGTGTGACCGTAAATAAGCTTAGAAGCATCAAATCCATAGCTAAAGCCTGAGTCTGCAGCATTCTTAATCCCCCGGTATACCCGTTGAACATCGTTACGTTCCGTCAGTCCGTTCTTTTCATCCAACTTAACGGCATCAACTTGCTGGTTAGCAGTGCTGTCGTAGAGGATCAAGAAATGGTTTGGTTCAACTTGACTCATGTTAGTGGCGTTCCAACCATTAAAGATCATCTTACCACTATCTAAGTCCATCTTAGCGCCGTCAAAGTTTGCGTAATTACCGGCATCTCCGGAAATAAGCCGTTTAGCTGGGAACCAGTAGTCAACGTTACTACCTTCACCATTTGCGCCATCACTGTAACGGCTGATTACCTGAAGATTGTGTGCAAGGTTGACACCAGTCAAATTAAAGTTAACGTCGAAGCCGGATTGGCTAGCATCCAGGATGTTTGGATAAACATTGCTTACATCTGGGCGGCTAATGCCATTTTTAACTTCTTGCCGGCTGATTTCACGACCAGTAGTAGCATCAAAAAGAATGATGAAGTGATGGTCACGGCCGACACGCTGGTTAGTTGCATTCCAACCAGAGACATGAAGCTGGTTCCCATCGACGGCCATGCTATCGAGATTACCAACATTAGTGTTGTAATCCATCGTGTAATAAGAACTTACTAAGTCAGCAACGTCATTGTTACCATTAGGGTCACTAGTCCAACGTGAAAGGATCCGCAGCTTGTCACCAGACTTAATTTGGCTTAAGTCTAGGTCAACGGTATCGTCAAAGCCGGAAGTAGCGGCGTTCCATACCGGGTGAACCGCAAATACGTCGGGACGGCTAACACCACCAGTAACTAACTTCCGACCAACTTCATGGAACTGGCCAACAACTGGGTTTTGACCATAGTCAAGAATAATTAGGTAGTGGTAGTTACGGTTACAACTGTCACTGTTAGCGTTCCAACCAGTAACATGGATCCCGGTATCAGTCATGTAAATGTTATCGATACTTGCCCAGTTACCGTTTAATCCAGCAACAACACGTAGGTTGTACGGGTCGGTACCGTCACTAACGTAGGTAACTACATAGTTTTCATCCTTGGTATTAGCGTTAACCGCTTCAGCTGACAATTGGGCTGCCCGTTCCCGTCCGTTAATGCCGGCTCCAGAAAGTTCAGTATGGTAGTATTGACGCTGTTCAAAGGTGACCGCATCCCACACTGAATTATTAACAGCTGTCCATTCAGAAAAGGTAGTCTCTTGTTTCTGACCATTATCCTTTAAAACAATCGTACGGGTACGATTAAACTTAACTTTTTGAGTAAAAGGCTTACCAACCTGGGTCCCATCAGCAAACTGATAAGTAATTGTACGGGTAATAGTACGCCAGAAGTCGTTGTAATCCTTGTCCCCTTCTTTAACTGACTCTGGTTTTGTTTCTGATGATACTGGTACATATGTTATATCAATTGCTGGAAGTGTTGAGGGATTAGAATCAGTCTTGTTAATTCCTTGTGTAGTAATATTTTTAGTTACATAATGAGTCTGGTCTTTATCCTTATAACTAGCAATATAATTTGTCTCTGAAGGGATATCAACTTCATCGGCATCAATAAGGTTCCAGTCACCTGAATAGTCGTACTTACCATCAGCATTTATTTTCCCATCACGGCCATAGTAAATATTTTGTACTATTGACTTAGTAGTTTTACCATCCGGCTGGGTAATATTGATTGTCCGCGTGATCTTCCGATACATGTCAGTATTTTTAAGGTCATCATCTGTAATGTCAGCCTTGTCCTTCTTATACTCAAGTGTATTTTTTAGAAATACAATATTGATAGCAGAAGTATCTACCTGACCATTGCTTGTAGTATTAACTTTGCTAGGTACTTCAGTAATAACTTTACCATTAAGAGTAGGAGTCATCCCATTCTCCTGTGGAAGAGTGACACCACTCCAGGTTGCTCCATTTACAGTCTGCTGTTGTTTTTCTAATGGCTTACCATCGGTAGTTGTAAAATTGACAGTCCGTTGTACCTCCTGTGAAGTCGTTTCAGGAGTAGTTTGGTTATTATTGTCCTGATCCCCTTGATTATTTTGGCCAGCAGTATTTTGACCATTCGTCCCGTTAGAAGGAGCTTGACTTGGTGTAGAAGAGTCGTTTGCAGCAGCACTAGTAGATTGAGTTACCACTGGCTGAACTGTATCAGCTTTAACTTGTTGATCACTAATAGCAGTGCCGGCCATCACAGAGAAGCCAACAAGTGCTGCGGTTACCCATAACTTGCCGCTCTTGTACATCTTAAAGTACTTCTTCTTTTCCATTATTAAAAAGACCTCCAAAAAATCAAAAATTCTTTAAAGTTCACACATTCTTACCTATTTTAGCACAAATATTAATAATTCAGTACTATTCATAATAGTGGAACTATTATAAAACCTTTAGTAGTCTAGTACAATGTAAGCACACCATAACGACACGTATTGAAAAAGGCGGTCGTGATCCTCAAGCTTGGATCACGATCGCCCTACTTAT
>NZ_CANDNW010000024.1 GCF_947387525.1 Limosilactobacillus viscerum
AGTGAGTATACAAAAAATGCAGGAAAACCGACAATTTTAAACCGCCGATTTCCTACATTTTACAGCCGCCCTCTACAATGGATTAATTCGGGAATATTTTCCCAAGTGAACAGATATTGATAATTATACAGAACAGGACGTTGAACACTGCCAAAAGCAGTTAAATCAACGTCCTCGCAAAGTGTTAAATTATGAAACCCCATATGAAGTATTTTTTGACAAACTGTTGCACTTAGTTTGACAATTCGCCATATAAAAAGAGGACTTGTGTCACGTCCTCTTTTTATATAGTACTTTATGAACCTATTGAGAAAGCAATGAAAAACGCAGGACAATATCACAAACGAATTGTCCTGCACAGTCTTATTCACCTTTACTACTATCCACTGGCGCACCCTCCTGCTTAATTGCTGCCTTCTTTAATCGGTCGTTTTCTGCCTTCAGGGCTTCGTTTTCCTTTAGCAATTCCTTATTTTGGCGTTCTAGTTTTGCCAGCCGCTTTGGGTCGGCCTTAGTTTCGCGCAGGTTCTTTAATTCCTTGTCCTGCTTAAGGTGGCTAGATAATGAAAAGAGATAAATAATTAGTGCACCGATTAAAAAGCAGATTAAAATCAGTAGAATCAATGGGCTCCGGAACTTAGCAAACAGCAGGTTGACCTCAACCGATGCCGTATTTGCCACCGCAAAGATTGCGATGATAATCAATAAGATAAATGAAATAATAGTCGTTGATTGTTTTTTCACGTTTTTTCCTCCCAATTTACGTATATTTGTATTGTATAGCTAATACCAGTCCAAAACCAGGTCTTTGAGGCCGCTTCCCGCATTTGGTATACTAGAACAGTGTTATTCGATGCCCTTTAGTGCCTGATTCGCCAAATGATGGGCCCCAGTATTTTGACTATCGGGAACCCACTGCGTAACCACCGTTGGGAAGTGGCCCATCTTTGCACTGAGCTGATCCAGCTCCGTTTGGTAATGTTTTGCATAATTTTTACCAATTGCGTCGCTTAGCAACCGGCTATCGGTGTAAAATAGCACTGTTTGTTCCGCCGGGAAGTGCTGGATAAGGTATGCAAACCCAAACTCAGCCGCCGCAAATTCTCCCTGGTGGTTATCCGCCAGCGCGACCGTGTCCGTCAGTTGGAATTGCTGGTGGTCAGCTAAAATCAGTACCCCCAGCCCAGTAGGCCCCGGGTTGCCCTTAGTTGCGGCATCAGTATAAATCTTAATCATTAAATTCACCTCAATTATTGAAAGGATGTTTCACGAGAATGGAAGAAGAAACGCGGTACTTTTACCAGCCAGACCTGACCGGGACCATCATCAGCTGGTGCTGGACCTTTTTGATTTTTATCGCTGGTCTCGTCACTTGGCTTGAAATCACACATTTCCAATGGCTTACGGCCGTCTTATTCGCCATCTTTGCCATTTTAGTAGTACTGGAAATCAAACGGCGGACAGTCCTTGTGACCCCCACCAAACTGACCTTCAGCCGTCTCCTTCAAAAGGACTACATGGTAATCCCTTTAGCCGACATCCGTCAACCTCATTTTACTAAACATACCGTCACAATGACAGTTAATGGTGAGGTCCTCAACTTCACCTTTACCAATAAAGCTGTCCGGCGCCTAAAGAGTCTAATTGAGCGCCAGCAGGGGAAGGTGGCTGACTAGTGCCAGTGATTGGATACCTCATTTTTACCGCGGCCCTTGTCGTCGGCGATCAGCTCGTTAAACACTGGGTAAGTGCCACGATTGCCCTAAACAGCAGCCAGCCAGTGGTTCCCAACTTACTGGCAATTACCAACCTGCGTAACGATGGCGCCGCGTGGAGCATCCTCGAAGGCCAGCAGTGGTTCTTCACCGTGGTCACACTAATAGCGCTCGCGGTGCTAGCCTACCTTTTTTACCGGTGGCGCAGGCAGCCTCGGCTATTGTGGCCGTTGACGCTGATCCTGGCAGGGGCAATCGGTAACTTTATTGACCGCCTGCAAAATGGTTACGTCGTTGATATGTTTGAACTGCTCTTCATCAACTTCCCCGTTTTTAACGTTGCCGACCTGTGCTTAACGGTCGGTGTTTTGTGGTTAGTGGTTATCTTCATTCGAGAGGAAGAATAGGATGGAAAAAGAACTTACTCTGACAATTGATGACGCTTTGACTGGCCGGATTGATAAGGTCCTTGGCCACCACTTCAGCCAGTTTTCGCGCTCCCACCTTCAAAAGTGGATTGAAGATGGCAATGTTAAGGTAAACGGCCAGGTGGTGAAGCCCAAGTACAAGTTAGCCGTGGGGGACAAGGTGGTTATTACCCCCGAAGCGCCACAGAAAATTGACCTGGCACCAGAGAATATCCCCTTAGATATCGTCTATGAGGATGATGACGTGGTGGTGGTGAATAAGCCCCAGGGGATGGTTGTCCACCCCGCACCAGGCCATCCCAACCATACTCTCGTCAATGCGCTCCTCTACCATTGCCCACTGTCAACTATTAACGGTGAGTTCCGTCCAGGAATCGTTCACCGGATTGACAAGGATACCTCTGGGCTCTTGATGGTTGCTAAAAACGATATGGCCCACCGGTCACTAGCAGCTCAGCTCAAGGCAAAGACTAACAAACGGGAGTACGTTGCCCTTGTCCACGGGGTAATCAAGCAGGATACGGGAACAATTGATGCGCCGATTGGCCGCTCACGTAAAGACCGGAAAAAGCAGGCGATCGTTGCTGATGGCCGGCACGCGGTTACCCACTTTAAGGTTCTCAAACGTTTCCGCCATTATACTTTGGTTTCCTGTCGCCTTGAAACCGGGCGGACCCACCAAATTCGGGTGCACATGAAGTCGATTGGCCACCCGCTTGCGGGCGACCCCTTATACGGTCCTCGGAAGACCTTGCCAGGCAATGGCCAGTACTTACACGCACGGGAGCTTGGTTTTAAGCACCCCCGGACAGGGAAGGAGCTCCTTTTTACGGCGCCACTCCCGGCCTATTTTCAACAAATGCTTGATAAGCTCGAGCGGAGTGATTCTAATTAACAGATTAAGTAAACTCGTTTATAATTAAAGAGTGAATTAATGAGCATGCAACTGCGGAGGGGGATTTTCAATGGCAGCACGCTATCTCATCTTTGAAGATGGATCAATCTTCGCCGGCGACGGTTTTGGCGCCCCGGCGGTGACATTTGGTGAGGTGGTTTTCAATACCAGTATGTTTGGTTACCAGGAAATCATCACGAACCAAATTTATAACAACCAGATCCTTGTTTTTACCCAGCCAAATGTTGGCGGGACGGGGATCCAACGCAATATTTATGAAACAATTGTACCGACAATCAAAGGGGTAGTAGTGCGTTTCCTCTCAAACGTCGCTACCAACAATGTCCGGCGTTTAACCCTTGACCAGTACCTGAAGCAAATGAATATTCCCGGGATTGCCAACGTTGATACCCGGGCAATCGTCCATAAGCTGCGGGCGGCGGGGAAGCCACTTAAGGGCAGTATTGTACCGGTTCCCGATGACCACGCCTTTGACCAGTTGCACGCCACTGTTTTGACCAGTCAGCAAGTTGCCCAGGTAGCAACTCCCAAGCCGTACCCTAATCCAGGTGTCGGTAAGAGTGTCGTCGTGATTGACTTTGGCTTGAAGAATGGTGTCCTCCGTCAGCTGAGTCGGCGGAAGTGCAATGTTACCGTCCTGCCTTATTCGGCTACCACGGACGAGATCCTTCGCCTGGACCCGGATGGCGTGGTTCTTTCGACGGGACCCGGTGACCCAACCAAGTTGAAGGCGTCAGTGTTGAAGACAATTCGCGAAGTTGAAGAAAAAATCCCACTCTTTGCGATTGGCCTGGGTCACGAGCTCTTCGCCATGGCTAACGGTGCTTCCGTTAAGCGGATGCCGGTCGAGCATCACGGGATGAACCACCCGATCCACGAAGTAATTACTGACCATGTTGTCTACGCTACCCAGGGTGGGGGCTTCCAAGTTGACCCAACCACGGTTGACCGGTCCAAGCTTTTCGTCACCTACACTGATATGCTAGATAACAGCATCCAGGGCCTGCGTCACCGGGAATTCCCGGCATTTTCAGTGCAGTTCTTCCCGGACGGTGCACCGGGCCCGGACGAGACAAACGGCCTATTTGATGAATTTATCGATATCATGAACAGAAGGGAGGCCCAGCGCTAATGACAAATGATTTACGTTCTGTCCTGATTATTGGTGCTGGTGCTAATGACGTCCAGCACGGCGATGAGCTTGATGCTGCAACCTTTCAAGTAGCCACCGAGTTTAAGAAGCAGGGAATCCGGACCATCCTGGTTGACGATAACCCGTTTTCGGTAAGTCTAGAAAGCCACGACATCATTGAGCATGCTTGCATTGCCGCCCTTGACGTGGACAACCTACTGGAAATTATTGACCGCTACAATCCGCATGCGATCCTGCCAACCCTTGGCAACCGGCGGGCGTTTGAACTAACGCAGAAGCTGCTCGAGAAGGGGGTTATCCAGGAAAAGGACATCCAGTTGCTCGGGGTACCGGATGCCACGATTCGCCAGATCAACAACCCGGTCCTCCTCAGTCGGACCCTCCACGCCATGGATGCGCCGATGAAGTCAATTGTCACGGTGAATAATTACCAGGATGCATTGCAGGAAGCAAACCAGCTTGGCTACCCGGTAATCATCCGGTCGGTCCTTCCCAAGAGCAGCAGCACCCGCCAGATTGTTCACGACCGCAGTGAACTAGCAACGGCAGTTCAAAAGTGCCTGAAGCAATCCCGGGCAGAGCAGGTACTTGTCCAGCAGAGCCTTGCTGGATACAAGGAAATTGAAGTGATGGTCCAGCGGGACAGTTCGGGCACGATGATGATGCTGTCGATGATTGAAGACATGGACCCGATCGGTATTCACGCGGGGGATTCGGTGGCTTTTAACCCGCCACAAACGTTACTAGATCGGCAAATTCAGAATATGCGTGATGTTGCCTTTGCGATTACCCGCAAGCTGCGGATCGTGGGGGTCAACCACGTCCAGTTCGCATTGAACCCCAATAATGACCGCTTCTATGTGATTAAAAATAGTCCGTACTTTGACCGGATGACTTCGTTTGTTGCTCAGTCGACCGGCTACCCAATTGCCAATGTTTGCGCTGAACTCTACATGGGCAAGCGTCTCCGGCAAATTGACCTGGGGGATGACTATATCCACCACGCGGCACTGGTTGAGCCAACGATGGACCATATTGCTGCCCGGGTACCAGTATGGGGCTTTAACGTTATTCCAGAAGCCAACCGCCAGCTGGCTACCGAGAAGAAATCTGTCGGAACGGTATTTGGAATTGGCCGCAGTCCCATTGAGGCGATGTTTAAGGCGATTGAATCCAGTTACCAGGAACCGGCCGACTTTCACCTGCAGGCCCAGCGGAAGTTGTCTGATGATGAACTGGTTATGAAACTCGTTCACCCAGAGGCCGGCCGCCTCTTTACCTTGATTGAGGCCATGCGCCGTGGCTATTCAGTGGAAGAACTGGCTGAAATGACCAAGATCGACCCCTTCTACTTTGACCAGATTGACCGGATGCGGCTACTAATTGAAGACGTTAATAAACACCCAATGAGCGAACCAGTCCTCGTGAAGGCCAAGTACAATGGTTTGAGCAACAAGCTAATTGCCCGCCTTTGGGACACCACGCCGGAGCAGGTATACCAGATGTCGGCTGACCACCAACTGATGACCAAGTATAAGGAAATCGAGCCGTCTGGTGGTGAATTTACCCAGCATACGGGCAGCTTTTACTCGGCCCTTGAAGACGAAAATGAGGCGACCAAGACTGCCCAGCCAAGTGCAATGGTTGTCGGTACAGGTGGACTCCGTTTAGGCCTAAGTAATTCCGGTGACTATTTTGTCGCCATGATGATGCGCCAGCTCCACGCGGATGGCTTTCACACGGTTGTGGTTAACTCGAACCCAAGCTCCGTTAACCTGAGTTATCCGGTTGCCGATAAGCGGTATATTGAGCCGGCAACGGGGGAGAACGTGTTACAAATTCTCCGGATTGAGCAGCCACAATACCTGTTTGTGCCGGCTAGTTATACCGACCTACTGGCGGCATTAGAAAAGGCGGATATCACGTGCAAGGTGGTTGTGATTCCTGATGATGATTTGCCAATGCTGGATGACTACTCTAACCGGTTAGTGGCATTTAACTACCTGTACGATGGGAAGTACGCTTACCCACTGGGTGCGATTGCCAACCTCTTGTCGATGGACCAGTTAAAGTATGAATCAACGGCTATCCGCTACCCGGCAGAGTTATCAAATAACGATAACCAGCAGTTAAGTGAGAAGAGCCTGGGTGCCATCATGGACCAAAAGCAGCCTGGCCTATACCAGGTAATCTTTGAGGAAAAGGAAGAAGGACAGTTCCAGGAGCATGGCGTTCAGCCAATGCCGTTGCCGGAGATTGCTTTCCTATCCAAGTCCCTCGGATTAGACTTAACCGCGATTTACACCCGGATCATGACGGGGAAGGCGGGCGAAGAAGAGATCACCGAATTCCTTAAGCATGAAGGGAACTCCGGCAGTGCTACTTACCGGGCCTGCTTCCCATTCAAGGCACTCCACGTTAAGGATGGCAAGCCGGCAGTCAATAAGATTATCGGTGCGCGGATGCAGTTTATTAATGATTAAGTGGTTGAAAATCAAACATTTTTAAAATTAGTAGCTAGGAAGAAGTTTTTCTAGCTGCTTTTTTATTTTGACTTTTGTAAACTCTATTTTAAGATTTCACAAAGTTTAAAATTGCGCAAACGTTTGTCATATTTAGTTTTTGTTAAGCTGGACTGTATTGCTTGTGAAATTTACAAAAAACGTTAGAATGTAGACATGGGAATGTTAAATAAACGTCTGAAAGGTGGAAATATATATGGCTTACAAAACAGTTAACCCTTATACTAATGAGGTTGAACATGAATATGAACAATCAAGCAATCAAGAAGTAGAGCAAGCGCTGGCTAATGGCTACCGGCTCTACCAACAATGGCGGGCAGGCGATGGCCTAGCTGAACGCAAGGCAATCATTACTAAGCTTGGTCAACTCCTCCGTGAACGGCGGACTGAACTGGCAGAAGTGATGACCCGCGATATGGGGAAGTTAATTGGTGAAGCAGAGGGCGAAGTAGACCTCTGCGCCAGCTTCTGTGACTACTACGTTGAAAAGGCGGATGAATTCCTGGCACCAGAACCGATTTACACGCCATCTGGCAATGCCTATGTTCTGAAGCAGGCAAGTGGGATTATCATGGCCGTTGAACCATGGAACTTCCCATTCTACCAAATTGCCCGGGTATTTATTCCAAACTTCCTGGTTGGGAATCCAATGATCTTAAAGGATGCTTCTAACTGCCCAACTTCCGCCAAGGTGTTTGCGGACTTAGTCAGTGAAGCAGGTGCACCTGATGGCAGCTTAACGAACCTATTCGTTAGCTACGACCAAGTTGGTGACATTATTGCTGATAAGCGGGTTCAAGGTGTCTGCTTGACCGGTTCTGAACGTGGTGGCCAATCGGTTGCCACGGAAGCAGCACGCAACCTGAAGAAGAACACCATGGAGCTTGGCGGAAATGATGCCTTCCTCGTAATGCCCGATGCTGACATTGATAAGCTGGAAGAAGTAATCCCATCAGCCCGTCTCTACAATGCCGGACAGGTCTGCACGTCATCCAAGCGCTTTATCGTTCCGGACAACCTTTACGATGAGTTCCTGGCACGGGCTAAGAAGGTCTTTGCAAATGTTAAGATGGGTGATCCGCTGGACCGGTCAACTACACTAGCCCCAATGAACTCTAAGCGGGCCAAGGAAAAGCTGCAAAAGCAAGTTGATACGGCGATTGAAAATGGGGCCACAGTTTACTATGGTAACGAACCGGTTGACCTGCCTGGCCAATTCTTCATGCCAACAATTCTGACCGACATCACAAAGGACAACCCAATCTTTGACCAAGAACTCTTTGGCCCAGTCATGGTGGTTTATAAGTACCACAACCTTGATGAGGCAATTGAGTTAGCTAACGACTCCAGTTATGGCCTGGGTAACACGATCTTTGGTGAAGATGTTAAGAAGGCCCGGGAAGTTGCTGCAAAGATTGAAGCAGGAATGAGCTGGATCAATGCAGGTTGGGCTTCACTACCTGAATTACCATTCGGTGGGGTCAAGCACTCCGGCTACGGTCGTGAACTGGCCAAGCAGGGGATGATGTCCTTTGTTAATGAACACCTGGTATATGAAGCTGAATAAAAGATTAATTTAGTAGATAAAAGTACCCTGTGCCATTAAGATGGTGTGGGGTATTTTTACATATAAGTAAATTTTATGCAGAAACGGAGAAATGTGATATACTAATTATGAAAACGGTTAACTAGCTCCTGGCGAATACCGTTTGAAAATTACTTATTTGAAGGAGAGCGTTTTTTCTACTATGGAAAGTTTGTTATTACTCTTAGGGTTCGCGCTTGAAATTGTTGTCTTGATGACGGTCAAGCACGTGAACTCCTAACAAACGCAATCTTTCAGTAATGGTCACACTGTAGCAATGATGCTAATATAAAAACGCTTTGAAAAGATGAGTAGTGTTCTAATGGATCACAGAGAGCCACTCTTGGCTGAAAGGTGGCATCGCGGCGGTTCACGAAGATGGTCTTGGAGATAGTTGTGGTTTGTCTGCGCTTCAGCTAACAATTCACGGCTACGACCGATAGGAGTATAATTATACCGATGAGGTTCTTTTGCTTACGAAGGACGTAAACCAAATAAAGTGACAATTACTGAAGATATGGACACCGGAAGGGTTAATCCTTTCCAGTGTTTTTATTTTTAAATTGATTGTGGCAAGAAGTTATTATTTACTTTAACTAAATACAAAAAACAAAACCAAAATAAAAAACCAAACAGAATAAAAACTGTTTGGCCTAGTAATTTAATTATCTAATTTCTTAGGCGTTACACGGATCGTATTCTGCCCGGTGAAAGTAACAAATCCCGGTTTAGCACCATTTGGCTTATGCAGTCGCTTGACTGGCAGGTAGTCAACGGGAACGTTGTCTGAATCGCGCCCCTTGGAGAAGTAGGCAGCTAATTGTGCAGCTTCCAGAATGGTTTGCTCACTTGGGTTGGTATCCCGGATTACCACGTGGGAACCCGGAATATCATTGACGTGCAGCCAAATTTCATTTTTATTGGCAGTCTTAAAACTCAGTCGATCATTTTGCAGGTTGTTCTTACCGACAAGCACCAGGGTACCGTCACTAGTGTGGAATTGCTCCGGCTTGCTTACCCGGACCTTCCGTTTCTTTTTACCCTTCTGCTTATTCTTGATGTAGCCTTCTTGTTGAAGTTCTAGCCGAATTTCTTGAATATCCGAAGGCGAAGCGAGGTCGATCTGGTTTTGGATGTTTTCAAAGTAGTCAATCTCATCATTAGTCAGCTTAAGTTGTTCGTTAACGTAAGCCACCGATGCCTTTAACTTGTCATACTTTGTAAAGTACTTTTGTGCGTTCCGCGAGGGTGATAGTTCTGGTGACAGTTCAATCTTCAGCGGCTTATTATCGTCGTAAAAGTTTGGCAGGGTAATCTCCGTCATCCCATGCTTCAGCTTTCCAAGGTAGGTGGTCAAAATCTCACCACGCACGCGGTACTTATCCGCCTTGCTGGCATCCTCAAGCTGCTTGTTCAGCTTTTTAACCTTCCGCCGGTCCTTTTTCAGTTCATTCTTGATTACTTTAATGACCTGCCCAGCCAGTTCCTTTGACCGATCCTGCTGTGCCTTTTGGCTATAATAGCTATCAAGCATTTCTGAAAGGCTAGCAAAGTGTTGCAGCTGGTCTTCATCGCTATCCAGTGGTGGAAAAGCCATGAAGGACTTCTTCTTGCCGTCGATCACAACTGCATCCGGCTGGTCAAAGTGCTGGATGAACTGCTGGTAAGTGGTTGGCAGGTGGTCGCTTGCTAATAAGCGGTTAGCAAGATCTTTAGCCGTATCCCGGCCCAGTCCCTCGTAGCTTTGCTGCAGTTGACGAGCTAATTCGGCTGGCTCCTTGTATTGCCGAACCAAGTCGCTGTAAATCTGGTTTGGCAGGTAAGGGTTAGCCTTATCCTGCTTTGGTGGCATCACAAAGGTTGCCCCTGGCAGCAACAAACGGACCCGGTTTTGGTCAGATCCAACGTGCTTAATTGTGTCAATAATCTTCCCTGTCTTGTCGTTAACAAGCGAGATGTTACTGTGCCGGGCCATGATTTCAGAAACCAGGATTAATTTTTGGCTGTCACCAAGTTCGTCACGAGTATTGAAAATCAACCGAATAATCCGGTCATTGCCAACCTGCTCGACCTTTTCTAAAATTGCTCCATCCAGGTACTTCCGCAGCGTCATCGTAAAGTTAGTCGGTACCGCTGGATTTGTGAAGGGAACATCTGTAATTTGAATCCGGGGGTAGGTAGGGTTAGCGGAGAGCAAGAGGGCATAGTTGTGCTGCTGTGCACGGATTGTCATAATTAATTCGGCAGGGTAGGGCTGGCTAACTCGTGCCACCCGTCCCGTCTTTAAAGTGGTATCTAGTTCATGCACCATTGCATGGGTGAAAAAACCGTCAAAGGACATGTTAATTACTCCTTTTTTCGAGATAAATGCGGTTATTATTATAACGTTTTTGCCAAAGTAGAGACAAGTTAGAAGCCTTGTTAACAGTAAAGAATAGTTGGTTTATCATGGTTCTTGTGGTATGCTTCTTATATTATTGGAATTATTTTGCAATTATTCTATTCAAATTTTTTACGACTTGGAGGAAGATAAGATGAAAATTGCTGTTGTGACTGACAGCACCGCCACCATTACTCCTGAAGAGGCGGCCCAAAATGACATTCACGTTGTGCCAATTCCGTTTACCATTGATGGTCAAACCTTCCGTGAAGGTGTCGACATTTCAACTGAAGACTTCTACGCTAAGCTGAAGGTCTCCAGCTCATTCCCAAGTACGTCACAGCCAGCAATCGGTCAAATGATGGAACTTTACCAACAACTGGCCGATGACGGCTACGATGCAGCAATCAGCATTTTCCTGACCAGTTCAATTTCTGGCTTTTTAGGAAGTGTTGCCCAGATTGCTGAAGAAATGAAGGATAAGATCAAGATTATCCCATTTGACTGCCACATCACCTCTGAACCAATGCACTACATTGTTTTAGAGGCTGCCAAGCTGGTTAAGGAACATGAAGATCCAGATGAAGTTATTGCTAAGTTGACCAAGCTGAGTAACACGATTGGTGATTTATTCGTAGTCGATGACTTACAAAACTTGGTTCGTGGTGGGCGCTTGTCTAACGCCTCCGCATTTGTCGGTTCGATTTTGAAGATTAAACCACTACTGTCCTTTGACAACCCCAACCACTCAATTGAAGCCTTTGAAAAGGTTCGCTCAATGAAAAAAGCCAAGTTGCGTTGTGAGCAGCTTTTCAATGAACGGATTGCTAACCTTGATTATCCTGTTCGGGGAATTGTTATTCATGCAAATGCACCGGAGGCAGGTCAAAAGTGGCTCGACAAGCTTCAAACTGAGCACCCAGATATCGACTTTCGACTCGGCTATTTCGGACCGGTTATTGGCTGTCACTTGGGTCAAGGTGCCTTAGCTCTTGCTTGGATGCAGGATACCGATAAGAAGCCACTCTAATGAAAAAGGGGTTGACTAAGTTAGCGGGAATTAACATTCTCGCAATCGTTGTAATGATCCTGGTTGGCCTGGTTAGTTTTCGAACGGTTGCACCAACGGGAGTCTTGATTGCACCGGTAGCTGGTATTATTTCGCTTGCGGTGACGGTGGCACTAGGAACGGTCTCAGGGGTCGTCGTTGCAGTCGTAGGTGGAATCTTGCTGATGTTCCTTCAGAACGCTGACTGGCTGCTGGTTCTAAACTTTGTTATTCTGGCAGTCTTTGTTGGCTGGATAATTGGCTGGCGGATTCCGTTATCACGCCGCCTTAGCCACCAGCAGCTGATTTGGTTGGGAATCCTTGGTGGAATTTGTGAATTGGTGCTGACCCTTATCTTTACGGCGCTAATGGGGTGGCAAACCGATGGTAATTGGCTGGCATTTGTCCGGCTTAACTTACTGCCGACAATTCTGACCGCATTACTTGATGCTGTCCTCATTGGCCCGGTAGCGCTGGTCTTCCGCTGGTTAGCCAAGCAGGTTTTACCACCAGAAGACGATGGGGAAAATCAAGACCCTCATGGCCCGGTTGAGATTAACCTGAGCGAAAAGAAAAAGAAAAAGAAGCAAGAATAGAAGGGAGCTGGGAATTATCTCAGCTTTTTCCTGTCTTTAAGGATATTCAATTAAATAAGGGGTGGTAAGAAGCAATGCTTTTACGCCACTCCCTTTTTATGGGAGGAAGTACGATGGAAAGTTGGCTGTTTTTAGCACTAGTCTTAGTAATCGCCTTAGTCGGTAAGAACATGTCGCTGGTGATCGCGAGCGTCGTTGTGATGGTATTGAAGCTACTGCCAATGACCACCAAGTGGCTGCCCGTAATCCAAAGCAAGGGGATTAACTGGGGAGTGACGGTGATTTCAGTTGCCATTCTTGTGCCAATTGCAACCGGACAGATTACCTTTAATGACCTTTTCAAGGCCTTTAAGAACCCAGCGGGGTGGATCGCAATTGCGGCCGGAATTGCCGTGGCAATTTTATCCAAGTATGGTGTCAACCAACTGGCTGCGGTTCCACAAGTAACGGTAGCCCTGGTCCTGGGGACAATTATTGGGGTAGTTGTCTTCAAGGGGGTTGCTGCTGGTCCGGTCATCGCTAGTGGAATGACCTACTGTATTGTGACCTTGCTAAATTTGCATTTTTAAGAGATATACGGGGCCTTGCTTACCTTTGCGGGTCTCATTAAAAAAGTAAGCGAGCTGGAAATTCTCTTCCTGCTCGCTTGCTTTTTAAATACCTGTTTTACAGCTTGTTATCCCATTCGTTATGAAATTCCTGGAGAAAGTCCTTGATTACTTGTTGACGGTGGATTGCAATCTGCTTAGCGGTTGGGGTTTGCAGCATCCCCGCCAGCTTCAGGATCTTTTCGTAAAAGTGGTTAATGATCGTTTCATCATCCAGGTTCCGGTATTCTTCATGACTCATGTTTTCCCGCGGCTTGATCATGGGATCATAAATCTTCTCGTGGTGGGCACCACCATAGTAAATGGCACGGATAATACCAATTGCACCAATTGCGTCAAGCCAGTCAGCATCACGCACGATTTCTGCAACCTTTGTTAAGCGGACCGGCCCATCATCAAGGGTGTGAGCAAATGAAATGTTAGAGATCACGTCCATGATGGTAACAATATCGGCATCATCAAATTCGTTCTTTTCAAGGTAGGTCCAGAGTTCTTCCTTTGCTTCGTCAACGTTGGCCACTAATTTTTCGTCAATCGTATCGTGAAGGTAGGCAGCGGCAACGGGGACAAAGGGGTCAATGCCCTCACCAAGTGCAATCTTCCTAGCCATCCTGACTACCCGGTTGATATGGTCCATCCCGTGGCCGGTACTATCCTCGCCAAGTTTATCGATTGTGTACCGTTTAACCGCGGCAATTTGCTCTTCATGTGTCATTGCAAAGGTACTCCTTCATTTAATTAATAAGATAAGGTTAACGAATTTTACCTGCTTAGGCAAGTGCTTTTCTTGCTATAATATTTGGTGGAACAAGGGAGGCATACCATGAATTTACTTTTCTCAATTGATGATTATTTTGTGCGCCAGTTGGAGACGGTCCTGCTATCAATTCATTTAAATACCCGGGAACGGCAAATTGATGTGTATGTTCTCCAAAAAGAGACATTAGTAAAGGGTGCTGAATTGAGTCGTTTTTGTGACCACCTGGGGATGAAGTATCACCCAATCCAGGTCAAGGATGAGTTGTTTGTTGATGCGCCGGTGACCGACCGCTATCCCACCACAATTTACTACCGTTTGTTGGCCCATGAGTTGCTGCCAACAGACCTCCATAAGATCCTTTACCTTGATGCGGATGTCTTGTGCATTAATGATCTCAGTTCACTCTATAACCAAAATATTGATGACGACCTCTATGCTTCGGCAATCCATACCGAACTGACCAACACCACCGAGGTAATAAATAAAATCCGCCTGCAGAACTTTGATGCAGACGGGTACTATAATTCGGGTGTATTGCTGATGAACCTGGACCGGATCCGGGGGACGGTTAAGTCAGCGGATATCTTTTCTTATATTCGTGACCACATCCTACTCTTGCCCGACCAGGATGTTTTAAACGCCCTGTACGGTAAGTACATCAAGTCGGTCCCGGACCAAATCTACAACTTTGATACCCGGAATGGCAAAATCTATGAGGCCATCTCGTTTGGTGTATGTACGACCGACTGGGTAATTAAGAATACAGTCATTCTGCACTATTGCGGCCGGGATAAGCCGTGGCTTGAACATAAGAATACTGGACGCTACACGGCCCTTTATAAGAATTACTACCATTTAGCCGGCAAGCTAGCTCAGTATTAATCGGTCTCCAGCGAGAAAACTTTTCTGGAAATCGGCCACTGGGTGGAGGTGTTGCTTGCCAAACTCATCGATTAGGCCGTGGAAGTCCTGGGCCATCGTGGCAGTGAAACTTTTCGGAAGTTGGCACCGATGAGCAAGACTGGCATAATTCGTCAATCCACTAACGCCGAGGCAGGTAAAGAGGGTTCGCGCATACTTATCGCTGATAAAGGTTGGCCGGTCGAAGATGTAAGTGAGAAAAACATCGGCCGTCTCGTCACCGACACCATGGAGGGCGAGGAGGTTATTGCGGAGCTTGTCCCCGTCTTGATCGCTGATGGACCGGTAGTCAAAATTGCGAGCACGGAGCCAATTGAAAACTGAACGAACCGCCTTGCTTTTGTTTTTGTAAAAGCCGGCGGGCCGGACAAGGGAGACCAACTCATCAGCGTTCAACTGGCAAATGGCGTCCGGATTAAATTTAGTGACCCGCCGGAAATTGGCGACTGCCCGGTCAGCGTTTCGCCAGTTGGTGTTTTGGATCATGATGGCGCCGATGATGATTTCCTCTTTTGATTCAGCTGGCCACCAACCTGAGGGTCCCATTGCTTGGCGCATTTTTTGGTAGAGCTGTTGTAAGTTTAATTCCATCAGTTATGCTCCTTATTTCTCCCAGAAGAACTTGATTAAAAGCTTGTTAACGTACGGGTTGTGGTGGAGCAGCTCATGCTTAGCATCTTGTCCGGTTATCTTGACTTCCCGGTAAGATTTGGTCCGACTATTGATCAAGTAGCGGAGGGTTTGGCAGGAGCTGTTGCTGACTTGACTGTCGTTACCGCCGCCGAGATCACCATAGATGTTTAAAACTTGGACTTGTTGCGGGTAAGTGTGCCGAAGGGGCAGCAGCTTTTTAAAAGCATCATTTTCGGCGGAAGGCTTTCCCGTTTTCTTGTTAACTGTTAAATTACTTGGCTCGTTCCAGCCCATTGCACCATCGAAGGTTCCGGCCATTGCAACCTGTTTTTGCAACTGGGGGAGCTTTTTATTTTGGCCGTTGGCAAGTAGGTAGTACATGACTGCCATGTTACCCATTGAGTGAGCTTCAATGTTCATCTTCTTAATGTGGTAGCTTTGCTGGAGCTTGACGACCACGTTCTTTACCCATTGCCCCTGCATCGCGTAGTCAGTGTTTCGACTATTTTCAAAGTTAACCATTACCAACGGATTGACGGCTCCATTAGGGATATGTCCCTGGAGGGTAACTTTTCCGTCAGCGGCAACTTCAGCGGTGATCACAGTTTTGGTGACACCGGCCTTCTTGATGCCATTAACCATGTATTGTTCAGCGTGTGCGCCACTGTTGTAACCGTGGAAAAAGATAGTGGGGGTAGTGGACTGGACATAGTGGTGGCCGGCGGCAAGGCCAGGATTGGCCACCAATGTGATGAAAACGACGGCAGCTAAGGATATAAATAGTTTGGCGAATTTTTTCAAGAGTAAAGCCTTCTTTGTTTTTAGTGTTATCATAACATTATGGACCATTTTCGGCTTACTGTATTAAGATAAGTATTTTTTGGTTGGCAAAATAAAAAGAGTATGATAAAGTTCTAAAGTCGGAATTTTTATGAATATTCAAAAAAATGATTAGAAGGGAAGGGACAACATGAAGTTAAAAAAGGCCACAATGGAAGATTATGACCAAATTATGGATATTTTACGTGACGGTAGTAGTCAACTTGCTGAACAAGGGATTGACCAATGGCAAGGTGACTATCCAAATGCCGATGTCGTAAAGAAGGACATCGAAAATGGCTGGGGTGTAATTGCCCAGTCTGACGATGAACAAACTGTCGGTTACGTGGCAGTAGTTGACGGCCCAGATGAATCATACGCCAAGATGAAGGGCAAGTGGCTGATTGACACTGATAAGTACGTTGTCCTCCACCGGGTAGCAGTGCACTCTAAGCACACCGGTCATGGTTACGCTTCAAAGCTCTTTGTTGCAGTAATTGACTACATCAAGGAACACCGGAAGGAAATCGAAACGATCCGGATCGATACCCACATTGACAACAAGGTAATGCAACACCTGATCACTAAGCATGGCTTTAAGAAGGTTGGGGAAGTATATGGGTATTACCGCGAAGACGAAATTCTTTATGTGTATGCGCAACTCACCGAGACCGGTGAAGAAGACTCTGACAAGAATTAACTAGGAATAGTGCTAATAAGAAACGCTCAATAACTGTTTGTCACTAGCCGGCAAGCGATTATTGAGTGTTTTTTGTTAGAGAAAACGTTTATTTGTCATTTTTCCTAAACCTGAGCAATAAAGGTGACGGTAATGGTCGGAAGTAGTATATTAAGGCCAGTAAATATTACTTACGAAAAGTGAGGCGATCTTGATGAAAAAGGTTAAGAATATAATTGTTGGTTTTGGTAAGGGTGGGAAAACGCTCGCCAAATTCCTAGCCCAAAAAGGTGAAGAGGTACTAGTTATTGAACGGTCGAAGCAAATGTACGGTGGTACGTGCATCAATATTGCATGTCTCCCTTCAAAGCGGTTGGTTATTGAGGCCGCTAACGGAGTAGACTTTGTTGATGCAGTTAAGGGCAAAGATGAAATGACGGCCTTCCTTCGTAACAAGAACTACCACATGCTTGCTGATGAACCCACTGTTAAGGTGCTTGACGGCCAGGCTGCATTTACTGGTAACCACCAGATCGCTGTCACGCAGGCGGATGGGACCACTGAAGAATTTACCGGCGAACGGATTTTTATCAATACCGGTGCCAGCCCGATTATTTTGCCGTTACCGGGGTTAAGGGATAGTCAATTCCTTCTAAATTCAACGTCCGCAATGGATCAAGATGAATTGCCGACAAAATTAACAATCATTGGTGCCGGTTATATTGGTCTTGAGTTTGCGGCAATGTTTGCGCAATATGGTTCACAAGTGACCGTGGTTGACCATAAGAAATCCTTTATTCCACGCGAGGATGATGACATCAGCGCACTAGTTAAGAAGGATCTGGAAGACTTAGGCGTTAAGTTTATCCTTGGCGCAGAGCTTAAAAAGGTGACGGACCGCGAAGATGGTGCGGTACTTAGCTATGTTCAAGATAGCCAGGTTGGTGAAGTGTTTGGTAATAAAATTCTTGCCGCAACTGGTCGGCAACCGAATACCGCTGACCTGGGACTAGCGAAAACGGAAATTAAAGTTAATGACCGTGGCGCAATTATGGTTGACCAGCACCTCCAGACAAGTGTTGACAATGTTTGGGCGATTGGTGACGTAAAAGGCGGACCACAGTTTACTTACATTTCACTTGATGATTTTCGGATCATCAAGAGCCAACTATTTGGTGATGGTGGTTATACGCTCGAAAGCCGCAATATTGTTCCAACTAGCGTCTTTATTAACCCACCACTTTCTCGGGTTGGATTAACTGAGAAGCAGGCGCAGGACCAGGGGATTGACTACCGGCAATTCAAATTACCAGTGGCTGCGATTCCAAAGGCACGTGTTGCAAAGAATACTAGGGGACTTTTTAAGGCCATTGTTGATCCAGCTAACCAACAAATCTTGGGTGCAACGCTCTACGGAATTGAGTCTTACGAGTTAATTAACTTAGTTGCACTGGCAATGAAGGCTAAGCTGCCTTATACGATTCTGCGCGACCAGATTTATACTCACCCGACAATGAGTGAAGCCTTTAATGACCTTTTTAAAGGATAAAATAAGTAAATTATTATAAATAGATAAGGGCCCAGAGTTCAGCAAATTTAATGAACTTTGGGTCCTTTTTTGTATCTGCAGAGACTCAATAAAGTCTAACATAGGTTAATTGAGTTTCTTTTATATTACTTTAATTCGGCATCCTTAGCTAGCTGGTCAAAGACATTAAAGAATTTGTCCTTATCAGCCTTAGTAACCAGGGTCAATGGGCGGCCATTATCGTTTTTGAATGTCCGTCCCGCTGCACGACCGTTAACCTCCACGCTAGCTTTGGTTTCAGTAGTTGAAACAAGGTCCGGGTAAAGACTAGAGAGGGTGGTGAGGACGTCCCATAAGTAATAGGTTGAGTCAGCTTCGTCCGCTAAAACAAGTGAATAGCCCTGACCAATCATATCGAAAGCTGGGAACTTACGAAGGCTTGCCCAGTGTATCCGCAGTTCCCTCGTTAGTGGAATTTCCTCGGTACTTTCGAGGCCAACCATTTGAATCTTGATCGATGAATCAAAAACCTTTTTAACGGCTTCCGGGTCCCAGAAAGCATTCCATTCAGCAGTGCCATCAAAGCCAGGCTCGTTAACATTACCGTGCCCGTCAAGGCAGCCGCCCATCCAGTATAATTGATCAATATTATCTTGAATGCTTTGGTCATAATCAAGTGCCCGCGCTAGGTCAGTTAGCGGGCCAGTCATTACTAAAGTCACTGGCGTATCTGACTGCTTAATCTTTTGGGCCATATCAATGTGGGCAGGAACAGCAGCCTGCTTAGTCTTGGGTTCACCATTTTCATTAAGAATCGGTAAGGCGTCAAAGGAGAAGGAACTCAATCGCCAATTTGAAGGGAATTGGTGGTGGGCCCGGGAGTCAGATTTGGCTACTTCGAGGGGGTCATTGCGTTTGTTGAAACGGTCGATAATCTTCCGGGAAGCCTCCACAGCAGGATCGACGTAGCAATCTGCATCAATCACACCGACACCAATCAGCTTAATGTTCGGAATTTGTAATAAGAGAAACAGGGAAACAAGGTCGTCAACGTTACCGTCATTATTAAAGTACACATTTTTCATTAAGAAGCATCCTCCAATCTTCGGGAATCATATTACGAAGATTGGAGGATGTCAATTGCCCTATTTTGTGGTTAAAGCATTTACGTGTTGCTTTCTCAAAGAAAAATTTATTATCAAATTAACGTTCATTGCTCTTCTCCGCCACAAACTGTAAGAACTTCTCTGCGGCTGGGGCCAGCATATTATTCCGGCGCCAAACAACTACGTGCCCGGTCTCCTTTTTCGGCCTAAAGGGGACGAAACAAAGTGATGGATCATGTAAAACCGCAACAACTCCTTTAATCCCGACCGCATAGTAGTTCCCCGTGCGGATTAACTCTAATGCATTACAAGGCAGATTGTTGCTGGCCTTAACGTTTAGCTTTGTCTGGTCGAGCTTAAGAACATCGCTAACCTCATCCCGAATAATATTCCGGTGGGGGAGAATTAGTGGCAACTTATACAGGTCGCTTTTACTGATCGACTCCCGTTTTGCAAGTGGGTCATCTTTTAACATGATCACGCCCCACTGTTCTTTAATTGGTAATACCAAGTAGTTATATTTGGCCGCCTCGACCGGTTCAAGTAGGCAGGCAAGGTCAGCGGTTCCTTCATCAACCTGGCGACGTAAGACATCCCCATCTCCATCAAAGACGTTAAACTGCACGCCAGGATATTGGTCCTGAAATTCCGCAACTAGCCGCATCAAAAAAGGAGAGGCGGTTGAGACCGCACAACCTATGTTGACTGCCCCCGTCAGCTCTTTTCTTTGCTGGTGGAGGTCGTCTTTGGTCTGGTCAATTAACTGGAGAAGGTTGGTTGCTCGTTGTTGGAAGAGGACACCGGCCTCAGTTAACTGAAGATGCCGTTGGTTACGATCAAAAAGGGTAGTATCTAACTCTTTTTCCAGTTCCATAATTTGTCGCGAAAGGGTTGGCTGCGTAATATGTAATTGTTTTGCTGCTCTCGTGATATTATTAGTATGAGCAACGGTTAAGAAGTATTTTAAAACCCGTGTATCCATGTTTCTTGACCTCCAAATCGTAATTTAAGTTAGGAGAAATGATAATGGCACAGCAAGCGCTAATTCTTTATTATTCACAGTTTGGTAACACTGCCCAGTTGGCTAGCCGGATCCATAAAATGACTGGTGCTGACATCTTGCAGGTAAAGGTTGCTCCGGATACTTTCCCGCAGGACATGGAAGCAACCGATGATCTTTACAAACAGCAGCGGCAAACTAACCGGCTGCCACGTCTGGTTACTAAATTGCCAGACCTTCATTACTATGATGATATCTTGGTTGGTGGACCAGTTTGGGATGGGCAAATTTCATCGCCAATCATGACCCTGCTTAACCAGCTTCAAGGATATCAGGGTAAGGTGGCACCATTTTCATCTGGCTGGAGCGACACCGGCAATTACCAACAGGACTTCGTTGCCCATGCCGGCAAACTTGATGTTTTACCCGGCTACCATGTGTTAACGCATGCAAAGCCAAGCTACTCCGAAAGTAGTCTAATGTCTTGGCTGCGCAAGCTCTAATACAATTAAAGCATACTTCTTCAATTAAAATAAGTATTTCACATTGCAATCAGAAGCACTTAAAGTAGAATTAACAAATAATTCAAAGGAGTGATTGCTGATGGCAAAAAATGAAGAAGCAGTAAAGAACGACGTATTTGGTTTTGGCGAAAAGAACGTGGCATTTGCCAAGTACTTTATCGGTACTTCATATTTAAACGGTTTGGTTGCACCCGATGACAACATCGACGTTAATGTTTCTAACGTTAACTTTGAGCCTGGTTGCCGGAATGACTGGCACATCCACCACAATGGTTTTCAAATCATTATGGTAACTGCTGGTGAAGGCTGGTACCAAGAGGAAGGCAAGCCAGCCCAACTACTTAAGCCGGGTGACGTTGTAGCAATTCACGAAGGAGTTAAGCACTGGCATGGTGCTACAAAGGATTCCTGGTTCTCCCACATTGCAATCACCAAGGGAACTAGTGAATGGTGCGAAAAAGTTGACGATGATTACTACAACAAGCTAAACAAGTAGGAGGTTATCAATAATGGCTGAAAAACAAACTGCTGGTCGTGACCAATTAGGTGATTTTGCACCAAAATTTGCGGAATTAAATGACGACGTGCTATTTGGCCAGGTGTGGGCACGGGAAAAGGAATTGAAGCCTCGTGACCGGAGTATGATTACCGTAACGGCACTGATTACTAAGGGTGCGTTTGAACAGCTCCCTTACCACATGCAGACTGCCAAGAAGAACGGTGTCACGAAAGAAGAGATTGTGGAAGTAATTACCCAGTTGGCCTTCTACGTTGGCTGGCCAAACGCATGGTCTGCCTTCAATATTGCAAAGAAGGTTTGGGATTAATTTTTTGACATTCATTAATACACTTTTAAGGGACCCGTGACAAAACTTGATTTTGTCGTGGGCCCCTTGTTTTAGCTCCGACTATTACAGAGATATCGCGTGTCACAGCTCCCGTTCCTCATGATTGCCTTGCAGTGAAAAATAGTGTAAATTGATGCTGTTAAATATTAACCACCCGATTGTAACCAATTTTGATTGCGATACAGGTAAAAGATAGGAAGGTTGACAATTTTAGCTAGTCTAAAAACCACAATTATATATCTACTACTTATTTTAGCGATTCAGTTGCTGATAGTGCTCGGGCTGACATATATTAATCGCGATTCAAAGGCACGGCTGGCGGCACGCTTGGGACCCAAATCAATCGTTTATGTTGGCGGCCTTGGCATTATTGTGCATGAACTTAGTCACTTATTAGTAGCAATTATCTTCGGCCACCACATCAACGGTTTCCGGTTACTGATTACTGATGTTGAGAATAGTGGTGGGGCACTCGGCTACGTAAACCACTCCTGGAATAAGAAAAATTATTATCAATTTATGGGAAACGCACTAATTGGGACGGCACCCATTTTTGGCTGTACTTTTGTGCTACTGTTGTTAACCAGACTTTTAGTGCCGGGAATTTACCAGTGGGGCTTACAACAGATGGCGGGGATGCTCGGCCTTCCTTTTTCAACTAATATCAGTGGTGGGCCAACAAACTGGCTACTAGTAATTGTGTGGGACGTTCTTTCAATCAATATTACGATTGGCGGCTTTGACCTCAGTAATGCCGATTTAAAAAGTACGGTGCCATCTTTTGTTGCACTATTCGTCATTACCGGACTTTTTCTTTTCCTCTTTGTTCTTTTCGGCCAAGCGGCAGTTATTCACCACTACCTATTTATCGTTCTCTCGTGGTTTATCCTCGTTATGGTGATTTCGCTTATTTGGTCGCTACTGGTAAACATGCTAGTTCGGATCTAAAATTTTATATAAAATAGCCCGTTAACGTTTTCCTATTGGTAAACGCTAGCGGGCTATTTTGATGGCGGGGTGACCCCGCAAAAATAAGGTCGTTATTGGAATTACTGGTTTAATACCTTAATAACGCGGGCAGGAACACCTGCAACAACTGTATTTTTAGGTACATTGTTGGTTACAACTGCACCAGCCGCAACAATTGCGTTTTCGCCAACAGAAACACCAGACGTAATTACTGCATTTGCGCCCAGCCAGGCATTCCGGTGAATGTATACCGGCTCTATTTCTACTTCCCGACGCTTTTCAGGTGTAGCTGGGTGGTTAACCGAAGCAATCGTTACTTTGGGGCCAATCAAGACGTTATCACTAATGTAAATGCCGCCAAGGTCGGTAAACATGGCACCACTATTGATAAAAACACCCTTGCCCAGGTGAGTATTGCGGCCAAAGTCACTGTAAAAGGGTAAACGGATTTTGACTGAATCATCAATTCGTTGGTTAGTGATTACCGATAATTTTTCCCGAACTTGGACCTGGTTATTGATGCTATTATTTAGTTCCTGCAGGAGTTGTTGATTTTTATCAATCATTTCCTGCATTTGTTTTATTTCCTCATGAGTAATCTTGTGATTAGAAATGGTTAGTTACCTCCTACTAATTGATTTGCTTTTAGTTTAGCAAGGCCATAGAATAATGTTAAAGATTTATAATTCATAGTAAACTATAAGTAAAAAGTATGGAGGCTATCATGGAAATCCGGGTACTTCGTTATTTTATTGAAATTGTTAGGGAGGGTAATATCTCTGGCGCAGCACAACAGTTACACATTTCGCAACCCGCTCTTTCACGGCAAATAATGGGCCTTGAAACCGAACTAGGTACGACCTTGTTTGAGCGGGGACACCGGCAAATTAAGCTTACCCAGGAAGGCTATTACCTGTATGAACGGGCGCAAGAAATCATGTCCCTGGTAGCAAAAACCGAATATAACCTGCAATCACGAGATGTGATAAGCGGTACCCTTGATATTGGCGGTGGCGAAAGTAGCGCTATGCAGGTAGTCATGGATGTCCTCCATGATATATTAAAGGAGTATCCAAACATCAAAGTTAACCTAGTCAGTGGTGATTTTAATTCTATCCAGCGACAACTTGATAAGGGCCTGATCGAATTTGGGGTGATTATGGGAAACCATAATCTTGAAAACTACCATTCGCTTACTTTACCGGAAAAGAATCAGTGGGGGATTTTACTTCGAAAAGATGAGCCGCTTGCACAAAAGCAGGGCGTAACGCCAAAAGATTTAATTGGTCATTCTTTGATTACTTCATATCAGACTAATGATGGTGAAGCGTTTCGGGAATGGGCCGGCTCGTTGGTTAACCAGTTCCAATTTACTGGACACTACAATTTGATTTATAATGCAACCTTGCTGGTACGAACAGGAGCTTGTTTTGCTTTAACCTATAAGGACCTTGTACCAGAGGATGATGAGTTAGTCTTCCGCCCGCTTACACCAATATTGGCAGATCTTAATACCTTGATTTGGAATAAGAACCAGCAACTCCCAAATGTAGCCCGGCTCTTTATTAAAAAGATTACTGAGAAAATTGAATAGCATTCTTAAGACCATTGTGAGCTTTTTTACTTTAATCTATAAGTAAATTGAACTTGCTCTTATTGTTTTAAGAGCCGGGTGTATAATGTTTGTCGTAATTATATTTGGGAGGATTATTATGAAGAAATGGTATAGAGTTTTTGCCGGCTTAGTGGCGGTCCTGGTTTTGTTTGCGTTAGCTGCTATTAAGCCAGTCCATGCAAGTCAAAATATTACTGGTGTATACAAGGAGTTATCTTCAGATGCTAAGCAGGATGATGGCTCATTGCAATATAGTTACTACTGCCTAACAAGTAATGGCCAAATTAAAATTGCAACGCCAGAAACTGGTGACGATAATAGTGGTTATTATGGCGATGCATTGAAGGGAACATGGAAATCACTGGGAAATAACAAATACCGGTTGAAGCTTCATGATGTTTATGACAAGGATTACTACACGTTGACGGCAACGATTAAGAATGGTCAACTAAACACTGGTAGCACCAAAAAGGGTGTGAAGTGGGAATGGACTGCTGACCATGCCAAAAAGATCAAGATGTCCACGAGTGAATTTCTTAAGATGTTTGATGCCGCAAAGAAGTCAAGCCTAAAGGGTATTCAAGAAAATGGGTATGACACACCAGACAACGACTCAAATAACAACAGTAATAGTCAAGGTGATAATTCTTCATCATCAAGTGATAGTATCTATGCTCAAGAGCGGGCCGCAGCATTTAAGAATGGTGGCCGGTGGATCACTGATAAGTCAGATCCAGAATACTATTCCGATGCGAATGCATACGTTACTTACCTTCAAATTAAAGATGGTGTGGCCAACGGGACAACCAACCCTGATGGTACAGAAACGGCCAAGGGGATGGCAGAAAATGATAATTAATAAGAGCAAGGACATGTGGTAGGCATTAGGTGAAAATAAAAAATGAAGTGTCGTACAATTGTTGGACAAAGGATCCGATGATTGTGCGGCACTTTTTCTTTTATATTGTTACATTACTTACTTTCAATATAAGTAATAGTAGTTATGTTATAGTCATTTTGATATTTATAATTATTACCAAATACCGATAACATTAGTCCATACCATACCAACGCCTAACCAAATAATTAGGTAATAGATACCCATAGCAAAGTTTAGGCTCCACCAGTGTTTTTGGCTAATATAGTTAGAACCGAAGAGAACTGATGCTGGACCATTTGCATACTGAGTTGAAGAAGCATATATTGCTGTTACAAATGCAAGCATTAAGGCAGCGAGTTTACCCGGCACACCGGCCGCAATCGCTACTCCAAGAAGTGCACTGTACATTGCAGTAACATGTGCTGCCTGGCTGGCAAAGAAATAGTGACTATAGAAGTAAATTATTGAAATAATAATTAATACTGTAATCCAGCCCATCCCACTCATTGCGTGAGAAATAGTTTTTGATAGCCATGGAATAAATCCAAGAGTATTGAGCTCATTGGCCATAAAGATCAATACTGAGAACCAAATAATAACGTTCCATGATCCCTTTTCTTTAAGGACATCATCGACTGACAATACACTTGTAAATAGCAGTAATAATACCGCAATAAAACCGACAAGAGTAGCATCAAGATTTAAGATACTGGAAAACATCCAAAGAAGAAGAGCAATAATGAAGATAAATAGCATACTAAGCTCACGTTTAGAAATATGTCCCATTGTGGCCAATTGTTTTTCAGCCCATTTTTTTGCATTTGGTGTCTCTTTTATCTCGGGTGGATATAACTTGTAAATTATAAATGGTACCGTTAGTAAGCATATAATACCTGGTAAAAGTGCGGCAATAAACCATTCCATCCAAGAGATCTTTATACCAAATGAGTTGGCCAAACCAATAGCAATTAAATTAGGTGCCATTGCCGTCATGAACATTGCAGAAGTAACAATGTTAGCATGGAATTCTGAAAAAATTAAGTACGAGCCAATTTTACGTTCAGTTTTATCCTTAGGATTGGAGTTAAATACTTCCGAAAGTGATTTGATGATCGGATAAATAATTCCTCCCGCCCGCGCGGTGTTGCTAGGGGTGGCTGGTGAAGTTACCAAGTCAATCGCTTCGATAGCATATGAAAGGCCAAGTGTCTTTTGGCCAAAGTGCTTGACAAATAATAAAGCAATTCTTTTCCCAAGCCCAGTTTTGGCGAAGCCACGTGAAATCATGTATGCCATAGCAATCAACCAGACGGTTTTATTACTAAATGCAGTGATAGCCGTTTCAAAGTCAGTTACCCGAAGTAAAATCATAATGGTAAAACCAGTCAAAGCGACCCCTGCAATTGGCAACGGTTGAGTGATACAGGCGATGATCGTTGCCAAGAAAATTAATAGCATATGCCAAGCAGTTACCGATACACCAGTAGGACGTACAGGTGTACATAACCAAAAAGAAATTCCAATAATAAGTGGAATTATCAATGCACGAAACTTAACATTCGAAGTTTTCATGGAAATCATCCCCTTAGTTTTGCTTCGTCATTTTGAGCATTAACGGTTTTATACCACCATTGTTAAGAATATTTAGGATGTAAGGATCAAGTGGTTCAACACTGGTTTCCCAGCCACTGGTTATATTCTTAAATTTGCCGGTTTTAAGGTTTAACTTAACCTCATCGTCTTGCTTTACATGGGTGCTGATACCCTTGCAAGTAATGACCGGTAAGCCAAGATTGATAGCATTGCGAAAGAAAATTCGTGCAAATGATTCTGCCATTACAGCACCAACATGATTTGCTTTTAAAGTAATTGCTGCTTGCTCCCGTGAAGAACCACAGCCAAAATTGGTTCCGGCAATTACGAAGTCTCCTGGTTTTACTTCATTTACAAAGTTGGGGTTAGGACTACCAGAAAGGGCATGCTGTTTGATATCTTCTAGTTCTGTGTATTCAAGATACTTTGCTGGATAAATTTGGTCAGTATCGATATTATTACCGAAAATGTGGACTTTGCCCTGACGAATCTGACTAATCATGATTGTTTGACCTCCTCTAAGATAGTACGCGGATCAGATATACAACCGGTTAAAGCTGCCATTGCAGTCGATGCAGGTGAGGCAAGGAAAATTTTTCCTTCCTAAATTTCAAGAATAAGTTAGCCACTGGACTCAAATAAATAATACTGACCAATTGATTATTGGTTGATGGAGCTG
>NZ_CANDNW010000025.1 GCF_947387525.1 Limosilactobacillus viscerum
TGTTTAGCGACACCATTAAAGACCTTTATGGGTTTTTCTGTCCACTGATTTGTTCAACTTAAATTTTACAATCTACCAGATATAAAAATATTATTAATTGCAGGAATATGAATTTGTTTATCATTTCATATTCCTGCTTTTAGTTTGCGTAAAAGGCGCGGTAGATAAGCAATTGGCGGCCTTTAACTGAGCTAGACCAATTGAGTGCAACCGATTGACAATTTTTATGAAAGACTGTACTATACAATAAAGTTACACGAGAATTATGAAAACCAAAAGTTATCTATACCAATTTAAGTGTATTTATCAATAGTGAAAAGGATGGAATTTTAATATGTGTGGAATTGTTGGAGTTACTGGTACTGACAACAGTTTGTCAATCCTGATTGAAGGGCTGAAACGTCTCGAATACCGTGGCTATGACTCTGCTGGTGTTTACGTTAATGATCAAAATGGTCATGATTACTTGGTTAAGCGGCCAGGTCGGATTAGCAACTTGGAAGCAGCTTTAACTGATGATGTGCATGGCTTGTCGGGGATCGGTCATACTCGTTGGGCTACTCATGGTGAACCAAGTGAAGAAAATGCGCACCCACAATACTCACAAGATAACCGCTTCTACCTTGTTCACAACGGGGTTATTGAAAACTATGCGCAATTGAAGAAGGAATATCTTGGGGATGTTCACTTTACCAGTCAAACGGATACTGAAGTAATTGTTCAGTTAGTTGATAAATTTGTTGTTGAAAACAATATGTCAACGGAAGCGGCCCTCTTAAAGGTTCTCCGGCTGATCAGCCCTGACTCATCATATGCCTTTGTCTTGATGGACCGGGAACAGCCAGATACGCTTTATGTTGCCAAGAATAAGAGTCCCTTACTGGTTGGCCTGGCTGATGGCTACAACATGGTCGGCTCAGATGCAATGTCAATGATTAAGGAAACAAACAAGTTCATGCAAATTGACGACCATGAACTGGTTATTGTTAAGCCTGACCATGTAACGATTAAGGACTTTAGCGGCAATGAAAAGCAGCGTGAATCATTCACGGTTGACATGGATGAAAACGCGGCTGACAAGGGAACGTACCCATACTACATGCTAAAGGAAGTTGACGAACAGCCTGCCGTAATGCGGAAGCTGGTTCAGAAGTACTTTGGTGATGATGGTCAACCGCAAATTGATGAACAATTGTTGAAGGCGATGGCCGCTGCTGACCACCTTTACATTGTTGGTGCTGGTACAAGTTACCATGCCGGACTGGTCGGTGCCCGGATTTTTGAACGGCTCTGCGGTGTGCCAACGACGGTTCACATTTCATCAGAATTTGCCTACGAACAACCACTGTTATCGAAGAAGCCATTCTTTATTTTCCTGAGTCAAAGTGGTGAAACAGCGGACAGTCGTCAAGTACTGGTTAATGTTAATGAAAACAAGTGGCCAAGCCTGACCATTACTAATGTTGATAAGTCAACCTTGTCCCGTGAAGCAACCTTTACTGAACTGCTTTACGCTGGCCCTGAAATTGCGGTTGCTTCAACGAAGGCGTACACTGCCCAGATTGCCGTGGAAGCAATTTTAGCCAAGGCACTTGGTGAATACCTCGGCAAGAAGGAAGCACAAGACTTTGATGTTAAGCACCAATTGGGCTTAGTTGCTAACGGGATGCAAGCAATTACCGACAGCAAGGAGAAACTGGAAGAAATTGCTGCTCGTTACTTATCTAAGCCACGGAACGCCTTCTACATCGGCCGTGGAATTGATTGGAGCGTTTCACTAGAAGCAGCCCTGAAGTTGAAGGAAATTTCTTACGTTCAAGCGGAAGGATTTGCATCTGGTGAATTGAAGCACGGGACGATTGCACTGATCGAAAACCACACGCCAGTAATCGGAATTATTACTCAGGACCGGACGGCTGGTCTGACCCGGAGTAACCTCGATGAAACAAAGGCTCGTGGTGCAAGCACGATTACGATTGTTTCACGGCACCTGGCCCAAGAAGACGACACGATTATCCTGCCGGATGTTGATGAAATGTTAAGCCCACTGTTAAGTGTTGTACCAGCACAATTGTTGGCTTACTACACTAGTTTAGGCAAGGGTTTGGATGTTGATAAGCCGCGTAACCTTGCTAAGTCAGTAACTGTTCAATAAAAAAATGATAAGCCAGCGCCGGTTAACGAAAACTGGCCCTGGCTTTTATTGACTTTACAAGTGAAACGTGGTAACGCTTAAGTGACTTTAACTGAGTGAAAAAATTGACATTTATTTTGATTTTGTGTTGACTTATTCAGGTGTAAACGCTAGCATAATAGTTGCAAGGTATTAAGTATTTACCTTCTAATCAATTCTCTTTCTCTCTTATGCCAATCACCGTCTTCGTGACGGTGATTTTTCTTTTTAAAATCGGTATAATAGTGGGAGGAAGGGAGAATCAATCGTGGAAGAACAACACCAAGTCTTAACTTTAATTGAAGAAATTACCCGTAATGATGGTAGTAGTTATTATGAAATTGGTAATATGGTCCATAATGGCCGTGCTGAATTAGCTGCCGAACGGGGATACATCAAGGAAGTTCGGATCTTACAGCTTAATATTCCGCACTCTCGCAACGTAATTAAATATGAAAACTACATTAACAGCCACTACCAGATGCAGGATGAGTCAATGGATCACTGGGAAGAGTGGAAGCGGACACCAGAGATGGATCAGGTCGTTAAGGACATTCTTGCTGAAAATCATATTGGTTAACTTACTGAAAAAATAAACACTTAGTGGAAGTAGGTGGTTACTTTGTTAACCACTGCTTCTTTTTTTGGTAAAAAAGGCTATACAGTAATGGTTTAACTCAGTATAATTTTATGAGGAGTAAATAAGTGGAGGTTTTGAAAAATGAGATCAATGGGACGTAGGCAGCGTCAATATGTTACAGGGATTGATGGTCTACGTACGATAGCGGTATTAGGGGTAATAATTTACCACCTGTTGCCAAATGTACTTCAAGGGGGCTATTTAGGGGTTCCCCTTTTTCTGTTAGTTTCTGGTTATTTTGTTACGTATCAGATTTACCGACACCTGATGACGGACGGTTATTTCAATCTTAGGCGGTTTTACAAGCGGCGGTTCAAGCGCCTTTATCCGGTCCTAATTGCAATGCTTGTTCTTACCACCGCTTATATAACGCTATTTGCGCACCCATTGCTACACCATATTAAGGCGACAATTATTACGAACCTGTTGTGGGTTTATAACTGGTGGGAAATTAGGAATGGTCAATCCTATTTTGACCAGTTTGGTGGTGCCTCACCATTCACCCACCTGTGGACCCTCGGGGTAGAAGCACAGTTTTACGTCCTCTGGCCCCTAATCCTTATTATTTTGTTTAAGATCTTTAAGAGTAAAAAATGGGTTAGTCGGATTGTCCTATTATTAGCAATTCTATCGGCTGTTGAGATGGGTTTTCTCTACGATCCAGCTAACGTAAACCGAGTTTACTACGGAACCGATACGCGGGCCTTTTCGCTCTTACTTGGTTCCTGGCTGGGGTTAACGTGGCCAATTAACCGGTTACGGGTTAACCTAATTCGTTCCGACCGTAATCTACTAAATGGGATTGGAATTGCGGCCATCATAATTACGGTGATTGGCTTCTTTACGTTAAATGGTCAAAATCCTGCTACGTACCGTGGTGGAATGTTCTTTTATAGTGTTGTTGGAATGGCACTAATTGCCATGATTCTCCACCCGGGTTCGAGCATGAACCGTTGGCTAACAAATGGTTTCTTTACGTGGGTCGGTAAACGGTCATACGGGATCTATGTTTACCAGTACCCAGTAATGGTCTTCTATGAACGGGTTGTTCATGTGGGCCTTCACCCGGTTATTAATTCATTGATCGAGATAGTGATTATTGCCGTAGTCAGTGAACTATCATACCGTTTGTTGGAAGCACCATTAGCTCGTTATGACTGGACAAGCTTACGGCAAGATATTCATGATTTACGGAAGATTTCCTGGCAAGGAGGAGTTAAATTGGCATTTGGAGTAATAGCGTTGGGAATTGCCCTGTTTGGCTTTGGTCAACCCGACCATCAGCCAGCAAAGACGACTGTTCAAGCACGGATTGAACGCAACCACCAGGCAGCAGCCCAACACAATAAACAGATTGCTGAGGGAAAAGACACGTCAACTACTAAGCCAACCAAGCTGGCAAAGGAATATAACCTAACGAATGCGCAGGTTAAACAATTACAAAAAGTGAAGGTAACTGCCATTGGTGATTCAGTAATGGCTGACGCAGCTAACAGTATTCAAGAATTAATGCCACAAGCATACGTTGACGCAAAAGTTGGGCGTCAAGGTACTGACACACCAGCAGTTATTGACCAGTTAAAGTCACAAGGGCACCTGAATAAGGTCGTAGTTCTTAACCTGGGGACAAACGGTGCAATGACTAAAGATACAATTGACCAGATCCTGTCAGGAATTGGTTCCGACCGGCAAGTTTACTGGTTAACGGCACACGTTCCAACCAAGCCTTGGCAGCAAACGGTTAACCGGCAGATTAAGACCGCCGCTAAAAAGCATAAGAACGTTCACGTCATTGATTGGTACACGGAAAGTGTTAACCACAGTGATTGGTTTGCTGATGATAATGTTCACATGGATGAACAAGGGAACATTCACTACACGCGGATGATTGCAAAGGCAATTTTGAATGGTAATAAGTAGGTAAGAAAATGGCAGAAGATGACCAGCTATTAGACCAGGCAATTGACGTTTATTTGACCGGCTTAAAGGGGCTAGAAGCTTTTATATCAGAACCGTCTGCTAAATTTTCACTTTCGTTTGAACAGTACTTAATTTTGCGAAGTATCACTAAGCAACCGGGAATTAAGCTTATGGACATCGCTAGCCAGCGCCAGGTAACGAGAAGCGCCGTCTCGCGGCAACTAAAAGTCCTCCTAGCAAATAATTATGTCGTCCAGAAACGTGACCCAGCCGACCGGCGCCGGCAATCACTGGTAGTGACGGCGACAGGAAAACAGGTTGAAAAACAGATTACGGCAAAGGTAAAAACACGTTTTAGCAAGTGGGTACAAGTTTACGGGAGCGAACGCGGGAAAATGCTGCTGGACCTCTTGTCCGAGTTTAATAAGCAAATATTGCAAGCACGAATAGATTCCAATGATGAGGAGCACAAGTAAAAATGATTAAGATGATTGCGCTAGATCTTGATAATACGCTCTTAAATAATGAAAAAGAAATATCAAAACGGAACGAAACGGTGTTAAAGAAGCTGCACGAGCAGGGAATTCACGTTGTCTTATGTACAGGACGACCAATTAATGCTATTTGGCCATACATTGAACAGTTAGGACTCACCACTCCTGATGATTACACAATCACCTTTAACGGGGGCTTAGTGGTCAATAATTTAACCAAGGAGCACTTGTTTGAGTTTGGGATGAAGAAGCAGGGGTTAAAGCCACTTCTTGACTTTGTCCAAGCTGAGAAAATTCCGTTGAATGTGCTCGATTTTGACCGGGTTTATGAGCTAAATGACTTTCCGGGGTCAATTTATCGGACCGTTTTAAAGAATATTGAATTTAAAAAGATTGCCAGTTCAGAGCTGCCCGATAAAACATACAGTAAAGCGGTCATGGCAATTCCAGCCGAAAAACTAACACCAATTATTAAGGCATTACCAGCGGACCTTAAGAAACATTATCATGCCGTTCAGTCACAACCAATGATTATGGAATTCTTGCCAATTGGTGTTAATAAAGCAGCTGGGTTGAAAGTGCTGCTGGAACATTTTGGCGAAGACTTCAGCAATTTAATGAGCTTTGGGGATGCCGATAATGACTTGGAAATGATCAAGGCTGCCCAACAAGGGATTGTAATGGCTAACGGGTTACCACAAGTAAAGAAAGTAGCCACCGCGATTACTGATTCTAATGAGGATGACGGGGTTGCTACTTATTGTGAACAATTTTTTGCAACAAAACTGTAACAAAAGCGCTGGATCAGCGGTTTAAGCAGGTGGATTTATTAGGAAATCGTCGTTTTTCCTGGTAAATCTACCTGTTTTTTAGTTAATTGCTAATGAGGAGTGAATTTAAGTACTTTTGCTATAATGTCCTATTATGGTCAATCATCATATTAATATTTTTATATCAGCGTGTTATATTACAGTTGATTAACAATTATTTAGCGAAAAAGCGGAAAGCGAAAAGGTCTTGTTACAGGATGGTAAAGTTAGCCGTGTACCATAGGTGGTGTTAAATCAATTGAGAAATAATTAAATTGATAAGGATGGTTGTTTTATTTATGAATACTAAGAAAAACTTAGTTAAAGTCTTTACTACTCTTGGGGTTGTAGCATTAGGTGTTTCATCAACTGCTGTGATTGCAAACGCCGATATGGTTTACACCGTTAAAAGTGGTGATACCCTTTCGAGTATTTCTTACAAGTTCGCTAAGGACAACAGCTTAGTAAACGAAATTGCTAAGGACAATAATATTGACAATATTGGTCAATTACATGTCGGCCAAAAGCTCTTAATTAAGGGTGACGGTCAAATTACTTCTGTGGGAAACAGTGATAATAATTCCCAGGAGAATAATAGTCAGGATAGCGATACTAAGACACCACAACTGAGCAGCAGTGAACAAGCAGCAAAGGACTGGATTGCTTATCATGAATCACGGGGAAGCTACACGGTCCAGAATGGGGTTCACTATGGTCGTTACCAGTTAGACTTAGCCTATCTTGGTGGTGACCTTTCACCAGAACACCAAGAAGAAGTTGCCCAGCAATACATGCAAAACCGTTATGGCTCCTGGCAAGCAGCTCAAGCTCACTGGGAAGCAAATGGTTGGTGGTAATAAAAATGGAGCAGGGAAGATAATCTTCTCATCTCCATTTTTGCTTTTATAATTGTAGGCGGGTTAAAGTAAAACTAGCCGGTGATTAACTTATTCCATCTTCTTGCCGAATTTCTTGTATTGCAAGGGTAGTGTTTTCACTGGGCAATTAGTAAGTAAGTATGGTATGATACATACTGTACTGGGGATGTTTTTTGGATTCGACAGGTATAGGTCGAGTTTCAACTGCGTTTCGAAGGTTGCGTCTTCGTAAAAACGCTCAGTTTTAAATTATAACTGCAAACAATAATTCAAACAATTACGCATACGCTGCCTAACAAGTAGCGCGCGTAGATCTACTTCGGGTTCGTCCATGATGCGAATGTAGGTTTTATATCTTAGTGGACTACGCTGCTTATTCCCGTTTGAAGTAAGTAGAAGAGATTAATCAAGCTAGCTAGTCATGGTTGCCCTGATCAACGGCGTTTTGGTTAGTGAAAGTTAAATAGTTGAGATACGAACGTAGAGGTTGAAATGGCGATATGCTTGGACACGGGTTCGACTCCCGTCATCTCCATTGTGGGGTTGCATTGAGTAGTAAGCAACTTCAAAACGCTGATATAATAGGGTTTTGAGAAATACAACTTTCAATAAATAGCATTGAATTGCAAATAAATGTTGTATGAAATGTTGTATAGAAATCAAATATTGTCTGGGCGTGGCCATCACAGTTTCTGTGGTGGTTTTTTTATTTTAAATTTTGCCATAATAAAAAAGTACATTGGCAGACACCAATGTACTAAGATTACTAAATACAATAATATTATAGCATGGTTTAGCGACTTGAACGACCGTCTAGCTTCGGCTGGTGGTGTATTACAGTACACCAGAACAAGAGCGCTACCGTTAAGCTATCAGCTTTAAAGTATACGAAAAAGAGCCAGCCTTTTCCACGACTGACTCCAGTAAGCTTTATGATTAATTATATTATAGCATGGTTTAGCGACTTGGACGACCGTCTGGCTTCGGCTGGGCGGTTTTTCTGTATAAAAAAAAGACGCTCACTTGGGGCGCCCTTGAGGTATAAATATAACAATCTAATTATAACAGGCATTGGGCCATTAAACAACATAAGATGATTAATCATATACCTGTGGTTTATTCATTTCGTCTAAGAGCTGATCCATTCCATAGTTTTTGGCAAATTCAACTAATGCACGGTTCTTCATGGTGTTAAAGCTACGCAAGCCAATATTGTATCGATCACATAATTCTTTACGGTTGTACTTCTTATTGACTATGTACTTGTTAATAATGAACCGGTACTTAGAATCTTTAATATTGTTGATTGCATCTTCTACCCGGTGCAATTGCCAACTTAGATTGGCATGATTGACGAATTTATTTTCAGTGTGATTGGTATTGCTATGAGAACCAGTACCCTCAAATGAGGGACTATTAATTAGTGTATTGCGTGCATTAATTAGTGCTAAATCCTTCTTTAATCGTGCGTAGTCTTTTAAAACTTGTCGGATTTCTTTAATATCTTTTCGCATATTTGTAACCACCTTTATTAGTGATTACTGGGTATATAAGAAAAGCGTCGCAATTGACGACGCTTTAATAGTTACGTACAACTCTGCCAGTTTCCTGGTGAGCAAAGTTCTGTAACCCAAGCTATTTTATTATAAATAAAGAAGAGTTAACAATGAATATCAACAAATTAAACAACCCATGTGAATCGCTAAAACCGTCTACTAAGATTTGAACACTTAACAGTGATTTCCTATACAATTCAAGATAAGTCGAAGTATCAATAAGGTGGGGGCGGTGGATAGACAAACGGATCCACCACCTTTCTTATTAATATTTGTGCTATTTCTAGCACACTTATATTATATACCAAACGGGTGTTTGGGTCTATGCTATTGCCAGTATTGACCACGCAATTGTTGAATCAACGAACGTACTTGATAAGGGGTCTGTTTCATGTCGATTGTGCGGTTAGTGTACCAGAATTGCACTAGGATAATTACGGCTAGGTGGTACTTACGGTTATCGGTTAATTCTTTTGGTGGTTCACCGTCAACAACTGAGTTAGATACATAATCCTTGGCAGTATCAATATATCCTTGGATTAGAATATCATCTTCGTTCCCGTCAATTCGTAAAGCATCTTTGATAGTATCTACTGAAATTTCAATCGGGTTATTACTTGGTTCTGTCATTTTATATCACTCCTAACAAAAAAGAGCCTACCTACTCATTGCGAATAGGTAGGCTTTATAGTTACTTACTAGTTATTTGATTACTTGCCAGTCTTGCCAGCAGAAAGAGAAACGTTGATAGCAGCATCGCTTGAAATTGGCTTGTAGTCGTTCCGAACGATTACAGACAGGCCCTGGGCGAACTGATCGAACTTATCCCACTGGGCGAGTAATTGTGATCGCCGGAAGACGGCAACGGCTTCGGAAATGTCACCAGCAATCATCGGGAATGAACCGTCAGCATTGTTAGGCATAACCGCATCGCTAATCATTACCACTGGGGCACCAAACAGTGAGAAACCACTAGCAGCGGTTGGGTTAGGTTGCAGCAGGTAACGGCCTTCGCTGTCCTTCAAAGTATCCAGGTAGTTAAATCCAGACTGGTTGACTAACCACATCTTGTTTAAGGCAGGGTCTAATTCAACGTTGAAGATCTTCTTCAAATCATCGGTAGAAGTAGCAGTTTCCTTCTTGAAAGTATCGCCGGTTAATACCTTCATAATGTTTTGATTATCGGTGTTGTCCACCAGCTTTTGCAGTTGGTTCTTAACTTCGGCCACAATATCAACGGCAGAATCATCGACAATCTCATTTGAGAGGGCAATCTTACCAGCACGTGTCTTCACATCAAACGGCACGTCTTCAAACATATTAGCGTCAACGTCCGCAATGTCGGCCAATTCTTCCTTCGTAGCAAGGACCGCCTTGTTGTTACGCTTAGCAATAGGGTAGTGACCAGAACCAGCGGAAACAGTCTTAACAGTGGCGTATTGAGCCAGATTATACTTGCTGTTCTTTAATTCCAGGACAGGCGTAACAACTTCTTGTGGAATAACGGCAGTAGCGCCGGAAGTTTGTAAGCCGTCCCGCATTTCACCACGTGAACGAATAAATTCTTCAAAGCTACGAGTTTCAGTCTTTTCATCGTTGTTAATAATAGTCTTTTCGGTCATTTTTTCCTTTTCCCCCTTAATAAATTGTTCATATGAACGGGTGTCTACATTTACATTCTTATCGTTAGAGTTATAAGCATCTACATTAGTTGAATCGTACGCCGGAACAGCCACAATTGAACACTCAAATAGGTCTTTAATCTGGTTAATAGTCCGAGTGATATTCCCCTGGTCGTCCTTTTCCCACTTATCGGAACCATCGTCCACATCAAAACTAAATGAGCAACTGTCTAAGTTGCCAGCCTTAACATTGGCGAATACATCGTTGGCGGTAGTAGTGTCTGGCAGGGTGGCATCGAAGTGCAGGCCCTTATCATCTGGGGTCAGCTTTAAGGTGCCAGCCTTAACACTTGCTAAAACTTGTGTATAGTCATGGTCGTTGAGCATCAATACATTAGACAGGTCAACGCCTTTAAGAGCGTCCGGTGAAACAACTTCTTTAAAGCCTCCTAAATCCTTGCTAGGAGTATTCCAAACAATAGCATAACCAGAGAGCTTCTTCGGGCTGTTCTGGGCCGTTTTAGCAGGCTGTGGGTTATTATCCGTCTTATCCTGCTTATCGCTGTCTTGTGGTTCTGTGGGAGCCTGTGGAGTAGGTTCTGCTGCTCGCAATTCAGCGTTAATCGTTAATCGGCGATCTTCCATTATCTTCATTCATTCCTTTCTGTGTATTATCGGTAAAACTGTCACCATCGCTAGTTGGTGGCAACCCTAACTTGCTACGTGCTTCATTTCTGGTCAGCAAGCCATTGTTATAGCCGTCAATTGCTTGCTGTTGAATGGTAGCAGGATCAAGGCTTAGCAGCTTGTCGGTATTAAAGGTAAAGTCCTTACCAAACTTCTTAGATAGTTCGCTAGTGAAACAATCAAAGTAGTGTTGCAGGGTACTTTGTAAGTATTGCAGGTTACTTTGTTGCTGGTTGCTATGCTCGTTTTCAAGCCCTAACCGCTCAACGGGCAGACCAAACGCCTTGGCAATCTGTCTGGTTGTCCAGTCGTTAGAGTTGACCAGTTTAAGCACGTCTGTATTGAGTGACAGGTTGCTAACGTCCATAGAATCATCAACAACAACGGTTTTCATTGAGTTAGGCCCGGAATTGGCATCATCGAACTTCTTACGAATGTTATTAACGGCGTCGGGGTTTAGATCAGCTTGGTTGACCTTGACTACCGTTGTACCGTGAATCCCGTTATTAAAGAAGTTAAGCAGCAACTTGTTACCAGCATTCTGTACGCCTAATTCATCTTTCAACGAATATAGGGGGCTTAATCCAGATACACCGTCAAGGGTGAAATATTTGAAGTGCAGCACCTTGTTAGGTGGAATCACTCGCTTAATTTTCCCGTCAGGTGAGTAGGTATACTTTAAGCGCCCGGTAATGGTGTCTTGGCTTACGGTCATTTGATTGTTAGGAATAAACCGCAAGTTATGGTTAGGCAAAATCTCAGCGAACGAATTACCGTTGAGTAATAAATTAGCCATTAAAGCGTATTTAAAATGGAAACCGTCCATCGTGTCGTTAGGGGAAACGTTAATCATCTTGTTAATAACGTCCGTATCACACAGAACAGGGTTTGAAGCAATGTCACTGGCAATAATATTGATTGCCGTAAAAACATCGCTATTACGCAAGTTTGACGGTGATACATAGGCATAGGGGTCGTCACTTGAAATGCTAACCAACGCATCAAGAAACGGGTCATGATTGGTTGTAGTCGTATTCTTATTAAACCAGTTATTAAATAAACTCATTAATCAATCTCACCACCTTTCATTGCAAAAACTCTGGACTGGAGTAGAAGTCATTTAACGTCTTGCTCTTCTCTTGGTCAGTAAAGTAGGTTCGGGCGAAAACATAAGCATTCATAAGGGCCGCTGCCGGGTCAATCCGACTGTTAGAGTTACGGCTTCGCTTTTGTAGTTGCCAGCCGTTGTTATCTTCTTTAATCCGGGCGTTAATCATTGAATAACGAAGCAGTTGGTTGTCATCATGAATGATCTTCTTTTGGAATAGATTGTCTCTAAACTCACGGGTCGGAACATTGAGGGTCAAAGTTCCTTGTCGTACTTCAATTAGTGGAATATCTGGCAGCTCTCTTTCACACTTGGCTAGAATGTTATTGAAATTCCATGGGTCATAGCAGATAGCTTTCACATTCCAATGGTTTTGGCGAATGACGTTTTGCAGATAAGTAAACACATCGTCTAAATCAATAACCCCACTGTCTAGGGTAGTGATTGAACATTCACCACGTTTTTCACCAACCCGATAGTTAAAGCCGTCTAGTTTAATTTTGCGGTCTAGGCCGTATTTAGTACCTACCCACGAATGAGAATCCACGTAAAAACGGCCATCAATTGGAACTATCCAACTGACCGCCGTTAAATCATTGGTGGAACTTGTGTCAACGCCTATATATACGTCCTTGCCGGTAGTATCAGGCGCATCAATCAATGTTTTATCCCAGTCATTAACACTAATATAGGAATTATCGGCAGCTTGAAGCCACATATTAAAGTTTTTAGTTAAGACAGGGACTAAATCATCTTGAGCAATCCCTAAATCCACATCATCTTGGATTTTAGGTTGCATACGCTTCTTGATCGCTGGTATTTCAAAGATAGGGTTAGCCTTAATCCAGGTTTTAGGATTAGTAACTTCTTTACGGTCGTCCAGCTCCCAGATAGCAATAAAATAGCGATCTGCTTGCTTTTTACCAGCTAACACATCGCTTAACATCTTATATTCAGCATACATTGGAACGTTAAGGTCCAGGCCACTCGTAGAAATAATGAGTAGCAGGCTGTTTGGTTCCTGTGCTTGCCCGGACTTTAATACATCATAGACTTTCCGGTCTTTGGCGGCGGCGTATTCGTCTAGGATAATCGTTGTCCCGGCGTAACCATCAAGTGTATTGGTGTCACTAGCTAGGGCCGTAGCAAAACTATCGGTAGGTAGGTCGGTGATACGTTCCTTTTGCACCTTTACCCGGTGACGGACTAATCGACTAGTCTTTTGTACCTGTCTGAGACTACTTGAAAGCATATCGTAACCCAACTTCGCTTGTTTCAGTGCGTTAGAAACGAATAAAACTTGACGGTTTTTAGCTGGCTTGTTTTCCATCATCAAACCAATAGCGGCAAGAGAAGCGGCTAGATAGGTTTTACCAGACTTACGGGCCATTGATACCATACCCTGTGTATAACGCCGTTCTCCCGTTTCCTTAACTCGCCAGCCGTATAACTCGCTTACAATCCATTCTTGGTATTCTGCTAAGTGAAACTTACCACCATCGGTTAATGGTAGCATTTGAACGAATTGACAGGCTTTTTGGGCCATCTTTTCATCATAGTAGTAGGGAAAGTCATCATTTTTTGACCTCTCTAAGTCATGCTTAAATCGTTGACAAGCTTGTTTAATCTTTTTACCAGCAATAATCTTGCCAGACAATACATCATCAACATATTTAATCAACTTGCATCATCTGCCAAGAAGTCAGCAAACGGGTCTTCCGGGTCGGTCTGCTTGACTTTCTGGTTTTCTAACTTGGCCCGGCTACTAATATTCAAGCCAAAGTCACTGGCAATTGCTCGCATATTCTTAATGGCCTTGTCTTGCATATTAAAATACGGGTTGATTTTCTTTGTGCCTTGCGAAGTCATGACACACAAGCCATCTTGAAGGATATATTTCTGGCAGGTGTGAACAGTCTGTGCTAGGACACAGTAATTAATTAATTGGCTACGGTCTAGGTTGCTTGCTGGTGTTTCCTTTTTGAGTAGGGGCACGATCTTTTGCCATTCCTTACGGGCGTAACCGTGTAACTCTTCGGGAACCGTTTCATCAATTGCTTCATAGTTTTCTTTAAGGTTATTCTGGACTTCTTCACGATCAGCTAACTGGTCTTTTGTCCAGTGACCTCTCAACTTTTCTACTGGTTTAATGTTTGCCATACAATTCACCACCTTAACATAGCAAAAATAGCCAATAGACGAATATCTAATGGCTATTTATACCCAGTAATCTTTATTATACGAATATTATAACCTTTTTAAGTGGAAAAGGCAAACTATTGTTCGCAATTATTACGGGTTACTTAATCAATTTACCCCCTAATAATAGCTATTTACATTTCTATTAATAATATGTATAAATTTATGTATATTATATGTTTTATACATAGGAATAATGGAAAACCAGACAAATTGGATCTTTATTGAAGCGAAAGTCCCTGCCCCGCTCCCCTCTGGCAAGCATAGGCCCGGGGGTAAAATGACGAACGATGGCTTTCATAATTTATTTTTGTTCGTGTTTTGCTATACGCTTATGCTTTTCTTTCCATGTCTTTCGGTTATGGCAGGCATAGCACAATGTTTGTAGGTTATTAACGTCTAGTCGCTTACTCCAGTCGTCTCTTAACTCAATGATATGATCTACTAAATCGCCTTTACGATAGATACCATGTGCTTCACAGGACACGCATAAAGGGTGCATCATTAACCAACGGTGACTTAGCTTCTTCCATTGTGTACTACGGTAGAATAGTTGGTACTGGCTGGTTATCCGCTTATGGTAGACAGCCTTATTAATCATGTGTCGTTCTTGTTTGTCTGCTAAGTCAATTGGTTTACGGTATTCATGTTTACTGCAGTATCGCTGGTCATATGGTATTAACTTCATACAACCAGGGTGATTGCATAGGTGCATAGGTTTACTCACGTTATCATCTCCATTCAGAGCAACCTTAATGATTAACTATCCGTCTAATTATGTTTCGTTTTGTCTGAGAACAATACAAAAGGGAGCAGTAACTAGCTACTCCCTCAATGCTTACTTTCTTGTTGTATGTCCCTTGGCTTGTCTCAATGTTACTAAGTCAAAGGCATTCAATCGTTCGTCACTGTTGATATTAACAATGTCGTATTGCTGTCCTTGATACCTTGCCTTGTAGTTGTTCTTGATATCAGGATTGTGTCTAATCACTAACACTAAATCAACGTTAACATTAGTACCAAGGTTCGTGTATGTTTGAGACATTGTATTGGTGTATTCGCCACACCAGACGGTAGCAACCTCAACTGGGGAAGTAACATTAACTCCCATTTTATTCTGGTGACTCTTTACGGTTTCAAACGTCACTTTACTTTTCATTCTAGTAATGTCATAGTTCAACATTATTTATCACCGTCCTTGTTAATAAGCTGTCCGTTGGCGTCTATTATTTGTTCGTCTCTTAAAAAGCTCCATACGTCCAAAAGATTATTCGGCTCAAATGTTGTATCTTTTAGTTCCCGGTACTTTTTAATCGTATAACTTAAATCAATTATCTTGCTTGTCATGATTATCCTTCTTTCTGTGTTAGCCAGCCATCAACTCGTTCAGCACTAACTACATATTTAGGATTGATAACAATAGGCATAATCTCTCTAAAAGTATCTGAATGAATTTGACTATATCTTGTTATCACAATCAAACATTCACTTTCAGCAATCGTATTTATCTGTTCTAAGCTAGTAATAATGCAATCACCATTGAGCAGTTTGAGCTTTAATAACTTGATGAATTTACCATTTATCTTTTTTGCTTTATCCATGTCGCATATTCTCCCATAAATATCTATACTAAGCGAAACTAATCTCTACATCTCTACATTGCTTAACAAACGCCGTCATATCAACGTTTACAGGCGTAGAGCAAAATGTAGAATGTAGACTACATTTTCTCTACATCTACTTTACGAATACACATTGGAACCTGGTTCTTAAAAGGTTCCTGTATATAGAAGGCACCTTGATTGTTGTCTTTGCATTCCTCATTAAATTGAAGGATATGTTGACGCTGGTCTTCGGGAATACGTGCCGTGGCCTTTTTGTAGTCATCGCCCAATAATTCCAAGAAGTATTTAGTGAACCGCTTCGGCTTCTTAATCGGTGTGAACCCGTTTTTACTGCAATAATTAAGATACCATTGATAGAGTAGTGAAACCGGAATCCGCTCAAAATGGCCCGGCTCAAAAATATCTTTCAAGAATCCTACGGCGGAATTATTGTCTGCTTCAAACTCTTCTTTTAATGCTTTTGATCGTTTAGGCTCAATGAATTTGTCAAAGTCCGGTTGATTGATTGCCTTGTTAAGCACGTATTCAAGTACATCTGCTCGCTTTAAGTATTGTTCCTTGATTGCCTTGTTTTCGGTCTTGTCGGTGAATTGAGCATCAAACGGAACTAGAATCAACCGCCGCATCGTGCCGCCTTTTTTCGCAAACGTTGGCATGGTGTTGCATGATTGAATGATCGTACAGTGTAAAGTAGTCTTGTAAATCGGCTTCTTCTTTAATTCGATATTAACTGGATCACCAGTCACAATACTATTAAAGTTTGAACTGTTATTAATATATCCAGATTGCACATCATCACCAATGCAAACTGTCTTGCCATCTAACACACTAAGAGAAAAACGTTTTTCAAACTCATCAATTTTAAGGTTTCCATAGTTATCATTACCGACTAGGTTCTCAATTAGTGCCTGGAATGTGCCTTTACCATTATTGCCGTGAACGTTTCCCACTAAGAAAAATGCTTTACCACGTGTTCGGTTGCCATTAAGCGCATCGTTGATGATCTGCCAGAATAGCTTTACCTCGTCTTTGTCACCGCAAGCCAGTTGGTCAAACATCTTGTCTACTGTCCAGCCGTTAATGTTCGGGCACTTGGCATCTGGCTTATAATTGGTAGCCACCTTAGTAAATACGGGGTGTAGTGGGGTAAAGTCTTCTAACTTCTTGGTTTTAAGGTTTATTAAACCGTTATTAACCGCAATATATTTGCCGTCATCGTGATGGTGATTATACTTAGCACGGGCGGTCAGTAGGAAAATAATATTATCGGCTTTCGCCTTCGTTAGACTAGCTTCAAAGAAGCTAAGATAACGGTAAAGCTCACGAAGATTACGAGTATAGGTGCCGCTAGTAGGTTTATAGAAGGCAATTCTAGCGTCTTCGCTGGTATCAAATAAGTAGTAATGGAAGGCTTTTCCGAATAACCAAGCAACCGCATTGGTAGGTAACTTTGTTAGTTTTTCGGAATCACTCTTGCCTTCATTCAGATAGCTAAGCTCTAGTTGAGCCGCATTAATGCAGGATACTCGTAAATCATCTTCGCTTTTCCAGTGATATTGGTTGTAAATTGAGTCAAGACGGCTGCTTATCTGGTCAAGTAAAGAAGCATCGTTATTGTCGTTATTTTTCTTTTGGCTGCCATTCATTAATTCATCAAAGTTTTCAATCATGTATTACACCTCTACTGGTTGTTTCATTTTAATAATTAAGTTTTCTAAATAGATTTCACCGTGTGTCTTGGCGTTATCTGGATCCATATTTGTTTCCATGTAAATTTGATCCCAATTAATGAATACTGAATTTTTACCAGCTGGGGAATTATCAGAGTTACTCCAGAACTTGAAGGCCGGGCTACGGTGTAAAATCCGGTTCGTTTGCTTCTTGTCAAACTTAGTGGCACGTAGAATCATCATGGCCAGGGCACCCATCGCATACTTGATACTGTGATATTTTTCTAAGTAATCAAACACGGCTTGACCGTTGCTAAATAGCTGTTTGAACTTCTCGCCACTTCGGCCATCAAGCAACTTGTAGATCACGTTGGCATCATCATTCCAATATTGGTAGGCTTGTCGTGCTTGATCTTTGCCATACTGGTTGACGCTTCGGGGGCCATCATATTCAATAATGTTTTTAAGTTGCTGGTTTGTCAGCAGGATTGAGAGCTTTTCAGCGTAGGTCATTAATACCACCATCTTTTATTGGCCTCTGAGCCACATTGAATGTGTTATTCATGGTCTATCTCCTTTTTCATGTCGTCTAAGAAGGATTGTGCTAACTCAATAAATCGTTTATCGGTAATTTCTTTGGCGTTTTTAAGCAAATCATCACTCATAGTTCCTTGTACCATCGTAAGAATTGAATTTCCTTTGTGGTCATCGGCAACAATAAAATAGTGTTTACTATTTGTAAGAGTGGGGGGAGTAACTCGGACCTTCTTACTGCCTTTGTAATCAGCCGGAAGCCCTGGAATTTCTAGCCATGTTTTGTTGCTTTTCGGGTCAGCATGAACAGTTACATCTTTTTGGAAGCTAACATCAATTTCACCATCGTTAAATTTTATAATTTTCTTCATAACTCTTTAATATTCCTTTCAATTCTGCTAAAATGAAAGGGTAAAGATATTTGTGTTTCACGTCCTCAAAGCCCGCCAGCTCAAGGACTTTTTTTGTTTCACAAATATTATTTACCCTATGAAACTTAGTCGTTACAGTGAATCGGTCGCCAAACTATCTTCACTGTCAACGGCTTTTTTATTTTGTCTTGAAATCTTGGCCTCTAAGTTAAGCAGGGCTTGGTACTGGATTGCCAGCTTCTTAATCTCGTTGGCCGCCTTGATGATCTCGTCAGCCTTACCAACGGGGTCAGTGAGAACCAGGCCATCATCATAGGTGACGATACCTTCGCCTGGAATCCCTTCGCAAGTGGCGGAAATGAATTCTCCAGCGTTGAGAATCTTGTCTTCCATAGATACTAATGCTTTTTCTAGTTGATCTTCCGTCTCGATCATTCTTAATCGTCCTTTCTATAAGTAATTAATGATTGAATCAATTAAAACCAATAAGGGAAGTAGTGTCATACCGTAGGCCCAGGCCCGGTCGTCCGGGCTAGTGAACCAGTAATTCAATATTGCTTGGTCAATCTTACGCAACATTTTATTTCATCTCCTAACATATCCCCCGTGCCAGGTTGATTACTTTGTAGCCATAAACTTGTCTAAGTCGTTGCGGTTGAAGCGGTAGGTCTTACCAATGTGCTTGTAAGGAATATCACCGGTTGCAATCCATTCGTTAAGTATCCGGTTAGCGATCCCTAGGTATTCACGGGCTTGCTTTTTGGACATATACAATGGAAAGTCGTTTTTCCGTGTGTCCTTCTTAGCGTCTTGGAAAGCCTGGATAACCTCAATCTTGATTGCATCGGTAATTTCCTTGGGAAGCTCAACTTTTAATTGTTCCATATATTTCACCTTCTCTACGAAAAAAATAGATTAATATAAACATAACTTTTTATGTTTATAGCTATATTTTACACCAAGTAAGATTAAACGCAATAGTTAAAATGCTTATTTGAAGATTTTTCTTTCAGTTAGTGTCCAAAGATGTTAATATTTTTATAGATAGGAGTTGTTTTTCATGCTTGCTAACAGGCTCAAAATATTATTGGCTGAACGTGATCTTACTATTAAAGATGTGATGAGTGCCATAGGGTTAACTAGACCATCGGTTTCTAATATGGTAAATAACCCTTTTGCTAACGTTTCAACTAAGAACATCGACAAACTTTGTAATTACTTAGAAATAACGCCTGCTGAATTCTTTGATTACTCTAGTTGGATTTTTTCTTTCAGCTTTAGTGAGAAAGAACCTAGCATTTCTGTAACTATGAAAAGCGGAAAAATGGCTAGAACATTTCAACTACTTTTAGATTTCAATTATTTAGACCCTCGTGACCCTAATAATAATGTTACGGAAGACTATGAAGAGATTATTGCTAGTAATCCAAACGGATACGATGAGAGTTTTGCTAGCGCTTATAAAGAATTATCACCATTGTTCAAGCATCAAGTTGAAAATAAATTATTTGATTGTGCCAGAAAAGCACTAAAAATTTATGATGATAAGGATACAATTCCTTGCTTTTTTTATTACTATTTCAAAGATGAACTAGTGCTTGAAGGTAAACTAAATTAGCGGTACCATTTCTAAACTAATTTGATTATGGTACCGCTATAACCATTAAGGTACCGGTTCAGCCTTACGGCCCCAACGGTTTAGGCCACTTGGTACCAAGGTACCATGAAAAATAACTTATTTGTCTGACTTTATATGTAGAGAAAATGTAGTCTACATTCTACATAAGTCTCTACACGGTTGAGCCTTACTCTCCCAAGGGGTTAGGACACTATGTAGAGATGTAGAGTTTTGTTTTGCTTATTATGTATTTTTCATCTCCTAACATATCCCCCGTGTCATTAATTCACGCCCAGACAATGGACGTACAAAGGAGAATGAAAAATGACACCATATGAGTATCAAACTAAGAATGGTAGACGTTATCGGGTTGCATATCGTACACCAGATAACAAGCAGCATAACAAGGGCGGCTTTACTACAAAAGGCGAAGCTCGTTCCTGGTATCGCCACAAGATGATTGAAATAGAGAATCACGGTTTCAGTGATAATGACCAGGTAACTTTTGAAGAAGTAGCTGATCGTTGGCTTGAAAACAAGAAGCGGACGGTGGCCGGTTCTACCTATAAGAAGTACGAAACAGAGTGCAAAAAACATTTGTTACCAGCCCTGGGCGATAAGTTAATCAAGAACATTGAAGTCCCTACTTGTCAATTATTAGTCTATCAATGGTCTAATCAGTTGAAGTCGTATAGTAAGCTAGTCAATGATGTTTCCAGCATTTTTGACCTGGCAATTAAATACAAATTAATACATGATAATCCTTTCAGACAGATAGAACGTCCCAGGGTTGACCATGAAAGAAAAATAAGGTCTTTCACCAAGGACGAATTTAATATCTTTCAAAAAGGATTGCGTGAACACTACGAATCAACCAACTATAAGGCGTTTGCTTTCCTGTTTATCTTGTCGCATACGGGACTACGAAAAGGGGAGTTGTCAGCCTTGACCTGGAACAACGTAGATTTTAATAAGGGCTTTCTCCATATAAAAAAGGCGGTTACTCGTGACACGAATAACCACCTTATAATAGGGAAAACTAAAAATGTTTATTCAGTTCGTGACGTTCCAATTGGAAAGCGAACCATTGAAGTGTTGAAGAAGTGGCGCTTAGAACAACGCCGTGAGTTAAGATACTTTAACATTAATTCTTTGAAACCGGGCCAGTTAGTATTTACCAGTCAGCATGGTGGTATATTGTCACCATCAAAGCCGGGTAAGTGGTTGAAGGTGATTGAAGAAGAAAAGAATCTACCATTATATGTGACACCACACGGCTTGCGGCACACTTACACTAGCTTGCTGATTGAAAATGGGGTGCCAGTCAATAAGGTGGCCACCGTGTTAGGCCACAAGGACGCATCTATTACCATCAAGGTTTACAATGACTTGCACCCGGTCAACGATAATTCAATTGGAAACACTATTGAGAATCTCTAAATCACAAATGTTGTACAGATGTTGTATGGCTCACGTCCAGCAATACGGAAACATTGATTTGACAGCCTTTTTAAGGCTACGGGTATTACTCCCGTCATCTCCATTTAAAAGCAAAACGGAGCTAGATAAAGTTAATTTGTCTAGCTCCGTTTTCAGTACCCAAAATTATCTAGTTGATATGGTTGGCTTTTCTTTTAATTCATAATCTCTTAAGTATATAATGATGAGTGATTATGGGAAAGATAGGAGGTGTGTAAAGTGATAAGACCGGTAATGGTAATTGAAGACTGTTCGGCGCTTGGCCAGATTTCAATGGTTGCTGCGACGACGGTCCTTCAAGCTGCAGGGATAACAACAGCGTTATTACCCAGTACCCTCTTATCAACCCAAACGGAGGGATTTGGTGTACCAGTACAGCTCCCAACCGATCAGTGGTCATGGTTGGCTTATAACCACTGGAAGAAGGAACAGGTTGACTTTGCAGGGATCATTGTTGGGTATCTCGGTAATGAGAACCGCCTTAATGTTACCCAACAAATTCTTAAGGCAGAGCAAACCACTTTAAAAATTGTTGATCCGGTAATGGCCGACCAGGGGAAGCTGTATCCCGGCTTAAGTGAAAATTATCCACAGATTATGCGCAAAATTTGTCAGTACGCAGACGTGATAACACCAAATTGGACGGAACTATGCCTACTGAGTGGCTTGAAAGTGACCGCACCCAGTGAAAGAGTCTTCCGCGAGGCAATTCGGCATCTCCGTCATGATGGGATTAACGCGGCGGTAGTTGTAACTGGAGTAGTAAAGGACCAGCAGATTGGTTACTGGTTGCTTTTAGAAGACCAGCTCAAATTTATTCCTTTTAATTATTTCCCGGGACATTTTTATGGGACGGGTGACCTCTTTGCCGCACTATTGTACATCTACCTTCAAACTGATCGTGACTTAATGATGGCAGTCAAATCAGCGGGGAATGCATTAGCAGTTGCGGTTGAAGAGACCAGTCACCTAGGTGTACAGGACCGGCACTTTGGAATGAAATTGCAACGACTTTTAGCTTATCTGGCGTAGGAGGAAGAGGTATATGGAGAAACAGCAAACAATTAGGAAGCTAACGTTAGCGGCAATGCTACTGGCATTAGGAATTGTCTTTGGCCGGCTATTCCTAATTCCCTTACCGTGGACACGGGGGAATGTTAACCTTTGTGATGCGGCGATCTTTGTTAGTGTTATGCTGCTAGGACCATGGTATGGTGGTGTAATTGGTGGATTTACGGGCCTGTTCTTAGATTTAATCTCTGGCTTTGCCCAGTATGCCCCCTTTTCCTTCATTGCGCATGGGCTGGAGGGATTAGTCGCCGGGTTAGTTATGAAATGGCTCCCTAACCGTGTAGGCCGGGTACTTGGCCTTGTTTGTGGGATCATTGTTATGGTTGTCTGCTACTTCTTTGCGGATTCGTTCCTTTATAATTGGGCAACGGGGACGCTTGGCTTAATCCCCAACACTATTCAGGGATTGATTGGTGCAGTAATTGCAATATTGTTTGAACGGCCGCTACGTCGCCGCTTGAACATCTCATTTGCTACTAGGAAGGAGGACAAACGTTGAATATTTTAATGATTGAAGATAATCATTCTGTTTGCGAAATGATGGCGATGTTTTTGAAGAAGCAGAATTGGCATTATGAGTTTGCTTATGATGGTATTGAGGCGGAAGAAAAATTCAACGCAGATCCTGAAAAGTGGGATATTATCTTATTAGATTTAAACCTTCCCAAGAAAGATGGGATGCAGGTTGCTGCTGATATTCGGCGGGTATCACCGACAGTGCCGTTAATTATGCTGACAGCACGTGACACAGAGAGTGACCAAGTTCTGGGATTAGAAATCGGCGCAGATGATTATGTTACCAAGCCGTTTAGTGCCATTACGCTGATTGCTAGAATAAAGGCTCTGTACCGTCGTAGCCAATTGGGTGGACAAAAATCAGCAACCGGCAGTACGAAGGCCGAAAACGCGTATGATGTTGAGACTAAGCACTTTAAGATGAACACTAAGACGCGGGAAGTATTCCTTTATGGACATGAAATATCAGACCTGACGCCAAAGGAATTTGATTTATTAAAGACGTTAGCCTCAAAGCCCCGGCAAGTTTTTACCCGTGAACAACTTCTTCAACTAGTTTGGGATTATGAATATTATGGTGATGAGCGGACAGTTGATGCTCATATTAAGAAGTTGCGGCAAAAGTTAGAGGACCTCGGACCACAAGTAATCAAGACTGTTTGGGGAGTAGGCTATAAGTTTGATGATGAAGCTAACTAAAAAGATAACTAGAATGAAGCTAATGTATCGGTTGATGCTTAGCTTTTTTGCCATTATTGTTTTATTGATGGTGATTTTGAGTATTTCCTTTATTAATGTTACTAACCGGTCGATGTATGAGGATACCTGGCGCCAGCTGGAACAAGATGCTGACAGCTTAGTTCAGGATTCAATCCGTTATGACCCGGTTGATCACGAGTTTGAGGGCTTTGCTTCGCCATCGCTAAACACAAATGCCCGTTTGCTTTCCCACCAAGACGTTCATTTTGCGGTCTATGACGTCAGCAAGCAACCGGTCTTTTCCAGTAATGGCTTTACGCCCACGATTACTGCCAAAGATTGGCAGCAATTAAAAGATGGACGGACAATCAAATTACGTCTAACAACGCCACGGCTATCGAAGAAAGTTTCGGATACATCCTTGCCCCGGATGACTGAAATTATTAAACCGTACCGAAATGGCAATAAGACAGTTGCGGTAGTTGCAATCGCAACCTTTGCTTCTTCACTTGAACGAAACATGCACGAGATTAAGCTTAACCTGCTTGTGGCCTTGTTCTGTGCCGGTTTATTAACGTTAATTGCCAGTTATATTTTTTCGCGGTCAATTACCCTCCGAATTAATCGCTTACGCCGGCTAACCTATCAGGTGGCAAAGGGGAATTATGATGTTCGTTTACGAATCCTGGGAAATGATGAAATCGGTGATCTTGCCCGGAGCTTTAACCAGATGACCGCCTCCTTAAAGAGCTCCCAGGAGGAAATTCACCGGCAGGAAGAACGGCGCCGGCAGTTTATGGCCAATGCTGCTCACGAAATGCGGACACCGTTGACCACGATTAATGGGATCCTTGAAGGACTTGAATATGACGTTATTCCGGAAGAGGATAAGAAACACAGCATTGAGCTGATGCAAAATGAGACTAAGCGGCTAATTCGACTGGTCAATGATAACCTAAACTACGAGAAAATTAGGACCAATCAAATTTCGATGGAGCGTAAGTTGTTCGACGCCAGTGCCGTCTTGCATAATCTTCAAAAGCAGTTGGACAAGAAGGCACGTTCACAAGGAGATAAGCTAGAACTGCAGATTTCAAATGGATTGATGGTTTATGCAGACTATGATCGATTCGTCCAGATAATGTTTAATATCATTCAAAATGCCATTCAGTTCACCGAAAAGGGTATAATTCAGATTCGTGGTAAGCAGCTGGCGAACGGCACACAGTTTGAAGTGGCGGATAATGGTATTGGGATGACCCCTGACCAGTTAGATAACATCTGGGAACGGTACTATAAGGCGGATCGGTCCCGCATGAATACGAAATATGGTGAATCAGGGCTTGGCTTGGCAATTGTCCACCAGCTAGTACAACTACACGGGGGCAAGATTAGCGTGCAAAGTGAGCTAGGTAAGGGGAGTACCTTCACTGTTTTCTTCCCTAACAGTAAAACACTCACGGAGGAAAATGATCAGGAGAGAAAGTAATCGTTTTCGTCCAGTACCAATTTTTTATTAGCCGTTTTACTTACTATTAGTTCAGTGATATAGGAGGTAGACCAAATCATAAGAGGTTGTGCAAACGTTTCCAACGTGATAAATTTACTTCTTGTAGATTGATTGATAGGAGAGAATTGTTATGTTTCTGACTTACTTGCTTGCATTAGTTCCAGCTGTAGGTTGGGGGATTATGCCTCTAATTACCGGTAAAGTTGGTGGCTCAACAGTTAACCAAACATTCGGTATCGGTGCTGGTGCTACAATTGTTGGGTTAGTCGCTTTTGCAGCTGCAAAATTAAGCGGTAACCCAGGCGCAGTTGTTGTTAGTTGGCGTGGCTTTTGGATTTCCGTCCTCTGCGGTGCACTATGGTCAACCGGTCAGATGGGACAGTTCGTTTCATTTAAGCGGATGGGTGTTTCGAACACCATGCCACTTTCAACGGTATTCCAATTAGTTGGTAATTCAATTATTGGGGTCTTGGTGTTCGGTGAATGGCATAGCAAACGGGCGTTGATTATTGGCTTTTGTGCCCTGCTGATTGTTATTCTTGGTGCATTGATGACTTCAATTACCGACCAAAGTAGTGGTAAGAAGGTTACCGTTCGGAACTTCATGTTCTTACTTGTAACGACTTTTGGTTACTGGGTTTATTCAAAATTCCCGAAGCTGCCATGGTTACAAAATGAAAAATCCCTAGGGATCTTTTTACCAGAAATGATTGGTATCCTGATCGGGGCAACTATTTATACTTTTGCTTCTGGCAATGCCAAGGCATTTAAGCAGAAGGAACAGTACTTAAATATTTTCGGTGGTATCTCATGGGGGATTGCAGCATTAGCATATATTTTTGCTGGTCGGTCCCTTGGTACAAACGTAGCCTTTATTTTCACCCAGCTTAACGTTGTAATTGCAACGCTTGGTGGAATCTTAGTTCTTCATGAACGGAAGACTAACCGTGAAATGGGCTTTACAATTCTAGGAATTATCTTTGTTGTATGTGGTAGTATCTTAACCGCATTTGCGCACTAATTTATTTCCTGGGAAATAAAACAACCTGTGACACAACCCCGGGTAGGGCCTGCAACGCGAAGCTAGCCTATCTGGTATGGCTAGCATAGGACGATCGTTAGCACGGAACGGGCTAGTGATTGTCCGTAGCTAGACACTAAGGCCCTGGGTTGTGGCACGCGATATCTCTGTAATATTCGGAGCTAAAAAACAGGGACTGTGGCAAAATTTAGTTTTGTCACAGTCCCTTTGTTTATCAATACGGAAAATTATTAAGCCGGTCTGCTTCTGTGATCTGACGGATTGCCTTTGCGGGAACGCCTACGACTAGTGAATTAGCAGGCATATCCTTAGTGACAACCGCACCAGCACCGATCACACAGCCGTCGCCAATTGTAACGCCCGGGCAGACGGTAACGTTGGTTGCCAGCCAACAATTATTGCCAATCGTTACCGGCTTACCATATTCATAGTCAGAAAAGCGGCCGTCAGCCTGCTGACGTAAGTTACGCTGCTGGTAACAGAGAGGGTGCATCGCAGTAATTATGGAAACGTTAGGGCCACACATTACGTTATCCCCAATCGTCACCGGACAGGTGTCGAGGATGGTGAAATGTGTATTTGCATAAAAATTTTTACCGATGGTAGTAAAACGACCATAATCAACATACATTGGCCCCTGAATATAAGTACCCTCACCATGGTTAGGAAAAAGCTTGTCGATAATCGCCTGCCGTTCTAATTCATCTTCGTCGGTTGTTAAGGTATAGTCGCGACAAAGCCGGTGTGCAAGGTGGGAGAACTTGTCTAATTCGGCTGTGTCAGGGCAGTAGGGTTTACCTGCTAACCTTCTTTTTGTATTTTCGTCCATTAGAATTCCTTCTTTCTATTCATTTTCTTAATTATGCCAAAGAATGGAAACGGTCGCAACGCGATGCTAACAGTTTTATAAATTGAATTGAAACCGACTACATTATTCGCTATTATGGAAGGGTGAAATATTTTAATTAAGAAAGAGGCTCATTAAATGACTCAAGTAAAATTTGATAGTAGTGCCTTAAAGCAGTTTGTTTATGACAACGAATTAGGCGAAATGCAAGCCATGGTTAAGGCTGCTGATGATGAATTACGGAACGGGACCGGTGCTGGT
>NZ_CANDNW010000026.1 GCF_947387525.1 Limosilactobacillus viscerum
TGGTAACACCATTAAAGACCTTGATGGGTTTTTCTGTCCACTTAAATGTTCAACTTAAATTTTACAATCTGCCTTATAATAATGTTATTAAATGCAGGAGCGGAATCATTTCACTCCAAAATGGACACCTCGATTAGTTAATAATTGGGGTGTTTTTTGTTATTAATTTATAAAAGAAGAATAATATTTTATTAGTGGTCATACAGGAAGACAATTAAGAAAGATTGCGTTAGTAGTAACATTAGGCGGATTGCTTTTCGGGGTAGATACGGGAGTGATCAATGGTGCCATTCCATACATGGCCTCGCCATAACAAATAAATCTCACTCCTTCTGAAGAGGGGCTTGTGACATCGGGCATTACCCTGGGAGCTGCTCTTGGGGCGTTAATGGCTGGTAAATTAGCCGACCGTTATGGGCGGAAACGTTTACTGATTGCTTTATCGGTCATCTTTTTTAGTGGAACCCTTTTCTGCTTGTTAGCACCCAATGCCATTTTGATGATTATTTTTCGCTTCTTACTCGGCTTGGTAGTTGGTTGGGCTTCCGTCATTGTACCGGCCTACTTAGCAGAAATTGCGACCGCTTCAACACGGGGCAGGTTAGTCGCTCAGAATCAATTGATGATTACTGGTGGACAACTTCTGGCGTTTACCGTCAATGCTCTCTTGGGATCATTGTTTCCTCATGTCGGTAATATTTGGCGTTACATGATTGCTTTTGGGATGATCCCGTCTGTAATGCTATTTCTAGGAATGTGGCATGTTCCTGAGTCACCGCGTTGGCTAGCAATGAAGGGGTAACGCACGGCAGCGTTGAGGGTGTTAGCCCCACTCCGTTCAAGCCGGCGGGAAAGTCTTCAAGAATTTGACAGTGTTAAAACTGCATTGCGGCAAAACCAGGGCCAGCGGCAGGTAGATTGGGACGACCTGACTCAACCGTGGATCCGGCAGTGATGATTGGCTTTGGTTTAGGAATTGTTCAACAGTTTGTTGGTATCAATATTATGATGTACTACGGGATCAGTATTTTGATGAAGGTTGGCTTTGGCCACCAGGCGCCGCTAATTGCTAATATTGGTAACGGGTGGACATCTTTTATTACCACAATTGCCGGGATGAAAATGATGTACACGGTTGAGCGACGCAAAATGTTACTCGTCGGAATTATTGGAACCGTCAGTTCAATGTTTTTACTCACGTTAGCAATTACCTTTTTGAATCAGAACGTGATCTTACCATATGTCGTCATTCTGCTAACCATGAGTTTTCTAGCGTTCTTTCAGTCATGTATTTCGCCGACAACTTGGGTTCTGAGGTCCGAGATCTTTCCCCAAAGTCTGCGGGGATTGGGGATGGGCATTTCCACCTTTTGTCTCTGGCTGGCGAACTTCACGGTTGGCTTTGTCTTTCCAATCATGGTCAATCACTGGAGTGGAGTCGGGACATTTGCCTTCTTCATTACCTGTAATGTATTGTCCTGGGTCTTTGCTTTTGAGGTGGTTCCAGAAACGCAGGGGAATACGTTGGAACAGATCTAGGTGGAATTACGTCAGGGTACTAATCACCGCAACCATCATCACTACCCAATGAATAGTTACAACACTAATTGTCAGAATAATTAATCCATAATGATTGTTGAAAAGTGAATAGTATACAACAATGACCTCTAACGTTCTGGTAATGCTGAATGCTAGAGGCCACTGTTGTTTCTTAGATATTTAGAATATTAGTAATACTGATCCACCATTTCGTGAAGGGTGTCATCACTTAAGCCAGTGTTTAATTTTTGAATGAAGCAATAAGTCTCTTGCTCGTCATTTCCAGCAGCTTTGAGCTGTTCAATAGTGCTGTTGACCGTCTCAGTTATACCTTGCTTTTTTCCCAACTGTTGACGTTCCAGTAATTTGGTTTCGTAATTCATGATCTGCGCCCTCCTTTGCGGGTTATCATTGATCTCTTTAATTTTCTGCTGTGCATAGTCAAAGTGCTTGCTACCGCTAATGGGTTCGCCGAATTAGCTGGCAACATTAGTGACCTGTCCTGGTCTTCGTACTCGTGGAAAACGTAACGCAGGCGGCTTTGCCCAGGATAATCAAAATTACACAGAAAGATGATGTAAGTTTCTTTTAAGTCATTGTAGGACTCGTTTTTTTCTAATGTGTAGTGCGCGTCAACCTTAGATAAGTAGTAACGCATTCTCCTACCAAGATTATCCTGGTCAGCGAGCTGCATTTCGATGTTATAGATACGATTGTCTTTGTCGCGAACGAGGATATCCAGACGGACGTCCTTAGTCTGCCGATCTGTATTTGTAAAAAGAGCAAAATTGGTCCAACAGGTAACCACTAAAGTCCTTTATGCATAAACGACTTGCAAAATGTCAAAAATTAGAGCCTATTGGAGCAGATTTGGAGCACTTATAATATACGCCTTACGGCTGTGAGGCTTAGATCATTCGTAACGTTCTCGTGCAGAATGTGCAGAGAAATATCGATATTGATTATTCAACCGGACGGGTGGCCCAAAGGTAAGCGAGAGTAAGCGTTTCGGCTGATTTAACAGTGTTTTGAGGGTTAAAAACAAAATGTATAATATACGCATATTTTCCGATAGAGTGTGTATATTCAATAAGTTACCGTGATGCGGTTAGAAGAAGATGTCACATCCATGTCACACCGTGTCACGTGTATAAAATCAGAACAAAATAAAAAGCACCTCGTGATTGAGGTACTTTTGTTAGTTACGCTGGCGTATCCTTCTCGTCAAAATGCTCGAGTGGATAGTACAGTGCAAAAAGATAAAGTGCGTGTGGTCGTATTTTTTGGTAGTATTGACTATGACCATACCTACACTGGTACGCGATGGTGTGCTCGGGGAGTCCTTCGATTAGTCCGCGGAGAACGGTTTGGCTAACTTCAGGAAGCGCCGCGATTACTTGGTCGGTAGCGTGTAGCGCTTCTTTTTGCTTGGCAAAACGCTCAAAGGCGGCATCAGGGACCTTAAAGCCTTCTGGTCCCGGCATCCCATCTGTGCTCGGAGAGCTAGGCAAACCAGCTAGCTTAACGAAAATCTTGTATTGTGGTACGGTTACACGGAGAAAGTGCTCACAACTGTGGGTGCTTTTTTTATTAGGCTGTTTGCTATAGACCAATGGTATCATCCTTAACGGGGGAATAAATAATCACAATTACTGGACCAAACGCCCGTACAATATTTGCCTTACCGGCAGAAATGAATTTTAGGCTGGTATAGAAAAGTAAGAGGGACATGAAACCATTGAAAAATGCTCCGCCAAAGTTGAAAGCAACTGCTTGTCCAGAAATTCCCTTAAATGAAGTTCCAGAAGCAATGGCAAACACTAATAATAAGATAGCTGAAGTCGTGTGGTTATAGAAAAGTACGTTACTTGGGTGGGTATCAGATACCAAGTGCTTTGCCGTAATATTATTTGCGGCATACATTAGTGGGTAAATAAAGGCGCAAATAATCCCCCAGCCATTATCACTTAGTTGAAGTCGACCGCCAGAGATTAAGAAGGATCCCACGATGCAAAGGATAATTGCCAGGTAGTCCCACTTTTCAATTCTTTCACGTAAAAAAATGTACGAAAGAACAAAGACATATACCAAATACATTCTTGCAATTAATGTAACGGTAATAGGGCTCAGTAAAGAAAGAGCAACGTATTGGAGAATAATACCAATTGCGTTGGTTCCACCAAGAAGCCATAACCAAGGATTCTTTAGCGCCGTAAAGGAAATTGGATTACGGGTAATTAATATTGTGCAAAAGACAAAGAAAGCTGCAAAGATACTGGTAAAGATTCCGCCGACAACTGGCGTTAAGCTCGTTAACGAAAATTTGTTGAGGACTGGACTGATGCTGCTAAAGAGCAACGAGATGAGGTTGAGCTCAACTCCCCACAGTTGTCCTCGTGAAGCCAATTTTGAATTCATAAGATAACTCCTTTCATCTTGGTCTAATAATAACTGAGATGAAAGGAGTCATAAATCAGGACAATGCCTATATCTGCTAATTTTAGGTAAAGCATATTAAATACATTACTACCACAATGACAAAGAGCTGCTGTAGTCATCTCAAGTAATTAGCCAATACCCCGCGACCATTGAAAGACTAAATTAACATCCTTAAGGTCCACTACCTTACGGATAATTGCGGCACCAGCGCCAAGAAGGGAGACATATTGTGAACCTTTAATGATTGTGACTGGAATGTCAACATGATTCTCAATACATTGCTTTTTTAATTTTGCTTTAAGTAGTTCAACCTGTTCAATTAACGGGGCATTGATGAAAATTTCTTCTGGTCCGTACAACATTTTTAAATTGAAAATAACTTTAGCTGCATTAACTACAAACTCATCTATTAACCCTGTTAACCTGTCCTCGTTTTTACTAACAAGTTTATCCAATGTTCCATAATCGACATTGCTGTCAATTGCTATTGCCTGGCAAATATTATCTAGTAAGAAGTCAGCTGATAAGTAATCACCAACCTCTTCAAAACTTCCTTTGCCATTGCGCTTTTGTACACTTCCTAGTTCACCAACCATCCCGTGGAAGCCACTGAATAACTTTGAATTAGCAATTACACCGATCCCTGGGCCACGGTGAATACTAAGAACAATAAAGTTTGCTGGACTCTTTGCCCGGGCATAGTCTCGTTCATAAATTGCTGCTAGGTTTGCTTCATTTCCCAACAGTACCGGTACCTGGTAGTGTTCTGCAAAGTAATCGCAGAGGTCGAGTTGACCAAAGTCATAGTAGGGGGAGTGGATAATCTTATTTTGGTCAACCACTGCGTGAATTGAGATACTGATTCCCAGTAAGCCGTTTTCGGTATTATCATTTTTTTCTTGTTTTCGCAACTCACGATTAATGATCTTGATCAAAACATTCGCTTCACGTTTTTCAACTGTAAAACGGTTAAAACTAATTTCCTGTCCATCAACATATAAAAACATCGCGTACAAATGGTCATAAGTGATGTTAAAGCAAGCAACATAACCATATTGAGTATTGAAGGTATATAATTCAGGCTTACGGCCACCGCTCTCGGTCGAATCCCCACGGCCAAGGTGCTGCACCAATCCCTGCTGGTCTAATTCATTAAAGAGGGATGTTACTGTTGACTTATGGAGACCAGTATTCCGCGCAATTTCCGCGCGTGAAATTGCTGCATTGTTAAAAAGTTGTTGTTTAACTTTTTTTAAGTGGGTAAGACGGTCTAAGTTTCTTCCCGCTGATTTTCCCATTGATTCTCACTCCCAAATCATAATAAAAGAGCCATTGGTAATAATAACATACCAGTGGCTCTTATTTCTTCACTCTGTTATATAAGGGGCGAATGAAGTTAGAATAACTTGTTTTCGACAGACTTACTATTGGCAAATGGACCAGCGGTGACTTTCACTCCATCACGGTGGTTGCCAAAGAAGTCATGGTTAAAGACGATTGGCGTACCATCAGGATTTTCATACTTTTCTTCCGGTTCAAAGGCCATGGCAATCTTCTTAGTGGAGATAACACCATCAGTTTTTGCAGGAACAAAGTCATAAAGGTTGGTCTTCAAGTACAAACCGTCATTGCGCTTTTCTAGTGACAATTCAACTTGGTCCTTGGAATCAACATAAGGATTTTCTTCCTTAGCCGTAGCTTCAGCACCATTCAAGTAAATGTTACCAGCGGACCAAACCGGAAGGTGGTTGTAGTAGTGGTCACTGTTTGGTGCATAAATACCACAATAACCATCAAACTGCTTATCCCATTCTTCAAAGGTTGGGTAGTCACTAAATGGCTTAGTCCCAACGACAAAGTTGTAATCGTCCCAGTCATCTGGTTCATCCTTCTTTGCATCAGCAATCTTTTGCATTTCTGGACGAAGCTTTTGTTGGACAAAGATATTGTTGTAGAACTTGTTGTCCCCGTGTTGAATGGTCATAAAGCCCATTACCTTAGTACCATGAATCTCATGGTAAGGAGTAAACCGGTTAGATGGCAAGTTGACGGAGTTATTGTCGGTCCCACGACCAGTAGCAGTAAAGCTCCCGGCAATCAAATTGTGAACAAATGCAACACCTTGGGCAGCAAAACGGATTGACCGTTCGGAAAGGAAGAGGTTGTTATCAATCAAAGTAGGGCCAAATGAAACTTCGATCCAAATATCTTCACCTAAACCACTCATAACGTCATCAAAGTTATCCTTGGTAACCTTAAAGTCATTTGGCAGACTGTTATGGTCAAAGATATTTTGGGTAACCCGGGTACCTTGTGCTTGCCAGTCAAGCCAGAGACCACGTGTACAGTGGTGGATGTGGTTGTGACGGTAGGTAACATCAATTGCAGCGTGCATCTTAATACCACCAATTTCAGCACCAGCAAGGTTTTGACGAACATTGATATCATGAATATCGTTGTCCTCAATTGTTGAGAAGACACCACCGAGGTGACCAACAATCCCCGTTTGGCCACAATCATGGATGTGGTTGCGACGAATCAAGTGTGAACCAACGTGTTCCTTATCCCAACCTTCGTAGGAAGCTTGGCAGATAGCATCACGTTCAGTCTGTGTCCCATCCTTGTACTTCCACTTGGACCACTTATTATTGTTGTTTGGTTGCAGATACTTCCCTAATGAGATCCCAGAACACTTAGAATGGGAGACGTCACAGTCTTCAATAATCCAGCCTTTGGACCAGTGAGGGCCGATCATCCCTTCTTGGTAAGCCGTCGGTGGAGCCCATTGGGTGGCAGCCTTGGTTACACCAAAGCCACTCAAGGTAATGTAACTGATTCCTTCTTGTTGTGGATAGAAGCAGTTTTCACGTACGTTAATTTCAACATTTTCTTTATTTGGATTCTTACCTTGGAAGTTTGCACAAATAACTGTTGAATCAGTAGCTTCGTCTTGTTCAGCATACCAGGTGTAAACAGTTCGTTCAGGGTACCATGACTTTTCGTTCTTAACCGGGTTCTTTACTTCATCAATGGTGTTGACTTCGTATAAAGCAACATCGTTTAAGTAAACTTCACCAGTGTGTGCAACGATCCGTGCATCAAACCAGTCACCAGCAACCCGGGTAGTGTAAGGGTTGTAATCGCCAAAGATACTGTTTGGAATGTTTACTTTCCAAACAGTGCCATCAACATTTTCCCAGTTATCAACCTTCTCGGCACCTGTAATAACGGCACCAAGTGGTTCAGTTGACTTGTAGGTAATGCGGGCATCAGCGGTCCCAGCATGCTTAGGATCAACATTTTCCCGGTAAATACCAGGAGCAACTAAAACCGTATCACCGGGTTTGGCAATATCAGCCGCTGCTTGGATTGACCGGAAAGGATGGTCTTGAGTACCTTCGCCGGCAAATGGGGCGTTAATATCAACGTAAATATTCATTGAAATCTTCCTTTCAATATCAATGTTATCATTTCAAAAAGAATTAATTGTTTGCTTGTTGTTTACGCTTATTTTCGATTTCGTGGTTGATCTTGTCAACTTCAGGATCACTCAGTGGGTACTTGCTCATAATCCACATTGCAACCAGTGCCAAAACAATTGGAATCCAAATCATTGAAACTGAAATACCAGTTAAAGCAGACTTTGGTTGGGAGGCAGCATTACCATTAAAGTGACAGAATGCATTGATGTAACCAGGAATAATACCACCAAGAGCTAACCCAATCTTGAAAAATAGGCCCATGATTGAGTTAATAATCCCGGCAACACGCTTCTTGGAGTGCCACTCACCATAAGAAATAACTTCAGGAACCAGTGACCACATGTAACCAGTAGCAGCAGAAATTCCCCATGACTTAACAAATCCACCAACGTAACCAAGCGCAATATTATTCTTAAATGCTGGGAATGACCATACCCACAAAATTAATGTTCCGACAATAAAGATTCCTAAGAATAGGTAGAAGAAACCCTTTTTACCAATAGTCTTACGAACTAATGGCCATAAGAATACTAAGAAAATACCTGGAATTGATCCAATTAAACTGATAGAAGCGTTCCATTCAGAGTGGCCAATATTATATTGAAGGTAGAATGGCCATACAGTGTTGCCAAAGAACATAAAGGTAAAGCCAAACAGGAAGAACCAACCTAAAATCTGCAATGGCTTGTTATTGATTAATTCATTCCATAAATCAGAAAATTTAACAGAAGCAGTTTCTTTCTTTGTTGGTAAAACACGTTCCTTAATACCAAAATACGTGCAAAGCAGCATGATAAAACCGATAATCATGTAGATGCTCATAACCTTAAAGTAGGCACCTGCTGCGTGTGGGGATGCATAGTTACCTAAATTCAGCTTAATTCCAAACATCCCAATACTCTTCAGCTGCTTAGCAGGAGAAGCTAATTGAACAAATAACGGCAAGAAGGTGTAAACCAAAAGATTACCTATATTAGCTTCCGTCATCCGAACAGTTGTCAACGTTGACACTTCATCATTATCACGCGTTAAAGAAGCATTTAATGATCCATATGGAATATTAACAAATGAATAGATTAACGCAGTAGCAAGATATGTAATAAATGCATAAATAACGTTTCCATGGACCGCTGGAATTGGTAAGAATAATAATGCACAGCAAATAGTCAGTGGAATACCAAAGTAAATTAAGAATGGCCGGTACTTACCACCGTGCTTGAAATGACTCTTATCAACTACGGTCCCAACCCATGGGTCCCAGAAAACGTTAATCCACCGAACAATTAGGAAGATTGTAGCCCCAGCAACTGCTGAAATACCGAAAACCGTTGTCAAATAGAACAGCAACATTGAACCAATTGTACCGAAGATCAAGTTTTGTGCTAAATCCCCAGCACCGTAACAAATCCGTTCGCGCCAAGATAATTTCGCGAACTCATCTACTTTTTCAGTAGGTGCCTTTTCCATATCTATCATCCCTTCATAAAAAAACAATAGCATATCCTGTATGCTAGCAAGTTAGTTGCATTAACGGAGTAACTGCTTCGCTAACAGTTTTAATTGTATGCGGTTGCAAGAGATAAGAATAGGCCATAAGTTGACAAGTATTTGTCAATTTATGACCTTTTAATAATCATATTCAATTGTTAATTACTCACTCAAAATAGCCTACCCGGTTTTTGGATCGAACAGAGCGTTTGTGGGTACCTTGCTTGCGGTATTCACTCGGTGTGTAGCCAGACCACTTCTTAAACTGCTTGCTAAAGATCGAAATATTAGCTGCGCCGGTCATATAGGCAATCTCTTCAATCGAATTGCCGGAGTATTCCAGCAATCGTTGCGCCTTCTTATATTTTTCACGGTCAATGAAGTGGAGTGGGGTAATACCATAAACCTTCTTAAAAACCCGGTGGCCATATCCGCTGCTGATTGCTAGCTCTTTGCAGATGTCGCCAAAGCTAAAGGAAGGGTCACGATCATCATTATTAACCCGGTTTTCAATCGCCATTACGATTTCACGGCCGATCTTAGTCTCCTTATTCGAGTATGGCATGTTGTGCTTATGGTCAATCTTGCTCATTAACGTGTTAAGGTCACGCAGGTAGGTGAGGAGGACAATCTCAATGCCTACCTGCGTGTCAAATTCATTTTGCTGGTCACGATCGCGGCTTAGCCCAATGATCTTATTTAACATTTGGTAAGACAATTTTGCTAGCTGCGTATCGGCAGCGTATGGCTTGTTGGAGACCAAACCAATTATTTGCGACCGAATTTGCGTATCTTCAAAGTCAAAATGCAGGCACATATAAGTCATCTTTTTAGTAGAACTGGCATTCCGATTAGTATGATAAACACCAGGCGCAATAATAATTGCATCACCAGGGCCAATATCAAAGGGAGCCTGGTCGCGAATTTCTGTGATCTGGTGACCAGCCGTGATTACCATTAGTTCAAACACTTGGTGGCGCTGTTCAAAGAAGGACCAGCTACCATTGACAGTATGCTTGTGCCCGCCGAACATATACAATCCAGACTCGATTGTCGGAATAGAAATAAAATTCTGCATTATCGCCCCTCCTTAGTTTAACAATGGAAACCCTTACTATTTATTATCTAATTTAAAGAATAGCACTGTTAGTTCTATTCATAACTATAATTTGTCAATTTATGACTTTTATTTAAAATACAGTTTGTTATTTTATGATGAACATTTAGCCAAATATGTTGCAATTTACTGGGTAAAAGTCATTATAATTGGCGCATAGTTAATATAGATTTTAAACTAACAGTAGCGGTAGCAAACCTATTTCTGCTACCGCTACTATTCAGGATATATTGTGTTTTTTATTTTTGGGGGATTAAACTTCGACGGTCACATCACCGCCTTTAATTGTTGTTTTAGCAACAATTTGACTATTTTCATGAACAATGACTGGCAAATTACCACTTAAGCCGTCAACTGAAACGGTGAACTTATTACCATTACGCTGTACAGTTACCTTGCCAGCATCCTTACCGTCATGGTTAACCACACTAATCGTAGTTGTACCTTCATGCATATCGAAGAGGTGAATCTCGACATCCTTGGTATAATCATAATCAGCATGCTCTGGATTCTGATGCATCAGTAGGATGGTATTATCACGAACTAAGACTGGCAGGTTCAGTTCATTGTAGTGCTGGTTAGACCACTTGCCACCCTCAGGAATATCGTAACTTTCACCATCCTGAACAATGCTTGTCCACTTACCAGCAGGAAGGTAGAAGTGCACATTTCCTTCGGGGTTAAATACTGGTGCAATTAGGATTTGGCTACCGAACATATACTGGTTAGCAATGGTATGAGTATTGAAGTCATCACCAAACTCAAACCACATTGGCCGCATCAATGGATTCCCATAGGCGGCGCTGTGGGCAGCCTGGGTGTAGAGGTACGGCATCAATGATAGTTTTAAGTTGACGTACTTACGAGTATTAACAACCGCTTCTTCATCAAAGTTCCATGGAACCCGATAAACATCGCTACCATGGTAACGACTATGCGATGATAGTAACCCAAATTGAGTCCAGCGCTTGTAAAGATCGGCAGTAGGGGTATCAGGACCGTCTTCAAAGCCACCAATATCATGGCTCCAAAAGCCAAAACCAGAACTCAGGAATGAGAGTCCACCGTGAAGGGTATCAGACATTGACTTAAAGGTTGACAGACAATCACCACCCCAATGAACTGGGAATTGCTGGGAGCCAACAGTTGCAGACCGTGCAAAGACTACCGCATCTTCACGGCCACGTTCCTCGGCAATTACGTCAAAGGTTGCCTTATTGTACTGGTAAGTATAGAAATTATGCTCCCGTTTAGGGTCAGAGCCATCAAAGTAAACGGCATCTTCGATTGGGATCCGTTCACCAAAGTCAGTCTTGAAACAGTCAACCCCCATGTCAAGAAGAACTTTTAGTTTACCTTGGTACCACTTAACAGCAGCCGGGTTAGTAAAGTCGATAAAGCCATTGCCGGCTTGCCACAAATCCCACTGCCAAACATTACCGTCAGTACGTTTAACAAGGTACCCTTTTTCTTTACCTTCCTTAAACATTTCACTCTTCTGAGCAATGTAAGGGTTAATCCAAACGCAAACTTTGATCCCTTTTTTATGGATTTCCTTAATCAGTCCTTTGGGGTCAGGGAACTCATCATTATTCCAGGTGAGGTTACTCCATTCAAAGTCACGTTGCCAGAAGCAATCGAAGTGGAAGACATCCAACGGAATATGACGTTCTTCCATCCCGTTGATAAACTTCATTACCGTCTTTTCACTGTAGTCGGTTAAGAATGAAGTAGTGAGCCACAAGCCAAAGGACCAGGCAGGTGGCAACTGGATCTTACCAGTTAATTCAGTATACTTGTGCAGGATTTCTTGGGGAGTCGGTCCATAGATCACAAAGTATTCCAGCGATTCACCTTCAATGCTGAATTGAACCCGGTCAATATTTTCAGACGCAATTTCAAAATCAACCGGTTCTGGTTGGTTAACGAAAACACCGTAACCATCATCAGTAATATAGAAAGGAACGTTCTTGTACGCCTGATCAGACCCAGTACCCCCGTCCTTATTAATGGTCCGTACCTCTTGACCATTCTTAACGAAATTTCCAAAACGTTCACCAAGACCATAGACGTGGGAATCAACACCTAAGGAAAGCTGTTCCCGCATGTAGTGCTTGTGGTTCTTAACATTGGTAATTTCGCCTTGTGCACGGTAACGGGAGGCGGTAATTTCCTTCCCGTCGGCATTAAAGCTCATTGAAAATTCGTCATGAAGGGGGAGGTTAACTTGAAGACGACCACTTTGGTAACTGGCTAAATCATCGGTTACCTTCATTTCAACTGCTGGCTGGTGGTCAGTCAGTTTAAATGAAGGCGTCTTTGAATTCTGGTCAAAGTGGGTTAACTTCACGCCAATTACGTCCTCAAGTGGGGAGGTCAGTTTGATGGTTGACATCCCAATATTTAATTCATTACCACGGTTATTAATCCGCTTGTAGGGCGCAAAGATATTCATTTCGCGTTTGCCATCAGTTTCAGCAGTAAAAGATTCTTCTGGATGGTTAATTTGATATTCTGGTTTATTCAGCCAGTAACCATTTGTAAACTTCATTAATCAACAATCCTTTCTAAGTTAATTTTCTTGATTCCGTGCAGCAATTTCAGCATTCATTTCTTCAACCTTTTCATCAGTCAGGTGGTAGAAGGCAAAGATAATCATGGCCAGGACAGTAACAATAATTGGGATGATCGTTGTAACCATCCGGATACCAAATAAGCTATGAGCTGTTTGACTGTGGTTAGCAACGAAACCAAATGCAGCTAATACGTATCCTGGAACAACTCCACCGAGAGCCATCCCAAACTTGAAGAAGAAACCGACGATTGCGTTAACAATCCCATTTTCCCGTTTACCAGTCTTCCATTCACCATAAGTAATCGTTTGGGGAACCAATGCCCACTGAAAACCAGTTGAAAGGGTGATCCCAGCAGCTTCGATCGTCCGACCAATGAAGGTCCAAGTAATGTTGGTTGCGGGAACGAGGAACATGATTAAGAAACCAATTACCGTCACAAATAGACTTCCTTGCATCAGGGCTTGCGTACCAATCTTACGGTTTAACCATGGAGTTAATGGAACCGTAATAAATGCTGGTAGGGTACCAAGCAGGTTGTACCATTGCATTAATCCGGCATTGTGTGCGTTGTAAGTCATGTAATAAGCACCAACGGAATTAACGATGGACATCAATCCAAAGGTAATGATAAAGAAGATTGCCAGGGTCCGTAATGGCTGGTTAACCTTCAACTGGTGGAATAAGTCAGAAACCTTAACTGACGCTTCAGTATCAGAAGGCATGTGAATCCGTTCGACCGATTGGCTGAAGCAAAATACTAGTACCAGGGCACCGGCTATACCGTAAAGAATCATGGTTAAGAACCAACCGGTTTGTGAGGCAGTACCAGAGTAGTGACCACCAGAGAAGAGCTTAACAAAGATTGGCACACCAAAGCTGACAGCTAATGAACCAAGGTTAGCTAACACCATCCGGATTGAAGACATGGAAACTAATTCCTTGTTGTTCCGGGTCATTGCGGCGTTTAAGGAACCATAAGGGACGTTAAACCGTTGTGTAGATTACGGAAAGGCCAACGTAGGTGACGTAAGCGTAGATAAGCTTACCCATTTGGCTAAAGTTAGGAACGTGGAAACAAAGGATCGCCATAATCGCAAGTGGGATTCCCATGTACAGAAGGTATCCACGGTACTTACCAAAGCGCGTCGTGTGCTTATCGATAAAGGTACCAACAATCGGGTCGTTGATCGCATCGATTAAGCGGACAATCAGAAACATGGTTGCAGCATCAGCAGCAGGCAAACCATACACATTAGTGTAGAAGAATAACAAGTAAGTAGAAATAGTGGTGTAAATAAGGTTTTAGGCAAAATCACCAGTAGCCCAGCCAAACTTCTGACGCCAGGGAAGACGGACATCAGCGTTGGCAGTTGCCGAATTATTCATTTCGATACACATCCTTAGTTAAATAATTGCAAGTAAGTTAGTCTAACTTACGAACAAACTAAAGATAGCACCAGTAGTCTCAAATGTAAACGCTTAATTTTGTCTGGCTATCTAAATTTTGCTTTTATATAAATAAAATAATAAGTTTAATGCTAATAAATATACAGCTAACCTGATTTCCTGCATAAGAATAATTTTTAAAGAAATTTGTCTAGTAAATAGACTTACCTCGTAAAACGGTAACGATATTCCTAAAATTAAACTGCCTAGTCGCAAAAGGGTTGCAAAATAATAGTAAATCAACGAAAATAAAATTAATTATCACTTAATATAGAAAGAAAAGGAATTAGTATGACAAGTGAACCGGATTTAACTAAATTACACATTGTGTTTAATGGCCAAAAAACGCCGCCGCTAAAGATTAACCAGCTCTTTGATGCACGCCGTTTTAACCGTTTTACTGCAATCACTGGTAATGTTGAGGCTGATTTCATTAATCGCTACTTGAGTAAGTTTATCCAAGCAGAAGTTGTTATCGGTGCAAGAAACGCTGAAAAGGTAAAGACAGCCGAAGAAGTAATTACCAAGGTTGCCTTAACCAATGCCTTACTTGATGTTGCAAATAAAAAGCCAGCAAAAATTTTTGAGGGATTAACTAGTGGCAACCAGTCAAATGTCTTAAACGGGTTGTTCAAATTTGAATATGCTCCTGTCCAAGCAATCTATTCCCGCTTTTACTTATTAAGTAACGAAGATACAGGGGATTGCCGGGTAATACTCGGAAGCATCAACCTTGATAGTGCTTCTTTTGAAAATGACGGCAACCGGTATGGTGAAGTGCTAATCTTTGATAATGACAAGGCCTTGTTTGACAACTTGTCAGAACATTTTAAAAAGGATATTAAGCCGGTTTTGCGGCCATTCTTTAGTGACAACCTGCTAAAAGCGGCGCAAAAACAGCTCGATGAAAGTGCAAAGGATAGTAAGACCAGTGGCAATAACGTTGTGATTTTAGATAACGATACAACGGACCAGGTTGCTGCCGATGATATGACTGACATTATCAATCATGATGTCCAACAGCAGATTGATAGTTCAATTATTCCTACCGATACTACGATTGCAATGCGGAATGTGACGATGGACCGTTCACAAACAAAGGAAGCAATTGAACGGGATACCAAGCAGCATGATACTATTTATAACCTGCAAAAGACTTCGGTTTCACCACGGGCTGCAAAGCCGAAGATTAAATCAAGGGAAAAGATCTACCAGCAAGTTAAGGAAGCGCTGGTAAGTGGGATGACCCCCCAGCAACGGTCAGCGGAGAAAAAGTACACGACTTTCCTTTACGACCGGCCAATGGAGCGGAACCTGGTTAATAACAATAGTGGACTTTATGTCCCTAATGATGCTGGTACCCACCCGATTCCGTTTGGTAAATTAGCAACTATCAGTCAAATTCGGGATAGTTTAAAGAGTATCGATGATGTAATGAAGGGTTACCAGCGGTACGTCGTTGACTATAACGATAATTACGGCAAACGTTTCTATGAAGCAATTTTATATGCATTTACTGCTCCGTTCTTGTGGGAAATCAGAACCAAGTCAAGCTTAAACCCTGAAGATGGTAATGATGTCCCGAACTTCTTAATTCTGGGTGCAACTGCTGGTTCCGGTAAATCGACTTTGCTTCGAATTATCAACCAGTTGACCTGGAATACGGACCGTTCCCTAATCGATTTTGGTACAATTTACCCAACTGACGTTGCACAGAAAAAGACAAAGACGGTTGAGGCAATTGAACATTATATGAAGGAAGGTTCTTCATATCCGGTATTACTGGATGAAATCGAGCCATATTTCTTCCAACAAGATCAATATAGCCGGCACCTGGTTGTTGATACAATGAACGAGGTTGTAAATAACCCGCGGGCGATTGCACCATTAATCGGCACCACCAATTATGATTCCGGTTTTACAATGTTACGCGAAACTGCGCGACGGACATACTACCTTCAAATCGATAAAGTAATTGATGAAAAGCTAAAGGGGGAGGCTAACCGTTACATCTATAACGTTCGTCAAACCTTAAACAACACGCTCTTTAAGGACTTTGCAATGCGGATGGCAACATTGTTAGAAGATGACGACACTGCATGGCGTTCCTTTGATAAGGAAACCGGTCGACTTGACTTCCTTGCCAACACACGAAACCTCTTTAAGGAGTATTACAAAATGGCGGGGATGGAAATCCCAGCTTACTTCTCCGATAAAATCTGTGATGACTTCAATGAAAGTTCACGTAATACTTGGGCCAAGCTTTACCTCACTCAAGAAGATGATTTTAAATACCGTGAGCAAGATGATAGCCTGTTATTCGATATTTCAAAGCTTAATACCTTTAATGGCTTTGCCGCAGATAGTATTGAGAAGTACCGTAATGCATTGCCAATTGAACTCTGTGTTGATGGAATCAATGGTAAGCGCGGCAAGTTTTTGGAAATCAAAGCGCCAGACTTCTTCAAGTGGATTGGTGAACGAAACCCATACGCAAAGGATGAACCAGCCACTGAAAATACTGCCGCAAAGGATGAAACTAAGGCTGAAAAGCCAGCTAAGCCAAAGAAGAAGGGCTTTTGGGCTCGACTCTTCGGTTAATTCTAGACCAATCCCTTCTTTAGGATTAGTTTAATAAAGGGATGGTTACAATCAAAAAGTTGTTAAAGATTATCTTAGCTTGCTTGGTAATCCTCCTCGTTATTGGTGCAGGGGTCCAGCTATTCTTACTACGTGGTACCCCTGGTAAGGCCCTGCAAGCTAGCGATTACCGTTCGGATACTATCTATCGTTCAACCCCAACAATTTTGATTCCCGGCTGGGGTGGTAATACGATCACTTATAATAAATTAATTAACTACTACCAAGACGAGCATCTTGCCCAAAAGGTATTAACAGTGTGGGTTTCACCCTGGGGCGGCATCCGGGTGGCTGGCCACCTTGATAAGCAGCAAAAGAATCCGCTGATCCAGGTCTTGTACGATTGGAACTATGACCAAACCTTCCACCCACAGGTTAAACAACTTAGTAAGGTTCTTAATTACTTGCAAAAGCATTACCACCTGCATAAGGTTAATGTCATCGCCCATTCATATGGTGGCACTGAGTTTATGCACGCCTATATGAGTTCGCCAACACTGCAGGAAAAATTACGACTCAAGAAATTAATTTTCCTGGGTGTTCCAGTGGAAGAAAGCTTAGCCGCTCGCCTGCACTATCAGTACCACTTGATCAACCACTCACATGACAAGAATTTTATCCGTCTTCGGAAACAGATGGCTAAGTGGCAACCAAATTACCACCTCACTGTCTACAATATTATGGGAAGAAAAAAAGGGGCTGCCAATACTGATGGTGAGGTCCCACATATTCAATCTGAAATGCTCCGTTCCTTGATTAAGGATCATCCAACGATTAAATATCACCAGAAAATTTATGAAAATACTACTCACAGCCAGTTACATGACCAGCAAGAAACCCTTAACTATATTGTCGACCAGCTGTGGAAAAAGGAATGATTTAATGACACTGCATAAAGAACACGGTCAAGTTACCGGCATTATCTGGCGGGGCCCAGATGACCTGAAAACCTATGAGAAACTGCAGGAATACGCCCAGCAGCATAACTTGACGGTTTCCGCTGCCGCCAAGCAATTAGTGACACGAACTCTCAATACAATTAGTAAATAAGTTATGGTAGAATTTGCATAACTAATAAAAAGGAGAAGTTAAACCATGGTAAAAAGCAAGACCGTCTACTTCTGTGCAGGTTGGTTTTCTGACAAGCAAAATAAGGCGTACAAGGATGCAATGAGTGCAATCACTGCTAATCCAACAATCGATGTTGAAAATTCATACGTTCCTCTCCAGCACCAGTATAAGGGTCTTCGGGTCGATGAACATCCTGAGTTACTTGAGGACAAGGAATGGGCAACCGCTACGTATAATGGTGATCGGGTTGGTGTCTCAACCTCTGACATGTTATTAGCGATCTACATTCCAGAAGAAGAGGACGTTGGTATGGGGGTCGAACTAGGAATGGCTCGGGCGTTAGGCAAGTATATCTGCGTCGTCATCCCCGATGAAGATTACGGTAAGCCAATCAACCTAATGTCATGGGGCATTGCTGATAATTTTATCAAGATGTCGGAGCTCGCTAAGTTTGATTTTAATAAGCCAGCTTACAATTTCTACGACGGAAGTGTCTACTAGACAAAGCAAGGGTTATGTGTGAAATAGTTCACCATAACCCTTTTTTATATTATTCTTTTAATTCGTAAATTGACAGCCTACCTTAAAACGCTTACAATATAAACAGTTGATAAAGTGATAGATGACGAAGGGAGGAAACTCAACTAAGATATTTAGCTGGGTGTTTATTATGAAAAACCAACCACGGGTATGTATTTTTTCATCATGCTTAGTTGATCTACTGTTTCCAAACGTTGGTAAGTCAATGGTTGAAGTGCTTGAACGTCTAGGGTGTCAGACCTTTTTACCAGATAAGCAGGTTTGCTGTGGGCAGCCAACTTACAATAGTGGCTATGCAAAGGGGTCATTAAAGACTTTCAAGAACGAAATTGATGCGCTCTTAAGTATTGATGCCGACTACATTGTCGGTCCAACCGGTTCTTGTGTTTTTATGATTAAGGAATACAAAGATATCCTTAAAGATGATCCGGTTTATGGACCACGGGCCGAAAAAGTCGCTAATAAGATTTATGAATTTACCCAATTCATTTATCGCGTGCTCGGTATAATTGACTGCGGTGCTGAACTCGATGCCACGGTCACTGTTCACCGTTCATGTCACATGACGCGTCTGCTAGGTGAACGAACTGCCCCGTACGTACTTTTGGACCACGTTAAGGATCTCAAGCGAGTTCCACTACATAACGTCCAGCTCTGCTGCGGATTTGGTGGTACTTTCTCTGCTAAACAACCAGAATTGTCAACCGCCATGGTGGCAGACAAGGCGAAGAATATCATGGACACAAAGGCCGACATCCTTGTTGGAATGGAAACCTCCTGCCTAATGAATATCGCCGGCTACATGAACCGGCATGGTGAACACATTAAGGTAATGCACATTGCAGAAGTGCTAAACCATAATGTTGACCCCCGGCGGATTAAATACATTAAGGATACCGACGAAGCCGTGGTACCGGCTAATGGGGAAGGGGTGTTTTAATTGAGTATTTCAACAAGTGATAAACCATATAAAGAACGAATTATCGACGCAGAATCTGACAAGTTCATGCGAGCTGCCGTTGCCAAGGCACAAGATGCACAATTTATAAAGCGGACTGCTTCCCGGCGTGAACTCGGTAACTGGAATGAATGGCGAGACCTCGCTGAGCAAATTCGTCAGCACGTTCTCAAATACCTGCCAGATTACCTGGAAGAATTTGCCGACAATGTTGAACAACAGGGTGGCCATGTTTTCTTTGCCAAGGATGAAAATGAAGCCCACAACTTTATCAAGGAACTTGCCATTGCTAAAAAAGCTAAAAACATTGTTAAGTCTAAATCAATGGTAACTACCGAAATCAACCTCGACAAAACATTGAAATCCATCCCCGGCGTCAACCTGCTGGAGAGTGACCTGGCTGAATTTATTTTGCAAGAGGATAACTGGGATGAACCAACCCACATTGTTTTCCCAACCTTGCATAAGAACCGGGACCAAATCCAAGAAGAATTTCAAAAGCTCGGCTACGATGGTGATAATGACCCGCAACATGAAGCGCGTTTTGTTCGTGGCTACTTACGCCGCTTCTTCATGAAGGCTGATTTTGGGATTACTGGTTGCAACTTTGCCATTGCCAATAATGGAATGATCAACTTGGATACCAACGAAGGGAATGCCGACATTACCATGGCAATCCCAAAGACCCAGGTCGTAGTAATGGGGATGGAACGGATTGTTCCAAGCATGAAGGAAGCTGAAGTCTTGGATAACATGCTTGCCCGGAGTGCGGTTGGTCAAAAGTTAACTACCTATTGCACATTCACCGGTAAGAAAAAAGACGGCGAACTGGATGGCCCTGATGATTTCTGGGTTGTAATCGTTGATGATGGGCGGTCAAAGGCACTGGGAACTGAATTTGAACCAATTCTCCAGTGTATTCGTTGTGGTGCCTGCATGAATGTCTGCCCGGTATACCGGCAAGTTGGTGGGAAAGGGTATGGCTCAATCTATCCTGGCCCACTTGGTGAAGTTCTTTCCCCAATTCTTGGTGGTTATGAACACTTTAAGGATTTGCCGTATGCTTGTTCACTTTGTGCTGCTTGCACGGAAACCTGTCCAGTAAAGATCCCTCTCCAACACTTGATTCGGGAGCACCGGATCGTTGAAATGGATGACAAGCACCTCGACCATTCCATGACTAACTTAATCCTAAAAATGGTGGGGGTTGGTACTGATTCTCCATTCCTGTTTGGCTCTGCAATGAAGATGGCGCACCCTGGAACGAAGCTCTTTAATGAGGGCGGACCAAATTCGGTTGAGCCAATGTATGATGGTGGCAAGATCGACTATGTACCAAAAGCGGTACCAAAGTTAATCCATGGCTGGATTGATACCCGTGATGTACCACGTCCCGTAAAGGCAAAAGAAAACTTCCGTCACTGGTACAAGCACCACCAGCCAGTTGATGCCGCACCAGCCGTAAAGAAGGAAGAAGGTCAAGCAGATGAGTAGTTTACTAGAAAAGGCGAATAGTAAGGAAAATCGAGAAGCATTTCTCAACCACCTGGAAAAGGCTAGTGGTCGTAAACGGCACCAACTGAAAGATAACCCGTTTAAACCGTTAAACCAGCTCCCTGATGAACTGCTTGCAGATAAGGATCCTGATGAATTATTTGACATTGCGGTAAAGAACAGCGAATCAGTTAATGCAGAAGTAGTGGTCAAGAAGAGTAGTGACCTAGCTGATTACCTTCATCAGTATGCTCAGGATAAGAAAGTTAAAAACCTGATTTTACCAAGTGTTTCAGCTGATGAATGGTCAAAATTTAAGCTTGACCAATGGGCTGGCAACACTGGTGTTGAGAATGTTGCTACCTGGTCAAGTGATTACGGCCGGATGACTAATGAAAAGAACGCTAATGATGCTGACCTTGCCGTTGGCTTTGGTGACTACCTGGTTGCATCCACTGGAACGGTGACAGTAACTAACAGCGCTGCTCAGGGCCGGGGCTTTGTCTACTTACCAACGCGCTTACTATTGATTGTACCGAAGAGTGGATTAGTTCGGTCTACTCGTCAAGCTGTTGAAAAATATGATGAGCGGTTCGCGGGGGGGCTTTCAACCTCTGCAATTAACTTCATTTCCGGTCCGTCAAACTCAGGCGATATCGAAATGGAATTAGTTGTCGGTGTTCATGGCCCAGTCGAATGTACTTATTTGGTAGTTGAAGATCTTTAATTAACAAGAAGAAGCTGTGCCACAACCCGATTAGGGTCTGATGGCCAGCATAGGACAATCGTTAGCACGGGAACGGGCTAGCAATTGTCCGTAGGTAGACACTAAGGCCCTGGTTTGTGGCACGCGATATCTCTGTAATATTCGGAGCTAAAAGAAGGGTCTGTGACAAGACCAAGTTTTGTCACGGGCCCTTCTTTTGTATAATGATAAAAAAGGAGGACAAAGAATGACTCTTACTAACCACCATTCAGAAAAAGAAGTAAATCAGATGTTTAGCCGAGTTGCTGGTAAATATGACTTGATGAACAATGTGATTAGCCTTGGTACCCAGAAGCACTGGCGGACTGAACTCTTTAAGCAAGTTAAGGTCAAGCGAGGAATGGACTGTCTCGATCTTTGCTGTGGTACCGGTGATCTGACAATTAGTCTTGCCCGTCAAGCAGGTCCTAGTGGACGGGTAATTGGACTCGATTTTAACCAGGAAATGTTAGCAATTGCCGATAGGAAATTTCGCCAGCTAGATCTTAGCAAGGACATCGAACTTGTCCAAGCCGACGCAATGCATTTGCCATTTTCGGATAACTCGTTTGATATCGTTACCATTGGCTTTGGCTTACGAAATGTTCCCGATGCTAAGCAAGTCCTAACGGAAATTTACCGGGTTCTTAAACGGGGTGGTCAGTTTGGTTGCCTAGAAATGTCACAGCCGACAAATCCAGTTGTTAAACTAGGCTGGAAGACATACTTTAAATTGTTTCCACAGTTTGCACGCGTTTTTGGCGCCGATGTGAAGGATTACCAGTACCTCAAGGAGACGGCCCAGAACTTTATCCCCGCAAATAAGCTTTTAGAAATGATGCAGGAAGTGGGCTTTAGCGATTGCAGTTATCAAAAGCTTAACTGGGGTGCCGGTGCTCTCCACCTTGGTCACAAGTAGTTAAACCAGTTTGAATAACTGTTCAATCTCTTTTAACGCACCGTCATGGTCATTATCAGCCGCTGTTATCCGGTCGGCCACCTGTTTAAGGTCAGTGGTAGCATTGGCCATTGCAATGCCCAGGCCCGCAGCTTGAACCATTTCGATATCATTTGATGTATCACCAAGTGCGACTACTTCTGCAAGACTGCCACCATTATTTTTAACAAAGCTCTGTAATCCCGCAGCTTTATTAACTCCGCGGGGAAGGATATCAATCCCGTAAGCACCACTATAAGTTGCGTTAACTTCCGGAAACTGCTGGTTGATTCTTTCAACAATCGCGTTAATCTTGTCTTGCGCTAACCGCTGCTGGTGCCAACTGAAATTAACATTATATATTTGCTCACGAACTTGGTCTAATTGGTCAAAGTATGCATGGTGGGGATAAAAGGGGACCGGAACTGCCGAAAATTCCCGTGGAATATAAGTTTGACTGCTTCCCGAAGCAGACATCAGGTCAACGTGAGGGAGCTGGTTTGCAAAATCAAATAAGTTGCTGATTACGGACCTGTTATGCGGGTGGCCTAATATTTCACGACCATTGAAAATAATCCGGCCACCATTTTCAGCGACAAAGTTATTAACAAGGTCATCCCCAAAAAGTGAGTGGAGAGCATCAACACTATTCCCACTAGCAATAATGAAGGTAATGCCCACTTGGCCAAGGAACTCAATATCCTGGGCAAGTCGTTGATGGTCAAAGTTATCATGGTCGTCTAAAAGGGTGCCATCCACGTCGACAGCAATGTATTTATAGTTCATCGTTTACCACTCTCCTTTACAACTAAATTATAGCAAAGCAATTTTATTCGCTGAATTGCTAAAAAAATGATTAGTGCTGGCTAAAAAATGCTACACTGTTAAATGTAACAAGGGAGGGGTTAATATGACTACTGATATTAATACGATTAAACAGCAGACCAAGCGCGGGCTTTCTGAACTGCTCAAGCAGGCTAATTTAAGCCAGGGGGATGTTTTAGCAGTTGGATTAAGTACCAGCGAAGTTCAAGGCAAGGAAATTGGTAAGTTTCCAAGTATTGAGATTGGCCGTGCTATCATTAAAACGATCATCGAAACAATTAAGCCACTCGGCATTCACCTTGCTGTTCAGGGCTGTCAACACCTTAACCGGGCACTAGTTGTCGAACGTTCACTGGCAAAGGAACGGGGACTTGAAATCGTGATGGTTTACCCACAAGTTCATGCCGGTGGTGCGGGACAAATTGCTGCCTTTGAAAACATGGATGACCCGGTTGAAGTTGAACATATCCAGGCAGAAGCAGGGATGGATATTGGTGACACTTCAATTGGGATGCAAGTAAAGTTTGTTCAAGTACCAGCTCGGACATCAGTAACGGAAATTGGTCATGCACATACTACCTACTTGCGTTCACGGCCGAAATATATTGGGGGGCCACGGGCAAAATACGAATGGGACCCGTTTGATGAAAAATAATTAATGATAGGTGGATATAATGAATTTAGTTAATACTTTGTTGATTGTTGCGGCAGTAGCGTTAATCCTGTTTATAATTAAATTTCTCCGTCAAATTGCAAAGATTAAGCGCGGAAATGAAATTGTTTCTCGGGGGAGCGTCGTTATCAACTGGATACTGGCAATTGCCTTTATTGTCGGTATTGGTGGTGCCGGCTATTTACACTTTACGACGTCAACGAATGTTAGTGAAAAGCCACGAGTTGTGAAAAAACCTAGCGCTAGCAAGCCAACTAAGACAACGGCACCTGAGCAAACACCACTGAAGCTCAGTTTTCGAAACGATGTAACGATGGATAGTGACGGTTCCGTCCATCTTAAAATTACTGTTTCTGCCGGTGCAAAGGTGACGATTGAAGGGCGGAATACGGGCGAAAAGTACGCTAGTTTCACTGCACCAGCTGGTTCTGGCACTGTAACCAAGGTAGTGAATTTAGACACTTCAGGCCCGTACAAGGTAATTGCCCGTCGTGGATCCAAAAAGATTTCAAAGAATTTAATTGTTCGGGACAATACTGCTACAACTGCAGATGTTTCAACTAGTAGCAGCATTAGCAGTAGCCAGCCAGTCTCTTCATCATCCAGCTCACAATCAACTACAGTTACAAGCAACCGTAATTCTCAGACTACCGCGGCTAACCAAACAGCCCGTAGCAATGCCACTAATACGGCTAATCAATAAAACAAGCCACTAACCTTTACCAGAAAATGGTGAACGTTAGTGGCTATTTTTGTAGCCTATAAAAGCCGTTAAATGAAAAAAGCAGCCGAGAAAATTTCTCGACCACTTTGTCGTGAGATAGGGAGGTCTCACACTAAGTAACACTCAAATGGTTTCTAGGGAAGAGTATTATTTAGATTCTGGGGGAGTTAAGTAGCAAATCCATAAACTACCTAACACACTTATTATATGATTATTAGAAGCAAAGTCAAATAGTATCTATCAATTATTTTAATTTTATTAAGAAAGGCTCAATCACAGCGTTTTGTAGTGAAATTGCATGATAAATATAGTTCCAAATTCATTCAAAATAATTTCTTACAGTCTTTAACAGGGCTTGCTAATAAATTAAAAAAATGTCACTTAACAGAAATTACAAGGTGGATTATAGAATGAAGTTAGCCACCTAATTGGTGGTAAATGCAAAAACGCCATTCGGCGTGACATCAGGTA
>NZ_CANDNW010000027.1 GCF_947387525.1 Limosilactobacillus viscerum
AAAATATAAGAACTTGAATAGCTCTATTTCAAATTAATTAAGCGAATTGACTTCGCAAATGTTTTTGCTCCAATCACTGAAGTGATCGAAGGCCCTACACATTTGATTCGTCGAAACTTTGTTCAGTTTTCAAAGGTCTACCTTGCTGATTAAGCAGCGCCTAACCAACAATTTTATTATATCATCTGATCGTCAGGAAGTCAACAACTAATTTCATTTAATTAATTGCCGCTCCGTAACAAGTCAGCTTATTTATAATATCATCTCACCAATAACTCGTCAACAATTATTTGCAATCTTTTTTTATTTTATTTTCAGGCCACGCAGTAGCAAGCATTTCAACGTTATCTTTCAGTTGAGTGCCAACCAACAATAAATGTTTTGCTCTTCATCTAGTCTTAAAAACTAGTTCTCAAGGAACTACATTCAGAAGATTGTGAATTTTACTGAATGGCAAATAAAAAAGTAGATAGCTGTTTGTGAGACAACAGTTATCTACTTTAAGTTAAATGGTCCCCAATTGCAAGGGGTAATTTTAATTTATTCCAGATCCTTACTCTTCGCCTTATCCTGCATCATCAGTGTGAGGATAAACCCAATGACAACCAGTACGATTGTAAAGTAAAATCCGTAGTGCGCACCGTTAGTAAACCGGGCTGCCGCTGAACCGGTACCGACATTACGACCCAGTTCAAGGAAGCTGGTTGCTAAAGCCGTGGCTAATGCACCGATTACTTGTTGCATAGTGTTCAAGATAGTACTACCATCCCCCGACTGCATCCCTGGTAAAGCATTCAAGGCACTCGTTTGTGATGGTGACATTGCTAATGGGCAACCAATCATCAAAATAACATGTGCTGCGATAATGTAGGCAACAGATGAATGAGGCGTCGCAACAGCAAGCATAATTGCACCAACCAGGGCAATCAAGAATCCACACATTGCAGGCCGTTTTGCACCAACATTGTCATATAAACGACCAGCCACTGCAGAAGTCAAAGCGTTGACAACCCCACCAGGAAGCATAATGATCCCGGTTAAAGCAACAGGTAATAGCAGCCCGTTTTGAATATACATTGGTAACAGGTACATTGCGGATAAAATGATCCCAAAGTCCAGCATCACTAGGCAGGCACCGATTGCAAATGCCCGGTTCTTAAAGACGCGTAAGTTCAAAATTGGTTCATCAAGGTTCAATTGACGGTGGATATATAGTAGTAATACCACAATCCCGATGATTAATGCACAGAGTACCGGTACTGATAACCAGCCATCACGGCTTGAAAGTGAAGCACCAATTACTAACCCTGAACAACCAATTGCGGATTCAAGGATTGATAATACATCAACATGTGGACGGGTTAAGTTACCTACGTTTTCCAATGAGGTTAACGCAAAAATCAAAGCAATCAATAAGAATGGAACAAACAACCAGAAGATACAGTTCCATGATAACTTGGCAAGAATTAAACCAGTTAATGTTGGCCCAATTGCAGGAGCAAACATAATCACCAGCGCACAGACTCCCATTACGGCACCGATCTTTTGTGGTGGGAAAATCTGCATAACCACCGCGAACATCAGTGGCAAAATCAAACCAGTCCCAATCCCCTGGATCATCCGTCCAACCAGAACAACTGGGAACGTACTACCTAAAGCGGAAATAATTGCACCTACGATAAAGTCACTCAGGGCAAACGTAATAATTTGCCGGGTAGTAAACCATTTGGAAATTAAGCTTGATAATGGTAAAACAATTCCAATAATCAACATGTATCCAGTAACTAACCACTGAATAGTGGCAGTATTTACTTGCAAGGCCGCCATTAATTTTGGTAACGCAATGTTCAATGAAGTTTCACTAAACATCCCGACGAACGCCCCCAGTAGCATACTAACCATTGCTAATTTGGGGTGACGGACTTGTTGCCGTGCTTGTGGCATTTCTTCCATATAGTTAAACACTCCTTTTAATCAATTCTTTTTTTCACAAGTGGTTACTCTACCAGAGTGAATTAATTTTCGTAAGTATTTTATCCTATTCATTATTTTATTAAGTATATATCTTAATAAAATTAAGTGAGCTCAACCTGGAAGAAAAGCTTATAATAGTAATAATGTTTTTATTGCGAGGAATATTTAATGAAGAAATTTATTAAAGGAATATTGTTATTGATAGGTTCAATAGTCATTACCTCAACCATCCCCTACCATGCCGATGCCAGTCATATGCGAACGCCAATCGACTGGCAAAAATCATCGGAAACAGTTGCCTACCCGGACTTGCAAAAGGTGCCAAACTTATGGGTCAAGGTTAGTCTCAAACACAACCGCACTTACATCTATAGTGGGCAAAAATTAATCTACACCATGTACAGTACTGCTGGCAGATTTCAAAAAGATCCCGCCAGCGGAAAGTATAAGAGTGTTACGCCCACGGGAACCTATGCTACCCGTGACACCCGCGGTGATTGGGTATATAACCCCAATCTGAAGTTGGGAGCAAATTACTATGTTTCGTGGAATGGCAACTACCTATTCCACACCGTTGTAACCGGTCCTAACCACCAATACATTAAATCAGAAGCAAAAAAGCTCGGCAAAAAGCCAAGCTCTCCAGGATGTGTTTGTCTTTCAGTCCCCGATGCCAAATGGTTAGAACACGGGCTACCGGCAGGGACTAAGGTTGTCGTTACGAATTAAATAACTGTTTAATCCGGTCGGGGCGAAACCCCGTCCACCCGGTTACATTACCATCTTCTCCCGTTACCATCACAATCGGCACGCTAGAATAGCCAAGTTTGCGTAAGGCAACTACTGCTTCGGGATCCGCTGAGATATCTATTTCTTGGTACTTGACGCCCAACTCATCAAGCAACCTCTCCGTCATCCGGCATCCTGGACAAAATTGTTTCGTAAAAATTCTTACTGTTGACATATTATCTCTTCACTCTAGTAAAGAGGCCATAACAGAGCCCGATTCTGTTGCGGTCTCTTATTTTATTTAGTTCCATACCTACCTTTTTTAATTTCTAACCACCTTGTACCGGTTAGAACGGTCAGGGGCTGGTGATTCTTCAGCGGCCTTACCAACGGCAACAATTACGGTTAATTGGTACCCATCATCAACACCGATTTGCTTCAATAGGTCCGGATGACCATTAACTGCCAAGGCACCGCTCATTACATATACCGAGCCAAGGCCAAGCGCGGCAGCTTGCACCATTACGTTTTCTGCCGCTGCTGATGCATCCCGCTCGCCAAATTGGCTATCCTTCTTCGTGGCAATTGCAAATAAGAGCGGCGCACCGTAGCAAGCGTTATTGCTGGCATCTTCAACCGCGTCTCGTAACTTAGGGTCAGTAATAACCGCACCCTCCATGTCCGCAACCTGGTGCATCCCACACGGTGCTGCTTCAAACGCCGCTACTAACTGATCAACGTCTGCCACTGCCACCGCTGTTGGTTGATATTTCCGCACTGCATACCGCTTCAAAATTGGATTTTCCATTATTAAAGGCCCCTTTCGATTATTCTTCCTACATTATATAACATCTAAAATCGGTATTACTCTCGTAAAAAAAATATAAAATTAGAGATTGACAAATTAAAATGAGAATGTTTTAATAATAGCAACATCAAACGAAAGGAACGAATGATAATGACTCAACACTCATTAAATACAACCGTAATGTATTATTACAGCGATGCTTATTCAAGTTAATGTCTGTACCTCTTAGGTGCGGACAGAGGCGTTCGCACCTAAGCAGAGCTGTATTTAGTGAGTCCTTTGCTAGGTGTCAAACAATCTAGTAAAGGTGTTAGCTTTTTTGTTGAGCAGTTATTCTTCCATAAATAAGGGGAACACCAACTAGGTTGAGCAATGTCTCATGTCTAGTTGGTGTTTTTTGTTTTTCTCACAGGGAGTGAAATCATTATGAGTATTTTTAAGAAATCTTCTAATAAACCTGAACCGGTCTTTGGTTTTGGTGAAAGTCTAGCCGTTTTGTTTGTCATCCTATGTATCCTTGGTTACCTGATCATTTTTGAAAAGCAGGAACCACAAGCACCGCTATTTATCGCCTTCACCTTCCTGGCTGTTTACGGGAAGCTGCGGGGCTTTAAGTGGGACACCGTTATGAACGGGATGCGTGAGGGGCTCCGTGCTGGGGTTGACCCACTGGTAATCTTCCTCTCCATCGGGGTCTTGATTGCCACCTGGATTTTCTCCGGAACCATTCCTACCATCATGTACTTTGGTTTCAAGATCATCTCAGTCAAGTTCTTCCTGCCAACGGTCTTCATTGTCTGTACCCTAGTTGGGGTAGCTTGTGGTAGTTCATTTACTACCGTTTCAACAATGGGGATTGCCTTCATTGGGATTGGTGCTACCTTGAAAATCAACCCTGGACTAACTGCAGGGGTAATTGTCTCCGGTGCCTTCTGTGGATCTAACATTTCACCACTCTCTGGTACCACCAACTTGGCGGCCAGTGTCGGTCAAATCAGCATCTACGAACACATCCGTTCACTGTTAATTACTGATATCCCCGCTTGGGCAATCTGCGTTGTCCTCTACACTGTTCTTGGTCTCAATTCGAAGCAAGTTAGTCTGAATGCCGTTCACCAAATGATGCATGGTTTAGCCAATGGATTCTGGATCTCCGGTTGGGCTTTATTACCAGTCCTGCTGCTGATCGTACTGGCCATTCTCCAAGTACCTGCTATTCCTTCCCTAGGGCTCGGTTCACTCTTCGCTGCCGCCCTCGGTTGGATCCACGCACCTGCTACCAGTATCACCTCAATTACTAAGACTATTATGATGGGTTACGTTTCCCATACCGGTGATAAAACAATCGATACCCTGCTTTCCAAGGGTGGGATTTCAAGTATGCTTACTTCACTGGCTCTGATTGTCTTTGCCCTCGCCCTTGGTGGTCTCTTGATCAAGTTCAACATTATCAACGCCATCATTGAACACTTGTCCGGAATTGTTAAGAGTGCTGGCCGGGTTACCCTTGCCACCGCCATCACTTGTATCGGGGTTAACCTGATGGTCGGTGAACACTACCTTGCCATCATCCTGCCGGGTCAATCCTTCCTCAAGTCCTTTGACAAGCTGGGCTTGAAGCGAAAATTCCTTACTCGAATCCTGAATGATGCCGGGGCCGCGGTCAACGCAATTGTTCCTTGGAGTGTTTCCGGAGTCTTCATCGCTGGGGCTCTGCAGATTAACCCACTGAAGTTTATCCCATGGGCATTCTTCCCATTCCTGGTAACACTTCTTACCATTATCGTCGGTTTCTGCTTGAAGCCTAATAAACAAAAAGCAACCGCCTAAACTTAAATTGGCCGCTAGCATTTGACTTACCAAACGCTAGCGGCCGTTTATTTTCCCTCTTTAAAATATTAAAGGCACTTTCAGGCAACCACCCGAAAATGCCAGTTAGATAACAATTGTTATGTGTGACAAATTAAACATCTAGCTTCTTGCCATATTCATCGTTGATGGTATCAACAACATCCTTTACAGTCATGTCGTCTTGAACGATTGTGTCACCGTCGCGAAGCGTGTACTTTATGTCGTCGCTCAAGTTGCTAAAATCAACATCGTTACCTTTTGCATCAACAAAATTGAACTTCGAGTTTTGGAAGTTCTTAAGAGCATCTTCATCAATCTTCATGATTATGCTTCCTTTCACCTTCTATTATAGTCATTTTTCAGAAAGTGAACGCATTAATTTAAAATAATTTTAGATAAACCGCTTACAGTTAATAAAAGCATCCTAAAACAGTGCTAAGCCAGTTTAAATGAAATATAATGAAGGTAGCGAAAAGCTATTAACATAAAGAAGGGAATTCATATGTCATTAATGCAAAATACGCAAAACATTAGTAAGACGGATGAACAGGTTTACTTGATTACCCTGGTACGGCAAAGTGCTGACCGGCCAATGTACCTGGACAGCATGATCTACAAGACAGCCGCTGCTGGTCAAAAATTCATGGCTAACTTGGCTGATGCCTTCGCTAAGGCCGGTTACCGCGAAGACAAGGTCAGCGCCGACCACTATGAACTTAACAACGGGCTCGACAAGATCAAGCTGACTGGTTCAAATCAAAGTATCTTCAAGGCCTAAGCCAACCTGGATAAACAACTTAACTTAACAAAAAAATCCGCAATTTCCGTGCATGGAGAAATTGCGGATTTTTTTGATCTCACTTACTTTGTAGTACTCTCATCATAATTAGGCAGCTGGAATGATGACGCATCGATCTTATCGGGTTCACCCTTACGACCCGGCTTCATCTTAGCAATCCCTAGTTTGATTGCACCAACTGGGCAAACTAGCGCACAGAGTTGGCAACCTACACACTTGCTGGAGTCAAAGACTGGCCGCCGCTTTTCATCGTCCCAGCCCATTGCTTGGTGAGCACCATCTTGACAAGAAATGAAGCACCGACCACAACCGATACACTTGTCCCAGTCAATCTTAGGGTAAACCACGTAGTCCCGGTCAAGCTTGTTGGTTGGCACAATGTTCTTAGTTGCCAGGCCAACCAGGTCCTTCAAGTGGTCAACGCCCTGTTCATCCATGTAGTGCATCAGGCCATTAGTCAAATCTTCGATGATCCGGTAGCCGTACTGCATAATGGCGGTCGTGACCTGGACAGTTGAAGCACCAAGAAGGATGTATTCAGCTGCATCCTCCCAGGTTTCAATTCCACCAATCCCGGCAACTGGAACTTGTTCTAGCCCCGCTGCTGACCGGATTTGTTGCAAGAAGCGGAGGGCAATTGGTTTAACAGCTTTTCCGGATAAACCAGAAACGGCTGACTTACCATTGATGTTTGGCAAGGCAATCTTGTTATCAAGGTCAACATCACTTACTGATTTAACGGTGTTAATCAGGGATACACCATCGGCACCGCCTTCTAAGCAGGCCTTAACAACCGGAATCATAGTGGTGATATTTGGCGTCATCTTAGCCATTACTGGGAGGTTAGTCCCCTTCTTAACCGCTGCACAATCCTTTTTACATAATTCAGGGTTAGTACCAACATCAGAACCCATAGTGTGGGAAGTCATCTGTGGACACGAGAAGTTTAATTCGATCATGTCGGCACCGGCGTCAGTAACCAGCTTAGCTAGGTCGGTCCAGTCCTGCGGCGTTTCACCCATGATGGAAGCAATCAGCACCTTGTTAGGGTATTCCTTCTTTAGGCGCCGCATATCATTCAGGTCTTGAACCATTGGGTGCTCGGCCAACTGTTCCATGTTCTTAAAGCCGACAAATGGCGTCCCTTCCTTGCTTAACTGGGCAAACCGAGGCGATACTTCGTCAATGATAAAGTGGTCTGGTGACAGGGTCTTATAGACAATCCCACCCCAGCCAGCATCATAGGCGTTTTTACACATTTCATAGCAGTTGCCAACCGGCGAAGATGACAAGCAGAACGGGTTTTCAAAGTGAACCCCTAAAAAGTCAATTGATAGATCCTTCTTAATCATTATCTTGTCCCCCTAACACACGATCGATTTCTTCGGCAACTTCTTTCCCCTTTTGAACAGCAACCACCACGGTTTTATCACCATCCACAAGATCACCAGTTGCAAATACTTGGGGATCCTTAGTGTGGAACCGGGCTTCCCGGAACGGAATTTCGTTGTGCTGGATATCAATGTCCAGTCCGTCCGCATTTACCTTTTGGCCAACGGCAAGGATAATCTTATCAACGGTAATGGTCATCTCACTGTTAATCTTGCGGTGCTTAAAGGTTACCTTATTTTGGGTAACACCAGTTGGTACGTAACCGTCCACGATGGTAACCCCTTCACGCTGGGCACCGGCTAGTTCCTTCTTGGAGGCTTTAAATTCGGAAAATTCTTCGTAAACCATGTCGGTAACGTGGTGGACGCCGAGCTTCTTCAGGGTCGTGTCAACATCCATGGCGACATCCCCGCCACCGATAACCAGCACGTTGTCAGGCAGGTCATCAAGATGGCCCTTGCTTTCCTTAGCCCGGGCCAGAAAGGAAATAGCAGATTCCGTACAAATGTTGTGCTCAAACATTGGAATAGTCTTTGCTTCGCTAGCACCAATAGCAACAATAACGGCATTGTACTTGGACTTCAGTTCGTCCATGGTAATGTCCTTCCCAACAGCAGTATTGCACTTGATGTTGGCACCGAGGTTGATAATCCGTTGAACTTCATACTCAACAATTGCTTCTGGCAAACGGTATTCGGGGATCCCGTAAGTCAGATAACCACCAGCCTTGGCGTTCTTCTCATAGATGTCAACGGCGTACCCCTTTTGCAGGAGGGTTGTTGCGGCTTGGAGGCCAGCGGGACCACTACCGATGATGGCAATGCTCATGCCATTAGGCTTGCCGGCGTGGAGGATCTGCATGTTCGTCTTCCGTTCCATATCGGTAACGTAGCGTTGGATCCCACCAATATCAATTGGGCCGTCAATTTTTGCCCGTGTACATGCACTTTCACAGTAACGTTCCGTTGGACAAACCCGCGCGCAGATCGCACCGAGGGCGTTGTTTTCGCGGATGGTTTCAGCGGCACCCTTTACGTTACGGAAACGGACGCTACGGATAAACTTTGCTGGGTTGGTGTGTGCTGGGCAGGCCTTAGAACAAGGTGCGTCCTCACACAGCAGGCAGCGAGCAGCTTCTTGCATTACCGTTGTCATCGTGTAACCCTTTGATTCAGTTTCATATTTTGAAGTCATTGAAATTTCCTCCTCTAAGTCACAACTTCTGATTTAGGAGTTCGTGAAATTCATCACTTGGTTTGTTACTATCATAGTAGCTCCAACGACGATTGGCAATGCAATACTATAAATTCATTTTTATTCTAAATACCGGCAGAATAATATATTATAAAAGAATGACTTTCTTATATATTTTTGGAATATCATCCTTAGCAACAAAAGGGGCGCTTATGTTACGGTCACTCGTTAATTTAACTTCATCCGAGTTATCTTTAATAAGTATTTTTCTCGTTTGGTTAAATTTGATGAACTGATTCCGAGAAATGGCCTGACATAGATGTTTGGAGAAGTAGAGACCGTAAAGACGTAAATGACCCGTATCCCAGAGTTCAAAATCAACTTCTGGGGTACGGGTCACTTTGACGGGCTCTGAACCTCATTTGTGTACCGTATTGTTCACTTTGATATAGATGGATTTATATCATAGGTTGTTTGTGTTAGCGAAGGTTTTTAAAATCAGTTGACCAATTTCTTTCCAGTGAGTTTCTAGGACAAAGTGACCGCCATCTAACAAATGAATTTCCGCATTCGGGTCGTCTTTTTTAAAGGCTTCTGCGCCAGGATAAATAAAGCTAGGATCATTTTTACCCCAGACGGCTAATAATTTTGGCTGGTATTGCCTTAAATATGCTTGGTATTTCGGATAATTTGCCACATTATTTTGGTAGTCAAAAATTAGATCAGATTGTCGTTCAGCATAATCTGAACTTTCAGTGTAATGAATATCCAGAGTATAACCATCAGGACCTACCGAACCAGTTTTTTCACCAGTCATATATTGGTCCTTAATTGTTTCAGGAGCAAACGCTACTTTATACTTTTCCCGTAATTCTTTTGTTGGGTGGGCCCAGTACTGTTTACGGTCCTCCCACTTAGTACCAAGCCCTTCTTGATAAACATTCTCATTTTGACTAACAATTCCTTGAATTTGATCAGGATGTCGAACAGCTAAATTAAAGCCAATTGGGGCACCATAATCAAAAACATACATATAAAACTTAGTAATATTCAGCTTATTTAATAAATTTTCCACGTAGTTTGTTAAGTTTTCAAATGAGTAATTGAACTTAGTATGTTCAGGTGCTGCAGATTGCCCAAAGCCAACATAGTCAGGGGCAATTATATGGAAGTCATTCTCTAATATTGGTATTAAATTTCTAAACATATGACTAGCACTTGGGAAGCCATGCAGAAGTAAGAATACTGGCTTATCTACGGAGCCAGCTTCTCGGTAAAATATATTTAAGCCGTTAATATTTTCGTTTTTAAATTGCATTAAGTTTTACCTTCCTATCACTATTGTATTATACGCTCAATATTCCTGTATTTAATAAAGTAGTGTCCAATTATTCTGTTCGTTTAATTGAACAATTTAGCTTCATATGGGTTATCTTTGATAAGTATCTTTCTCGTTTGGTTAAATTCGATGAACTGATTCCACCAAAATTGTACCTGATCTTTCATACCTAATTGTTTCAAGGTTTTATTTATGAAAATTCTTTGAATTCCATTTCCGAAGCATTACGCAGCATATTTAGGTCAGGATAACTGTTTCCTTGATACTAATTAGAAAAGATCTACTGGGCAACATATAACTGCCCTCCTATTTTTCTTGAGTAAAGCCGAGTTCTTTAATTCGGTTATTAAATCCCATATTTATCCCTTCTTTTTTTAGAACTAAGAATATTATTTAGTTAATTGAAATCTAGTAATAGTACTTTGTATTATTGATATATCAACAACTTATCATGATATAATAAATAGGTCGTTCGTCCCCTTGTCGTGATGGAGAGGGGGGTGATTGTCATGCATCTTTTTGACGACTTATTCTCGCTCGTTAATGCGCTCTTAGTAGCATTATTTGGTTGGTGGCTTAACAACCACAATAAGTAACGAGTAATCGAACGGCAAGAAGCCCACAATAAAAACCCCTCAGCAAATTGGAACCTAACTGAGGGGTTTTTGTGTTGTTAAATGCCATGCACCTAACGACTTATTCTCTACGTAAATTATAACATGATTTAGATTATTTTCTACTAAAATGTCCGACCGTTAAACCAGTTAAAGATGCGGTCTACCTTGGTCTGATCAACCTCACTGGTATTGCTGAACATCTGGTAAGTAACATCCGCAGTCGGTGTTAACCGGTCAGTCAAGTCAAAGCCGTTTTGCCGGTAAAAATGCAGGCGTCGCTGCCGTTGGTGATTATTTGCCGCCTGGGGATCAAGTTGCTCGATATCTAAGACCACTGTTTCACCAGGATAACGACAACAGGTTGCCTGTAAGATCCGACTACCATACCCCTGCGACCTTACCTGGTCATTGACAGCAAGATAAAGCAGGTAGTGTACGTCCTGGTGGTGAATCAGGTAGGTAAAACCGACCAACTGCGAGCCATCATAAAAAGCAGTGAAGTCGGCACGCCGTGATAAACGTTTCCCCATCAGCCGGAGCCAGCTTTCCTGCTCATAGCTGGGGAACGCCCGGTAGTATAGCTGCTTCACTAACCAGTATTCCGGCAAGCGCAACGTTACTGCTTGTGTCCTTAATGTCAAATTATCCCTCCTAGTTAGGAGGTAGTTTAACAAAATAGTAATAGCAAAGATACTATACGCTATAAATTTGGTTCTTTCTTATTATTTATATTCATCATCCAGTGATGGAAGTCCAAGTGCGTTGATCTGATCAATCATCGCTTGTTTGGTGATTACATCCAGATCGTCAGTCTCGTGCAAGTATGATACTAGTTCATTCGGATCAATCGTTCCTTTTTCAAGTGCCCGTGTGACTTCGCGATCGATTTTTGTTTTACCCTCCATTAAAGCTAGAATAGATAATTTTGCAGCTGGGGCCTGGAAAGCCCTCATGTCATACCCCCGCATTACCTGTTGCGGAATGTTATAGCTTACTTCAGTCAAAACAGTAATAAATCGTTCTCGTGAAGCTTGATTACGAAAATGACGACCATTATTCTCCAAATCCTTAATCACTAAATCAAAAATTTCAATTGGTGACAAGAAAAAGTTGGCATTAAAAATGTTAATCATCTGGAACAGTGAGTAATCATGTTCAAGGCCGCTTGTTGCAATATTTAACTCATTTTTCAGGCATTCGCTATACTTTTCCAGTGCTGCCTGACCCGGTAAATACTTAAAATTGCTTAACTTCAGTAACTGCTTTTTAGCTGGTACCCGATATGCTTGCATCATTTGGCTTTCGTATAATTCATCCGTATTTTGAATATGAAGTGGTGAAGCAATCACCGGAATCCCTTCAGCACAAATTATATAGTAAGCCCGCCGATACCCGGCACCGCATTGTTTAGCAATAAAGCTTTGAAATTGGCGAGCTGTTAAATGCCGAGAAGGATTTTGCCTTACAATAATGCGAAAAGCCTGGTCGCAAGGAATCAAACCATAGGCTCGCGACATTGCAATACAATAACTGTTAAGAAGCCGTTCACAGTCAACGGAAAGCGACTCATTGCAATTCTTTAATTGCTGATTAATCTCCTTCTTGCACTTGCTTTCAACCTGCTTATCAATTAAACCGGCAGTAAATAAAAACTGGTAAAGCTTTTTTAGTGCCGTCTTAATCCCCTTAACTTCATAATAGGTAAAGCCACCAAAAAGTACTCGCTCAATTTTTAACGCATAATCGTCAAAAACCGTCAAAAGCTGCGGCGCCAAATATTCGTTTAAGTAAGCATCTAGCCGTAACTGGTGTCGTTGAATTGTTTTTGGTGCATATTTACCGCTAAGACTATCAATTAGTTCATTAATTAATGACTTATTTAGCCGACTTAGCTTGCGGAATTGACGTTCCTGTTGCCCACTCCTAATTAATTGTTTCCGATGTTGTCCAATGTAAGTTATCTGGTTAACCGTATTTACTAGTTCTTGCTTAGTCACTTTCGTTCCTCATTTACTGATCCTGGGTAGTTAAGTAGTGACGGATGTTGCGAATGCACTTGTTGAACTCCACCCACTCATTGAAGTTCATATCAACAGCACTGACTTGGTAACGGTCAGGTGGAGTTACCACCGCCATTGTTTTGCCGCCACGGGTTAAGGTTAATTTGTCACTGTCCCGACTAATGTCGTAATGGCGGCCATGCAACCAATCTTGCAGACTCTGAAAGGTATCTGTATTCATACTAAAATCACCTCATTGCTTATCATAACGCTGTTTTATTTAACGATACTAGAAAATCAGCCTACAATAAAGTTATAAGGAGGGATTTGGGTAATGGAAGCAATGTCAACAAAAGCTTTACTATCAGTAATGAAAGATGACCAAGTAGAAGTCGATCCCGCAAAGGGCGGAGAGAACACCTACGTCTTTAAAATCGACAATCGTCCCTTCGGCCATTTAGATAAGTATGGCAACCTCTACATGGATACCTTTGAGGAAACCGTTTCGCGGCCGCTCAGTCTCGGCCAGCAAACAATCAGTCGGTGGATTAACTGGGCCGTTAAGGGCTTCCGAATTAACCGCCGGCGGATTGAAAAATGGCAATAACGTTAACTTACTTTATTAAATAAAGCCTTCAATGACCATTAGCAAATGCTGCAATTCCCGCAGCACCTGTAATGTTATTGAAGTCTTTTTATATGGGTTAGGTATTACTTATCTTTCTTTCGTGCAAGACCAAGTCCAAACATTCCAAGGGCAATCCCTAGTGCAGCAATGATAATGCTGTTATGATTGCCAGTTTGTGGTAACCGTTGAGTACTGGTTGCCACCGGTTGCTGGTTATTCACCGGCTCTATCGCTGGCTTAGGAGTAACCGTAGGGGTTGATGTTGGTTCATTTGGTAGGCTTGGCTCTTCCGGTGTTGATGGTGTATCCGGTTCACTCGGTGTCGTTGGTGTTTCGGGCATCACTGGGGTATCCGGAGTGGTTGGAGTTGTCGGCGTGTCTGGAGCACTTGGGGTGTCTGGTGTCGTTGGCGTATCCGGAGTGCTTGGGGTGTCCGGCGTCGTTGGTGTCGTCGGCGTGTCTGGAGTACTTGGGGTGTCCGGCGTCGTTGGTGTCGTCGGCGTTGTCTTTCGCACAAAGTTTAAAGTAAAGTTGTGTGTCAAAACATTATCATTGTCATATTGACCGTGACTATCGCCATAGCTGCCGTAATTATAACTATCGTATTCAGCATTGTTAGCTAAATCTGAACCAGTGTAGGTTCCACTAGTCTTGTTACCATACGATGCGCCTACAAGAGTATATCCTGCCTTTTCCAGAGTCTTGATCGCATCTACTGCCTCCGCAAAAGTAATTCCTGTAGTCCCACCAGCGTTTTCCTGGTTATCACCGTTTAGTGGTAAAACCCCATGGTTACTATCCAAAGAACTAACATTATTTGGATCGGTTACGTCTGCAAAGTGCAGTTGTGCAGTATAGGCCCTACTATTACTAAACCCATTACCACCACCATTAAATACTGGTGAAACAGATGCATCTATTTTTGTCCCGACCCCTTCAAAATCACCCGAAGTAGTATTATAAGTGATCGTTGGTCCGTTCCCTGGTCTGGTCCATTCTAGTGGCATCTGCTGATCCAAAAGAGTGTCCATCTGGATAAAGAACGTGGAGTGTGGTGTAGAAGCTGTTTTATCGGTATTATCACCACTATTCTCAGCAAAATTATGAGTCTGCCCGTCCGCATCAGTTGACAACTTAACATGGTGCATGTCACTTTCATCTAAGTGAATACCGTTAACCAGCGGCGGTTCAGTATGGTCTTGCTTAGCCTTGGCCAACGCCGTTTGGTAATCATTCCACGACAAGTTACTCGTCTGACCATCATTGCCAGTAGTCGTCACTGTTAAATGATCCTTGAGGAATTGTTCAAAAGCAGTATCTTCGTAAAGAAATTGCCCAGTTGAAGGATCGGTCTTAGTAATATCACTATAAACGTCGTTAATCCCTACCCGGTCGCCATTGGATGCCACTGCATCTGGCTGGTAAACGCGGAAAACTTTGATTGTGTCTGGTAAAAGCGTTTGTCCCTTGCTGAAGCGGGCAGTAAATTCTGCTGTATCGAGTGGAGCTAGCGTCGACCCATCCGTATTGCCGGCCTTACCATAATTCCATTCGATCATGTACTGCATTAACTTACGGTCCTGGTTAGACTGAGTTGCACTCGTCCCATCAAGAATAGTACGTGTGTTATCATCATTTTTATTTACACTTTTTGTTGTGTCAGAAGCCCAACCATGTGCAATTTCATCCGATTGTACCCGATCATGGTAAGGGATAATTGTCGGTGTGAATTCGTTCGAAGCAACTGTTGTCTGATCATTGCCATTGCCACGGGCAATTGTTACGGCTAGCGTGGTTGGTGTTGGTTCACTAACCTGGTTCACATATACCGCAAAGAAAAATTAAGCTCGAATCCGGCATCCGATTCACCCGTAGTACTATTTGGCGTAACTGTAAATGAACCATCACCATTATTAACTGCAGTGAAGGCATTGTCGCCCAGAGTCCTAGTCTCACCACTAGCCCAGCCAACAACTTCCCAGTTATTAGCATCGCTATATGATACTTTAATTGGCTGTCCAGCAGTATAATGAGCATTCCTATATGTTTCCCTAATTTGGACAGTATCATTTTGGGCCATCACATTTTGCCCATTAACCGGTGTCGTGGTCCCGCCTAGTGACGCCGTAGCAGAAGCAGTTTCATCTGCTGTTGGCTCATTTGCGGGCGTTGTTGTATTACTACCAGCATCTGGTACTGTTGTTGCGTCACTGCTTGAAGCATTATTTGCCGTTGGTGTTGCATCTGCTTGCGCTGCACCAACCAGGAAAGTAGTACCTAATAAAACAGAGGCCACACCAACGGTCAACTTTCGTAAAGCAAATCGTTGCCGTTGTGGCTGCATCCGTCGGTACCTAGAAAGATTATTCTTTGACATAGAGCAGTTCCTCCCGAAAAATCTTTTTGTGCGTTCGATTATATACCTAAAAGTAAATTTTGAATAATAAATAAATGTATATTTATAAAATCCTTTTTCATGTTTATATTAATATTCTTTTCTTTATATTCATTCAAAACTAATTAGACAATATTGTGGTTTAATGCCTATTTAAAGAAGCCAATGAGTCATTTACTTCTTATAAAAAGTTCTGAGAATAAATATAAATTTTAATTTCATTTTACGTATAAAAATAGCCAATAAAGGGACTGCCGATCGTTACAAATAATCACTATTTCGTTAATTTGAATTCTCAATATTTGCTTTTTATCAAAAGTACGATTATTTAGGAAGCACAATTTGGTAGCAATTTTAAAAGGCATTCGCAGGCATAGCCTTGTCAGGTCAGTGTTTCTTTGCTTATAGTTGATAAACATAAGGCTATTAATGTCCGTATAAAAAGAAACTGCTAGTAATTCTTCCGGGGCAAGGCTAAAATTATTTAAGAGCAATTACACTAAGGTGCAGGGAAGGCAGGCTAGTTAAATGATCCATGAAATCAAAACCGTTTCAAACTATATTGAAGAGATCGAAAAGCTGATCAGTAACAAGGAACACAATTACTACTTCCGGGGGCAGGATGACGCTTTTTCAAACACCCTCCCCGCTATTTTCCGGAGCCGTAAACTGCTGGATAATGAAGATAACATGTTCAATGACTTTTTGATGACCGACCCCCAGCTTTTTGAAAAATGCCGGACAAACTTTGAACGGATGGCATTGATGGAGCACTACCACCTGCCTACCCGCCTGCTGGATGTTAGTACTAACCCGCTAATTGCCCTTTTCTTTGCAGTTAAGGGAGGTCAAGGCAACGGTGAAGTGTACGTTTATAAGGACCAGCCCAACCGAGATAAGTTAGCCAAGATGCTAAGCCACCAGGGCTGGCCTAACCTTATTGCCGAATATAACAACAAGATTGGTCTTACCTATCACAACTACTTTAAGAAAAATGCCTTTAGCAATGAAATGCAGCTGGAATCATCCCTGGCCCGCCAGTCAATGGCTGATAAAAGTTCCTTCTTCCAAACGATTAGTCGCTTCTATAAGCTCGATAATGATTACATTGCCAGCCACCATAAATTGTGGAGCAACAGCTACTTCAGCTATTTTGATGATGACGAATCAAGCCACTTTGTTGACTTTAAGCGTGATTTAGAGACGGTGCCGTTCCTCCGGTTATTCGAGGAAGCTAAACGTGATATCCCGAGTTTTGCCAATAAGTTGAACCCGTTAGAACTGATCGTGCCAAAGATTGTCACCACTAAGCGGATGAGTCGACGGATGGAAAACCAACAGGGACTATTCCTCTTCGTACCTTTCATTGGTGATGAATACGACTTCTCTGTCGATATCGATTATTCTGAAGTCGAGCACCGGGCACAGCTGGCGATCGATGTGCTAAGTCTTTATAATCCGGACAACCCCAATGAAAAGGAAAAATATATTATTCCGGTTCAGTACAAGCAATCAATCCTTGATGAGCTGGCCAAACTCGGGATTGATTACAGTTTCATCTATCCTGAAGACCATGCGAAGAAAGCTGAAATGATTAAGAGTAAGTATTTAGGGCTTTAAATAAATTAATAGGGAGATCGGTATTAAATAATTCCGGTCTCCCTATTTTTAACGTATCATTCAGTCTTTAAACGCTCTTAATGAACAAGGTAAAAGATAACAGCAAGGCTGAAAATCTTTTGCTTTTTCAAGAATTTTAATTTTTACGAATAAACAAGCAAGCAATTACCGCAACGAGGGCACTTATTACTAGCCCTAGGAAGGCAGCTGAATACGAACCAGCTAACTGGACAATCCAACCGATCAAAAGCGGACCGACAAAGCCACCTAGTTGCCCACCAAAATTAACAATTCCAATTGACGAACCATATGACTTCTCACTTAAAATTTGAGCAGTAAAACTAAAAATCCCCGTAAAGGCTAGTGACTTTACAAAGTAAATAAGAACATCAAAAGTAACAACCGCAACCAGTGAGGAAGATTTAAACAAGCCAAACATAAAGACTAACGTCAAGAATGAGGCAATTACAATCATCCACCGTTCACGATTCTTAAATAGGTGCACCATGATAAACCCAGAAATAAAGGCAGCAATACCCCCAGAAATAACTGGTAAAGGAACCAACCAAGCGAGGTTCTTCAGATTAATTCCCCGTTCTTGAAGGAAATAAACTGGCATCCAAGTTTCAAGCCCCTTAGTAATAACGTTCAGCGCCAAACCGATTACAACAAAGACCCACACACGGGAATCAATGTTTTTCCACTCAATCTTTGTCCGTTGCTGTCCGCCAAAGGAACTATTTTTAATTGGCCGCTCAACAAGGTAGTATGCCACCATGACGATTAAGCCGCCAATTCCCAGCCAAACAAAGGCATTCCGCCAACCACTACTAGCAATAATTGGCACAATAATTAACGGTGCAACCGCGGCCCCAGCATAGTTTGAGGAGATCAATGCTGATGTTGCTTGCGACTTTTCCCTCTTATCGTAGTTCTCTGAAATCCGTTTTAATGCCGCTGACGGGTACGGGCCTTCCGCAATCCCAAAAAGGAAGCGAATTACAACCAGTGCAGTTAAGGACCACGCCCATCCCGTTATCATTGTCATTACTGACCAGGCAAGTAAGGAGGTAATAATTAAAAGCTTACTGCCATAGCGATCAGTCAAGTAGCCGCCTGGAATCTGCATCAGCGTATATCCTAGGAAGAATGCACTGGCGGTTGTCCCCAATGCTGCCGCACCAACATGAAAATCTTTTCCAATATAAGCAAGCGAAATATTCATTACTGTCCGATCAGCAAATAGCAGCATGTAACCTAGGTACAGCAGTAAAAACGAACCCCACCGCTTAGCAACTACATGATTATTATATTTTTCCATAATCCAAATTTACCCCTCAAAGTTTTATGATAACTGTTGCCGTAGCAAGAATCGTTGGATCTTACCACTTGCATTTTTAGGTAATTCATCAACATAAACATACTGGCGCGGCACCTTATAATGGGCTAGATGCTGATACCCATAGTCAATGAGCTGGTCATTATTCAACTGACGGTCTGAAACGATAAATGCTACAGGTACCTGTCCCCATTCGGAACTAGTCTTGCCAACAATCGCGACTTCCTTAATCCCGGGATATTGAAGGTAAACTTGCTCTACCTCCTGTGGGAAGATATTTTCACCACCCGAAATCAACATCTCATCTAGGCGACCATCAACATATAGGTAACCATCCTGGTCAAGATGACCGACATCCCCGGTCTTATACCAGCCACCCGGTGCCATTTTAGCGGACAACTTCCCCGGTAAATTTAAATAGCCTGTAGTAAGTGCCGGGGTTTTAAGCATGATTTCACCATTTGTTGCCAGTTTTAACTGGGTCGTAAAAAGCGGTTGGCCAACTGAGCCTAATTTAGCAAGCGCATCTTGTGAGCGTAACGCAATAACTTGCGAGCAAGTTTCTGTCATCCCGTAGCACTGAACAACTGGGATTCCTTGCTCTTGGCACTTTAACAAAGTTGGACGGTCAATTGTTCCACCGCCTAAGAGCATGCACCGAAAAGCATGGTGATAACTACACCCTGTCATTGCTTGCTGCGCCACTAATTTTTTTAGCATAAATGGCACAACTGACATAATCGTTACCGGTTCGTTCACTAAAATTCGTTCAATATTCATAACCCGAAATTTATCAACTAGCCGCACGGTCATCCCATAAATCAGGCCGCGCATCAGAATTGAAAACCCACTAATATGAAAAATTGGTGCTACACAAAGCCACTCATCCTGTGAAGTTAGCCCCAAATTAAAGGCGGACGAAACTGCTGAATAAAAATGATTACCAAAAGTTTGTAGTACCCCCTTAGGCTTACCGGTCGTACCAGACGTGTACATAATGCTGGCAACACGATCATGGTTAAAGGTGGCCACCATTTTCCCATTGCCATGCGGTAACGCAAAAAATGAATTATACTTTTCAAACCGCTCATCCATTGACGGGCGCCAGAGTCGATCTTCAACCAGGCAAACCGCTAATTTGCTATCTGCTAGCTGGCGTTGCAATTCTTCATCAGCCAACCGCCAGTTTAGCCAAACAATCGTCCGACCACTACACAAAATTGCAAGGGCTAGTTCGTAGCTACGCAAGGTATTATTCGCAAGCAACCCGACTTTTTCTCCCGGGTGCAGTTCTTCCAACTGGCTAATAATTTGTTCTACCTGCTGTTTAAGTTGACCAAAAGTCAGTCGGTGCTGACCATCATCAACCGCCAAATGCTGCGGTTGCGTTGCCGCTTGCTTTAACAACCAATTTTGCGTCTCCATTGACTCACCTTCTATGGGAACTTCGGGAACTGGTCAAAGTCAGGATCACGTTTCTCATTAAATGCGTCCCGTCCTTCCTTACCTTCATCAGTTGTATAGAATAGCATCGTGGCATCCCCGCCTAGTTGTTGCAACCCGGCTAGGCCATCAGTATCAGCGTTCATTGCTGCTTTAATAAAGCGTAATGCGGTTGGTGACTTCTTCAAAATTTCGTTACACCAGTCAAGAGTAACTGATTCAACCTGGTCTAATGGAACAACCTTGTTAATCCAATTCATCTGGTATGCTTCTTCGGCACTGTAGAAGTGGTTCAAGAACCAAACTTCCTTCGCCCGCTTGTGTCCAATTACCCGGGCAAGATAACCAGAACCATAGCCAGCGTCAAAGCTCCCAACTTTAGGACCCGTCTGACCAAATTTAGCATTGTCAGCCGCAATCGTCAGGTCACAAACAAGTTGTAAAATGTTACCACCACCTACGGACCAACCTTTAACCATCGCAATTACTGGTTTTGGAATAATTCGAATCAGGTGCTGTAGGTCAAGGACGTTAAGCCGGGCAATATGGTCGGGGCCAACATAGCCACCGTTCCCGCGAACACCCTGGTCACCACCAGAAGAAAAGGCCTTGTCGCCAGCACCGGTTAGGATAATTACGCCAATTGTGCTATCATCACGGCAAATAGTAAATGCATCAATCATTTCCTGAATCGTAACCGGCGTGAATGCATTCATCTTCTGCGGACGGTTCATGGTAATCTTTGCAATCTTACCTGCCCGTTCAAAGATTATCTCAGAATATTCTTTTACTGGTTGCCAGTTTACTGTTGTCATATTAAATCTACTCCTTTGAAAGTGAGACCTTAAAAATGAACCTATTACAATATCTTGGAATTCAATCGCAATCGATTACCGCAAAAAAAGCAGTCGTTTCTGTTGAAGTAAGTGATAAATTAAAACAGCCATATGGTATTGTCCACGGCGGTATTAATACAGTCCTTGCAGAAACTGCTGCTTCCCTTGGTGCCAACAAATGGCTCATTAATCAAAAACTAAATCAAATTGCCATCGGCATCAATATTACCACAGACCACCTACTACCGGTAGCAGATGGCAAAATTAAGGCAATCGCAACCCCATTAAAGTGTGGGCATACCATCCAAACCTGGCTAGTTAAAGAATACAATCACGAAAAGTTATCTAGCACAAGTATTGTTACGCTCGCTAACCGAGAAAAGGAGCGATGATTAAGATAATACCTGACATAAACTGTTTGAAAGTAAACGATGGGGTATGGGGTTGGGCGTGCAATATTTAAAAATTTAGAGACTGCGACAAAATTCCGTTTTGCCACCGTCCCTTAATTTTAAGCCTCTTCAGTATTAATCCACTATTAGCAAACGCTCTTAAACTAGTTGAATTACTTATTAACTTTTTTGTCTAGTTTATTTATGAAAGCAAACACCAGTGTTGAGGAGGGAGATCATTTAATAATCAATTTAGTTGATTCAGATCAAAAACACTGATGCAATCATCGTTGGTACTGGTCCCTAACTGCCATAATAAGATTTTGAGTGCTTCAACTTCTTGAAATTATTTTCTAATAACATAGTGTTTTAATAAATGTAGTAAAGATATAAAAAATTGCGTACAAAAAAGAACCCTTTAACAGCAGCAACAATGCTTACTGTTAAAGGGTTCTAAACATTATATAGTGCTGACTAGAAGCTTGGAGGTTAAATTGCTCCAACCATTGAGATATCAACGATTAAGCCAATTATTTTTAACTTTGTGTGTCTAGTTGTGTGCATTTTTCAGTGCAATAATCATTTTATCGGTGCAAAACCAGCCAATTTTGCACCGATAACTTTTAAATTGCACCGATTAGTCATTAACTGTATATCGACTTGCTCTCCCTCTACCAACCAGTTTTATTATGTTCTTCTTTCGTAATTCTGCTAATACGTGCTTAATAGTACTCTCACCATACTGTGGAATTAAGTTCATCAGTTCACGCCTTGATAAAGGTTTTAAACTATTACGTAACTTAGTAAGCACTAATGATTCTGGATCTTTTTCAGTATCATTAGTGAAATCAATACGTGTATTTAGTTCACGATATGCTTGAAGAACGATGCTCAAAAAGTAATCAACATAGGGGCCATAATGATTATCATTATTACTCCAAGCAGTTCCTGAACTTGCTAATAAAGTTCGATAATATTCAGCTTTTGTTTTTTCAATCAAGCGCTCTAAACTAATATATTTTCCGACTTCAAAACCCAATTGATGTAATTCTAACAACATTAATAGCCGTGACATCCGTCCATTTCCATCTCTAAATGGGTGAATAGAAACAAAATCAAGCATAAAGGCAGCTGCTAATATTAAAGGAGGAAAAGAATTATTGGTAATTGCATTATTGTAAGCCGTGCATAAGTCTTGGACTAGTTCAGGAGTTAAGTAAGCCGGTGGTGGAGTGAATCTCGTCTCCTGATGACCATCCGGAAATGTAGTCACAATAGAATTATCAATATTTTTAAATTCACCGCCCCACGTACTTTCAGTAAAATTAAACAGTTCCTTATGGAGCGCTAGAATGTTGTTAGGTGTAATTTTAATATATTGAAAATTCTCATGAATGGTTGCTAAAACATCGCGATAACCTGAAATTTCTTCCTCGCTTCTATTTTCAGGAGTAGTTTTTTGGCTTACAAGTTTTTTTAGTCGTGCATCACTTGTGGCAATACCTTCAATTCGGTTTGATGCGTCTGTACTTTCCCCTAACTGAGATTTGATGTCTTCAGTATAGGGGGTTAGCCATATGATTAATAGACGTGTCGTTATTCACCGCTTACATAAGTTCATCCTTTAACAAGCGTTAAGTAAAAAAAGCCCCAGCTAGTCGCTTTTAAAAGCGAACTAACTGGAGCTTTCGCAGGTTACTTAGGGAGGAAACATAGTTGATTTAATTTTACTAAGCATTCATTACCGCTCTTGCTTCCGCCGTTTTAAGCCTGTTCCCATTAATCCAAGTAACGTTGCTAGGCCGGCTGCTACCAAACCAGTAGCTGATTGGTCACCAGTTTGAGGGAGTTTCTTAGCAGGGGCCTGAGAAGTAGAAGCCGCGGTTGGAGATGCTGGGGTGGCGCCTGAGGTAGGTGCTTGTGGCACTGCCGAACCTGGCGTTGTCGGTGTTGTTGGTTTCTCCGGCGTTGGCGTCATTGGCGTGTGGTAAACGACCGGAGTATCCGCCCCTGGATCTTCTGGTGTGACGGTTGGCGTTTCCGGCGTGTAGCCTGGAATCGTTGGAACCGGTTCGTCTGGTACTACCTTGGTTGGATCTGTTGGATCCGTTGGGTAGGTTGGCGTTGGCACATTAGGAATCTTATTACCGTTTGGATCGACCGGAATAATCTTACCATTTGGCGTGTAGACTACTTGGTCCGTAACGTCTGGGTGATCAGGTGTAGCGGTCAAGCCCCCGGCTGTCTTCTTATCAGCGTGGTAGCCTTGAATAACTGGCGTATTAACCTTACCAAAGGTGTGTGAACCTGTCCATGGTGTCGTACTAATCGTCTTTCCAGTTACCTTATCAACCGTGACGGTCCGGGTAAAGGCATTCTTTTCCGTTGATGTCGTTTGCGTATCTGGTTGACTACCATCACTGTAGTGGTAGGTAATCGTTTGGGTAGCGTCCCGGGTGACGTCCGTTTGATCCTTAGTGTACTTTGGTCCGTTTGGATCATTAGGATTGATTGGCGTATTTGGATCCTTTGGATCTTCTGGCGTGACCGTCGTCGTACCGTGCTTCAAGACAACAAGGTAGATCTTGCCGTTGTTGGCATCGTCAAATTCTGAGCCAACTTTGCCAGTAAAGCCATCTGATACTAAGACGTAGCCCTTAGCTTCCAATGACTTGATCGTGTCAGTCGTCGTATAGGTGATCTTATCGCCGTATTTGCCGGATAAGTCCTTAGTTTCTAGAACCGCACTGTTACTGTCTTGATCAACGTACTTAACCGTCAAAGAACCATCCTGCTTGTTGTAGACGACTTGCGTGTCCTTGCCGGGATCACTTGGCGTAACTGTTGGCGTTTCTGGCGTGTAACCAGGAATATCAGGCACTGGTTCGTCAGGCGTTACCTTGGTTGGGTCGGTTGGATCAGTTGGGTAAGTTGGATTTGGCACATTCGGAATCTTGTTGCCGTCAGGGTCAACCGGAATAATCTTGCCGTTTTCGGTGTAAGTTACTGTGTCCTCAACGTTTGGATTATCCACAGTTGCCGTCAAACCACCCGCTACCTTCTTGTCGGCGTGGTAACCGTCAACGACTGGGGTATCCTTCGTTCCGTAAGTCAAACTTTCACCAGTGGTTGTCTTACCATTAACTGTGTAAGTCCAAGGAGTGGATGAGATCGTTTCCCCAGTTACCTTATCAATCGTGACGGTCCGATCAAACTCACCCGTTTGGACATCCTTAGCCGGCGTCTTGTCGCCAGCACCCGTGTAGGTAATAGTCTGGGTTGAAGGAACATTGACCTTAGTTTGGTCTTCGTTGTACTTTGGACTGTCTGGATCGTTAGGATTAATTGGCGTATTTGGATCCTTTGGATCTTCTGGCGTTACCGTTGTCGTGGCGTGGTCGTAGTATACCTTGACATGGCTGTTTTCGGTATTGCCATCAACCGTTACTGCCTCAACAGACTCTTTATCAGGAGTCGTGTAGCCATAGTTAGTCAAGCCCGGTGATACAACCTTGCCCCAGCTGCCTGATTCAACTGTCCAATCGCCGTAGGTAACTTTACCAGTCGTCTTGTTGTTTGAAACCGTCCGGGTCAAAGTTACGTCTTGTTCAACTGATTTAGCCAAATTGCTTGGAATGGCTTCGCCTGTCTTTTTATCAAGGTACTCGATAGTCCGTTTTACGGTCTTGGATTCAGTCGTAGTTTCGACATCATCAGCATTCTTGGTGTAAGTTACTGTGTCCTCAACGTTTGGATTATCCACAGTTGCCGTCAAACCACCCGCTACCTTCTTGTCGGCGT
>NZ_CANDNW010000028.1 GCF_947387525.1 Limosilactobacillus viscerum
TTGAGGTAACACCATTAAAGACCTTGATGGGTTTTTCTGTCCACTTAAATGTTCAACTTAAATTTTACAATCTGCCAAACAGAAAACCGCCCAGTAAAAGCCAGACGGTCAATTGAAACACTAATTCATACCATAATTATATAGTAACTATTTTTAATACATAATTATTCCACTACCAGATACGATTGGCACTTACTGGTAGCAGTTTTTATTTTGCGCTAAGATATCACGATATAACAAAAAAGTGCACTGGTAACCACCAATGCACAAGTGCCGTTTATAGGAGCTGATACCCTTGAGGGTGTACTCTGTTTGCGCTTGGCTGGTGGTGTATGGCAGTACACCAGAATAGGAGCGCTTAAAGCTAATTTATCAGCCCAACTATTGAATATAATATATCCTTTAGTACAGCTATATTATAGCATGAATTAGCGTTTCAATCGACCGTCTAGCTTTCAGGCTGGGCGGTTTTTCTGTTTTTTACTCCACTTTCTTGATATGCTACTGATCGTTCATTTTGACTCGATATAAAAAGCCGCCTGGCAGAGTTGAACTGCCGTAGCACCCTTACCATGGATGTGCTCTACCTATCTGAGCTAAGGCGGCACCTAAATTATAACTGACTTGAGTGTCAGCAACAACCACAAAGCGACCGCCCAATATTTGTCTTCTCCACAAACATTGGACGGTCGCAAGTTTCTTTTACCAATATCAATACTTATTTATCTTGCTGCTTTTTAGCTAAAAATGAGTGCCGCATACCGTACCCAAAGTAAATTAGCAGACCAAGCACAAACCAGATTCCAGCATATAACTTAGCTTGGTAGTCTAAGCCCATAAAAACGAAGAGTGCTGCTAGGAAGCCTAATGCTGGCATTACCGGATAAAATGGCATCTTAAATGATGGATCCGTGATATCCTTACCTTCCCGGCGGCGCAATGCGTAAATCCCTAATGAGACAAACATGAAAGCAATCAGGGTCCCAGCAGAAACCAACTGTGACAGAAATGCAAACGGGAAGAAGGCTGCAATCACAATTGTAACAATCGTTAATGTCCACAGCGCACGGTTAGGACGACCACTCTTATCCAGTTTACCAACCCATTTTGGCAACATACCGTCACGGCCGAAGGAGTAAATTAACCGGGAACCAGCCAGGCTCATCCCAATTAACGCAGTAAACATACCAACAACCGCAATTGTTTGGACAACAACAGCTACGCCACCATGGCCAGCAGCCCGCAGTGCCAGGCCAACCGGTTCAGCACTATTAGCATACTTGCTGTAAGGCAGAACCCCCATCAGAACCATCGCAACGGAAACGAAAAGAACCACGGCAATTAACAGTGAGCCGAGGATTCCACGGGGCATTGTCTTTTGTGGATTAATTGCTTCAGCCGAGTTGGCAGCAATTGAGTCAAAACCAATGTACGATAGGAAAATCATTGACACCCCGGCATAAATTCCCTGCCAGCCACCAAATGGACCATTGGCTGTTTCATGGTACTTAGGAATAAATGGAACATAATTGCTTGATTTAATTGCGGTCATCCCCACAACCACGAAGAGCAGGATAGCAAACACCTTCAGGCAAACCAACAAGGTTTCAACCCGTGCCGCTTTAGAAGCACCGTTGGCAATCAGGATTGCAACTAGGGCAATCACAACCACGGAAATGATATCCACCACACCGCCTTCAGTACCAAAAGCATTAGACAGTGATGCCGGTAGCTTAATTCCAGCCGGCGCTAATAAGGCCCGCAGGTTGGCGGACAACCCAGCGCCAACAAAGGCTAGCGCAATGAAGTATTCAGCTAACAGCGCCCAACCGGCAACCCAACCAAAAAATTCGCCAAAAACAACGTTAATCCATGAATACGCTGAACCCGCAAACGGCATTGCCGCCGCCATTTCAGCGTAAGCAAAGGCAACTAGCCCAGCAACAATCGCAGCAACAACAAATGAAATTGCGACTGCTGGACCAGTATGCATTGCTGCCACTTCACCAGGAAGAGTAAAAATGGAAGCAGACACAATGGTTCCGACACCAAGGGCGAGAAAGTCCCGAACCTTCAATGATCGAACTAAGTGACCGTCTTTATTTTCATAAACACGCGGGTCTTCTTTGCGTGTAATTGTTTTCCAAAAACTCATGACTCTTCCTCCTTTTTAATTAAAATCTTATTAGAATCATAAGAAAAACTTTAATTTATTCTACCAATCGTTTCACCGCTGGTCAAATAGTATTTTCACTTGTAAGCCTTTTCTTCAAAATCCCAATCTTTCAGTCTTTTAGCAATGCCCGTCAGCTTAACTATTATGTGCTTGTGAAAAAATAATAATTTTTACTAGTTTCTCTCATTTTGCTGTTATCAGGAGTAAACTGAATCTTAGATAAGTAATCATGAGGTGAAGTAAATGCTGACTAACCACGAAATTAACGACGCACTTAAGACGATGCGAAAAGAGTATCCCGATGCCGGAACGACCCTGACTGCCGATACCCACTTTCACTTCCTTTTGGCAGTTATCCTTAGCGCCCAGTCCACGGACCAATCGGTAAACAACCTGACACCGGCCCTGTTTGAGCGCTTCCCACTACCAAAAGACCTTGCCGCCGCAGAACCGGAAGACGTTGAGCCATACATCAAGCGGCTTGGCCTTTATCACAATAAAGCCAAGTACCTGGTCAACTGTTCGCGAAAACTGGTGACTGACTTTGACGGTCGGGTTCCACGAACCTTAAAGGAACTGACTTCCTTACCGGGGGTCGGTCGCAAGGTGGCCAACGTTGTAATGGCGGAGTGCTTTAACATCCCCGCCTTCCCCGTTGATACCCACGTCAGCCGGGTGGCACGTCGTCTTGCAATGGTCCCACCCAAGGCATCCATCCTGGCAATTGAAAAGAAGCTCCGGGAAGCAGTACCGGAGGAGAAGTGGCTTGATGCCCACCACAGCATGATTTTCTGGGGTCGCTACCGCTGCATGGCGCGGAATCCGCGGTGCAATGACTGTCCACTACTGCCGATGTGCATCACTGGGCAACAAAATGTGATTTAAGCAAAAGAGGTACAAAGCTCGTAACTGAACTTTGTACCTCTTTCCTATTCTATAATTAACCAATTGCCGTTTTAATCCCCATCACGATGATGAAGACACCCATAAATAATTTAACCAAGCGGGCACGGTTGGGCTTGGCCGTCATCCAGAGGACCACTGGTGGTGCCATAAATGCCCCGACCAGCGAACCGGCAATCAGGCCACCAGCCGCACGCCAATCAATGGTGCCACTACTGATATGGAGCACGACACCAACGATTGACATCTCAACCAGGGCATAGGATGAAGTTGCCGAAGCAGCAGCCATCGATGCTCCCAACAAGAGCAAACCGGTGGTGATTGGGCCACCTCCACTTAGCCCGGCAATTCCAACCATCAAGCCGCCCATGATGCCGTACAGGACACTAGCCGTTTTGGCAGAAATCCGGGCATGCTTTTTATTATTCTGGCGGTAAACCTTGTACACCAACTGTGCCCCAAGGAAAGCCAGGATAAGACCAATGATTACCTTATATACCCGCTCTGGCAAAAATGGTGAGATAAAGTACCCGATGAAGATACTGGGAATGGCAGCAATCATCATCCGGTTACCCAGGCTAAAATTAATCAGCCCCCGCCGGTAATATGACCAGGAGCCCATGATTAACGCTGGAAGGGAAGTCACAATTGAGGTCGCTGCAGCCGCGCTAGGCGATAACTGAAAAATTGCCGTTAAAACGCCAAGGTAAATCGCACCCCCGCCACCGCCAAGCGAGATGACAAAGATACCAACGGCAAGACCGACAACAACCATCAACAATAAATTTCCCACAACAACTTCCTCTTTTCCTATGCTTGTGCGTTACGTAAATGCTGTAAGCTAAAGGTAATGATAAACGATACCAGCAAGAATGCAATTACGATCCAATATGGGTATTGGTAATTAATATCAAGCAAAGCCCCAGAAATCAGCGGCCCAATAATGTTACCAACACTGGTCAGTGACATATTGACCCCGTTTAACAATCCCTGGTTATCCTTACTCATCTTCGTTAGCAAGGTAGTAATCGCTGGCCGCAGCATATCGAAAGCTTCAAAGACGACCAAGGTTGCCACAATCAGTTGCCAGTGGGAATGGTCGTAAATGACAAAGACAGTTCCAATGGCACTAGCAAAGAAGCAGTAACGAATCACCCGTACTTCACCCCACCATTGAACCATCCGGTCGAATAGGAACACCTGAAGAACTAGGGAAATGATTCCGTTCAAGGTTAAGACCAACGCAATCGTCTGAAGGTCAAAGTTGTGGACTTCGTTAACGTACAGGCTGTAAATACTTTCAAACCCAGCTAAACCAAAGGCCATGATGAAGATCATCAGGAAAAGCGTAATCATCACGGGGGTCATCAATTTCTTAACCTGAGCCCAGCCACCTTCCAGTAGCTCATTTTCTGGATTATCGGTCGTGCTCTTAAAGCGCTCATTGTCATCCCGCGGTAGCAATACCATGGCAACAAAAGTACTGACTAATCCCAGTATTCCGGCAACCCAGAACGGGAACTTATAACTGATATTAGCCAAGATACCGCCAAGGCCCGGGCCCAAAATCAGGCCACCACTAAAGGCCGCAGACAACCAGCCAATTACCTTAGCGCGGTCCTTCACGCTAGTCAGGTCGGCCGCCAGGGCCATCGATGTTGGTACAAACATAGCGGCAGACAGCCCATCGACCGCCCGCGAGAGGTCAAATAGCCAGAGGTGACTTGCGGCCGCAAAGACAAATTCTGCTAGCGAGAAAACCAGCAAGCCCCACACCAGCATTGGCTTCCGTCCTGTCTTATCCGAGATCCGGCCCACCACTGGTGAGGCGATGAACTGAACAAAGGCAAAGAGCGAGGACATTACCCCCATGTCAAATGCTGAAAAATGATATTCATTTTTGATAAATGGCATTACCGGGAAAATCAGGCTCATCCCCAAGCAAATCAAGAATTCACAAAAGATGACGACAGCAATTATCTTCTTCACTTCTTTAGTCATTTGTTACTGTTCCCTTTCATTTAATTTAGCCAAAAGAAAAGCGGTGCCGCAAATGCGACGCCACTCTTCGTGCGTTAATGAATAGTGTAACATTAACAATTATAATTGACTAGTTTTCTGCCTTTTTGTTAGCTTCCAGACTTTCTTGGTACTTTTCCTTGATGAAGTTAGCAGACGTTTGTAATTTGTCCAGTTCCTCATCGGTTAAGTCTAGTTGAACCTGTTCTTCAATCCCGTCGCGGCCAACCACTGCTGGGTATGACAGGTATGAATCATATTCTTTACGGAAGTTAGAAACCGCCATGACGGTCCGGGAACCAGAAAGAATGGTGTTAACCAAACGAACAGCGGCAGTTGCCACCCCATAATTGGTGTACTTCTTACCTTGGAAGACCTTCCAGCCACCCATCCGGGCTTCGTGATCCAGTTCTTCAAGGTCTAAGCCGCGTTCCTTAGCCAACTTGGTAATTGGTTGTTCGAGGACCCGGACAGTGGACCAGGCAGTGAATTGTGAATTACCGTGTTCACCAAGGTTGTACCCTTCCACGGAACGGGGGTCAACGTTGAGTCGGTCGGCTACCGCCCGTTTCATTCGGGCAGAATCAAGCAGGGTTCCGGTCCCCATAACATGTTCCTTTGGCAATCCGGTTACTGACTGGTAAATTGAAGTAATGACGTCCACGGGGTTAGTAATGACGACGATCTTACCATTAAAGCCACTTTCCTTAATCTTCTTAGCAACTTCCGGAACAGCCTTCCGGGTAAATGGTAATTCGGCAAAACGGTCAGCGTTCGGGTTGTCTTCCAGCTTAATATCACCGATTGCGGAGACGATGACATCAGTATCCTTTAATTGACTGTAATCATTTACAAAGATATTGGTATGGTAGAGAAGATTCGCCATAGCGTCCTTAAAGTCAAGCGCGTCGGCATTAACCTTCTTTTCATTAGTATCAATCAAGACCAAGTCATCAGCAAAACCATTAGCAACGATATAATGGGCAACGGTTGAGCCAACGTTCCCCATCCCGATTACTGCTACTTTTCGTGTCATTATTAAGACCCCCTTTCATTAATTTAAAATGTTAAAATTCTAATTAGATTTTAATATACCACGTGAGTTGGGGAATGACTAGTGGAAATTAAAAACAAATTCGGAAAAGCCTCTTAGTTCGCGTTTATTGTGTAATATTAAAAAGAGGAGACTGTGACAACTCTGATGCCACAGTCCCCTCTTTTAGCTCCGAATATTACAGAGATATCGCGTGCCACAACCCCAGGGCCTTAGTGTCTAGCTACGGACAATCGCTAGCCCGTTCCGTTAACAACGTCCTATGCTAGCCATACCAAATAGGCTAACTTCGTGTCGCAGGCCCTAAGCAGGGTTGTGTCACAGCTCCCTCTAGTAAAGTAGCTAATTCAGTTGTTTAACTATTAGTTTTATTAAGCGTCTTCGCCGGCAACCTTAACAATGGCCTTTGAAATGTGGCCAAGCTTACCACTAACAAAGTCTTCAACGTGGGCAAAGTCAAGAACGTTGGAGATCAGTGGCAATGGGTCAACGTCACCGGATTGTAGCAACGCAATTGAGTCTTCGAAGGTGTATGGGTTGATGAATGAGCCTTGGATGTGCAGTTGCTTTTGGTAAACCTTGTAAGTGTTAACCTTGAATTCAGAGTCAGGGTTACCAACACCAAACATCAGAACTTGACCACCACGACGAGCAGCTTCAACGGCTTGTTCTTGCGTTTGTGGCAGACCAACCGCTTCAACAACGATATCATAAGTATCTGGCTTGATGGCATCAGGGTTCTTAAGGTTGTTGATGGTCTTGAAGCCAAAGTGCTTACGGTTGTTTTCAAGCTTCTCGTCGGAAGTACCAGCTAAGGTAACTTCCTTCACGCCGCGGGACTTCAGGATTTGGGCAATCAATTGACCTTCGAAGCCATCACCGATGATCAAAGCGGTTTGGTATGGGTGGGTTTCAAGCAAGTCAACACCGTGGGCAGCACATGAAATTGGTTCAATAACCGCAGCGGCTTCCAGTGAAACATTGTCTGGAACATGGTAAACAACTTCTTCTGGCGCAGTGAAGAATTCAGCAAAGCCACCATCACGGGTAACACCAACCGCGTCAAGGTGTTCACACAATTCTGGACGAGAGGTCCGGCAGTAGAAGCACTTGTGGCAGTAAATGTTAGGGTCAACGCTTACCCGGTCACCAACCTTGAAGTCTTCAACATCGCTACCAACAGCGGCAACCACACCGGAGTTTTCGTGTCCTAAAACAATCGGTGGAACAGCGTCGGCAGAACCTGGCAGACCATTATAGAGGGCCTTATCAGTACCACAAATACCAGCCCAGGCAGTGTGAACTAACACTTCGTTTGGCTTAACTTCGGGCTTCTTGTAGTCGTCCTTAACTTCAAGCTTCTTAACAGCAGTCATAACTAATGCTTTCATGAGATTTTCCTCCTCAATTGCACTGAATCTTATTCTGATAAGGTCCCGTGTACTAACTAATCCTTTACAACTTCACAAAATTCAATGGTTTCATCATTAGGTCCAACAATGTTGAAGAACTTAATACCGTGCTTCCAGTAGTCGAGGTGTTGTACTTCGTCTTCCTTAACATTGAAGCCTTCCTCCTTGGCAGCCTTGTAGGCACCGTCGGCATCTTCAACGTTAAGTGAAATATGGTTAATTGCACCAGTCTTGTGAACAGCGCCATCGCTATCCCAGATTTCCAGCATCAAGTGGGCGTACTTCATAAATACAACTTGGTGTCCTTGGTCGTCAGTATCGAATTGCCCCTGCTTCTTAAATCCTAACTTTTCCCAAAAAGCAACCGTCTTCTTAAGGTCATCAGTTGGAATCCCAACATGGGCTATATCATCAAAATATCCTGCAAGGCTTTTATTAAATGCCATTGCGAGACACCTCCTCGAAATTTGTTTATTTCTCTTAACGATTCTTATGATAGGGCTTACATTCTAATATGTCAACCGGTTAACACCTACGAAAACGTTTGTCATTTTGCAGTAGCAACCGGTTAACATGATGAAAATCGTTCAGCCAGTAGGAATGGAACCACTTTTATTTTTACTAGTAAAAAATAAAAAACTGGGAAGAAATTTCTTTTATTTCTTCCCAGTTTCTGATTTTATACCGCAATTGTGCAGAGAAGGCTCTAACTATGCCGTAATCCCTTCAATTAATTTTACTGGCAGTTGGATTGACTTATTATTAATTTGTTTACCATTAATTCGCTCTTGAAGCAGTTCTACCGCTGTCGCCGCCATCCGGTCAATTGGCTGCTGGACCGTGGTTAACTCTGGTAGAAGTGTCCGGGTCATATTAGCCCCGTCAAAGCCTACCACTTTCAGGTCGGCTGGAACCTTCAGCCCCCGTTCACGAGCTACCTGCATGATTAGGCTGGCGTTCGTATCGTTATCCGCAAAGATTCCATCAACTTCAGGGTGTTCATCAAATAAGCGCCGGAAGATTGCCAGTTTTTCATCGACCGAGCTATCAAAGTTAACTTCATATGTAACAGACTGACGGTGGTGCTTTTGCATCAGTTCCTCATAGGCCCGGCGCCGTTCTAAGTTTGGCGAAGGAAGACCATGGGGGTAATTTGTGTGGATGATGTGCTGACAGCCATCCTTCAACAATCGGTCAACCGCTAGCACCCCACCAGCATAGTTATCCGCTGCTACTACGGGGATATCCTTACTAACCCACCGTTCGATCGATACAATGGGGAGCTGGGTGTCACGATACTGCTTAATTCCCTGGTTGTGGGCACCGACAATCAGCCCATCAACCTGCCCGTTCAGCAGCTGACGGAGGTATTCTTTTTCCCGTTTCGGGTTATTCTGGCTATTGCCCATCAGAACCCGGTAGCCACGCTGGTAAAGTTCCCAGTCAAGCCGGGCCTCAAGCTGGCCAAAAAATGGGTTGTCAACCGTTGGGAAGACCAATCCCACTAGTTTTGTCCGCTGCTGGTAGAGCTGGCGGGCAATTACGTTTGGTCGGTAATGTAGTTCTTCCATCGCCTGGTGTACCTTATCAATTGTTGCCTGGCTCAAGTAGCCACGGTTGTTAAGCACCCGTGAGACAGTCGTTTTTGACACGCCCGCAAGTGCCGCCACGTCTTCAAGTTTTACTGATTGCTTTTTCATCTTGTCCGATCCTCATTATCTATTTAAGATCATTATACTCTGTTAAAACCTTTAACCCTACCCTCATCTAAAAAATATTAAAAAATGCGTTGACATGAATGAGAATATCATTATAATTAATGTCAATAAATTAATCGAACGTTAAAACATATCGAAAGGCAGAGTAGACGCCGAAGCTGTTCAGAGAGTTGCTGGCTGGTGTGAAGCAATGAGTCTAAGCGTTGAAGATGGGCCTGGAATGGTACCGGTGATTGTTAGCCGGTAACGGGTTAGCACACGTTACAAGTGCTGGGTAATTCTAATCATTTTATTAGAGTAACCCATTAAGGTTGGGCCAGTGATGGTCTGACGAACAAAGGTGGTACCGCGAAGCATTCGTCCTTTTATCTTAGGACGGGTGCTTTTTTTGTTGCAATGTTCGGTTAATTAACATTCTGAATAAGAAATGAAAGGGAGTTTTTACTATGAAGAGAAGAAAGAAAAGAAAGAAAAGAAATGCAATTATTTGGGCCGTTGTGGTCGTTGTTATTTTAATCGCTGGTTACTTTAGTTTTGTTCGTCCCCACCAACAAGCTGCTAAGACGGTGACGGTCGGGATCATGGCTTCATCCAAGGCTGATGATAAAATTTGGAATTCAGTTGCCAAGACTGCTAAGGACAAGTATGGGGTAACGGTTAAGTTCCGCCGGTTCACCGACTACAACCAACCAAATAAGGCCCTGCAAAACGGTGACGTTGACCTGAATGCCTTCCAGCACAAGCTCTTCTTATAATCTTGGAATAAGGCCCACCACACAGACATTGTTTCTGATGGTGACACCTTCATCACCCCAATCCGGGTCTACTCCAACAAGTACAAGAGCATCAAGGACCTGCCTGATAGCGCAACCATTGCCGTACCAAATGATGCTACTAACGAATCACGGGCATTGTTTGCATTGAAGAATGCCGGCCTCTTCAACTTAAAGAAGGGCACCAAGTTAGCAACTGCTTCATCCGTAATCGATAACAAGAAGAACATCAAGCTCAAGGAACTGGCTGCCGACCAAACTGCTCGTTCATTGGACGACGTTGACGCCGCCGTTGTTAACACTAATTACGCCCAAGCTGCTGGCTTGAACTACAAGAAAGCCATCTTCGTTGAACCACTTAACCATGATTCTGCCCAATGGGTTAACATTATCGCCGTTAAGAAACAAAACAAGAACAACAAGGCTTACAAGGACGTCGTTAAGGCTTACCAAACTGCCAAAACCAAGCAATTAATCAAGAAGTACTACGGCACCTCTGAATTACCAGCATGGGACCGCAACTTCAACAAGTAGGAGGTTAGAGTATGGCGAACCCAATTATTGACTTACAAGACATTAACGTCACCTTCAAGCAGGGCAAAGAAGTTGTCCATGCGGTAAAGGACGTGTCGTTATCAATTGAGAAAGGCGATATTTACGGTATCGTTGGTTACTCCGGGGCCGGTAAATCAACCCTGGTCCGCACCATCAATTTGCTGCAAAAGCCAACTGATGGTTCCGTCACTATCAATGGCGAGGCCTTCTTCAAGGACCACCAGCAGCAGCTGTCCAATAAGGAACTACAAAAAAAGCGGCGGAATATCGGAATGATTTTCCAGCACTTCAACCTCTTGAATGAAACCTCGGTGATTGAAAACGTCCTCTTCGCGCTCAAACACAGCGACCTGGACGACGACGCCCAGGAAAAGAAGGCTTACGAGCTGCTCGAACTGGTCGGCTTAAAAGACAAGGCAGAATTCTACCCTGTCCAGCTGTCCGGTGGTGAACAGCAGCGGGTTTCCATCGCCCGGGCACTGGCCAACGACCCGGCCATCTTGATTTCGGACGAAGCAACGTCAGCCCTCGACCCGCAAAATACTAACCAGATTTTGGACCTGCTCAAGAAGCTCAACACCGAACTAGACTTAACGGTGGTCCTGATCACCCACGAGATGGACGCCGTCAAGCGGGTTGCAAACAAAATTGCGGTCATGGAACATGGGCAAATCATTGAACGGGGTCCCCTGCAAAAGGTCTTCTTGCAGCCGCAACGGGAATTGACCCGGCAGTTCGTCGGCGGGTCCCTGGCGGCTATCGATACCCTCAAGGCATTTGACCTCGACCAGCTAACGGCCGACAAGGACCTCTTCCAACTGGTTTACAACGGCAATAACGTCACTAAGTCGATCATCATCGAGCTCTACAAGAAGCTCGGTGTAGAAGCAAGTATGCTCTACGGGAACATCGAAGTTCTCGGGGGCGAACCGGTCGGGACCCTGTTCGTTGTTATTAAAGGCGATGAGCAGCAGCGCCAGGCCGCCGTTCAGTTCCTGCAAGATAATAAGGTTACCGTAACAAAGATTGATGATAGGAGGATTTGGCATGAGTAGTTTTTTACCAAACGTCGTACAGCTCGGCTGGGGAGGCGATAATGGCTGGGGAACCTCCATCGGCCAAACCATCTACATGACCGTCTGGCCGGCCATCATCGGGGGCCTGATTGGTCTCGCCTTCGGGGTCGCCCTAGTCGCTACTGAACCCGGGGGTATCCTGGAAAACCGCCTGGTCTTCAATATCTGTGACAAGGTCGTTTCAGTCTTCCGGGCCATTCCGTTCATCATCTTGCTGGCCTTCATCGCCCCAGTGACCCAGGCCATCGTGGGCACCCAGATTGGGACCACCGCCGCTCTCGTTCCCCTGTCCATCGGTTTCTTCGCCTTCTACGCCCGGCAAGTCCAAGTAGCGCTCAAGAGCGTGGACCAGGGTAAGATCGAAGCGGCCCAGGCGATTGGTTCTACCAACAAGGATATCATCTTTGACGTCTACCTCCGTGAATCACGGTCAGAATTAGTCCGGGTTTCCACCGTTTCCCTGATTAGCCTGGTCAGTCTGACCGCCATGGCCGGGGCAATTGGCGCCGGGGGCTTAGGTAACACCGCTATTTCATACGGTTACGACCGTTTCAACAATGACGTGACCCTGGTAGCGACCCTGCTGGTACTCTTATTTGTTTTGATTATCCAAGTCATCGGTGACCTCTTAGCCAAGAAGCTCAACCACCAAGACCGGTAAATTTGTGAGGAGGACGCAAGATGAAAGAAAGCGAACAGGTTCAGATACTGCAAGATTTGATTCGGATTCATTCCGCCAATGGCAACGAAATTGAGGTGGCAACCTACCTGAAACAGCTGCTGGCAGAACACGGAATTGCCGCTCAAATTGACGAATTTGGCGACCGCCGGGCAAACCTGACGGCCCAAATCGGACGGGGCAGTGATGACCGGGTCCTCGGCCTGACCGGCCACATGGATACCGTTGCCGTCAACAGCCCCAAGAGCTGGCAACACGACCCCTTCGGCGGGGAAATCGTGGGCGAGCGGCTTTACGGTCGGGGCGCAGCTGACATGAAGAGTGGCCTGGCCGCTGAAGTGTTAGCACTGATTGAACTCCAGGAGACTGGCGAACTGCCGAACGGAACCGTCAAGCTGATTGCCACTGCGGGTGAAGAACTCGGCACCCCGGGAGCGAACCGCTTAGCCAGCCAGGGCGCGGCAAACGAACTCAGTGCCCTGGTTGTCGGTGAGCCCACCGGCGGGAACGTTATCTTCGCCCACTCCGGCAGCCTCAACTACGAGGTTACCAGCACTGGTAAGACGGCCCACAGCTCGATGCCGGCCCAGGGAATCAACGCTATCACCGGACTGGTAAAGTTTATCAAAGCCGAAAGCAGCCTGTTCGCTGACGCTCCCGTTGACCCCTACCTCGGCAAGGTCCAGCACAGCGTCACCGTGATTGAAGGTGGGCACCAGGTCAACAGCATCCCCGATACCGCGAAGTTGGAGGGGAATATCCGCCCCACCCCGGCCTGTGACAACCAGGAAGTTGCGGCCCGGCTTAACCGGGTGATTGACCAGATCAACCACCAAACTCCCTTTCACTTGAAGCTAAATATTTTCTGGGACTATCACCCCATCAGCACGGACCCCAATAGTGACTTTGTCCAGTCAGCGCTCCAGGCTGCTCAGCGTTTCTTCCCCTCCCCGGTCAAGACCGGAATCATCAATGGGGCAACGGACGCTAGCGTTTTCCGTCGCCAACGGCCAGACCTGCCCGTCATCGTCCTCGGCAGTGACGCCTGGGACGTAGCGCACGCGACTGACGAGTACACGACGATTCCTGCTTACCTTGCGACGGTGAAGACCTACAAACAGATTATCGGGGACTTCTTCTAAATTTTATCAGGGTGTGGGACAGCACTAGCCAGGCTAGTCGTTTTCCCACGCCCTGCTTTTGTTTATTAAGCAGCTAAGCAGATTTGCTTTCGATTCTAAAGCACTGCTGGCACAATCCTTAACTTTTCCTAAGCAAATGATAAGCATTTCACCCTAATTGCTCAGAAAAAAATTAGCTAATTATTATCTTCGCGAAGCGCTATCATTGTTATAATATGAGTGTAAATAAAAGATTAATTAACTAGAAAGGGTGTTTACCATGATGTCAGCTTTAAGTAATGCAATTGCCGTTGTAAGTTTCCTTGGGATTCTGATTGCCTCTGCCGCGGGGATGTTTATGGGTAAACCACAAAATTAATTAACTTACAGAGCAATTATTCATTTTATACCGGCACCGGCCAGGAAAGTTCTTAGCTTTTCTGACCGGTGTTTTTGCTAATGACGTTATAATGGGGATAGTCTAAAGAAGGGAGCGTGCTTTTCTTGCTCGAATTTATTAATCACTTTTTTAATGCCTTTGGTGCCGCCGTGGTGGTCCCAATTATGATCTTCATTATCGCCCTCTGCCTGCGGGTGCCGGTTAAAACAGCCGTCCGTTCCGGCCTTTACGCTGGGGTCGGGCTCACCGGCTTTTCCTGGATTATCGGCGAATTCACCCCGGTAGTCACCAAGATTATCCGGCAGATGGTCGATAATTCCGGTATTCATCTACCCGTCGTTGATATCGGCTGGCAGGCTGGCTCACTCGCCAGCTTCGGTTCCTCGGTTGGGCTGACCTTTTTCGTTTTTGGTTTGATTGCTGAGTTTATCCTCTTCGCGGTGGGCATCACCAAGGTGTTTATGCCTTCTAACCTCTGGAACAATTTTGGCTTTATGATCTGGGGAACGGTTGCGTACTACGTTACCAAAAACTACTGGCTAGCCCTGGGCCTGTCGTTTTTCATGCTCCTCTACTCCCTGCTGCTGGCAGAAATTCAGGCTGATAGCTGGTCCCGTTACTACAAAGTCAATAACGCGACTGTCTGTGCGCCCCACAACATCGTCCAGACGGTCCCAGCCATCCTTCTGGACCCGCTCTGGAACCTGCTCGGCTTTAACAAGGTGAAGTTCACCCCGCAGAGTCTCCAGCAACGGTTGGGCATTTTAGGTGAGCCAACCGCGCTGGGGGCAATCCTCGGGCTGATTATCGGGATCCTCGGCAACCTTAACCGGCTGGGCAGCTACCAGGCCTGGGCCCAAATTTTACAGTTCGCCGTCCAACTATCCGCCGTAATGACGATTTTCCCCCTGGTCACCAACGTCTTTGCTAAAGCCTTCACCCCATTGGCAGATAGCATTGACCAGCACCGGCAGCGAAACGCTGGAAGTTCTGCTTCCGCTGATTCAGTCAACGATCGCAAGCGCTGGTTTTTGGCCGTTGACGACGGGGTAGGTTATGGTGAGTCAGCAACCATCATTTCGGGGATGATCCTGATTCCAATCATGGTTGCCCTGGCTTTTATCCTTCCTGGCAACCGAGCTCTGCCAGTCGTCGACCTTATCTCCCTGCCGTTCATGGTGGAATCGATTGTCGCCCTCACCAACGGTAATATTCTCAAGGTCATCGCTAACGGAATCGTCTGGTTCAGCATCGGCTTGTACTGTTCCAGCTGGTCGGCCGCGATGTATACCGGGGCCCTCAGACACTACGGCGCCGTAATTCCCGCGGGGATCGTCCTCGTTACCAGCTTCAACCTGATGGCCCGGCCGCTGAACGCCCTGGTTTTCGCCGCGTTCATCTCCCAAAACCCGTACCTGATTGGCAGCTGCATCGTGGTTTACCTAGTCCTCCTAGTAGCCCTCCGCCGCTACCGACCCCAAATCTGGCGCTACCTTCGCCGGATGGCCGACGCGAATGTCGGCACCGTGACGGCAAAAGATAAGCACGTTTAACCCCTGACCGGGCTGGACACCCTTTAAACCAGAATGGTCTCCAGAAGTTGGTAATGTCCACACTTCTGGAGACCATTTTATAAATCATTGTTTAAATAAACGCACGTACTCACCATAACCGGCAGCTTCGAGCTGGTCAGCTGGAATAAAGCGCAGTGCCGCGGAATTGATGCAGTAACGCAGGCCCCCACGTTCCTGGGGCCCATCGGTAAAGACATGGCCGAGGTGCGAATCCGCCTCCCGACTGCGCACCTCCGTTCGTTCCATCCCAAACGACTGGTCGCGTTTTTCCTTAACGGCACGCCGGGCCAGCGGCTTCGTAAAGGCCGGCCAGCCGCAGCCAGAATCATACTTGTCCAGTGACGAAAACAGCGGCTCACCGCTCACCACGTCGACGTAGATCCCCGGCTGGTCAAACTGGTCGTACTTGCCAGTAAAGGGCCGTTCCGTAGCGGCTTCCTGAGTAACGGCATACTGGATGGGGGTTAACTTTTCACGCAGGTTCTTTTTCTCCATCGCAATCCCTCCTTCTGCCCAGCTTACCATAAATCCATCCCTTGCCCCACTATCCTGCTCAGTGCAAATTAGTTGTCAAAGCGACCCGTTCAAGGATAATAGAAGGAAAGTGTTAAGGAGGAGCTAATGTTTGAATTACCAGCTGGGATCGGTCAGGTCCACGCGATGAACGAGTTGTTTAAAGCGGATCCGCGAGTAGCGATTCTCGTCTTAATTCTAATCATCGCCCTGGCCTTTTACTTTAATTCCCGTCGCTAAATAGCTGTCCCATAAACTGAATGAGAGTGGGACAGAACTAGCTTGTCTAGTTCGTCGTCCCACCTCCGCAAAGATGGCTAGGTTGGTCAAATGCTGATTTATCAGCGTTTGACCTGCCAGCCAGCTACTGCGCTGAGGCATTATTAATCTATAAAATAGTTAAGAGGTTGAGTTAATTCCCAGCCTCATTATATTTTCTAAAGCAATAAGGAGCGGAAGCTGTGACCGTAACCGCGCGCTTGGTCGTCAGCTAAGCCAAGAACATCCTGAATCGTTGCCGCGATGTCGGCCAGCGTTGACCTGTCCGCCAAGCGTCCGCCCCGCAGAGATGGCGAGTATGCCAGCAATGGCAGCCATTCCCGAGTACTCCCCTCACCAGCAGAGACCGGATCATTACCGTGGTTAGCCGTGATTAATAATAAGTCGTTAGTGCGAACCAACGGCAGTACTTCTGCCAAGTGGCGGTCGATTTCCATCAAATGCTGACCACTTTTCTCCGGATCCCGCTGATAGCCAGCCCGGTCAATTTCATGTACGGGGACCAGGTATAAGCCGGTAGCCGGGTCTTCGCGCAAGACCATCTGCAGGTCAGAAAACACCGTTGCCCCGGCAATGACCCTCACTGGCTGGTGGGCAGCCCGTACCCGGTCAACCACTGTTGGTTGGGATGGGCGCATGTAAAAGATCCGTTGCTCTGCTGAGCGGTAGTAATAGCGGCCAGGCCCACCAGCGAAGGGACATGTAGTTACCTGCCGAAGGAGACTACTGCCCTCTTCATCGAACCAGTGACGAATGAACCGTCCAAGCCGGGTAAACTCATCGCCCGTAACCGTGGCCTCATGCGCGCTGACCACCATGTCTGAGCCACCACTGGTACTGACCAGTAAGCCACCGGTAGCTACTTGTACATCACCGTAGTCTTCGAGCAGGTGCTGGGGCTGGTAAGGAGCATTGACTAACACCGGCCGGTGAAATTGTCGTTCCAGCTGGTGAACGAAGGCGGCCGAAAAGCCGCTGGGATAGGCAGCGGCGCCCTGTTCACGGACGACCCCCAGTAGTTCCCAGTAGTCCTCAATTGCTGATTTTTCAGAAGTCATCTGCCTTAAACGGCCGTAATAGCTGTGCTCATGAACGACCGGCGGAGTGAAGGCCACTGGATGGAGCGCCGTCAACCCCAGACGCTGCAAAGTCGGCAACTGGAGACGGGCACGGAAATGATCTGCCAAGTGACCAAGGGTATCCGCACCGCTGTCCGAGAAAACGGCAGCGTCGGGCGCCGCACCCAGCCCCAGGCCCTCCACAACTACTAAAATGACTCGCTTGAATTTAGTCATTTACCCTCCCCGTGCTTTTTAAGCCCTTCTACTGCTTGCTGGTAATACTTTTCCGCCTCAGCAGCCGGTATCCGGCGAATAGTGGTCAAGAACTTAATTACTCCATCCGCAGACTGACCACTTCTGATAAGGTCACAAACAAGGTTGAGGCGTTCATCGTTGGCACCTTGTTCATGACCCTTTTTAACAGCCTGACGACGATCATGCTCAATATCCATCTCGTAAACCGTTCGTAACATATACTCTCTCCTCCATTTCCGGTTCTGCTTAACAAAGGCAACTCGTTTTCTTAATTGTACGATGAAATCATCACTCTCATCAACATTACGGCCGGCTAGCAAGTCCAGAAAATTTTACAGTGGCTGACTAACGGTGTGTGACGAGTTCGTTACGTCAAAGCACAAGCTCACCTCCCCATCGCCAAGCCGGTAGCGAGATGAACTACTGTAGATTTCCCGCTCTACCCGGTACCACTGGTTGCCATTGCCGCCCAGGTCAAAACAGCAAAAGAAAATTACGTAAGCATTACGGGCCTGAATGTAGTCTTCCCCCCGTTCATAAGAATCCATCGCCAGGGTTGACTGATAAAAGCGAATCCGTTGGGGTAGGTTATGCTTATTTAGTACCTGCATCTCGACATCGAAGTGCCTTCCCCGGTTATCTTCAGCATAAATATCAAAACGGAGTCCCTTAGCATCATGGGTAGTAACTAGTTCGTGCTGAGTATTGAGAATCTTAATCTTGCGGATCCGTAATGTCGGCAAAACCCGTTTGAGCAACTCTTTAGTAAGCGCCGAATCTAGAAAGGTCTTATTAAAAATGAAGTCATCGCTCAAGTCAGCCTGCGTCCATGCATTTGCTAAATCTTGGCATTGCATGTTAATCCCTCCACCTAATAAATATGGCGGAATCCGCTAATTTAAATTAAGTATAGTTAACTAATTACTTCAGAAGCTAAAGACGCACCGACAAATTCCTTGATTTTTCCTAAGTAATTGCTAAGCAAAAAGGGCAGATTGCTCAGGAAAAAATTAGCTAATTATTATCTTCGGTAAGCGCTACTATTGTTATAATAAGGGTGAAAGATAAGATAATTTTGAAAGAGTGTTTACCATGATGTCAGCTTTAAGTAACGCAATTGCTGTTGTGAGTTTTCTCGTAATCCTGATTGCCTCTATCGGAGGGATGTTCATGGGTAAACCTCAACACTAATTACCATTAATCAGCAATTATTTATTTTCGGGTAATCAAAAATCAATACCTATTAAGCAACTAATTATTTTAGTAAACGGAATTGACTTAGCCTGTAGACTTAAATCAAGTTATGTGGACTTCTTTGCGTCACGATTTAAACAAATAGCTGGACAAGATACTGTAAGAAATTATTACTAAACTATATTTATAGCCAAAACAATCGTATCAAAAATAATTTAATGACAAATATATAATCTTCTTAACGATTACGGTTCCTCTTTAAGAAAAAAATCATAGTAATAATTTACTCCACCGTCTAGGACGCATCTCTTTTAAGGCAGGTAGAGGATCCTTTAAATTAACGAAAAATCAAATCAATTATATTAAGAAAACTAATTTAAAGAAAAAATGTCTCCTAATAGACAATATTGTTTTTGTTCTAAAGTAACAATTCAAAATCGGATTCGATATCCCCAGTATTTATAACTAGAAAAAAGTCCTAACTTGTCTCCTTAATGAAAGTCTATATGAGCTTAAACGTGTAACTGATTTGCTTGTTTGGCAATACCATAAATAAATATTACAACTAGCTTAGTTAATTATCTTGACCTACTAAAGTAAATTAATATACATGTTTTAATTTCACTTTCGAATATTTTTTATCGATTGAAAAGAGAAAACTCTTCTAGTATTAATAAATGGGAAAACACACAATACAGAAAATAATTACCACTAAGGATATAGTATGATTCCGTATCATGTGTTTTTCCATTTACTAAGTTTTTGTACTCATGGAACAAATCACCCAATATCTAAATCGATATTAGGTTGACAATAGATTTCTTCAGCCTGCATTCTCTCCTATCTCAGTATTTCTGTGAATGGCATAACTATCTATTCCTTAGCAATCGACAACAAGCTCTTAGTTCTTCTTACCGTGACGCTTTCGGTACTCTTCACGAGTCATCCCCGTCTCACTGTTTTTAGGATTGGATGATTTCTTTTTACTTTGCTTCTTCGTTGCTTTCTTTGATGAACTTTTACCCATAAAAGACTGACGAGCCGCTTCTCGTAAAATACTGCTCGTTGAAATATTGTTATTGGTAGTCTTTACCGTCGCCTTTTCAATTTCGTCATACGTTGGGAATTGTAGTTTAGCAGCATTATCTTTTAATTCCACCTTTGGTTGACTACTATTGGCAACCTTAAAGTTACTTGTTTTCTGCTCCTCTTTAATCCGTGGATTATTCTTTTGAACTGTTTCTTCTTTACCAACCATTCTTTCAGCAACATTCAGAATATTAGCGGCATTATCATAGTTCATTTTCCTTAATTTTTTCAAATTAGGATCTGTATTTTCGTCACTCTCTAAATACTGTTCCTCAGCCAGCTTGAAATTTTGATTCGTTCTTGTCAGCAGATCTTCCAAATTATCCAAAACAAATTCCTCACTTATTGATTTACATTTTTATTATAAAGCTTTTTCACCATTTAGTCGATTTAACTAAATATCAAATTTCAATTTATGGTAAACTCAAATTGTTACACAGACAAATAGGAGATATTAAAATGATATTCTTTTTCAATGATGGTATTCAGACTAACATGTCTGGTATCGAACACGCGCAAATTCAGCGGTTAAACCTATTTAAGCATTTCCAGCATCCGGCCAAAATTATGACCCGTCAGTACTCTAACGAATTACATGCTGTTACTAACAGTGTTGGCATTGCAGACGATGACTTCATTAATATGTTTGACTACTTTCAAAATGCTGTAAATACGCCCACCAAGACCGTTACCATCAAAGATCTTAATATTAATCCCAGATGGCAACGTAAAGCCGAAGGAATTAATTATAGCTTCTGGCGAAATGGAAAACGGTTTTTATATGTCCGTCGACGTAATGATAACAAAAAATCCATTATAAATGTTCAATATTTTGATCATTTTAATAAGCTCTTAAAAGTTGAATGGTATGATGTACGAGGGTTTATCTCAGTTGAACATATTTATGATTGGACTGGGCATATCGCTACAGAAAATTACTTTACTCCTGATGGCCACATCGCCTTACAAGTCAGTAATCTTAAAAACAAGCGTGATAAAATCGATAAAGCCTACCACCTTTTTAACTTCCGCGGCCAAGATTACCATTTCCAAGGCTTCGACAATTTAACAAGATTCTTTCTTGATAGTTTAGTCACTGATAGGACAATCTGTGGAGATGAACCGGTTGGAATCATTGTTGACCGAATTTTCGAACTAGGCTGGGCTGTATTAAATATGAAGAAACACGTTCCTCGTTATATGCAGCTCCATAATGACCACGTTATTCACAATGAAGATATCCTTCATTCAGCCTTAAACTATAATTACGAATGGGGATTACGTCACATTACCAATTGGGATGGTGTTATCGCGCTTACACCTCAACAGCAAGACGACGTGATCGCTCGATATGGAAAATTAGGTACACCTGTATTCCGTGTACCTAGCGCCGTTATTCCTGATAACGTAATTAATGCCCCGCACATTCCATTTACGAAGCGGAATAAACACCAAGTTGTCACCGTTGCCCGCCTTTCTCCCGAAAAGCAACAGGAACACCTTATCGCTGCCTGGCCAAAAATTCTGGAAAAAGTTCCAGATGCCGAGCTTAACCTATGGGGATACGCAAATGATGGTTACGATAAAAAGCTCGAAAAGCAAGTCAGCGAACTTGGCCTTAAAAAGAGTGTTCACTTCAAAGGATACAGTACAAATGTCGCTAAGATTGATAACGAGGCACAGCTGATGGTCTTGCCAACTCACGTAGAAGGTCTGTCAATTGCCTTAGTTGAAGCCGAAGCACATGGGTTGCCAGCAATTGCTAATGACGTTAAGTACGGGCCAAGCGATATTATTATCGACGGTAAAGATGGCCTCTTAACCAAAGATGGTGACATCGACGGCTTAGCTAAAGCAGTTATTAGTCTTTTAACCAATGAAAAGCGCCTTGCCGAAATGAGCAAAAATGCCTACGAAGATAGTAAGCGTTACTCAGAAGCTAGTGTCATGAAATTATGGCAAACAGTTATTGACGACATTAACAAGAAGGAGGCAACCCACTAGTGTTCTATTTTGTAAATCAGTACCTGCTAAGTAATAATTCCAGTATTGAACATGCTGAAATCAAGCGATTAAACTTATTCAAGCAGAATAAAGTTCCTGCTAAATTAGTTACCCGTGATTACGACAACATTATCCATGCTACCCTTTCGCGATTTGGGCTAACTGACCAACAACTAGTTAACATGTTTGACTTTTTTGCTGGAACAACCGACTTTCAAGGCAAAAAGTACCATGTCGAAGACTTAAATCTACCGCATGATTACCAAGTTAGCAGCGGACGCAATTCGAAAACAATTATGTGGGGCTCCCAATTAATTGCCGAGACGTTCTTTATCGGTGGAACTGTAGGGCAAATTGACCATGTTGATTATTATGATGCAGCCGGCAATATCACTTTGCGACAACGTTACGATATCCGAGGCTTCAAGTCAGTTGACGTTTTCTTTGGTCAAGATAACCAGATCTTTTATGAACGGTATTACCGTCCCAATGGTGAAGTATATCTTGAACGTCACTACGTCCAATCTGTTCAAAATACACCAATTAATTCATTGAATGTGCTAAAAAACTATCATGGTAAAAATTATTATTTCAATGGTTTAGATGAACTCTTCGTATTTTTCTTAAATGAGCTTAACAATGCCGATAAAGAAACTACTAGTTTCATTGCAGATCGTCCGGCAACCACTATTCAGCCTGTTCTGAAAATACAAGGTAACGCAAAAAAATACTTGTGGATTCCAATGAACCATGTCAATGATGGTCAAGACTTCTTTAGAGGGCCAGTCAACCAAATGCTACTGGCCCCGCTCACCACTCAATTGAAGCAATGGGATGGCATCATTGTATCAACCCAACGGCAAAAGAAGGAATTATTAAAACGAATCGGTAAGAATGCTCCAATTTACGTTATCAACGCTTCACCGGCAGCTACAGTTACAAAACACATTCCAATTAATCAACGTTCCACCGGTCAAATTATTTATGTTGGTCGCTTAGGTCCGGATAAGCAGACAGATCAATTAATTAATATATTTTCTCAAATCCACAAAAAAGTGCACGGCAGTCACTTAACCCTTTACGGATATGGTAATCCTCAAGATATGGAAAAATATCATGAATTAGTTTCCAAAGAGCACTTAGAAGATGCCGTCAACTTCGCAGGATATCAAGTTAAACTAAACGATGCCTATAACGATGCGCAACTCTTTGTTGATGCAAGCCGAATTGATAACCAACCATTAGCAATGGTTGAAGCGCTCAACTACGGTGTACCAGTTGTTACTTATGACTACCTTTATGGTCCATCTGAGCTTATTCAAAACGATACTAACGGCTATCTAATTCCACTAAATAATCAGAAGAAGTTTGTCAACCAAGTTATCAACTTACTTAAGAATCAAGAAAAGCTACAACAGCTGAGTAATGGTGCTTACGACAGCATTGAGCCCGTAAGCGACGATAATACTTGGCAACAATGGCAAAAAATTATGAATATTTAAATTCCAAGCTTGTATAAACATCTATATATTTCGGCTCTTCGTCAAGAATTACTGATAAGAAAACAGAATAAGTTTTTATACTACGAAAAAGTGTAGAGGGCGGCTGTAAAATGTAGGAAATCGGCGGTTTAAAATTGTCGGTTTTCCTGCATTTTTTGTATACTCAC
>NZ_CANDNW010000029.1 GCF_947387525.1 Limosilactobacillus viscerum
TGGCGAACACCAATTGAGATCTTTTTGCGTAATCTGCGTTACTAAATTTGTTCAAGTTATTTCTTGCAATCTGCCATCTCTAATTATAAACTTTCTGGTTTCAAAACAATAGCGGCAATCATAACTTTGCTTTAACCAAAATCAATCGAATCCAGGATTTGTTCACGACTTTCTTGGTCAAGGCCCAGATATGCTAAGGTAACAGCCTCACTAGAGTGGTTAAGCAACTTCATCACTAGGCCAATGTTGTGGTGAGACTGCTCATAAACACGGTAGGCACCGGTCTTCCGCATAGTATGTGTGCCTAAGTAGTTGAGCCCTAAAAGGTCCCCGACTTTTTGCATTACTTCATAGTAAGTGTGACCGGCGATATGCTTTTCCGGATCGGCAAATGATGGAAATAGCCATGGACTATCATATACCTTCATTGCCGGATGAAGCATTTGGTACCGCATTAACCAATTTTGATAAACTAATAAATCTTTCTCAACAGGACGCAAATAGAGTGTGTTCTGTTTTTTTGTCTTTTGGTCAACAATATACGCATTTTTCATAATCTGACCGTCCTGGTCGAACACATCTGACTTCTTCAAAGAAATAACATCACTAACCCGGAGCATCGTCGCCTTACCCACTTGAAAAATACAATAATTTCGTTGGCCATATTTAAAATCATTTTTTAGGCAGTCCAAAACTTGCGTTAAAATTTGTGAGTCTTTAATTGGTAGAACTAACTGCTTCAAAATACCACCTAGATTTCATAGATCATTATTTGTAATAACTACATTATAGTCTATCACACTTTTTTGCTAAAATTAAAATGCTGTTATAGCAGCATTCTCGATAGACTATAATATAATTATAGTCTATCGAAAACAATAAAAATAGCCCCAAAAACAAAAAACGCTCTGAGGCAAAATTAGATGGGCAACTACCCGTCCATTTGAATTTCATTTTGTCTCAGAGCAAATTTTTGAATTGGAATTGTTCAGTAGGAAAGCAGAACACTTATTTCGTATTATGTAAACTACCTGCCAGTAATCCTATAAATCATTTTTATCATAACTGATATTATGTAAACTAAAACTAACGTAAAAAAGTATCCTTAGTAACTTATGGGAGTAAAATACTAAGGATACTTGATTATCATTTTCTCGGGGAGGAGAAAACGTTTATCTACTTCACTCGGCTTCAAAAAGTGAAGTTGAACGATTAAAGGTGTTATAGGTCACTTTTAAACGTACCATGTTTATGGATTTGCTAGTGTTCCCCTTAACTACCCTAATCTCCTGACTGTCTCATAATTCCCTCAGTATTTGTAATACCATTATGATCAATAAGAGATTAGCTTAAACCATTTATTCTTGTAGTTGGAACGATTGTTATTATAGTCGTAATTGAAGCGATTGGTCAAATCAGTAAAACGTTAAAATAGTTCCTCGCGCGTAAACGTTATTCAAGTGATAGATTGACAATACCTGTAAATTCGCCTAATAGCCAAATAAAAATTAATAATATTATAATCTTCATTTTCAATAATAAATTTAAATTTTTTTGATTTATCACAATGTATTGTAAAAGGACAAAGCGGTGATTTTAGATTATTTACGGCTTAGAGACAGACCTTCCTGACAAGCCAACCAGCCGCCTCGACATTTGCAAAACGGTCAGTTGAATCTGTAATCAAGGTTGCCGCATTAAAGAAAATGCAAAGTTCAGCAACCGACATACTATCAATATACAAAATTCGCCGTTCAATTCGCCGGATTGGAATTTCGTCTCCCCTAATCGTTCTTAAGAGATCAGTGCGGAATAACTCAATTGTTGCCAGCAATTTGGCTTGCCGTTTCTCGTCCGTCGCTGATTGTTGAAAATAACGGTGGTTAAAGAGCTCTCGCACTTCAGGAAAAGAACAGCTCACTTCTTCTTCCAAGTCATGATAAATTCTTAAAAGCAAGACGATTATTTCTCGACGTTCGGCCAAATCAGTAACTTCTTTTAACTGGTTGCTCGTTGCTAAGTCACTAGTTGTTTGTAAGATACTAACTAGTAATCCCCGCTCCGCTGCTGCAAGGTTGTTACCATATTCATGCTGAAGTAATTGTTTATTCTCTATTTCAATCTGGCACAGCGGTTGCCCATTAAATACATATTTGATTCGCTGACCGGCCATTTCAATCCGTAAGCGATTAATTTGGCCAGTAGACGTATATTTTTGGTTCCACTTGCTAAAAAATATTACTAACTGGTTTAATAGTTCTTTGTATTCCATCGTGTTGTAGCCCCCATTTACAACACCCCTATCCACCGCCATTATAACTTGCTGGCTAATAATAATACAGAAAAAGGATTGGCGGACACATCAATGCCAGCCAATCCTTATCTTATTTTTGCAATAATTTACTCGTGGCAATCGCCACCGCTACACCGAATGACAGCGGTAAAAGTGCTGTATAGTCAAGGTGACAAACCTCAAAAAGCATAAACATTGCCATCAGCGGTGCCTGCTGGGAAGCTGCCAGGAAAAAGGCTGCTCCTAAAACCGCCGATTGCGCCAACGTGACTCCAGGGACAAAGCCGGCATAGACTATTCCAACCAGCACCCCGATCACGGCTCCGGCAGCAATTGATGGTGTCAAAATCCCACCATATCCACCACACTTAATCGTACCAAATGTGACCACTACTTTAGCAACTAAGCCAAAGGCCAATAAAATCAATGCCTGTTTGCTGATCGTCGAAGTATTCATCGCCAACTGTGCAAGTCCACGACCATTTCCCATCACTTGAGGGTAAAAGCTTGCGATTAGTCCGGCGAATAATGACAAAAGTGGCAACTGGAGCAGGACATTTTTAGTTACTGCCCGCCGTTTACTTGCCGCCTTTACGCCCGCTTTAAATGCTGTCCCTGCAGCGCCATTCACAATACCAAGAACTAACGCTAAGGGAAGTAATGCCAGGCCAAAGTGACGACTACCAATTAAATAATACGGTTCATAGCCCTTAACGATTGAGCCGATTAAAGTGGCAATTACTGACATAGTCAGACTAACCGCCGCAACACGTGTATTTACCTTTTTATAAAGAAGTTCCATGCAGAAAACTGCACCCGTGATTGGTGCAATATATACCCCCGCGAAGCCGGCCCCAGCTGCAGCTGCAATGATCATCTTTTGGTCTTCTTTAGATAAATACCAAATTGAATCCGGGCCAAAACTGCGGGTCCACTTCTGGGCAATTGCTGCACCGGCCTCACGTGGCGCCAATTCACGGCCAATTGAATTACCAGTTCCCACAAAAAAAATCTGGGTGCAAACGTGAAGCAATGTTTTCCCTAGCGGCATCGTCTTTCCTGTAATTGCCTTATTTATCCCTACTGGGTGGTACTTTCGTTGGAGTAGGTACCAAATAACGGCAGCAATGATCCCACCAATTAGGACGGAAAGTAAGCGGCGAGTTGGTGCCGCACTGATATCAACCGGGATGTGATTAGTTTCCTGAAAATTTAAGAATAGGTGCTCAGTTAAATCAAGCAACACGCTTAAAAGAAGGGAGCTAAAACCAACAATAACCCCTAATACCAATGTTGCTAATGCTAAGCCAAGATTGTTCTTTTTTTCTTCCATCAGTACCACCTTTCTCAAACGTACATCATTTTATCATGGTCCCCTTATAATCGCCAAAGTTTGGTAAAATGAAGAGGTATTTAAAAGGAGATATTTATGAAAATAGATGAGAAACGACAATTATTGTATGGGATTATTTGCTGGGCTCTCTTTGCCGTAATCCTCTTGGCATTCCTGGATGGACGGTCGTGGGTAACTGCCATGGACCATTTCGGTTACCAGCTAACCCAGCCAACCATGCCAAATAAAACAAGTATTTTAAGGATAATCACCCAGTTCGGTGATCCATTCAATTTACAAGTTGCAACTTTAGTATTAATGGTCTTTCTATGGTGGCGAAAACGGATTGCTGATAGTCTGTGGTTTGGTGCTCTTGACTTTGTCGGTTATGCACTCGTCATTATCGTTAAATATACGGTAATGCGGCCCCGGCCAAGTGACCGGCTTGTCAGAATTAGCGGTTACAGTTTCCCAAGCGGCCATACCTTTGCAACAACCATTTTTATTCTGACCCTTGTTACCCTTATTTGTCCGCTAATTAAACGTAAATGGGTACGCGCACTAACAACTGTTATTGGTGCCCTGTTGATACTACTAATTATGTACACCCGGGTTTACCTTCGAGCACACTATGCAAGTGATGTCGTCGCTGGGCTCCTGTTGGCAGCTGGATGGTGGTTAATCACCAATGCAGAACGGCACCGTTGTGCTGAATGGTTACTGGCACCTTTAAAGGATTTTTTTGATTAATTGTTGGTGGTTAGATGATGGTTAAAGTAAATCATTACTTCTAAACTGAAGTTGCCGATTAGGTTACAAACAGGTAGAATTATAGAGGTATTATTATTTTCTGAGGTGAAGATTAATGGAAAACTTTTTCCTAATGGCCCTGACAATCATTTTTTTGATTGAAAGTTTTGTTGAAATCCGTTTATTTGCCGATGTGCGAAACATCTTTCTAAAATCCGGCCGGGCCAAGCCGACTAAACGGGTTGCCCGGATTATTAAGATTGAAAACCAGTGGAGTTGGGTTTCCTGGATTTTCCTACTCTTAATGTTCGTTATGTCCGCCAAGTACACCTTCCTCTTGATTTGCATTATTACCCTAATTGAGACCTGGGTTGTTTACGAGCTGCAGAATGCTAAAAACTATGCTGAAAGTATTAATAAGTAAAAAAAAAGGAGCCATCAGTTTGGCTCCTTTTTTGTCGTCTCTTCCCGTAGCGATCACACAATCGTCACGGGAAACTGCACCTTTATTTACTTCTTCTTTTTGGACTCAGGTCCGAGGTAGTTAACCATCTTTAAGAAGTTGTCAACATCAAGGCTGGCCCGACCAATCAAGACCCCATCAATATCTGGTTTAGCCATTAAGTCCTTGATGTTATCCGGGTTAACACTCCCACCATAGAGGATTCGAATCTTGTCCGCAATTTCATAGGTATAATTGTCGGCAATGGTGCGGCGAATCGTCCGACAGCCTTCTTCTGCTAGTGCGACGTTGGCATGCTGGCCAACACCAACCGCCCAACTAGGCTCATAGGAAATGACTACATTGCGAATCTGGTCCAGTGAAATGCCATGAAGAACACTCATAAGTTGTTGGAAAACATAGTGGATCTCACCATTAACTTCCTTTTGAACCATCGTCTCATCAGTACAGATAATTGGTGTAATGCCCATCTGAAGAGCCGCCGCAACCTTCTTGTTGACTGCTTCGTTGTTTTCACCAAATAAACGCCGCCGCTCAATGTGGCCGAGCATTACGTAGTCTGTGCCAAGGTCATGTAACCCACGTAAACTTAGCTCACCAGTAAATGGTCCGTTGTACTCAGCAGCTGCATTTTGTGCAATGATCTTCAAGCCAGACTTACCAGCGGCTTGCTTCATGCTGTAAAGTGAAAAAGCTTGTGGTGCAATCCCCACTTCAACCTTGTTTGGATCTGGAAGCTTATCCTTAATCTTATTAACAAAATCGACCGATTCAGCAACATTTTTGTGCATTTTCCAGTTTGCAGCAATAAAAGGTTTACGCATGATATCTCCTCCATCAAGCCGTTTTAGTCTATTATTGCATATTTGGTCTAGTTTTCCCAGTGCTGTTTTTTAAACTGCTCGCGACCGCCCTGCTCCTGTAAGGCATACCGGCGCGGATCTTTTTTGTAAAAATCCTGATGGTAGTCTTCAGCAGGGTAAAATGGCTTGGCATCCTCAATTTGGGTGACAATCTTTGCATCCCCAAACTCACCACTTGCCTGTAGCGCCGCTTTAGATTGCTCGGCGATTTTTCTTTGTACTGGACTGTTAACGAAGATCACCGGGCGGTAGTTATCACCACGGTCCTGAAACTGCCCTAGTGCATCGGTTGGGTCCGTTTGATGCCAGTAAATTGTGACTAGCTGGTCGTAGGAAATAACATCTGGATCAAAGGTGATTTTGACAGCCTCTGTATGGCCAGTAGTCCCAGAACAAACCTGCTCATAAGTTGGATTGGCAACGTGACCACCGGTGTACCCTGAAACAACCGACTTAATACCAGGATAAGTATCAAATGGTTCAACCATGCACCAAAAACAACCACCGGCGAAGATTGCTGTGTCTAAACTCATTAATATCAACCTCTTTCTCACTGTACCAAGGGATAGCGCTACCAGATAGCAGTAGTTTATTACTTAGGATTCTATTACAAAATCCTAGAAATTGGTATTAGTTTGACCTCCTTTTTTGAGTAATCTCGATGTTCAAAAAGTAACGACTCTTAAATGGTCACGAGTAAACATCAAAAAAACTATAACTGGATTATGTCTAATCTAATTTTAAATAGGTAGAAATGTTTTATTTTCCTATTGAAATAGCTATCACTAAGATTTGTCGGCACATTCTATTAAAAGCAGTGTTGTAGGGCATTAAAAATGTGAATAAGATTAGATTTTAGAAAAAAGTGAATGGATTAGATGAACAAGATTTTGAAAAAAGATGACTATAATTCCATAAGCAGGACAAAGGCAGACAAGAGTGTCAATTAAAATGGTAATGGCCTAGTTATGTATTTAGTAGGAAAAGTGCTACCATAACAATAATAATTAAGAAAAAAGTAGTGTTGAAATTACATCATATAATAAAATGCTGCGGCAAAGTTTGAGACTTGTTGTCCTCATAATATGAGACGAAAGAAATTTTTATTTAATATGATTAAAGGGTTTCTAACTACGGAAGGTGTTATTTGATGCAAGTAAGTACAAAGAATTGGAAATATAAGTTGCAACAAGATGCTACACAGGTTCCACACTATGGATTACGTAAATTAAGCGTTGGTGTGGCATCAGTTTTATTAGGATTAACTTTTTATGCTGGAACAACTGGTGTAGCTCAAGCTGATACTACAAGCGATAATATGTCTACTTCAGACGTTACTAGTAATGTTGACAGTCAAACTGATCGCTCTTCACAAGTAACTTTACGGACTTCTGGTGAGGCTTCCCAAACATCACCTTCATCAGATATTGTTAACCATCCAGTGGTTCAAGGCATTACTGATGATTCTGATTCGTCATCAGCAACATCGAATGGTCAAGAATTAGCTGGCGACTGGAAAGGTAGCATTATCTACCAAAACGGTGCTAATTCAATTCAGGCGAATGCTAAGGGCTGGGCTAATATCACAGTCGCTAGTCCAGAGTTAACTAATGTCAAAAAGGGCGATGTTTATGACATTACAATTGGCTCTGGTCTACCGCTAAACTTTGATAAGACACCATTGACGACTGACAATTTCGATGTTAAAGATTTAGGCATCGGCCGTTATCAATTAACCGCCAAGTAAGACTACGATTCAAGCGATTTTTCGATTAGTCCATCGATTTCTTATACGAATTCAGTTGCAGAAACGACAACAATCGACGTGCCAGTTTCAATTCAGTTTGAAAGTCAAACTAAAAACTTTACTGTCCCAATGATTGTTGACCCGGCTCCGGTGCCAACCGATGATGAAAAGTATCCAGCCTATAAGTTCGTTTGTTTTAGTCTAGACCCAAATACCAACAAAGTTTCTTATGGTTTATATTTAAATTATAAGAAAACTGATTTACGCAACTTCAATGTTGATGCTCTTCTAAACGGTAACCAAACCTTGGATAAGTCATCAATTATGGCTTATAAGGTGGCCGATGACGAAATCGTGGATGCCAATGGTTATCCATTAGATGCTTCAAATCATACATATGAACATTACGATTATAATGCTTCGGTTGCTTTGCAAGCACAAAACACAGATCATACTCAAGAATTTAAATTTAAACAGTCTGGTCCCTTAACCATAAATAATCAAGACTACTCCAAGCAACCAATGTATATTTACTTTACAACCTCCGTGCCATCAGGAACTGATCCTGCGACGATTAGTAGTAATCTGAACGTTTCTGCTGATGGTATTGGGTCCGGTACTGTGGATGTATCAGCAGCACCGTCAGGCAATACCGCTCATTCAAAGGGTAATATCAATGCTAGTCAAACCGTTAAATTTGTGGATGAAAGTGGTACGGAATTAATACCGGCAAGTACTCAAAAATACGTATTTAAATCTAATAGTGCTGAAAAGAATCACCAATTCAAATCGGTTTCAGTGCCAGTAATAAAAGGCTATGTTGCGCCAGTTAAGTCTGTTGATGGTGAAACAGTTACGACGGATAAGCCGACAGCTGAATCTCAAATAGTATATAAGAAAGTCGGCAAGATTATTCCCGTCGATGAGAATAATATCCCCATTCCCAATGCACCAACACCGGATTATAGCAACGATCCAAATGACGCAACAAAAGTAACCTCTAAGGAAACAACGCCATCAATCCCGGGATGGCACTTGAAGTATAACGGTCAGGGTACGGTAACACCAAACGACCCGACTAAGGACACAAAAGTTGTTTATGTAAGGGATCCGGCCTCAGCCACGATTACTTATATCGATGATACAACAGGCAAAACTTTGAAGACTTCAACAGCCGATGGCAAATTTAACGACACGATTAACTTCACTGATGACCCGACAGTAGTTATTAAAAACTATGAAGATAATGGCTATAAATTAGTTTCCAATAACTTTAAGTCCAATCAAAAGTATGGTACAGACGACGCAAGTAACACCTTTACAGTTCACCTATCACATAATACGCAAGCCGTTACTCAGGAGGTTAAGGCTGGTACGGCTACTGTTCATTTTGTGAACGCACAAACCGGTGACAAAATGACAAATGACACTACCATTACTGGTAAGACTTACACGCAAACCGGAACTAAAGATTTAGTAACCGGTAATGTTACTTGGACACCATTAACTTCTCATATCGATATGAGAACGGTCACCGCACCAACAATTAAGGGCTATACACCTAATATCAAGAAGCAAGTTGTCACGATTACGGCCAATGCCAACAAGGAATACACGATTAAGTACACCGAGGACCCTAACAAGGACGTCACTCGTCAAGTTAAGATTGGCGATGCCATTGTACACTTTGTGGATTCACAAACCGGTAAATCAATTCATGATGATATTATCTTAACTGGTAAGACTATCACTCAATATGGTATGCAAGATCCAGTGACCGACGAAATCACTTGGAAGCCAATTGCCATTCAAACACAGACAGTTGAGGTCCCTAATATTGCTGGATATACTCATACGCAGAAGGAGCAGGTTGTAGTATTTACTAGCGGCAAAACTAATGAATATACTGTTAAGTATACAAAGCAAGCTCCAAGCATAGTAACCGATAGTAAGGAATATACTCAAACGATTCATTACGTTTATAATGATGGATCGAAGGCGTTGGATGATCATGTTCAAACCGTTACATTGACTCGGACTGGTGAAAAGGATGCCGCTACCGGCCAGATCACTTGGCACGATTGGCCAACTGCAAACTTTGCTGTTGTTGTTTCACCAAGACTTGATGGCTACACTGCAGATAAAGCACAAGTTGACGCAACTAATGCAGATGGTAACAAGGATGTCACCGTAACTTACATTAAGAATGAAGTTCCAGAAAATCCAACAACGCCAAATAAGCCGGAGGAACCGGCAGAACCGACAACACCAAACAAACCGTCAGTACCAAGTAAGCCGGTAACACTAGCTACGCCAACAGATAATTCTGGAGTGATTCCTAAGGCCCCAGCAGAAGCTACTATAGCTGACACTCCAATCAATGCCGCTAACGTTACTTCTGAAAGCGATCAAGCTATAACTCCTGTCGAACCAGCCGTTAAGACGACCTCTGCTAGAAAGGGCCAATCACCGGCTCAATTGCCACAAACTGGTAATGAAAAGTCAGCTTTGAGTGTTCTTGGTTTAGTTACCGGATTGCTCGGCTTCGGCCTATTAAGAAGTAAAAAACGGAAGGAAAACTAGTTTAGTAAAGAATAAGAAGGGGCCAATGACAAAACTCGGTTTTGTCATTGGCCTCCTTATTTTAGCTCCGAATATTGCAAAGATATCGCGTGACCCAATCCAGGACCCTAGTGCCTAGCTACGGAAAATGAAAGTAGTTATGTGCAATTAAGGACTGGAAGGCAAAATAATTATTGATGTTCAGCTGAGTGTTAGTTCTACGGCTGCCCCCCAATTTCTGGAATCATCATCCCCCATTTCATGCTCTGTACGCAACTCTTTAAACACCATAAAGACGCTGTAAAGTAATTAATAAAACCCGGCTCCCGTCACAATTACGCAACAGGAGCCGGGTTGATTTATCTTATTCTGCTAATTGATAATCCTCACTAGCGGCATCGTAGTCAAATTCAAACCGACCACGGTCAGTTTCTACATAAATCCGCTCGTAGGTTGGCTGGTAGCCATGCTTATTGAGCTTAACCGCTACTTGATCATTACTGCCAACTTCAACGTAGTATTCATTATATTCACCATCTTGGTACTTGAAGTCTAAACCATTATCCTGGTAATGCTTGTAAGCACCACAGTCACCGAATAGCCGGAAAGTCATTACCTTCTCTGGCTCGTCACTAATGTGCTTAACCTTGTTACCCCATGGCAGAATCGTATCCTTCTTGATGAACAACGGCAGCTTTTCAATTGGAGCATTAACCATGATCGTTTGTTGCCCCGAGTACTCTGCATTGTTCCAGAAGTCAAGCCACTTTCCCGCTGGCAAGTATACCAGCCGTTTATTCGCACCCTGGTTAACAATTGGTGCAACCAAAATGCTAGTACCAACCATGTACTCATCATTGATTTGCCGTACTGCCGGATCATGTTCGTAGTTCAAAACCAGTGGCCGCATTACTGGTAAGCCCGATTCGGTTTCGTGCCGTAATTGGTCATACAAGAATGGTACGAAGCGGTAGCGAAGGTTTAGGTAGTCCCGGTAAATATCCAGCGTCTTCCGGTCAAATGCCCATGGTTCTTGGTAACGGGTCCCCATTTCAGCGTGGTTCCGGAACAATGGAACAAACAGGGATGCTTCTAGCCACCGGGTTAACAGTTCTGGCGTGGTGTCCTTCTGGAAACCACCAATATCAGTCCCCGCAATCGCAAACCCACTCATTCCTAAACTGTTCAATTGTGGGATTGCCAATTGCAAGTGAGACCAAATTGACTGGTTATCACCGGTCCAAACGGTAGAGTACTTCTGTGTCCCCGCAAAGGCAGCCCGGGTAATAATGTATGGCCGCTTCCCAGTTGCTTCCTTCATCCCTTCATATGCAGCCTGTGCTTGCAGATGACCAAAGACATTATGCATCTTCTTATGGGTTGCCTTCTTTTCACCATCATGGAAGATTAAATCACTTGGTAATTCTCCATCAAATGAGGCTGGTTCATCCATGTCATTCCAAACACCACAGGCTCCCATGTCAGCAAAGAACTTAACATGCTTAGCCCACCATTCGCGTACCGCAGGACGGCCAAAGTCTGGGAATACCGCATCGCCTGGCCATACCCGGCCGACAAAGACAGAGCCATCTGGATTTTCAACAAAGTAGCCCTTCTTGACCCCTTCTTCATAAATGTCGTAGCCATCTTCATCCTTTTTGACGCCGGCATCAAGAATTGGCATCAGTCGGATCCCCCGCTTCTTCATCTCAGCGACGAACTTCTTTGGTTCCTTAAACTTGGTTGTATCCCAGGTAAAGTCACGGTAACCACGCATGTAGTCAATATCCAAGTGAATAACATCGATTGGCAAGTGGTACTTTTCAAAGCCATCAGCGATTGCTTGAACCCGTTCATCACTAGTGCTGTAACCCCACCGTGATTGCTGGTAACCCAATACCCACTTTTGCGGCAGCGGCGTTACCCCGGTTAAGTAGGTATAGTTTGCAACTACATCCTTCAACGTATGACCACCCAGAACATAGTAGTCAACGTTACCGTCGTCAGCTGAATAGAAGTAGTAATTCTCACTTTCCTTCCCGAGGTCAAAATGGCTCTTGTAGGTATTATCAAAGAACAATCCATATGGGTGACCATTCTTCAATCCGTACATAACCGGAATCGACTTATAGATTCCCTTAACTGACTCGTTGTGGACCTGACCAAAGTCCACATTCCAGTTATCATAATCATACCCCCGCTTATCAAGGAAGCCGGGCTTGTCACCTAAACCGTAAAAGTGTTCATCAGGACTAAGTGATTTAATTACTTCATAATAACCATCGTGTTCCTTCCCTATCAGGTCAATATTATGTCCTTCCGCCAGAACAGTTGACTTATGCTCATCATCAAGGTCATTTGGCAGTGGTTGCCGTTTCCCACGATAATCTAATACGAGTGGGTGGCCATCGCCGTCATAAAAGTCAACATGGTGACCATCGTATGCTTTGACAACTAGGCTTGGCGTCCGTAATTCAATGTGGTCACCCTTATCATCAACAGTGTAACTAGTCTTATGGTGCTTGTCACCATCAATTGCATATGAATTGGTAGCACAGCCCCGGTCCTCAAATACCCGGATAATTTCGTTAGTGTAAACATCAAGTACTAGGTTATGGCCATCGGCATACTCTAACGTTACCTTTGGCGCACTATTTTGATAGCCCGTTAAACGATTAGTCATTTCATGTCTCCTCTTTCTGCATATCGTAGTGCAATTTCTTAACACCTTCACTCTACCACTTTCTGCAAGCGTTTACAAACATTATTTCACTTGAATGTAAGCGTTTGCTGTAAAAAGAGTTTTAGCATATAATGTAATTAGTTACAAAATGAGAGGACTAGTAGTATGAAACCGACAATCAAAAACATCGCGAAGGCTGCAGGGGTGTCTACCGCAACGGTATCTCGTGCCCTCGCGAATAAGGACAACTTAATTCGACCGGAAACTAGCGCACGGGTACGCAAAATCGCCCAGCAAATGGGTTACCATAAAAACGTTGCTGCTTCTCAACTAGCTTCAAACATCACCAAGACAATCGCCGTGATTATTAATTATACGCAGACCGACTTTTGGCAAACGATTCTTGATGGCATTTTAAAGCGGGCACATGAACGCGGTCATAAGGTAATAATCTTCTCCGCTGGTGAGCACGACCCACAACGCTTAAACGAAACCATTAACGAGGCACTAGAGCATCAAGCCACCGGGATCTTTTAATTTCAGGAAGGATCGACCACCAGCAGGTTAATACCCTTAGTAACGCGCATACTCCCTACCGGTTAATCTCTATCTACAACCTCCGTCATCCGGAGCACCGCTTTATTTCTTCTGATGATGTCAAGATCGGCATTGAAGCTACCGACTACCTGCTCCAAAGGGGACACACTAAAATTGGTTTAGTTGGGATTGACCATTCATCTACGGGTCAGCAGCGGCTCTTTGGCTTTCAAAAAGCAATGACCAATGCCGGCTTAATAATTGACCCTGGCTGGATTCACTACGGTAATTATAGCTACGAGAACGGTAAAGAGCTTTTCCAGGAGATTCAGGGACGGGGCTTAACGGCCGTAGTTGCTGGTAGTGATATGATTGCGGCCGGTTTAATTAAGGAGGCCGCCAGAAACGGGGTTAAAGTGCCGGACCAACTGTCAATTATCGGGATTGATGGCTCAATAATTGACGAAATAGTTACTCCCGAGCTTACAACTGTTAGTCAAGACTTCTTTAAGATGGGGACCGCCAGTGTTGATAACCTTCTTGACGATGACCAGTCGCTATTTATTCCGACCAAAATAGTTGAACGTGCTAGTGTAAAGGACTTAAATTAAAAAGATTACTACAAGTGAACAATTAAGCGGCCCAAGGCTCAACTAAAAAGCTGAACCTTGGGCCACCTTTTTCATGCTTTACATAATATTACCCTTATAACTTAAAAAGCCCCCGCCAGTGTTGAAACACTGACGAAAGCTTTCTTTTCGAATTAATTAATTTTGTGATTCTGCTGCTTTTTGAACCGTAACCCCTTCGTGAATCCGTGGAACTACTAAGGCACCAACAAGAAGTGACAAACCAGCAATTAACATCATCATCGTTTGGTTGTGACCAACCAGTGGGAAGATAATGAAGCTGCACAGTGAAGCCAAAATTTGTGGAACACAGATTCCAACGTTGAAGAGTCCAAGGTAGGCACCTTCATTCTTACCGTTCAGTGATGAAGTCAACAGGGTGAACGGAATAGTGTTGATACTGAAGTTAGCAATCCCAAAGAGAATCATTGCGATAACCGATAATGTCTTTGAAGTAATGAAGGCCATACTGCCTAAACCAATCGCACCAAGAATCATCCCGAATACGTACCACTTCTTCCGGGAGTTAGCCTTTGCCTTGGCGTAAAGCAATCCCCAAACGATTCCGGCAATACTGTAAACGGCGGTTAAGATACCATACCAGTTACCAGCGGCCTGGTACCCTGCTGAAGAAACATCAGTTGTGTGCCAGATGTTCTTTGCAACGGTCCCGGTAGTGTAAGTCCAAACATACATAATAGCAAACCAAGAGAATAATTGGACCAGGTTGATTTCCCAGAAGGACCGTGGTGCCTGCTTAACTAGTTTCCAAAGGCTAACCTTTTGGTGGGCTTCGTTAACATCAATCCGGTGGTAACGAGCATAAGTCTGTGGGTCATATTCCTTAACGTTGAAGACCGTCCACAAACCAGTAATCAGTAAAACAGCGGCAGCACAGAGGTAAGCCCAGATAACGGTGTGCGGAACAACACCCCGCTTAGCCGTGTTTGACATACCGCAAGCAGTAAAGATAAATGGCAAGACAGTTGCAAGGATGGCACCACCATTAGAGAAGACCTGTTGCCAGGACCAGGCAGCGTTCTTTTGCTTGTTGTTAACCATGTCACCAACCAGCATCCGGAGTGGCTGCATGCAGACGTTAGAGAACAGGTCCATGAAACAGATAGCAACGGCGGCATAGGTCATTGCGGCCAGTGAACCATAGCCGAAGCCAAAAGAGCCAGAGAATGGCAGCATGATCAGAACTAATGCGGCAATTGGCGTCCCAAACAGTAAGTAAGGAAGCCGCCGGCCAAACCGGTTCCAGGTGCGGTCAGACATTTGCCCAAGGATTGGTTGAACAATCATCCCCATCAGTGGTGGGAAGATAAAGAAGAATCCTAGATTGTTAGGGTTAGCACCAATTGTTTGGCAAATCCGACTCATCTGGGAACTTTGCAGCGAGAAAGCCATATTGATGCCGAAGAATGCAAATGTAATTGAGAAAATCTGTGTCTTGGTTAAACTCGGCATCCCGGAGTCGAGGTCCACCCGGTTATCTTCATTCGTCTTTTTATCCATGATTATTACCTCTTATCTAAAATTGATAAACCTTTGCTTCATACGGCTGGATGGTGTCACCGGCATCATCTTCATAGTTAGAAATTAATAACGAAGCGTTTTCTGGTACATCATAGTGCCGTTCTAATGTCTTATTGGTGTAATTCAAGATGACCAATAACGTTGCCTGATCATTCTGCCGTAAGTAGGCAAAAACGTCGGGATCTTTTTCATTGCCATCAACTAACTTGTATGAACCGTTAGTAATTACAGGCATTTCGTGACGGAGCTTAATCAGCTTCTGGTAGTAATAGAAGATTGAATTCTGATCAGCCAATGCTTGTTCAACGTTGATGTCTTTGTAGTTCGGGTTAACCTTTTCCCATGGCTTACCCGTGGTAAAGCCAGCATTGGCGGTATCATCCCATTGCATTGGCGTCCGGGCATTATCCCGACTGTGCATGGCAATATATTTCATCATTGTCTTCCCATCCAGCAGATGCTGGTCATCGACTAATTGATGGTAGGCATTGATTGATTCCAAGTCAACGTAATCAGCTAACCGCGGGAAGTAAGCATTGGTCATCCCAATTTCTTCCCCTTCATAAATGTACGGCGTTCCTTGTTGGAAGTGGAGCATCGTTGCTAACATCTTGGCCGACTTGACCCGGTTGTCTTCAGTCGTGTCATCACCAAAGCGTGAAACTACCCGTGGCTGGTCGTGGTTGTTCCAGTAAAGCGAGTTCCAAGCCTTACCAGCCAGCTTTTCTTGCCACTTAGTAAAGTTATCCCGGAGGTCACTTAGCTTCGTCTTTTGGTCGTACCACTTACCAAGCGCTGGGTTTGGGTTAGCATCCAAGCCCATGTGCTCAAACTGGAAGACCATATTCAATTCGGTATTTTCCAGGTTAGCGTACTTTTGTGCGCCTTCTGGCGTTGCACCAGGTGTTTCACCAACCGTAATCATCTTGTGCTTACTCATGACGTTCTTATTCATTTCCTGCAAGAATTCATGAATGCGGTGACCATTAGCAACAATTGGTTCAACATTGGCATATTTCTCATCAGGCGCCTTCTTACCATCCGGTAGACCTTCTGGCTTAGAAATTAAGTTGATCACGTCCATCCGAAAGCCATCAACTCCCTTGGCAGCCCACCAGTTCATCATGTCATAGACGCTGTGACGCACATTAGGATTTTCCCAGTTTAGGTCAACCTGCTGCGGAGCAAAGAGGTGCAAGAAGTACTGATCAGTTTCTTTATCATATTGCCATGCCGAACCGGAGAAGTATGAACCCCAGTTATTCGGTGCCTGGCCATTCTTGCCGTCCCGCCAGATGTAGTAGTCCCGGTAAGGGTTATCCTTACTCTTCTTAGACTCTTGGAACCACTTGTGCTGGTCTGAAGTATGGTTGACAACTAAGTCCATCACTAACTTCATCCCCCGCTCATGGATGCCATCAATCAGTTCCTGGAAGTCGTCCATGTTGCCAAGCGTGGGATTAATTGCTTGGTAATCGCTAATGTCATAACCGTTATCAACCTGCGGTGACTTATAGATCGGGTTGAGCCAGACAATATCAACCCCCAGCTTTTGCAGGTAATCAAGACGGTTAATGATTCCGCGCAGGTCACCAACCCCGTCACCATTACTGTCTTGGAAACTCTTTGGATAAATCTGATAAACAACTGAATTATTCCACCAATGCTTATTTTCCATTGCTATATCAACCTTTCAATTCCAAATTCAATTAAGATTATGCAATCGTTTACATTTCCTTACAGTCATTATCTTAACACCTTATCAGAATAATGCAAGCGTTTACAAAAATACGATTTGAAAACGAGTACATTCAAGATACTAAAATACACAAATGGTGAATTATGTTTATAATAAGGTTATAGATAAAGGAAGGGAATTATTATGTTCATCAATATAATCAGTATTCTTTTAGTGCTATTGTTTGCGTACTGACTTATTAGGAACTTCCGGCTTGGCAACTATGCCTACGCATTTGTAATGTACGTTGGAATGATCATCTTTTACGCAAACCTTTATCACAACATTGGCAGCGGGGTTAGCTTTTACCTCATGATGCTCGCCATCTTTGCAGCGATCATTTGCGCAATTATTTTTATTTATCGGGCAGTTGAAGCAGATAACAGCAGTCGTCACTACTGGGGTGTAGTTGCACTCAGTGTTTTAACACTCCTGCTTATTTTGCTCTTTAAGTTCCTACTATAGAGGCTGACGAGATATCCAAAAAATATACAAAACGAGGTCCGAAGTTCGGTTAAATCACCGAACCTTGGGCCTCGTTTATGTTTATAAATATCATAGTATTACCGCACTAGCAATCATGTGCCTTTCCCTGTTGGGCCGGCAACGGAATGCCACTATAGTCGATTACCTCAATATTGTCAGTTAAGATTCCCTTCCGGCTGACAAGCGGCATTGTGAAGAGGTGTTGGTTAAAACGTACCTCCATCTCATCTTCAAACTGGGGAAGTGACTCACCCTTAATTAAGATCTGGCCAATATTGGATTCCAATGCCCGGTTGAAGTCGGGAAGCGAGACTCCACGGTCAACAAAGATCAACTGGTAACCACTCTCAAGCGAGCAATTTCCGATTGCTGAGAACGGTCCAACACCATCATCATAGTCGAGAAGGATCTTTTTTCCTGGTGCTAAGTAGCGTTCAATTCGTTTTCGTGCTTCATCTGTAAAGGTAACTTTCATTTTCCCACCCGTCCTTTCCTAAACTAATTTTATTTTACTGGATAGCGCCAGAAAGGCAATTTTCCTGCTCATCGATGACTAAATTTAGGAAAACGATTCCCTAATTAGTAAAATATTCTTGACATCGCTTACACAGGTGAGTATATTATTTGGTGTAACGATAAACCAAAACGCTTTCAAAAAAATCAGCAAAGGGAGATTACAGAAATGAACTACTTAATTGGTGTTGACGTTGGTACGACTAGTACAAAAGCCGTCCTCTACAACGAACACGCGCAAGTAATTAAACAATTTAGTCAGGGATACGAACTGTACCGTGATAGTAACGGTATGGCTGAACAAAACCCTGAAGCAATGGTTCAGGCAGTTGAACAGGTGATCCATGATGCCGGCCAAGAGATTGATTTTTCATCTGAAAAATTGTTAGCGGTTTCTTTTTCCAGTGCTAACCAAAGCTTAATCTTATTAGACGACCACTTCCAGCCTCAATCACGGGTCATCACCTGGGCTGATACACGAGCACGCCAAGCAGCTGACGAATTAAAGCGGTCGCCACTTGGCAAGGAAATGTATGCCAATACGGGAACGCCAATTCATCCAATGTCCCCGTTAACCAAGTTACTCTGGTTAAAGAAAGCAGCGCCAGAAAAGGTTGCTCAAGCCGCCTACTTTGGTGACATCAAGTCCTACCTCTTCTACCGCTTCTTCAACAGTTTCAAGGTTGATATCTCCATTGCTTCCTGTACCGGGATGATGAATATTAACACTGGGGACTGGGATCCAAAGGCACTCGAGATTACTGGCGTTAATAAGGAACAGCTGCCGGAAATTGTTAACGGAACTAGTCAGGCAGTTGGTTTAACCACGGATGCCCAGGCAAAGATGGACATTCCAGTTGATACACCGTTTGTTTATGGTGCCTTTGACGGTGCCCTTTCTAACCTCGGTGTTGGCGCAATCGAACAGGACACCGTTGCAATTACGATTGGTACCTCTGCTGGTGTCCGGGTAATCACTGACCACCCCGTAATTGACCCACAGGAACGCCTTTTCTGCTACGCCGTTGATAATGGTCTCTGGGTTGTCGGTGGCCCGCTTAATAATGGTGGGGATGTCTACCAATGGGCTGTTCAACACTTGGTTACCCCAAGTGCTGTTAAGAACGAAAATACCGATCCATTCACACTGGCTAACCGGGTAATTGAAGGTGAACCTGCTGGGGCTAATGGATTGATCTTCCTGCCATTTCTTGGTGGTGAACGGGCCCCGCTATGGGATGCCAATGCCCGCGGTTCTTTCTTTGGACTAAATAACCTGCACACCCGGGCCGACATGCTCCGGGCGGTCATGGAAGGAATTAACATGAATATCGCCACTGTCTTTGAAGCAGTTCGTGACCTGGTTGGTAGCCCAAAGAGCGTTACCGCCACTGGTGGATTTGCGCGGGCAGAAGTTTGGCGACAAATGCTCGCCGATGTTTTGAATTGTCCTGTTAACATCCCCGAATCGTTTGAATCCGGCTGCCTTGGCGCCATCACAATGGCAATGAAGAGCCTGGGGATGGTGGATAGCTTGGCTGCGGTGAAGAACTTCATTGGTGAAGAAAAGTCCTACCAGCCAAACTTTGAAGCAGTTGAAGTTTATCAGAAATTCCTGCCATTATTCCAACAGGTTGAAGGACTCCTAACTCCTGCATACTCAACGATTGCTAAATTACAACAAAAATAATCTAAAGGAGATTTAACTTATGCCATTACTCATTGTCTTAATTGGTGTTATCCTGTTGATCTTCATGATTGTTAAACTGAAGCTCAACACCTTCGTTGCACTTGTTATTACCTCATTTATTGTTGCCCTAATGCTCGGCTTACCACTGACTAAGATCCCAACAACGATTGAAATTGGCAATATCTAATATATGAAAATAGCAAAAATAAACGACGACTCTTAATTGAGTCGCCGTTTTTATCTATATATAGAATATGTTTTCCCTTTGGGACTATGGGGTAGCCCTCGCACTAGGCTCCGTAGTAGTATCTAGTGCTCTTTCCATACTTCTATTATAGCATATTTGTATCTTGGACGTTCGTAGTTAGGTACATTTGCTAATAAAGCATATCTAACTCTTTTATGAACTGCTCGAATCATAAAGCCTGCATATTTAAAGTATACGAAAAAGAGCCAGCCTTTTCCACGGCTGACTCCAGTAAGCTTTATGATTAATTATATTATACGACAAATATAATACAAAGACCAACCATTCCAATGATGAATAGTTCATTTTTTAATTACTCACTAAATCGCTTGTCTATCATTTTTTGCAATTCTCTTAAATCGTCATCAGTCGCCAAGTCACGGATGAACTTTCGGGCGTATGATCGGTAGCGGTAAATTCGGTTCTTTTCCTTATTATTACTATCCCATTTTTGTTTGGCTCTTTTCTGGGCATCACTAACCATCTGTATCGACCTTCTCACGTTAATATGGTATACTGAATATGCAAAAAGCCAAGAGGCTCCATCTCTTGACTTCTTGCGTTCCGGAAATTAGACTAACCAGCTAACCGCTATTTGCGATTAGCTTTTTTTATTATCGCATAAGCCTTAGCGAAGTTAATCGCGGCTACCGACAACAACCAAATTGTCAGTGCGATAACATGGCAGCCTCTCTTTCCGGGTGACTTTTGTTTCCATCAGTATCATCCCCTTTCCGGATTCAGGGAATCACTTCCGGAACGCTGTAGCCTTGGTAAGGTCGCGACTCCTTTCCTTGACTACAATTATAGTATACCTTATTAACATAGATAAAGCAATATTTTTTTGCAACGCGGTTTGTAAAATTAAGTTAGAAAAATAAAAAAGTCATTTGTGATAGACTTTTGAATAACCACAAACAAAAGTA
>NZ_CANDNW010000030.1 GCF_947387525.1 Limosilactobacillus viscerum
TTGTGGTAACACCATTAAAGACCTTTATGGGTTTTCTTGTCCACTTAAATGTTCAACTTATATTTTACAATCTGCCTTATTAAAATACTATAATGCCGAAAATAATCGTGCGCGAAGTTTAGCAAGCTTTCAAGAACGGTTAGAAGTGGCAATTTTAGCATCTAATATGGAGTATTGTCTAGAAAAGTTTCACTAGCACCACGCGTATGTTATATAAATGAGCATCCCCGTTACCTATAATCGTCAAATCCACTTAATAAATTTTTCCTACCTATTATATATAAGTTTCAGCTAAATGCATTATCCTTCATTTAACGTACAATCATTTTCAGCCTAAGCAGCAACAAAGGATTGGGCCTCGTCCTCCTTAGATTCTAAATCCTTCTTTATCATTTCAACGGTAAAATACTTGCTATAACTGGGCAAGGGCCGCAAATAAATCCTTTGCAAATTCAACAAATCTTCATATAATATTCAAGAGCATTTCTTATTTAGCTCGTTTTAACTAAATCCATGATTGGATCAGAAAGGAATTATCAACATGTCTTTCAAAAGCTCAATTGCGGCAGGGGTCGGCCACTTATCCTACTCTGTCCTCCACGACGTTTTTAACCGTGGAAGCTCCCTCCCCGGCCTCCTGGCGCTTAAAATTGACCCAGACATTCTTTACCACTACAAAGACCGCTACGACTTCGTGATTATCGGTGGCACGAATGGTAAAACTACCGCGACCGCCCTGGCCGTTCAAGCGCTCAAGCAAAAGTACCCGGACGTACTCTACAACCCGACCGGTTCGAATATGAAGCGCGGGATCGCCACGATTTTCGTGTCCGCGCCTAAGCCGAAGAAGAAGGGCCTGGCCGTCCTGGAAGTCGATGAAGCCAACATCGTCCGGATCGTTAAGTACTTCAAACCCAAGGCCTTTGTTTTCACCAACCTCTTCCGTGACCAACTTGACCGTTACAGCGAACTGTACGCCACCTGGGACCGGATGTTAGAAGGGGTACGGATGGTACCAAAAGCCACCATCATCGCTAATGCTGATGACCCGATCTTCAATTCCGTTGACCTGCCTAACCCACGGGTATGGTACGGCTTTGATGACCAACCAATGGGCGACTTAGAAGCTCCATCCAACACTGACGGGGTAGTTTGTCCTAAGTGTCACCACATCATCCACTATGGTTTCATTACCTATGGTGGCCTCGGCGCCTACTTCTGCCCTAACTGTGGTCACAAGCGTCCATCCCTGGACTACAAGGTAACTGCCGTTGACGAGATGACTTCTGAAGATTCCGTTGTTAAGTTCGACGACTACCAATTTACGATTCCAGTTGGCGGTTCTTACAACATCTACAATGCCCTCGCCGCCTACTCCCTGTCCCGCTTCATGGGCGTCGAAAAGGCCGACATCAAGGCCGCCTTCGAAAAGAGCCCCGAAATCTTCGGCCGGCAAGAAAAGGTCCAAATTGGCGACAAGGAAATGGTCATCATCATGGTCAAGAACCAAATTGGTGTTGATACCGTCCTTGACATGATCAAGACCGACAAGGACCCATTCTCCTTTGCCTTCCTGTTGACGGCCCTGCCTGCCGATGGTGAAGACACTTCCTGGATTTGGGATTGTAACTTTGAAACTTTGAAGGAACACGACATTCCTTACTACATGGTCGGTGCTTCTAATTACAAGGACGCCGCTACCCGCTTCAAGTTCGGTGGCTTCAACGACGTCAAGGTCGAACCAGACCCAGCCAAGTTAATTGACCGGATTCAAGAAATCCCAACCAAGCGTCTCTACGTGGTTACCTGCTACACTGCTATGCGGCAACTGCGGAAGGCCCTGGCGGAACAAAAGTACATTGATGGGGGGATGGAATAATGGCTGAATATCAACTACAACTTGCCCACCTGTACGGCAACCTCTTAAACACTTATGGTGACCTTGGGAATATCATGGCCCTCAAGTATTATGGTCAATTGCTCGATACGGATGTTACCAGTAAGGTAATCAGTGTGGAAGACGACTTCAAAGCTGCCGACTACGACCTGATCGTTATCGGTGCCGGGCAAAAGTTTGAGCAATCCATCGCCTTGGAAGACATCCCAAGCAAGCATGATGAATTGCAAAAGTTCATCGAAGCTGGCAAGCCAATGCTAGCTGTCGGTGAAGGTTACCAGCTGCTCGGCCAATCCTACATCGACCAACACGATCAAAAAGTTGCCGGTGCCGGCCTCCTTTCACACCACAGTGAATTGCCAGCAGATGGCGAACCAATCCAAAACGATCTGGTAATCAAGACCAAGTGGGGAATCGACTTCCACGGCCACGAAAACCACGACCTCGTTACCTTCTTGGGTGACAACGAAGAGGCTCTGGGTAAGGTCATCGAAGGAACTGGTAACAACCATGATGACGACACGGAAGGTGCTATCTACAAGAATACTTTCTGCACTAACATGCACACTGTCTTAGACCGGAACGGGGAACTGGCTAAGCGGATGCTAATCACGGCACTTGCCAACAAATATCCTGACGCTGACTTGTCCGCTCAACGTGCCGTTAAAATTGAACCAACATACTAATCGTTATTCTAGGGAACGACAGCATAATCCGCTGCCATTCCCTTTTTTACTTGCACCCCCTATATATATAAATTAATAAGTAACTTATAATAGGAAGTAATAACTAAACGAAGGGGAAGTAACGATTATGCAACGTCTTTCGAACAAGCAGAAGTTAGGGCTGATCCTGGCCATTGCCGCCGTCGCACTGGTGCTCCAGTATGGTCTCCACTACCCGCTCCTTGCCCAAGTCCTCGTTACCGTCGTCGGTGCGCTCATCGCCCAAACGATGTTTATCGGGATGGTTAAAACACTTAAATCTGGTAAATACGGGGTTGACCTCCTGGCAATTCTTGCTGTGGTCGCCACCCTTGCCGTCAGTGAATACTGGGCAGCCATGGTTATCCTGGTGATGCTTACCGGTGGTGACGCCCTAGAAGACTATGCTGCCAAAAAGGCCAACACAGAATTAAAGGCCCTCCTTGACAATTCACCCCGCCTGGCCCACGTTCTTACCGCTTCCGGCAGCAAGGATGTAGCAGTTGATGACGTCCAAGTTGGCGACCATGTCGTCGTCAAACCAGGAGAGCTCGTGCCTGTTGACGGGATCATTAGCGAAGGACATAGCGAATTTGATGAATCTTCGTTAACTGGTGAGGCCCGGCCCGTTGCCAAGAACGTTGGTAGTGAAGTCATGTCAGGTTCCCTCAACGGTGACGAGGCCGTGACAGTTAAAGTGACCAAACTGGCTAAGGACAGCCAGTACCAGCAGTTGGTAAAACTCGTCAAGGAAGCCGAAAGCACCCCTGCCCACTTTGTCCGGATGGCCGATCGGTATGCGGTGCCGTTTACCGTCGCAGCTATCGTAATTTCACTTTTAGCCTGGTGGATTTCCAAGGACCCACGGCGCTTTGCCGAAGTGCTCGTCGTTGCCTCACCATGTCCGCTAATTCTAGCCGCACCGGTTGCGATGGTCTCGGGGATGAGCCGTGCTTCGCGGAACGGGATTGTTGTAAAGACCGGGAGCGTACTTGAAAAGCTCGCTGGTGCCCGGACCGGTGCCTTTGATAAAACGGGAACCATCACTAATGGTCACTTAACCGTCGCCCAGGTAATCCCTGCTGCCGAAGTGACCACGGAACGGCTCCTCCACTTAGCCGCCAGTGCCGAACAAAATTCATCCCACATTCTGGCCCGCTCCCTCCTCAAATACGCAACGGACAACGAGATTTCATTGGCACCCGTAGCCAACTTGAGTGAGGAAACCGGCCGGGGGATTACCGCCACAATTGAGGAATCACAGGTCAAGGTCGGCAAACTTAACTTTGCGGCGCCTAAAGAAACAATGGTGGCTCTCAAAACCACCGCTATTTACGTCAGCGTTGATGGCCAATACTATGGTGCAATTACCTTCACTGACCATGTTCGACCAGAAGCTGCGCAAACCATGGCCACCCTCAAAGAACTTGGGGTTAACAACCTAGTGATGCTTACCGGCGACCAACGGTTAATTGCCCAACAGGTTGCGAAAGCCGTGGGGATCACCAACGTGAAAGCCGACCTTCTGCCACAAGATAAGATTGCGGCGCTCAAGTTGATTCCCCACGACTTGCATCCATTATTCATGGTTGGAGACGGGGTTAATGATGCGCCGTCCCTCGCAACCGCGGAAGTTGGGATCGCTATGGGAGCTAATGGTTCAACTGCCGCCAGTGAAACCGCCGACGTCGTAATCCTCAAGGACGACCTGTCCAAGGTTGCCAAGGCCGTTGCCGTTTCTAAAGACACCATTAAAATTGCTAAACAAGCTGTCCTCATTGGGATCGCTATCTGTGTGATCCTAATGTTAATTGCCAGTACCGGGATTATTCCCGCGTTCATCGGTGCCATGCTTCAAGAAGTAATCGATACTGTATCAATCCTGTGGGCCCTTAAAGCCCGTAAAATGCGTAATTAAAGGAGAATTTGCTTAAGTATGGATATTCCAAACCATCGTCAACAATTTAACGCCCTAGTACAGGCGCAAACGACTGTTATTTCCGCACTCCCCTACCTAATGGGCTGTGCATTTGCTTACTTCTACTATGATCACTTTAACCTTGGGGATACCATCCTGCTCTTCATCGCCGTGGTCAGTTTTCACCTCGCCGTTAACGGCCACAACCAGTATACCGACTACCGGCGCTTTAACCAAAATGGCGCCGCCAACAGTCATAACAACATCATCGCCAAGTTTAAAATCAGCATGTCCTGGGCACGACTGATTATCGGCAGTCTGACCGTCCTAGCAGCAATAATCGGGATCTACCTCACCATCAAGAGCGGCTGGATTCTTCTCTTAATCGGTGTTCTTAGCTTTATCGTCGGCTATGCCTATTCTGGTGGGCACCACCCTATTTTGAAGACGCCATTTGGTGAACCAGCTTCGGGAATCACGATGGGCTACAACATCACCTTGCTGGCCATCTTCATCAATATTTACAACCTGCCAAACTTTGATGCTTACTTCTGGCTAAAGGGACTGGTAGTTGCGCTGCCTGCTATCCTCGTTATCAGTAATGTCATGCTTGGCAACAACATCTGTGACGTCAAGGAAGACGTGGTAATCGGCAAACGGACGCTGGTTTACCATATTGGCCGGCAAAAGTCGCTCCAGGTACTGGTTGCCTGCTACGTCCTCAGCTACGTCTTTATTGTCCTAGCCGTTGCCATGCGCTATCTTCCCCTCTGGACGCTAGGTAGCCTCCTTACCATCCCGCCAGTCTACAAGAAGACGGCCGAATTTACCGCTGCACCGGATAAAGCGACAACCTTCTTCAGTGTCTTGATTGACCTCCAACTGATCTTAATTAGTGAGCTGGTCTTCACGGTAATTGGCATTATTTGGCAACATACCCTCGGCTAAAGGAAGGTGCTTTTAACATGAAAAATGGATTATTACTAGTTAACCTCGGTTCACCGAGCGAGCCTACCACTCCGGCGGTTAAGCACTACCTCAGTGTTTTCCTTGGCGACCAGAATGTAGTCACTATGCCGCGGGTGCTTTGGCAACCGATTCTGAAAGGGTTCATCCTCCCAATGCGGTCCTGGCGGTCAGCCACCTTTTACCGCGATATCTGGACAAAAGACGGTTCGCCACTGATTGTTAATTCAGAACGACTAACCAACCGCGTTCAAAGCCTACTGCCGGACTGGGATGTCCAGCTCGCCATGACCTACGAACAGCCAGCAATTGCGGCTAAGCTCAAGGAGATGCAGGCGCAGGATGAAAAAATTACGGTCCTGTCGCTCTTCCCGCACTTCACCCAGAGCACTACCCAGTCAATTATCGACCAGGTACGGGCGGTTGACCCATCGATCAATGTCATCGACCGCTTTGGTAGTGAAGACGGCTACTTGGATGTTTTGGCTAAACAAATTCAAGCGTCCTGGGACAATAAGCAATACGACCGCTTATTGATTTCCTACCACGGGATCCCCGTCTCAATGGTTAAGCACGGTGACCCTTACCAGGAGCAAACGGAGGCGACAACGAACGCCCTTCGTCAGCGGCTCAGTATTCCCGAAGATAAGGTTAAAATGGTCTACCAGTCAAAGTTTGGCCCGATGCCCTGGCTAAAGCCATACCTAAAGAACACGCTGCTTCAGGAAGCACAACTAGGCCACCGCAACATCCTGATTGCGGCGCCATCGTTTGTTACTGACTGCCTGGAAACTCTCGAAGAAGATGGCGTGCAGAATTACCAGGCTTTCCGGGAAAATGGTGGCGAGGAATTAGACCTAGTGCCAGCCTTAAATGATCGGCCAGAGTTCGCCGAATTCCTTGCCCGGTTTGTTAAGGAGCAGGTTAGCGACTGATGAAAAAGAAAAGTCTTGATGAAATTAATGGTAGCGTCAAGGTGCCGACCGTCTATGAGTCCGCCTTCTGGCAAAAATTCCTGGCGTACAGTGGTCCTGGTGCCCTCGTTGCAGTTGGCTACATGGACCCCGGTAACTGGCTGACATCACTTTCCGGTGGGAGCCGGTACGGTTACCAACTCCTGGTGGTTTTATTCTCGTCCATACTAATTGCAATGGTCATGCAGTCACTGTCAATCAAACTCGGCGTGGTTACCCGAACCGACCTGGCGCAGGCAATTGCCAGCCGGGTTAATAAGCCTGTTCGGATCACCCTCTGGATCTTAAACGAGTTAGCGATGATGGCGACTGACTTAACAGGGGTGGTCGGGACTGCTGTAGCGTTGAAGCTGCTCTTTGGGTTGCCGCTGGTTGCTGGTGTCCTGCTAACAATTGCCGATGTTTTGATTGTCCTGCTCTTCCTCCGTTTCGGAATCCGGCGCATTGAATTTATTGTTCTCTTTGCTATTCTAGTGGTCGGCGTAATCTTTGCGGTGGAAGTCTGCCGGGCCCACCCCGCATTTGCACGGATCATGGAAGGGTTCACCCCTCACGTATCAATTTTGACTAACCACTCGGAGCTGATTTTAAGCCTGGGGATTATCGGGGCCACAATCATGCCCCATAACATTTACCTGCACTCATCCCTGGCGCAAAGCCGGCGGTATGACGAGCATGACCCTAAGCAAGTAACGGAAACACTGAAGTTTGCTAATTGGGATTCGGTTGTCCACCTAGTAGCAGCACTGGTCGTCAATGCATTATTGCTTATCCTCGGCGGAACGCTATTCTTCCACCATGGCAACCTGGCGAGCCTGCAAGATGTCTTCTATGGATTAAAGAATCCAGGAATTGTTGGGCCACTGGCAAGCCCGCTGATGAGTTGGCTCTTTGCGTTCGCACTGCTCATCACGGGGTTGATTTCGTCGATCACGTCGACGTTGGCTGGACAGATCGTGATGGAGGGCTACATCAATATCCGGTTGCCACTGTGGAAGCGGCGGCTATTGACCCGGTTTGTGACCTTGGTCCCGATCCTGATTATCGGTTTCTTAATTCGGTTTAATGAAACACAATTTGAACAACTGATTATCTATGCCCAAGTGGTACTGAGCATTGCTTTGCCGTTTACCCTCTTCCCGCTGGTGGCAATTACCAGCAACCGGGATTTGATGGGGGTTCATGCTAATAAGCATTGGCAGACAGTGGTTTGCTACCTGCTGGTGACATTGATTACTGTGTTAAATTTGTCAGCACTACTTTAAAAATAAGAGGAACGAGCTTGAAGTCAATGACTTCTGGCTCGCTCCTTTTCGTTTAACTAGGCAGTTACCCAGCTATATTTTTTGAGAAACAGTGGGGAGTTATTATTTGGCTGTGCAAAGTGATCGTCCTTTTTGGCACGGTTGAGCTTATAGTTGGAATCAAGTGAGAGCAATAGCTGACTTGAAATACCCATTACCTTTTCAATCCGTAACGCCAGCACTTCGGTCAAGAAACGCTTACGGTTAAGAATGTCAGAAACATTCTTTTGACTAACACCAATTCGGTCGGCAAGGTCGGCTTGCGTAATGTCATAGTATTCCATTACCTCTTTAAGCAGGTCCGCCGCCGAACTCGTATGGGATGTCGTTATTCTATTTTCACGGTGCAGCATAGCAATCAGCCCCTCTCTTTTAATGGTAGTCTTCTATCTCAATAATTTGTCTTTAAGTAAATCAGTAATTCTTATTATACCGTATCGGTATGATGCATGTAAGTTGCTAGTTAAAAACAAAAAGCCCTCAGCATACTAAACACTGAAGGCCGTAAAAGGCAACTATATCTAATCCCGCCGTAATTGCAGGTGGTCATTGAAGACCTTCGTTAAGGCAAGCACGATCACAAAATAGATGAACCAAATCACCCATGGCGTAACCGGGTTACCGAATAAGGCATCCATTGCAGCAATAAACTGTTTATTTTCAAACAGTGCCGTAACCTCACTACTCAAGTCAAACATTAGCCGGACAAGTCCCGTTAGCAAGATCCCGCAAATCACCGGAATCCCGATCCCGACAATCCACTTCCACCGCCGGCTCAACAGGCCAAAGCCATTTCCAATTGCCTGGCAGGTTAGCACGAAAGTCAGCAAGACAATGAAGTTCACCACCAGGGTCCGCAATGACATTACCGGATGGTCAACTAATGACAACAACTCATCTAGGACAAAGACTGCCAGTGTTGACAAGCAAAGTGCCAAGAGCCGCCCCTGCCACATTGTCTTCCGGGAAATTCCGTTTTGGATTGCCCACTTAAAGTCCGCGTATGGTGTCCCAATAAAGTAGCAGCATAAAATACAGTTAATGAAAAATGCTAGCGTTGCTGGAATCCCCCGCAATGTAACAGTGAATGATGCCAAATTATGGTTCATAATCAGTCCGCCAAGCGTGATCAGGACCTCAATCCCGATTACCCAGCCAACTGCAATCAAGGTCGCCATCCCCAAGCGGTGGAAAACGTTCGTCGTTACTAATTTCAACTTTTGGTTACTCATTCGTGCCACCCCCGTTCGTTAAGTAAATAAATAAGTGCTGTAAGTCGTAGTGTCCTACCTTGACCCGGTCCGGGATCACCCGCTGGTCATCAAGGTGGTCATAAACATACGCCGTCTTGGTATTACCCAACTGCTCACTATCTAACACCCGTAAGCCGTCAACGTATTGGTCAACATCCTTCGCAGGACCACTAATTGCGTAAGCCCGCCCCAGCATCTCATCAACGTCACCCTCTTCAATAATCCGGTGGTCATCAAGCACCAGCACGTGTTCAACCAGCTGCTGGATTTCATCAATCAGGTGGGTCGAAAGAACAAAGGTCCGCTGCTTATTCTGGTAGGTTTTAATCAGCTCCTTGTAGAACAACTCCCGGTGGTTGGCATCGAGTCCCAGCACCGGTTCATCAAGGAAAACGTAACTAGCATTAACATTCAGTGCTACCACCAGTTTAGCGACGGTTTGCAACCCAGTTGACAGGTCGCTTAAGTGGTCATATGCCGTAATTCCAAAAGCCTTTAGTTGGCGCTCAGCATTCTGGTAGTCAAATTCACCATAAGAACCATCTGCCAAGTCAAACATCCGCCGAATCGTTGTCCGCTTCGGGTAGAGGTTAGCTTCACTCATCAGGTAAAAATGGCCAATCACCCGGTCATCATTTCTACTCTCCTGGTCGCCCAGGTAGACACTTCCGGATGAAGGTAGGATCCGGCCAGTAATAATATTGAGCAGGGTCGACTTTCCCGCACCATTCCGGCCGAGCAAACCGTAAATCTTGCCTGGCGCCAGCTGAAATGAAATGTCGTCCAGCACGACCCGGCGGCCATACTTTTTGCTAAGGTGATCAACGCGTAATTGTTCCATCGTTCTCCCCCCGTTCAATTAATTCTAATAAGTGTTCCTTCTTAATTCCCAGCTTATGGGCCTCTACCAAGAGGCTCTTTACATAGTCGTTATAAAAACTTTCTTTCCGTGCCTGCATAATCTTCTCCTGTGCACCTGCCGTAACAAACATTCCCCGACCCCGGCGTTTTTCAACCAGGCCCTTATCAACCAGGATATTCATCCCCTTGAGGACGGTCGCCGGGTTGATATGCAGCTGGGCTGATAGCTGAGTCGTGGACGGGATCTGGTCGCCCTCGCCAAAGCCGCCAGTGAAGATCATCTCTTCAAGCTGGGCTGCAATCTGTTGGTACAGCGGTGTTGATTCATCAAATTGAAATTGCAAGGAAGCACCTCCTCACTAGTTGGTTGGTTAATTACTTGTGTAACTAAGTATATAAGCAACCAATCAAAAAAGCAAGTAGATTTTGCTACTTGCTCTATCTAGTCTTCAAATAAAAGGCGGCGCATCCGAATTGACAGTGGCCGTTGGAGTTGGAGGTCCATCCCCACCGCCGCTTTTTTCTTGCTACCGAGGCGTTCTTCTTTAACGGTCCCCGGCATAATTTTTGCGGGCCCAAGGTAATAGAATTCCTTGCCAACCGCATCACTGCGCTTAACAAAGAGGTGGAGCTTAATCAGTGGTCGACCACCGTCCGTGGCTAACAAGCGTTGAACCTCGGGCGATGAAAGATGGCGGGGACTCCGGGTATACCAGCGAAGTAACTGGCCATTTTGCAACTGATTATCATAAATGGCGTTCCGCTGCTGGTCGTCCTCCTTGCGGTAGGTGATGAAAATCGGGCACTCCTTTTCACCTACCCGGTAGCCATACATCGGCGCACTAACATCGAGCGGCCAGTTCAGCAACCGGCAAACATCTTTCCGGTCATATTGTTGGTACATAGTAAACTGCTGGCTGGTATCGTAGTCAGCACTGATAGTTAGCCCTGTCTTAACCGCATCCTTGAAAAGGCGGGCAAAGTCATCATTTTTGTCAAGTGCCGCACTCAGCTGGGGATCAAGCTGGTAGTCAACCAGCCCCGCATGTCTAACCAGGGGCCGGCCGCCATAAATCTCCCGCCGCGTTTTCTTTCCAGCCTTAACATCAAAGAAGGCCAAGCTAAGGACCTGGTCAATTGAATGGAGGACTTCCGGCGTGACATAGGCACCATCTTTTTTCAGTGCGGTTAGCAACTCTTCTTGGCTGCACCGGTGCTGGTCGGCCACCAGTAATTGCTTCAGCAGGACCAATTCATGTGGTCGCTTGCCATTTAACAATTCCTTCGTCACAAATGACAGGACGGCACTCTCGTACTTGGTCAGCGTAACGTGCTCGCCCATTTTAAGCAGGAATTCACCATAGTTATCCAGCCGCCCATTAGCCGCAAATACTAATGGTGAAACTGAACCATAGCGGTAAAAGTCAAATAACAGCGGTACCCGGCCCAGGCGTTGGTGAAGGTCTTGGTAAGCCGACCGAAGTTCCTTCATCGAGTCCAGCTTGACCGCTGCTAATGACGCAAGAATTCGCTCAGCGGCCACCCGGCGGAAGTTAATCGTCGACACCCCAATTGCTTGCGGGAGCCGCACCTCTTGCCGGGCCCGGTCAACCTGCCGGCTCGTATCCTGGTTTAATGCTAGTGGGATCAGAAAATTGTTCTGGTAGTTGCCGATAAAGTCGAGGACCGTTACGTAGTCCTTCCCTGGATACTTCCGCAAGCCCCGGCCCAACTGTTGGATAAAGACAACCGATGACTGGGTGTTCCGGAGCATCACGATTTGGTTTAAGGACGGGATATCAACCCCTTCATTGAAGAGGTCAACGGTGACGATATACTCGATCTTCCCTTTTTCTAGCTGGGCTACTACCCTTTGCCGGCGAGCGGCTGAGTCCTCATTGGTTAATGCCACGGCTGGGTGGCCGGCAACAGTAAATTTCTCCGCCAGTTCCCGGGCCTCGGCTTGACGAGAGCAGAAGACTAACCCCCGCGCCTGGTCCCCACAATAGCCGTAGTAGTCGAGCTGGGACAAAATATAGTGAACCCGCTGGTCGGCCACGAGGTAGCGGAGTTTACTGGTCTCAGTGATTACCTCACCATCCTGTTCATAGTCCGTAATCCCGACATAGTGGAATGGCGCCAGCATATCCGCTGCTAGCGCCTCCTTCAGCCTGATTTCATACGCCAAGTGGTAGTCAAACAAAGCGTAAACATCCTGCTTGTCCATCCGCTCCGGCGTCGCAGTCATTCCCAGCCAGAACTGGGGCGTAAAGTGGTCAAATACCCGCTCGTAACTCGGCGCCGTGGCCCGGTGTGCCTCATCAATCAAAATGTAGTCAAAGCTGGCCGGTGCAAGGCGCTCCAGCGTATCTGCCTGACTCAATGTTTGAACGGTCGCAAAGAGGTACTTGGCATCCCAATCGTGCTGGTTGCCGGAAAGCAGGCCGAAGTCACTAGCAGGACCGCCGATTACCCGGTGGAAACTACGGAGCGACTTCTTAGCGATCTGTTCACGATGCACCACGTAAAGGAAGCGGTGGGGCCGGAAATCCTTGACCGCAAAGGCACCTAGGTAAGTTTTACCGGTCCCGGTTGCCGAAACAACCAGGCCGCGGTGGGCACCGGAATCAACCAGGCCCTTCAGTTCACGTAATGCGGACCGCTGCATTTGGTTGGGAACAACCTTGGTGGACGGCTGCATTACCGGCCGGGCAGGTGCCTGCCAGCGACGTTGGTAGTCTGCTAGCCACGTTTGTGATAGTGGCTGACTATGTTCGACCAAGGCTACTAGCCGGTCATGGAGCTGCTTCGTCAAATTTGCGTCGGTCAACGAACTAACCTTCAGTGACCACTCAACGTTTTGCAAAAGTGCGGACCGGGTAAAGTTGGCGCTCCCCACTACCGCGGTTTCATAATCACCATGGTCAAAGAGGTAACCCTTGGCATGGAAGCCGGCCAGGTCAACAATCCGGACGGTAAGGTTGGGGATCTTCAGCAGCTCAGCAAAGACCCGTGGGTTGTTGAAGCCAAGATAATCACTTGTCAGAATTGTCCCCGACACCCCCTGGTCGGCGAGGTCGGCTAAAACTGCCTTCAGCGGCACCAGCATGTCGGCGGTAATAAAGGCCACTGCCCAGGTGAAGTGCTGGCAATTTTGCAGCTCGTCCTGGATAACCTGCCAGATTGTGCCGTCCTGGTTGTTGCTTAACAGCTGTGGCGTCAGCAATTCGTGGCCAGGATACTGCTGGCTATAAAGGCCATTTAAGATTGCATTTTTGATTACTTCTTGCTTTTCCATTGATATTCCTTTCAAAAAAAGGAGACTGGGATGAAGCCAATGTTTCTTCCCGGTCCCCTTCCAAATGTTACAGCGATATCGCACTATATTTTAAAACAACCACAGGCAGGCCCCGCAGATTAAACCACACAGGATTCCGGCAACAACATCACGTGGGTAGTGGACGCCACCAATTACCCGGGCAAGTGCCAAAAGGACCGTTAAAACAAGAAGGGCAATCCCGGCTGGCCAGGCAACCCGCCAAACAACCAGGCTGATGACGGTGGCCGAAAAGACATGGCGACTCGGCAACGAATCACCCTGCTTTTCCCGTGGGATCAACGGAGCAATTTCCCACTCCTCATACGGCCGTGGTGCGCTAAGGTAGTTCCGCCCCCAGGTTAGGAGGACAAACCCCACACCGGGCACCAGGATAAAGGGGTAGACCGCCTTCACCGCGTCAACAACAGAAGACCGGTGCAGCCAGATAATTCCGAGGAGGGTCGCAAGGTAGGCCACGTACATTACCACCACCACGAAACGGTTAAATAGCCGCAGTAAAGTAATCAACCGCGGGTACCGTGTCAACCAGTTGCTGAGGGCGGTGTAAACTTCAAAGTAATCTCTTTTCGTATCCATATTACGGCAACTCGTTTCCAGCAGCGAGGTAGAGGTCGTACCACTCCTGCTTTGTTAAGGTGATGTCACTGCCAGCCGCACTATCGGCAATATGGTCAGGGTTCATTGTCCCAATTAAGACTTGCATGTGGGCCGGGTGACGAAGGATCCAGGCCACCGCAATGGCGTTCTTGCTGACCTGGTACTTGTCTGCCAGCTTAGCCAGTTCCTGGTTAAGTTCTGGGAACTGGTCATTATTAATGAAGGTCCCCGCAAAGGTTCCGTACTGGAATGGCGACCAGGTCTGAATCGTCATCTTGTGCAGGCGAACGTACTCAAGCAGGCCACCATCATGGTCGACGGATCTGGCACCGGTCATGTTAGTGTGGAAGCCGAAGTCAAGCATCCCCGTGTGCTTCAGGCCAAACTGAACCTGGTCAACCAGTAATCGCTGGTCGAAGGCAGACTGAAGCAGGGCAATCTGTGCCGGGTTGAAGTTGGATACGCCAAAGTGGCGCACCTTACCGCTGGCTTGCAATTCATCAAATGCCGCGGCCACCTCATCCGGCTCCATCAGTGCGTCTGGCCGGTGGATCACGAATGAATCAAGGTAGTCTAACCCCGTCCGTTCAAGGATCCCGTCAACCGACTTAAGCAGTTGTTCCTTTGAGGAGTCATAGCGGGTGATTTTATTGTCACTGTTCGCGTACAGACCACCCTTTGACTGGAAATAAAAGTCATCCCGGGAGAGCCCACTCTGCTTAAGGGCTTGACCAAAATGAATTTCCGAAGAGCCACGACCTAATTGGGGATCGTTACCGTAAATATCAGCTGAATCAAAAAAGTTAATACCAGCTTCGTGGGCCGCTTGAATTGCCTTGGCACAGGCGTCGACAGACAGGGTTCCCATTCGCATAATCCCAAGGGCCACGTTTGACGCCGTCCAATTAGTCCCACCGATTTTAACCGATTGCATCATCCTCACTCCTTCATTATCACTAAACATCCAATCCGCTTTAATTATACTTCAAAGCGCCGGTAAGTTTATCTGACTGACGAAAAATGTTATATTGATTTAACGATTATTAAGTGAGGAGACGATCATAATGAGCAAGCAAACTAAGGGCGTCTTGCTAGCAGCCGGCGGGGCATCGCTATGGGGAATCTCCGGTGCCAGTGCCCAGTACCTTTTTTCCACCACGAACATCTCAAATACCTGGTTTGTTGCTCTCCGACTACTGGTTGCTGGAGCGCTGTTAACGATCTGGAGTGTAATTAAGGCTCCGCAGCAGGTTAAGAAAGTAGTCACTGACAAGGCCAACCTGAAACTGCTAGCCCTATTTGCAATCCTGGGGATGATGAATTCCCAGTTGTCCTACTTTCTGGCAATCAAGTACAGCAATGCCCCCACGGCAACGGTTATCCAGTACCTCCAGCCGGTGTTCATCATCCTCTGGCTGGCCCTTTCTACCCACCGGTGGCCGCGGCGGATTGACTGCTTTAGTATCCTAATTGCGTTAATTGGGACCTTTTTCCTTGCGACGGGTGGTCACTTCAACCAGCTAACCTTAACACCGTTAGCCCTCTTCTGGGGCGTCTGGTGCGCGACCGCGGCAGCGTTATATACTTTACTGCCACGCCCATTACTGGCAAAATTTGATGCATTAGTTGTCTGTGGTTTAGCAATGCTGATCTCTGGCATCCTCCTTTTACCATCCTTGTTCATTATCCCGACGCCACACCTGTCTGCTTTTGCGTGGGTCCTGGTAGCCTACGTTGTCATCGGGGGAACAATGTTTTCCTATACCCTTTTTCTCCAAAGCATCCGTTACATTTCACCAGCCGCCACGGGGATACTGTCCGCGTTTGAGCCGCTGGTGGCAACCGTGCTTGCGGTGACCTTGCTGGGAACCAAGCTCACCTGGGACGCTGTTCTGGGTTCACTATTGATTCTCCTGACAACGGTTCTCCAGGCGGTTCCATTTAAGAAATTTATTGCTTTTATTCACTTACCCCGGTTGAAATAAATAAAGGCCAGCTTACGCAAAATGAAATTTTTCGGCGCAAGTTGGCTTTTTTACTGCCTTTACTTATGTAATTTTACTAAAAGCTGCGTTACAATGTCTATGATTGTATGTAAGCGCATTCATATTTTGCGGAGGTGGAACCATGTATCAAGCGCGGCGTGTTTCAATGGCTCTTTTTGGCGTTATTCTGTGTGGCTTTTGCGTGGGGATGTTGCAAAAGGCTAACCTGGGAGTCGATCCATTTACCTGCTTTGTGACAGGAATTGCCAATATTTTTAGCTCAACTTATTCAACCTTTTACCTAATTTTAACGGGGACGCTGCTCGCCCTGGTGTTCATCCTGCGGAAGCACTATATCGGAATTGCGACGATCTTTAACCTCTTCTTAACTGGGGTAATGGCTGATTTAATGCATGGTTTCCTTGATTCCGTCTTTCCCCACCCCGACCTCTTTGTCCGCAGTGGACTGATGATTACTGCCATTGTCTTCACCTGTCTTTCGGCGGCACTTTACTTTACCGCGGACCTCGGCGTTTCTGCCTATGATGCCCTGGCGTTGATTGCCGCGTATAAATACAAGCTACTCCCATTTAAGTACTGCCGGATTATCACGGATAGTGTCTGCGTCCTGGTTGGTTTTATCTTCAACGTCACGCTTGGTGTTGGGACCGTCATCACTGCCCTTTTCATGGGTCCACTGACCCAGTGGTTCCGGACCAACCTTGCCGAACCCCTGCTGGCGGGCCGGGCGCACGTGGTAAATTAAAATAAGAAAGTTAGAAACCGGGAGGGAGCAAAAGTTTCTTCCCGGTCTCTTTATTGCTATAATTTTTGGCAAAAGGAGGGATTGCTATGACGAAAAAAGCGTACTTGATTCACGGCACCTCAACCCGGGACGATGACTGGTTTCCCTGGTTAGAAGCAGCGGTTAAGCCGGCAATTGAGCTCGACCGAATTTGGCTGCCGAACCCTTATGACCCACTGCCACAAGAATGGGCGAATGCCATCGATAAACAGGTTCCCGTTGAAGATGGACTTGTTTTAGTGGCCCACAGCCTGGGATGCATCAGCGCGATTCGTTTTATTGAACGGCACCAGTTAAAAGACGCACGATTACTGCTGGTTGGTGCATTCGACCAGCCACTACCGGCCTACTCATCACTTGACCCGTTTGTGACACCGGCGGTTGACTACCAGCAAGTTGTACCAAAGGTCAGCAAGGCGACAGTGATTACCGCTAAGAATGATCCAATCGCCCCGTATAAGGGAAGCGTAGCGGTTGCCCACCAGCTCGGCGCCAAATTAATTGTCCAGGAGACAGGTGGCCACTTCCTGGACGCAGACGGCTTCACGGAATTTCCACTTGCTGAAAAAGAATTACGGCGAATAGCCGAATAAAAAGTAAAAAAATCACCTACTTCCGTATATAAAGAGTAGGTGATTTTTATTAATTAACGAATTTGCTTAAAGTTGGTTGCCTTGTGGTCAACACCTTGACCAGCGTTGGCAATTTGGTAAGTAAAGCTCCCGGAATGGATCTTCTTACCATATGACAAAACATGGTTGTATTGCCACAATGAAACCTTGCCGTCCTGCGTCTTGGAAAGCGTTAGCCGGCTACCCTTAGCTTCGTAATTCCACTTACCGGAATTAGAATTGCTTTGGTAAACATCCTGGAAGTCACTATCACTATTGTTAGCCTTCAGTGCCTTGCTCTTGCTTGGCGTAACGACTACTTCATCGCCACTCTTAGCAAAGGTCATGTAAGCATTCTGGTTACCAGATACTGAAGTGTATTGGTAAACATGCCCTGGCACATGACGGGCAACTGAGTGGCTAGCATAAATGTAGAAACCACCAAAAATTACAACGATTGCGACAATAACAGAAATAATAATCTTATTTTTCTTTTGCATCATTTAGCCTCGATTAGAAATCATTGTCATCATCATTGGTGTCAGTGTCTTGGTTATCATTAGTAGCCTGGTTGTTGCTGTCGTCATCATTGTCTTGGTCTTGATCTTGGCTACTGCTGTCGTTGTCGTCGTCATCCTTGTTGCTATCTTCACTGCTGCTATCATCATCATTGGTGCTTACGTAGACGCTTAAGTCGCCGTCATCTAATTCGATGTAAACAGTAGCATCCTTATCCGCCTTGTCACCAAGACCTTTTTCGATTTCTTCTAAGGCAGCATCGTAGTCACCCTTCTTGGCATCCTTTAAGATTGCCTTGGAGTCTACAGATACTAATTCGGCATCATCGCCACCGTCACCCTCTTCAAATGACAACTTAGAGTCACTATCTTGAGCACCTTCAAGGCCACTTACCAGGTCAGAAGCAGTTACAGAGCTACTGTGCTTCTTGCTGTGACTTGAAGTAGTAGTATTCTTAGTTGAGGTCTTTGCTTCAGAACTGCCTTCACTACTATTATCAGATTGGTCACCATTGCCCTCAGTAGTTGAGCTGCTGGAGTCATTTGGTGCAGTGAATGCATTATTAGTGGTTGAGTTATCGTTGTTCGTCGTTGAATTGTCAACGTACTTGTTGTAGGTCTTAACAACCTTTTGTGGCATTACGGTAATCTTAACGTTTTGTGGACCATTGTTAATCGTTACCTTAGTTTGGGCAACGGCGTAAGGGTTAACGTTCGGAACGTAACCTGCTGGAACATCGCCGTCACGGTTCAAGATCAATACGTCACCAGCATAAATTAGGTTAGCGTTTTGAATATTGTTGTCGTAACATAACTTAGCAACTGAAATACCAGTAGCTGCAGAGATGCTAGACAGGGTGTCACCCCATTGGATGATGTAACGAGTACCATTCAAGTTGTTCATGTCAATGTGTTGCATTGCCATGTTATTGGAAACTTGTTGTGGTGTGTTAGCAATCCAGTTAGTAATATCAGCTTGTTCTTCAGGTGAACCACTAGCATTATTGTTAGCCGTTGCAACTGTTGTAGCCATCAATGGGGCAGCTAAAACCGCAGTCATAAAAGCTGCAGCAAGTTGCTTTTTATAGTTAAATTTCATAATTAATCCTCCCAGAAATAATAACCTAATAATGCATTTTATATTTTACCGCTTGCTAAGCGCTCATTCAATAGTGGGCAAATTAATTATAAAACGATTATCAGTTACTGTTCAGGGTTAAAAAACAAAATTCAATAATAAAATATAAGACAGTGTTCCAGCAATTAATGACAGGAACATGCTCCGCCGCCAGAGATGAATAATAACAGTGATAATTCCAGCTAAGATTTCGGGAATACTGTGGTTCAGGTTAAATAAGTTCAAGTTTCGGTAACAATAAACAACCAGCATCATCATAATGGCCGGCGGCAGGAAGTCACCGAGCTCCTTAACGAAGGGGACCACACTCTGTTGTCCCTCTTTGCGATTAGTAAAAATTACAAATGGTAGCCACCGGGTTAAGAAGTTAGTAACGGCGGCAATAGCGATTGTAAGTACTCGTTCAATTAAGGTCATGCTTTATCCCTCCCCGCCGGTAGATAAGATAAAATTCAAGTACTAATAGGAGCAGGGCCACTACCATAAAGTATGACTGTCCCACAAATAACAGGGAGACGAGAGTAATTAAAAAGCCACTGATCGAACTCAGGTGATTCTTTTCCTTTAATACTTGTTCAACTGTTAGAACAAGGAAAAGGGCGGTCATTACAAAGTCAAGGCCCCTTATTTGTAAGTGCAGTACACCACCCAGGTAGCCACCAAGGAATGCGCCAAGTGCCCAGTAGAAATAATCAAGGACGGTGATCCACGTTCTTACAACATCCTTATCACAACCGTGCGGAATCTTGGTGTAGTAGTTGAGGACGAAGGTTTCATCACTCATTCCAAACAGGAGCACCCACTTCCGCCAGCCATGATGCGGATATTTAGTGAGCATTGAAATCCCATAGAAGAACTGCCGAAAGCCCAGGACCGCCGTTAGCAACAATACATTGACGGGGTTAAAATGCTGTAATAAAAGGTTGGCGATTAGAAATTCAACTGACCCGCCATAAATTGTCATCGCCATCAGGGTTGGATACCAGAAAGAAAAGCCTAAATTATGCATATAGAGGCCATAGCCCATTCCCAATATGACATAGCCAAACAGGACCGGGATACTAGTTATAAAGGCATAACGAAAATTAGTTATTTTTTTGTGCATCGGCTTCACTTCCCGTTAAATGAATATTTAACCAGGTATTCTAGCAAAAACTAATAAAGATGTCTATCTGGTTATATTAAGATCAAGATCACAACAAACTTTCTTTTAAAAAATAAGGAGGGAAACTAAGTCCGGTATTTGCCGGGCTTGGTTCCCCTCTCACCTCAATTCACGGTTAATCAATAAGATCTAGGAGGCAAGAAAAGAATCAATTCTATCTCGCCTCCTTTTCATTAAAGGAAAGACTATCTTTCATAGATTATTCTACTCGAACTACACTTGGGATTAATGATACTGCCCATTTCATAGATATGATTGAAAGCCAAGGTAGTAAAGTAATTATTCATCTTATCTAGTCTTATCATTTTCATTGCCTGCGTTGCTGCCAATTAATGCTTAAAAATAATGTGGCTTCACGAAATTCAAAATGCTGAGATCTAGCGTCCATATTACCTGCCGACTTCCACAATTCCACGTATTCTCCGCAGTAATCAAGACGAGATTATCACCAACTCTATGTATGATAACTATACGAAAGGACTAGCAAGGATCAAAGTCATTTACTGCTTATGGTTTCTGTAACTTCTTTGATTATCGGGCTCGCATCCTGCTCGCCCTCCCTAACTCATCCTTTGCCATCAACTAGAATAATAAAAGAACAGCCCGTGTCAAATTCCGGTTCTACAATTTTAAGTACTGATGGATTTAACATCGGTGCTTATTTTGTTTTAAATTTGGCAGATTGTAAAATTTAAGTTGAACATTTAAGTGGACAGAAAAACCCATCAAGGTCTTTAATGGTGTTACCACACAATCCATTAGAAAGAAGGACCTTGATGAGCACCACTATTTTATCATTCCAGAACCGTGTTGTCATTGAAACGCTTCATAATGAAGGACGTTCCTTGCGATACATC
>NZ_CANDNW010000031.1 GCF_947387525.1 Limosilactobacillus viscerum
TAAGTAGGGCGATCGTGATCCAAGCTTGAGGATCACGACCGCCTTTTTCAATACGTGTCGTTATGGTGTGCTTACAGAGATGTCACGTTCTCATCAACCAATAATTAATTGGTCAGTGCTATTTATTTCAGCTTAGTGGCTAACTTATTCTTGAAATTTAGGCTTGATTAACATTTTTCAGATTAAGTTAATATTACCAACACGAAAAAGGACCCAAGGAGCCGAATAGTTCGACTTCTTGAGTCCTTCTTATTTAGGAAAGCAAACTAACATGTAATTCTGCTAGTCACGCTTCTTCTTGAATCCTGCAAGACCAATTAGGCTAGTCAAACTAGCTAATGCCAAACCAGCAGCGCTAAAGCCATTTCGTGATTCGTTACCTGTTTGTGGTAACTGACTTTGCTTGTGGTTATTAGCATTATTGGATTGACCCGTTGAAGAAGTTGAAACTTTCTTTCCATTATTGTCTTGAGATGCACCATTGTTATCAACAGCAGAGTTGTTACCGTTCTTCTTGTCATGATCGTTAATTGTTGGATTTCCAGGGGTTACCTGACGATCCTTAACGACATTAACAATTTGAACACCACTCTCTGTGATAACAAGGTTTGGTGTTTCTCCATCCTTGAAGTGGTAACCGGCAGGAATGGTCAGTGTAATCTGATCACCTAACTTGCCAGTGACAGTTTCCGTCTTAACCACATTACCGTTTTCGTCAACGTACTTAATGATGTTAAGAACGGGCTTCGTTACTACTTCTGGGTTATCAGTGTCGTGTTTATTCGTGACCACATAAACTGTTCTAACAGGTTGATTTCGATCGATGACCCAACTTGGTACATTTCCGCCATCAATGTGATATCCACTTGGAACATTGATATTAATCTTGTCACCAGTATGGCCAAAAACTTTATCAGTCTTCACAATCTTACCATTTTCATCAACGTAATTAATTGTTGTTGAATGGGTGTTTTGAGTGTAGGTGATATTAATAGTTGTATCGATATCATCTGCAGTCACCTTATGAGCGGAGACTTTACTCTGGTTTGGAGTATAGTCATCAATCGCTGGAACATCATCAAATTCATTCCACCTGCCGGTACTCCACTGGCCATATGTAACTTCACCAGTGACATTATCATAAGTGGCGTCACGGTAAAGGTTGGCGACCTGCTTAGTGGTCGTTATCTTTCCATCCGGCGTTGTGACGTTGATCGTCCGGGTGATCGTCTGGTTCAAATCAGCTTCGTGAGCACCGTCGATCACCTTGCCAGTTGGTGTCTTGGCACCCGGCTGAAGTGGATCTTTGTGATCTACTGACGTCGTAGCGTGTTCGATCTTAACGACAACAGTTGGAATTCCACCGGCGGTTGCAATAACCGTCGTTGGAATATTCTGACCAGCAACAATCTTCCAACCAGCCGGAATTTGTGGCGTTACAGTTACCGTTTCTCCGGTCTTACCGGAAAGTGACGTTGAGTCAATCTCCTTACCGTTTTGATCCTGGTAGGAAATCTTACCAGTTTGGGTGTTGGCAGTGTAGGTAATGCTGATTACCTCATCCTTGGTATCTGAAGTTACCGTTTCCGCTGGAACATCAGTTTCACTGGCGGTGTAACCAGCTGCGCCCTTAGCGGTGTAACCTGGCAATTCTGCCGTCGTCCAGTCACTAAAGTTACTCAGCTTGCCAGTTACTTCATCATAAGTGGCACGCCGCGTAATCGTAGCGGACTGCTTAGTGATGAGCGGTTCTTGACCAGGAACGTAATCCGTGATCGTCCGCGTTACCGTGTGAATCAATTGCTTCTTATCAACGTCACTCAGAATCGTGTCCGGCTTATTGCCATCGACAGTCTTCGTCGCGTGGATGAGGTGAATCGTAATTGCCTGATCCTTGTCCGCCGTGAATGTGTAGCTGGTTGGCAGTGTCTGGCCCTTCGCTAATTCGTAGTGGATCGGCATCGTTAAGCCAAGCTGGTTGATGGTTTCACCAGTCTGGCCAGCCTTCGTAACGCTGGTAACTGGTTGGCCACCATTGTTGTCATCGACAAACTTGATCGTGACGGTCTGTTCACCGGCCGTGTAGGTGATATCAACAGAACTATCCTCAGTTGTTGAATTTACTGCTTCTGCAGGCAATTCACTTTGACTCGGTGTGTAGCCAGCCGCACCCTTAGCAGGGTAACCTGGCAATTCTGCCGTCGTCCAGTCACTAAAGTTACTCAGCTTGCCAGTTACTTCATCATAAGTGGCACGCCGCGTGATCGTCGCGGTCTGCTTAGTGATGAGCGGTTTTTGACCAGGAACGTGATCCGTGATCGTCCGCGTTACCGTGTGAATCAGTTGATTCTTGTCGACACCACTCGGGATCGTTGCTGGATCCTTGCCGTCAACAGTCTTCGTCGCGTGAACAAGGTAAATCGTAATTGTCTGATCCTTAGCCGCGGTAAACGTGTAGCTAGTTGGCAATGAACTATTCTTTGCTAATTGATAGTATTCCGGAACCTTCACGTTGCTAAAGTCCGTAATGGTTTGATCAGTTACCCCTTGTTTAGGAATAAGCTCCCCGACTTGCTTGCCGTTTTCATTATCATCGACAAATTTGATCATGACAGTCTGCTTATCAGCTGTGTAGGCAACGTTGACAGTCTTATTCGACATATCTGCCGTTACCGTTTCCATCGGAACAGTTTCCACAGTGTAGCCAGGAATTGCAGTTGGCGTAAATGCCTTCCAGATATCGGTTGACCAGTCATCGTATGCGACCTCACCAGTAACGTCATCATAAGTGGCGTCACGGAATAACTTGACAGTCTGAGTTTGAGTACTCAATCCCGTGTGTGGATTAGTAATGTTGATCGTCCGGGTAATCGTCTTATTCAGATCAGCCTCGTGAGCACCATCAATTACCTTGCCAGTAACCGTCTTCGTACCTGGGGCCACTGGCTTAGTGTGATCAACCGGTGTCATGACATGATCGACGACAATTACCGTGTCTGGAGTGGATACACCCTTGAAGGTAATCGTTGACGGAATTGTCTTAACCTTTGAAGTCTCAGCAATCTTCCACCCAGTTGGCAAGCTGGAATTGGTATCAACAGTTTGATCAGTCTTACCACTTACCGTATCAGTCTTGACGGTATTACCTTTAGCATCTTGATAGATAATGTGCGTGCTTTGGTCGTTGGCCGTGTAGGTGATGTTGACAGTTGAGTTACTCGTCTGACCAGTTACTGTTTCGGCAGCCACACTTGTCTGACTTGGTGTGTAGCCGGCAAATGTTGGAATATCATTAGCTGAAATGGCAGCCCAATTACCAGTAGTCCAGTCCTGCCAAGTAGTCTTATGGGTTACCAAATCCGTGCTACCCGTGCGAGTCAACGTAACGGGTTGCGTGGTTAATGTCTTCACTTCACCAGTCGTTGGATCAGTGTAATTAATCGTCCGGGTAACCGTCTTGCTATCTTCAACACTTTGCGTGGCGTGCTTCAAGTTGATATTGAGCGTTTGAGTCAGCGCATCAGTGAATTGATATGACGTTGGCAAAGTCTGCCCATCAGCCAACTGGTAACCAGCAGGTAACGTCAGCGACAGCGACAGTGGAGTGCCCACATCTCCACTCTTGGTAGAGGTTTGAATTACCTTATTGCCCTCATCAGTATCGACAAAGTTAATCGTCAACTTCGCTTGGACATCCAGCAAACCAGTACCCATAAAGCTAAATTGATAGTTGGCGTACCCATTCTGAATAGCCGCTTGAGCAGCAGGTGTTAAAGCAACAATATACTTTCCTGCTAACTTTGGATCCTTCACAACGTTGCCATCTATATCTTGAAGTTGGAAGTCATCAGCTTTCAAATTGCTGATCGTGATGCCATTCCCACTAACGGTGATCTTTTGCGGGTTAACCGTTACTATTGGGTCCGCGGTTGAAGTCTGGTTATCAGAAATAATCAGTGTAACCGGCTTCTTTTTGATCGTGAATTCCGCCGAACCACTCAAGTCACTATCGTTCAGGAACACATTGTGAATATCACCAACGGTCCATTCAGGATCGTCCGCAATCTTCTCTCTTAAGTGAGCCAAAACCGCATCATTGTTAGGCTCAACCTTGTAAGTGCCTGCATCGATTGGTGCCTTATCAAGTTTCGTCCAGCTGCCATCTGCATTCTTGACGTACCAAATATAATCGCCATCCTGCAATACGTAGGTGACAGTCTTGTTGGCATTAATTGATACGGTAACCGTGCTAGTCCCCGCGTTGATTTCGGCAGTCGTCACTTGGTTACCATCGTAAGTCTTTGCGGCCTGACCGCTTAACACCGCCTTGGCTTCAACCGGATTAATAGTGAAGATGTAGCTGTAACCATTGATTTCACTAGGAATCGTGAAGTTCGTGTTGGCTGCCGCCAGGTCTTTAATTCCTTGATCATTGAGCTTAAAAGTATAAGTCCCCGCATTAATTGGGAAGTCAGTAACGACATTGCCCTTTGCATCGGTAACGGTGTAGTCCTTAACCAAGGTTAAGTTAGAAGTATTGAGTGACCAAACTTTTTCATTTTTACCACTGCCTGTTGTTGCCTTAATACTTTTTGCCAAAGTAGACAAATCAATTTGAGCAGCCGTGCCATCGTAGGTCTTGGAGCCACTTGAAGGATCAGCTGTAATGTTGGCAATCTGGAGCGCCTTAATCTCGAAGAGGGCACTACCACCGATATTGTCTGCCAGGATATTCATGGCACCTTGGTAATCTGAGTTTGAACTAATAAAGTTCTGCAAACTCTTCATTACCTTATCCTTATTCAAGGTAATGGTGTAAGTCCCAACATTGGTTGGCGCGCTAGTCAAAGCTTGACCATTAGCCGACCAGACATAATCACCATCGTTCAATGGGAAGGTAATTGTATGCTCATTAGAAGTGATGCTTACAGTGACCAATGGCTGCTTAGTAGTTGGATCAACAGAAGTCAATTCCTTGTAGCTGACCGGTTGACCATCATAGGTCTTCCAGTTTTGACCATTGAGCTTAAACTGCGGCGTGATCGAGTTGATGTTCAATGTCCCAGTGCTGCCATTGTATTGGTACTTAACATTATCCGTTGATAGAATTGCTAACTTCATCCAGCCAGCTTCCGTCAGGCGAACATAGTACGTGCCAACCTTGAACGGATTGGTAGAAGTTGTACCGTCAGCCCGGGTAAAGTTCTTGATAACCTTGCCATGAACGTCAACAAATTCGTAGTCGCCAGGCTCCAATTGAACGCCAGCTGGCAAGGTCAATGGTTGACCATCGTCACGAACCGGGTTCTTAAGTGGTTTATCATCTGGTCCAGGATTTTTACCATTTGGACCACCGTAAACGACAAACGTCGGTACAAAGTTCGTTGGATTTACTGGTACTGGCTGGTTATCCCAGTTGGCATCCTGGTTCCCACTAAGTTCAATATGGACAACTTCAGGATAAATGTGGTACTGGAAGTCGCCGACCTTGATCTTATAGTTCGGGTTAGCAACATCAAGTTCCCGTTGACCCTTGGCATTGAGCCGCAGGTTGTAGATCCCGATATCCTTGATTGGATTCTTCATACTACCCTGTGTACCGTAGTCAACAGTATCATCGAACCACCAGTCGATTCCGTCGATGGTTAAGCCATCAACACTGTATCCGTCTTTAATGCCAGCATCTTTGCCTGCATTAATAATGGCGTCCTTGTAATGAGCAAACTGATCATCAGTCAGGGCTGCCGATTGGGCATCGAACGTCTTCCAAGCTGAGTCTTCCGTGACACTGACTTCTTTGCGAGCAATGTTCAGATCCCCAGCTTGGTCCAAACTAGCCGGCACCGTGAAGTTCGGTGATAACTTACCCAACTTCGCTAAACCAGTAGCATTGAGGTAAACCTTGTAGTGACCAGCATTGGTTGGATTAGTAACGATATTGCCAGCAGCATCCTTGATCGTGAAGTCAGCAGCCGTCAAGGCATTTTCGCCGGTCGTCGGAATCGTTGGCACGGTTAGGCCGTCATCACTGAGGGTAACGTTGATCCCATTCTTACCACCGATATTAATCGTCTTAGCAGTGCCATCATAGGTCTCGTTTTGGGTCCCATTGACAGTGACCGTCATCCGAACTTGGTTAATTGTGTATGAGCCAGTGAATTGAATAGTCCAGTTCACATTATTTTCTTCGGCGCCTTCTACATTACCCAGTTGCTTGATGTGGTTTTCACCCGCAGTAGTTAACCGAATCGTGTAAGTTCCGGCGTCAGTTGGGCTTGCTACCACTTGACCATCTTTGACGTATTCGTAATCGCCATTTTGCAGGGTGTACGTAGTATTAGTAGCACCAGGGTATTTAGTAGTAACGGTAATTGTCTGTAGCGCAATTGCCTGACCATTGTAGTTACTATTATTGCTAAAGTTGCCAATTGCTGTTCTATTTACTGACTTGATAACGTAAGGAGCATATTTGAAAGTCCACTTGTAGTTTTGGCCTTCGTTACCCGTAGCGTCTTCAAGCATCTTAACCATGTCAGAATTCAATCCAACGTAGTAAGTACCAGCGTTAGTTGGCTTAACTGACTTCCCCGACTCATCTGTTAATTCAGTATAACTACCGTCAGCATTCTTGATGTAGAAGACCATCTTAGCCATATCGCCCTTGTTTAGCGATACGCCAGTGCTAAAGAAGTCTGTTGAAACAGTTACCTGATACTTTTTATGACGTAAGACTGCTGATTTCCCATTGTAGTATACAGTTTGACCACCGGAGACCGTAATCACAGCATTACCTTGCGTAATCTCACGACTAGCACTTGTAGATGGATTGTAGTCAAAGTTGTCTGTACCAAATTGCTGCTCAATCTTTTGCAATGCTTCCGCGGTTAACTGTACTGAGTAAGTACCAACATTTGATGGGAGTCCTTTTACATAGAACACATCATTATTTTGAAGCTTATAGGTAAAGCTCAGTGGCTTACCATATTTATCATAGACTGTAGTATTCTTAGGCGTAATCGTTAACGTGTAGTCATCAGCGTTCAAGTTGTAGTCACCAATAATTGAACTTGGCACTTGGCCATTCTTATTAGTCAGACTAATATCCAATTGATTCTTATTAATGGTGTAGTTAGCAGTAACCGAGCTTGCCGTAATTTGACCATTCTCAATAGTTGCTACAGAACTGAAGTCGTAGTTGCTACCAGTAGCGCCTTGCGCAAACTCACTAAGCTTTTGTAAACCTGTCTTCCTCAAACGAACCTGGTAAGTTCCGGCATTAGTTGGCGCACCGTTGACGAATTCAAAGTCGCCGGCGTCCCACTTAATACCATTAAACGCAGATTGATCGTCAGAAAGAACACCGCTATTTTGGTTGCCAGAAACTGGTCCAAAGCTAATGGAGTAATTGCCGTCTTTAATCTGGGCGGCCTGACCATTATAGGTAGAGCTTGGTGTGCCATTGATCGTGAACGAAACTTGGCGGTGTTTTACAACGTACCAAGCGTTGGTGTTTGGATCGTTAGACAGGTGGTAATTAGGGTTTTCTGCATTAAGCTTCTCGATTACACTCTGCTTCAATTTAACAACGTATTGTCCTGCCTTGGTTGGTAAGCCATACTTATCCTTACTTACACCATCAGGGACTTCAACTGTTAAGTCATCCGCCGTTAATGTAATATTACCACTAGCATCAGTCCAAGTTAGTTTAAAGTTGCCATCCTGAATATTAATTGCTGGCATTGGATTATCGCCGTAGTTGACAAACTGCTTACCCGTTAACTTTACATTAGATTCCTTAGCAAAAATCGTGTAACGAGCGTAGGTATCGCCGATCTTGAAGGTGTAGTTCTTGTTTTGGCTATTCAATCCTGCAAGAACAGCGTCCTTCAGCTTAATGTAGTATGGATTCGTTGCTTGGTCAGCCTCATTAGCCTTAGTTGGAACATTACCTTGTCCATCAACAACCTCCAGGTCATCCGGTGTCAGGGTAAACTTAACACCACCAGGCGCAGTAATTGTTGTGTGGTCACCCCATGTTAGGGTCAAGCCAGAAACATCAGTAATCTTAGCCGGTTGCCCATCATAAAACTGCGATGCGGTACCATTCAAAATCAAGTCAACCACTTTCGGAGCAACCGTGAATGTACCGTTAGTGTAGTTCAAGTTGTAGTTGTTGCCATAAGTACCTTGCAGGCTTTGCTTGTAAGCATCACTCAGGGCAATTGTATACGTCCCGGCATCAGTTGGCGCAGTGATCACCTTACCATTAGCATCGACAAAGACCAGATCATCAGCGGCAACGTTAGTAGTTGTTGATTGGCCAGGTAATTGAATAGTGTAATTACCCTCACTCGTCTTCGCGGCTTGACCATCATAGGTGTGCTTACCACTACCATTTATCGCAATCGTAGCGTCAGCCTTATTAATGGTAAACGTTGCGGTACTTGAATCTAGCGTGTATTGGTAGTGACTACCGTCAACCTTATTAATATTAGCAAGACCATTATCTGACAAAGTTACATCATAAGTGCCGGCATTAACCGGAGCATTAGTAACTTCTAAGTAAGATTTGCCATCTGCGCCGGTAACCATTGTAGAAAATCTAAGGTCGCCTGGTTTAAGAGTATAAGTCTGACCATTACTCAAGGTTACTGTATAACCGTTGAGACTGCCATCAGCATTAACTGGGAAACTAGCAGCTTGGCCGTTATAGGTCATTGAGCTGTTACCATCCAGCTTAATCGTAGCCGCAGCCTTAGTGATTTCGTAGTTACCACTTGCAATGTTAGTCCAGACGTAGTTAGCGGTATCCTTTTTGATCTTGGCTAAACCAGTAGCATTTAACTTGATGGTGTAGTTGCCTACTTCAGTCGGTATGTCAATTGCTTGACCAGCCTGGTTGTAGAATTGGAAGTCGTCTACCGTCAAAGCATCAGAAGTCAATGCCTGCCCATTATCAGTTGTAATTGTCACAGCGAAGTTATTAGGATCGAGGACCGTTGCTTTGCCTGTCCATGGGGTAGTTTGACTACCACTCGTGAAGTTAATTCTGGCAGTAGCCTTGTCAATTACCCAGGTCCAGCCGTTTTGATCATTCCCGTTAGTATCTTTGCTAAAGACAAGCTGATAGTTTGGATTCAAATCATTTAATTCGTTTAAGTCCTTAACCTTCAATGTATAGGTACCAGCATTTATTGGAACACTCGTCATGACATTGCCACTAGCATCAACCCACTCGAAGAAACCACTATTGATTTTCGGGAAGTTGAGAGTTTGGCCAGCTACAACACCGTTCATCGCAAAGCGGCCTTGGAAGAAGTCCTTGGTGTACTCAATGTTTAGCGCAGAGCCATTGTAAGTACTGTGTGATGGTCCACTCGTAAAGGAGACCGTGACTTGAGTTGGATTTACGATGTAGTCTAAAGCACTATTAGTGACGTGGTCGTTGTCCCATGCCAGGTTCGGGTAATTCTTCTCTAATTCCGCCAACTTGGCAGCGTTGAGACGGACTTGATAGTTTCCGGCATTGACCGGAACGTTCGTCGTCCATTGGCCCTTAACATTGAACTCGAGGTCGCCAGCGTTCAGGGTGACCGTTTGACCATCCTGGATACCAGTTCCGGAAACCGTCAGAGTGTAACCGTTAATGGTGTGCGCTTGACCGTTATAAGTGTCAGTCTGGTTACCACTTAATGTCGCCGTCCCTTGAGCCTTCTTGATATCGAACTGGTAGTACTTGCTGTAATCAATGGTGACGTCATAGTTGCTATTATCACGCTTCAAGGTGTCGATACCACTATTAGTGGACGTCTCTGGCAAAATCCCGATGTAGTAAGTACCGACGTTGATTGGCGTTTGTACTGAGTGACCTTGCGCGTCCTTGCCATTAAAGACGGAGTAAGTGCCGTCAGCGTTCTTGACGTACCACTGGAAGTCCGCGTCGTCAAAGGTAAACGTGCCTAGTGTTTCCTTACCAACCAGGCCTTCAGCAGTCAAATTCTTAAGCAAGTCTTGCAACGGCATAGTAGCACCGCTACCGTTGTAAGTCATTCCACCGTTACCAGTTAAGTAAACAGTCAGTGGCTTCTTATTAATGGTGTAGGTTGCCTTGCCAGAAACCCGTAACTTATCAGTGTTAATATTACCCTTCAAGTAGCTGTAGTTAGCGTCTTTGCTGAGCAGGTCGTTGAAGATGTTTTTAACTTGATCAGCCTTCAGCTGAATGGTGTACGTTCCGGCATTCTTTGGCGCCGCAATCTGGGCTCCATTATCGTACCAATCATAGTCACCGGTGTAATCCATTTCTGGGTTGAAGATGTAGGTAACCGTTGTCGTGCCGCCGCCCTGCTTTGGTACTGTGAACGTAATGGTGATGTTGTTGTATTTATCACTCTTGATTAATTCGGCGGAAGTTACGGTTTGACCGTCATAAGTCTTCTTGCCGTTACCAGCTAGATTAAGCGTCGGCGCGTACTGATTAATGGTCAAGGTGCCAGTGCCGATATCAGCTAATTTGACGTTAGAAAAGTCGACATTCGGGTTGGCCGCTTCAATCCGGTTCAGACCAGCTTGGGTCAACTGAATAGTGTAAGTACCAGCATTCGTTGGCCCAGTAATTTGTCCAGCAGAATCGATGGTTGCCAGAGTTACATTACCCTTTGAATCGACGAATTCAAAGTCGCCACTCTGGAAGGTGTAACTCTTCGTCCCAGCGAGCGGCTTACCGTCTGCGCCCTTAATGACGATTGATGGTTGGGTAGTGAAACTAGCACCGTTCAAGACATTGGAGCCGTCATAGGTCTTAGTTGCACTAGCATTGAAGGCTACGGAACCGGCTTGGGCGGAATTGATCGTGTAAACAACGTACGAAGTCTGTGGATCATAGGACCAAGTGAAGTTCGAATCCAAACCTTCAATCTTGTATAAGCCATTCTTATTAAGCACGATGTGGTAGGTGCCAACACTTGATGGGTTACCCGTCAGGATGTTACCTTCTGGCCCTGCAAAGGAGAAGTCGTCCTTGGTGAGGGTGACCTGTGAACCATCAGGCAACGTTAGCCGCGAATCACCACTAATTTGGTGGCTAATCTTGTTAGCAATTTCATCAGTGATTTCGGCTGCTTGCCCGTCATAGGTCTTGGACTGCGCCGGACCTGAAATAGTGATCGTGGCGGCATTCTTGACGTAGGTGACATTGATAGTAACGTTTACCGTTTGCTCAGTAATATCGGTGACTGCTGGGATAGTTGTTCCAGGCTGGTTATCAATGATAGTCGTGTAGCCCTTAAGTGTTGGGTCAACTTTAGCCCAGCTCTTGGTGTCACCAGTCTGCGTCCAATCACTGTATGTTGCTTTACCAGTAACGGTATCATAGGTTGCACTCCGCTCAAAGGTAACGCTTTGGGGAATCGTCCGCGGCGTGGTCTCACCTGGTATAGCGACAATGATAGTCCGCGTTGGTGTCTTGGTCAGATCATCCATCTTTGCATAAGTCTTGCTTGGATCGCCAGGTACTTTCCCGGTTGGCGCCTTTTCACCCGGCCGGACGGTAATCGTGCCGTGCTGAATTGCAATGGTCGTCGTGCCGTTTTCGAGGGTAACCTCCGTTGGTGCTGCACTCGGGTTGGTTATTACCCAGCCAGCTGGGACATGATCTTGTGAATCAAATGGAACCGTTGTGCCCTCAATGGCATCGCCACCGACATTCGTCGAGCCAATTACCTTGCCATTTGCATCAACATAATTGATGGTTTGGCTACTGTTATCCAAGGTAAAGATTGCTTTTGAACTCGTATTAACATCGTAATTTCCTGATGGATACGTGCTGTTAAGGTACTTCATAAACTTCTGACTAAATTTAACGTCATAAGTTTCGGCTTTGGTCAGCCGATTAACTGCTTGGCCATTTTGACTCAAAACAAGATCGTCGTTAGTTAATGTGATCGTTTGTTGCTTGCCACCCACTGTCAGATCGAGAGTGTAGTCACCCGCATTGAGTGACGGTGTCTTAGTTTCAGAATTGCCACTAAGGGTCGCATTTACCTTCGCCTTATCAATCTTGTAAGTACCGCCCATTACTGAAGTGATCTTGGACCAATCAAGGTTGGTAGCATTAACTGCCTTAAGTTTGTTAAGACCTTGTTCAGTTAATTCAGCAGTATAAGTCCCGGCATCACTCGGCGCCGTCGTGTAGATGTGGCCATCCTTGACCCATTCAAAGTCGCCAGTGGTCAGGGTTACCGAGTTTGTGCCCGGTGCTTTGATCGTGATCGTCGGTACATAGTCAGCAATCGACGTGCCATCGTAGGTCTTTTCAGCATCGCCATTCAGTGTAACCGTTGGCGTGGCTTTAGTGACCGTAACGGTACCATTGCCAGCCTTGCTAAAGTCATAGCCGTAGTTGGCGGCTTCGAGGGCTGCGATGTTATCTTTCCCTTGCTGGCTCAGTTCAACCTGGTAAGTGCCGACATTGGTGTTAGCGCCCGCCGTTTGGTCAACGAACTGCAGGTCGCCAGCTTTAAGCTGGTAAGTGAGGCCGTTGCCCAGCGTTACCGTGAACTTGCTTGGATCGATTGCCGCGGTCTTCCCAGTGTAAACAACGATTTCGGCGCCATCCGCATTGTTGGTCAGCGTTACTGACACATGATCGTTTCTAGTAATCGTCAGCGTAGCAGAACCGTCACTCGCCCAAGCATAGTTGTCAGTCTGGGACTCAAACTTCTGCAAGCCCGCCTGGGTCAACTTAATTGTGTAAGTTCCAATTGCCGTTGGGGCAGTTACCTTGTTGCCGTTAGCGTCGGTAATTTCAACATCCCCGGCATTAAGGCTCTTCCCACTTGGCAGAGTAAGCGTTAAGTCGTTGCTCGTCTTGATTGACAATGGGAAGTTACCGTAATTAATGGCGATTGATTGGCCGTTGTAGTTTGCATCTTGGCTACCAGCTAGATTAAGGGTTGCGGTTGCCTTATTGATGATGTAGGTAAATGCACCATCAACTTTGGTAATGTCATAGTTCGGGTTAGCTTGATCAAGTTTGTTGATGTAATCCTTATTCAAGATCAGGTAGTAGGTTCCAGCGTTGGTTGGTTTGCTATCAAACTTGACGTATTGACCATCTTTACCCATGGTGTACCAGGAGTAATCACTAGCCGAAATATCGTGCTTCAGCGTGAAGTCTTGATTGTTGCTCGTGTCCTTACCAGTCCAAGTGATCTGACCATAGACAGTCGTCCCGTTGACCGCTTGACCGTTGTATTTACGGGTAATACTGCCACCAATCGTTGCGGTTGCCTTGGCCTTATCAATGGTGTAAGTAGCAATCCCAGTGATCGTCGAATTGCTGTTTGCATCGACCCAGTTAATACCATTGCCGCCATACTGCTTTTCGATTGCTTGACGTCCTTGATCAGTCAAACGAATCTGGTAATCTCCAGCATTGGTTGGCATAGTCTTGGACCAAGTCTTACCGTTGTCAGATGAGAATTCAACATCCCCAACCTTTAAGGTGTATTGACCAGAGTTTACCCCCTGAACATTGACCTTGATCGTACCGCCATTAAGATTATCAACAGTAATTGCTGAACCAGTGTAAGTCGATTGATTACTACCACTCAGCGTCGCCGTCGATACGGTATGTACCAGATGAATATCGACCGTCTGGTTATCCGTACCAATCGTTACTGAAGTTGGCAAAGTTTGCCCGCTAGCTAGTTGATAGCCAGTTGGAACGGTTAAGCTAACCGACTGAGTACTACCTGGCTCACCCAAAACAACTACTGGATTACCAACATCGGCACCTTTATTGTCGTCGTCAACAAATTGGTAGCTGACGTGCTTCTTTTCTGCTGGCGCAATCTTAATCTGGGCTGCCTGTTGCTTAACGGAAGGCATGAACCCCGCCATGTATAAGCCTGTGCCTAAGTAGCCGGTCTGGCCACCATCGTACAGTAAGTTAGAATCAACACCGTTAATGTTAATTCGGTCAATAACAGCCCCACTTACCAAGCTTGGTACTTCGACTAAAATCGACTTGACCTTCGACCAGTCACTAACTTGGTCAGCATCAACAAAATTCGTTGTGTCTGGCACGTAACCGGCCTGTGTACTGTTCTTGCTAAGGTTGAAGGCCTGCGTTGCGTACTTGATCACAACTTTAGTATTACCCGTATAGTCAACCGGACCGGTCAAATGGAAGTCAAAGCCTTTACCGTCTGTAGTCTTCGTTGGCAGGTTGATGATAGTCTTAGCATTAGTAACATTATAGGTTGAATCATTATTAATCCAAACCGTAAATGACATGTTCTGCTTGCCATCAGCTTTGGCATTTCCTTGACTAGAACTCATATCTAAATCTTGGTTTCCCTGCGCCCAGCTGGTGGTATGCAAGTCCGAAACAGCTTTCGTGATATCAATGGAGTTGAAATTACCAATATTATACAAATGTTCATTTTGTTGGTCAGCCGCAAACCAAGACTTTTCAGCAGCTGGTACTGAATATGGATGGTCAAATTCAGGCGACAAGGCAGTAGTCGGCGAGTAGACAAAGGCACTAATGATCTTAGTACCATTGGTTATGTCTGGCATCGTGTTTAACTTCAAATAGACAATCTTCCGAACATCAAATTGCTGACCCGTGTAATCCAGTTTAACAATCGTGTTACCTTGACTATCATTAGATAACGATACCTTCGGGGTGCTTGGATTCGTGCTAGTGCTCATAATGCCGCCATAGGCAAAGCCCTTCGGCAAGATGACGTAGAACACCGGATCTTTAATGTAGTAACTGGTGGCCTCCAAATCCTCTAGAGTATAACCGCCCATCATGTGCAGGCCCAGAGATAAACTATTACTGGAATAAGCGCCAAAACATTGGCCAATGACTGAGGCAGTATCCGCAGAAGTTACCGCCTCAACTTTTGTCGTTTGCCAAAAATCTTTATACCCATCATTCACAGGAACCCGCAACCGCATATTCAAAGATAAAATCTCACCCATTGTGAGCTTAGTCTTACCATCGCGCTTCGTTGCTCCCAGGTGGCCAATGAACTCAAATGCTCCCGTATTGTCTTGGGAAACATACCGTTGCTCGGCGTCATCGTACCGATTCTTGTCAGTCGCATCCTTAGCCGTCGTTGTCTCGGTTTGGACAGGAATTGTTAGAGCATTTAAGTCAATACTGGTGATCGTCCGGTTCTTATCATTAATAGTGATTTCTTCACCAGCAGTCACTGTCCCGCTATGGGTGGAGCCGTCATCAAGCGTATAGGTATAGTTGTAGGAACTAATTCCAGCAACTTTTGGTACCCGAAGGCCGTGAACGACCAACCCGTCTGGAATAGTGAATGTAATCGTTGAGTTGTTTAGACTAGTCACAAAGCCATTATCAAAGCCGGCATAGGCAATGACCTGATCATGCTGGTCCGTCCAATATGGAATAAAGTCATTACCATACTTGGTTTTCCAGGGGGCATTTATCCAATCAGAAACGTTAGAGATTTGAATATTATCATTTTTACCATAGAAGGTATCGGAAACTTTAGATGTGGATTTAAAGTACTTCGTCGTACCATTAAGCTGCTGTTCAATAGTGATATTACCGCCGTATAAGGTGAAAGACTTGTCCTGTTGCGTAATATTTTCGTAGTGGCCGACAAATTGATAGGCTGGCTTATTATTATAATTTTGGAAGCCTTGACCCTTGGGAACAGTAATGACCACATTGCCGTTACCATCCTGAATAATCGTCACAGGATTATCAGGTAATTTATCATCATACCAACCAGCGATCAGCTGATTAGTCGCATCCTGATCCAAGACAAAGCCTTTCGGCATTGGGATAGTGATCGTTGTACCAAAGTTAACAGCACTGTTCACCTGAGCTGCAGGGTAGTTTGGCTTACCATCCTCACTTGCTACTACACCGTCGTCCTCATTGACCGCGTAACTGTAGGTGATTTGTGAATTGTTAATGAACTGCTTGCCATTGTAGTTAGAGGTATCCGTTACATTTTGACCAGGATTCCAGCTTGGCATTTGGCGAGAAATAAAAGTCAAGCCAGTATTATCCTGCGTTTGAACAGGACCATTATTTACACTTTCCATCCAGGTAATTGTCTTAGTCGTATCACCCATTGGATCGTGCAGAGGAATCGGCATTAATTTATAACCGTTAGGGACATGTCTAAGATAAATTGGTAAATTCAGAGTTCCGTTAACCGTATTGGTAATATTAACGGTAATTGTATAAGTATAGTTTTGTTGAACAGTCGTTACTGTCCCATATTGACTATCAATTGAAATGGGAGTGTCAGCTCCAACAGGGGTGTTAGAAATAGTACCAGAAATTGTAAAAGTATCCGCTCCTGGGATCGTAATTACAATTTTACTGCCGGCTTTAGCTCCTGAAAGGTGGAGAATCAACTCACAATTGTTATCCTTGCCATTTGCGGAATCCCAAGTTTGCCCGATCACCCCACCATTAGGCTTGTTAAAAGTTAATGAAGTTGTGCCATCCGTAGCATAAACCGTCACCGAATCCGTTTGGCCTTCCGTACCCTTACCTTCAACGACCCTATCGCCTGGGATCGTGTCCTTCGAGCCGTCTGGGTAGGTGACCGTTACGTCACCGTTGTCACCGACCGTGACCTTGCTACCTTCTGGCAGCGTCGACTTGCCATTCTCATCCTTGTTGGCGTCTTTAATGGCTTTAACTACTTCCGACTTTTCGTCTTCCGTTAACTTGTTCGGGTCATCGACCTTCACCTTGTCACTAGGAACCTTTAGTTCATTCTTGTCGGCATCGCTCTTGCCTTCAACCAGCTTATCACCTGAGATTGTGTCGACTGACTTGTCTGGGTAGGTAATTTTGGTATCTCCATTGTCACCCACCTCAATCTTGGTTTCTTTTGGTAAGCCAGGGTTGTTAGCACGAATGTTGTCTTCGACTTCTTTCTTTTCGTCATCAGTCAGCTTCGTTGGATCATCAACCTTGGTCTTGGCTTTAACCGTTGGATCCAGCTTCTCTGCTGAAGTCTTTTTGACTACATACACATATTCATCGTGATGATCAATAGTATATGTTCCATTTACAGTATTTGCTTGATTGGTCGCCAAATTATAGTCCGTTGGTAAATTGACATTATAATTATAATTTTCTCCCAATTTACCACTAATCTTATCTGTTGCTACTTCTTTCCCATCTCCCGGCACAAAAATAGAACTTTTATTCCCAGTTACATCGATATAATGAACTCTAACTTCAGACTTATCTTCACTACCATCCTTTGCATAATAGTAAACAATACCATCATTATATGGGGAGATATATCCTGTAGTCTTTGGCGATTGTTTCAATGTATATCCATCAATAGTTGGTGCCTCTCCGGTAATTGTGTATTTCTGATAAGCAACACCTTCAAAAGATTTTGGCACTGCAAGTTCGTCTCCCGTTGCTTGATCAATATAATGAATCGTAGTTGTCGTTTTCGTTGGCATTGGAGTCGTCATAAAGCCATTTCCCATTGAAGCTGGATCTCCAGAAATTCCGGTATTTTGACCATATGCAAAACCAACCACCATGCCATATATATCATCGCCTTTTTCGATCCCATCAAGATCAATTGAAACACTAGTCCCATCATAATTAGTAAAAATTGGAGCATGAGTAGTTGTACTATACTCAACCTTCTTTGATTCACCAGGTGCTACCACTTCTTCTTGTATATTTTTAGATACAGTATGCAAAATTGTTACATATAAATTATTATCATTCAAATTATTTGAGCGGGCCAACAAATAGATAACATGTGAAGGTTCATTATAGTTAGCAACACCGGCAAAGTAGTATCTCCCGCTCTCATCGTTGGTAGTGTGGTTTTGCAAGATTTCCTTTACTTTTGCTGTTGAAGAATCATTATTATACCACCTCATGTTATTGTATACCCAGTTATCCTTGGGCTTATTAATTATCTCCGTTAACATGGGCTGGGAATCCAGCTTAATGTCTTGGTTTGACATCGGTAAGCTAGTCGAGGCTTCTAGTCGTGCAGCCAGTACTGTAAACTTGGGGGTTGTCTTTGGTATTGTTGCGTCGTTAGCCGGCTTTACTTCAGGATCTTTTTTGTCGACATTGGTAGTATCTTGCGTAGTTTCATTCGCATTTGTCTGCTTGTCTTTATCTTGCGTAGTATCTTGGGTATTTGTTGCCACTACTTTTTCTTCAGCATTAGTTGTGGTTGCTACCGTTTCTTCTTTATCAGCTGTAGTCCGCGATGGTACTTCAGAACTTTGATGGTCTGCTACATTGCTATCCGTTTGGACAGTAGCATCAGTAGGTGTAGTAGTTGGCACCGTATCGGCTGATACCGCATGGTTGCTATGTAGCATAAAAGTTGTCCCCAACAATACTGATGCTACTCCTACAGATAACTTCCGTAGTCCCCAACGTTGCTTCCTTTCAGCATGCTTTTGTTGGTAGAATTGATGATTGTTTTTCGAAACCATATCCGTTCCTCCTAAGCTCATAAAATATATAATTATCTCAGTTTTAGTGTATCACATATTTCGTATAAATTTATCCAACCTAAATTTCAAGAATAAGTTAGCCACTGGACTCAAATAAATAATACTGACCAATTGATTATTGGTTGATGGAGC
>NZ_CANDNW010000032.1 GCF_947387525.1 Limosilactobacillus viscerum
TAAAAACCGGATGATGAATTGTTCAAAAAATTCATCATCCGGTTTTTATTTTGGACTAGGAGTTTTTTCCCAGCCTCTTCTTCCATTTTTTATCATTCTTCTGGATCATCAATGATTGGCAGTACAACCTTAAAGAGTGATCCAGCACCTAGTGAGCTTTCCAGACTAATTTGACCATGGTAGCCTTCAACCAGCCGCTGGGCAATTGACAGCCCCAGGCCGTTGCCACCCTTCTTACGGCTACGTGCCTTATCAACCCGGTAGAAGCGGTCAAAGACCCGTTTAGCGTCTTCCGGTGCAATTCCTTCACCAAAGTCCTGAACACCAATTTCAACAGTATTCATCCCCCGGGAAAGGGTTAGGTGAATTTCCTTCCGGTCATTAGAATACTTAACCGCATTGTCGCAAAGGATTACTAGTACCTGTTCAAGGTGGTCACGGTAAATATTAGCCGTGATTTTTTCATCGACATCATCGTCAAGGGTAAAGGTAAACTCAGGATAAAGCATCTTGAAGTTATTAAAGACCTGGTGGACGACATCGTTGACTACCGTGTGCTGGTTGCGGAAGTTAATCTCAACTTGTTCCGCCCGGCTTAACTCCAGCATCTCTTGAACCAGGTTCTTCATCCGCTTCGTCTCAACTAATGAGGCGTTTAACGAATCATCAAGTACCTGCGGGTCATCTTTCCCCCACCGTTGCAACATTTCCAAGTGCCCCTGGATGATTGCTACTGGTGTCCGCAACTCATGGCTAACGTCACTAACGAACTGACTTTGCTGGTCAATATAGCGCTGCATCCGGTCCAGCATTTCGTTAAACATGTCAATCAACTCAGACATTTCATCATTTCGGTTAATCGTTGGGACCCGAATTTCTTTCGTTGGATCCTTGCTGATAACCTTAACCGTATCGTGAATGTCCGACATTGGCCGTAACAAAAAGTAAGAGAGAAAGTAGCCAAGCAGTCCACTAGCCAATACCACGAGGCAGAGGGCCATGATGCAGACCAGCCGCAGTTGACTATAGCTCTGGGTATATGAGTTTAAGTTATTTTCAACCTGCAGGTAGCCAATCACTTGACGGCTCTTTTCCGAATAAATCGGCATATGGCCCACAAGGATCCGGTGGTTTGTCCCCCGGTACAACTGAACCTGGCGCTCATTAACCAGTGACTGTTTAACATCTGCCTTCCCCGTTGAAAGGAGGTTCTTTCCCTGGGGATTATAGATATTAACAATCAGGTGCCCATCACTTAATTCCTTAATCACGGGGCGCCGATAATCAGCACCGCTAACCAGTGAATGATCATTCTCCGGGTCAACCACCCGGTCGATGCTCCGCCTAGTTAAGGGACCATTATTTTTAACCAATTGCTGGCTAATATTAGTCATTCCCTGGTTTAACAGTGATCGTTCCTGCCGAAATAAATTTTGTGTAAAGGACGTAAACATTGCTAGTGTCACAATGAAAAAGATAATTAGTGAACCTAGCGCCGTCCCAAATGCCCACTTCAACCGCAAAGAAACAAAGCGTTTACTCTTCTTTTTCTGATTCTCCATATGCATTCACGGATTCTAGGAACGGATCACATAACCAGTACCCCGGACAGTTTGGATGTAACTCTTTTCACCAGGACGGTCGATCTTATTCCGCAGGTAACGGATATAAACATCAACAACGTTCGTTTCAACCTTCGAATCATATCCCCAGACCTTACTCAATAACTCTTTCCGTGACATTACGACGTTGATGTTTTCCATCAGGATCAACAGCAATTCGTATTCACGCTTAGTAAGGTTGATGACTTCATCACCACGGCGAACAACCCGGTTTTCTTTTTCAATCGTCAAGTCCTTGTAGTTAACCGTCGTCTGGTGTTCCTTATTGTTGCCATCTTCAATGCTAATCCGCCGTAAGAGTGCCCGTACCCGCGCGAGTAATTCTTCAATGGCAAATGGCTTAACAATGTAGTCATCAGCACCATGGTCAAGGCCAGAAACACGGTCGATTACCGAGTCACGAGCCGTCATGATGATAATTGGGGTATCCTTTAGTTCACGAACCCGCCGTGCAACTTCAATCCCGTTTAATTCTGGCAGCATTAAATCCAGGAGGATAACGTCAAAATCCTGGTTCAATGCTGCGTCCAATCCGGCGCGCCCATCTAATTCAACGTCCGTATCATAGCCTTCGTGCTTTAGCTCCAAGTTCACGAAGTTTGCTAAATTCTCTTCATCTTCAATAATTAAAATACGACTCATCAAATTCACCTACTAATTTCTACATGGATTTTCTCATTAAATTAACACAACAATTTTATCACAATTCTTTAATTAACCCCAGTGATAGCGGAAACAAAATCCTGATAATAAGCAGTAGATAATTTCTTTAAAATAAAAAAAACCATCCTAGGTCCGGCGCCTAAAGAATGGTCTTTATTTAATAAATTAGTTGTTAGTGTTAACAACTTGCTTGCCATCGTAGTAGCCACAGTTAGGGCATACCATGTGGGACTTGCGAAGTTCACCACAGTTTGGGCAAGGAGTTAAGCCAGGGACGTTCAACTTAATGTGACCCCGACGCATACGCTTCTTAGCTTTTGAAGTCTTCCGTGCTGGAACAGCCATGTTTGACACCTCCTAGAAATAAATTATCCACAAATGGTTTTTAACCGTCCGCTACTTTTTATCATCCTGATCAGGCAATAACTTTTTTAACTTCGCGAGACGTGGATCAACTTTTTTATCTTTCTGCTTGTCAGCTTCATAGTCATCTTCCGAGATAACCGACCAACCCTTACCATTCGGCATTGGTTTTCCAGCCTTCTCATCAGCAGAAAGTACCCGCAACGGCACCTGCTCAACAATATTTTCCGCTAAGGCCGTATCAAAATCAATTAACTCACGATCCTTAAGCAAGAAGACGACTTCATCGTCCTCGTACCGGGAGAAGTGGCTGCGATCATCAATATAGGTCTCAGTGAAGTTAAAGTCAAGTGGCAACTGAACGGGTGTCAACGAACGACTTGATGGAACCGTCAACGTCGTCTTAACGTTTGCGCTAACGGTTACATCACCATCGTCATAAGTTACATATCCGTCAACCTTGACAGAGGCAACCCCCAAGATAATGTCCGGAAATAGCTTCGTTAATGATGCGTTCAGGTCAAAAGTACTTTCAATATGAAGTGGTTCGTTTTGATAACGATGTAGTTCAGATATCGACCATTTCATCGTACTAACCTCCTAATGCAACATGTACAATTATACTAGTCTAACCCAGCAGTTGTCAATGCTTTTTCCTTGACACTGCTTTGAGCTAAACACCTTCTTGATTCTACCATACTTTACCGCAAAATAATGGGGGCATGCTTTAAGTCTTGCTCGACCGGGGTGAACGTTTGGTATAGCTTCCCGGCCCGGTAATCAAGGTTACACAATCCATCACGCAGATCCTGCCCCACCTTCGTAAACATGGGGATATTAACCTGCTTTTTTACCTGGTGAAGGTATGCTTGACCCCGCCGATTAAAGCCCAGGATATGGAGGTAGGGCTGGTTGACATGCTCTGCCAGTTCCTTTTCCCTAACTTGCAGGGTAGTATACAGGCACAGCCGAATTAGGTGCGCATACGTGTACCGCTTCGTCTTTATCCCATGAATGAAGTGATCAAAATCTAGTGACCGTTGTGCCTGCTCCTTCATCCGGTATTCTAATCCTTCAGCCATCTGGTAAGTTTGCCGTAACTGTTCAACCGGTGCTTGAATTAGTTGGTTCCGCAACATTGGGTATAACTTTTCCCATGTTGGGACCCTCTTCACCGCCGCTAATGAGACTAGCATCTCTGCCGGAATAGTTTCCTGATAATCATTCCCTGTTAGCATCGCCTGGCGAATTGCGCTCGCACTAGCAATTCTGCCGGAGATTTGTTCATCATGGTAGTCACTTCCCCGCCGCTTAATCGGCTGAAGGTCAAAAGCATAATGGTGGTTCTCGGCTGCCTTGGTATAGGCAAATGCTAAAATGTCGTTTGGTTCTTTTAAACTAACTCCGGTTGCCTGCATTAACTGGTCATTAAACTGGGTCGCGTACGTTTCCGTATACTGCTTTAGGTCACGCTGGTCAAAGGTTTTCGCCGCCCTTACCAGTGAGCGGAAATCCCACTGGGGGTGTTCGGCACCGAAAGCAACCGCACTAACACCCATTTCACTCAATAATCGCAGTGCTCCCGCTGCAAACCGGTGGGCCGGCTGGCAAGCATAGAAAAATGGTAGTTCAATTACCAGGTCAACCCCGCTAGCAAGGGCTGCACGGGTTCGCTCCCACTTATCAACCACGGTTGGTTCACCGCGTTGTGTAAAGTCACCACTCATCACCGCTAACGTAACGTCAGCTGCCGCTTGCTTTTTAGCCTGCTGAACATAGTAAGCATGACCATTATGAAAAGGGTTAAATTCCACAACCATTCCCACTGCACGCATATTCTCACCTACTTCTGACATTCGAAGAACCATCGTGTTGTATCAGGTTTAACCTCATCATCACCAAAATTAGCACTAACCGCAACCCGCGAAAAACCGGCTTCGTGGAGGGCCTCCTTAACCGTTGCTAACTCATAGCTCCGTTCAAAATGCGTCTCCCCTACCCGCTGGTAGTTCCCGTCAGTCAGGCGAGTAAAGAAGGTCAGCTCGTGGATAACACCATGTTCAACGTCATCATCGGCAAAACTCTGCCACATAAATGCCCGCCGGTGGTCCTCATCCTCGTAGTTATACATGTATCCTGGATAAACCACATCTGTTTGGTACGGGCTGATAATATCAAACAAGAACTTGCCATGAGCCGTTAGGTGGTCCGCCACCTGACTAAATGACTGCTTTACATCTGCTAAATTATCAAGGTAGCAAAAAGAATCCGCAAAGCAGGTTACCGCATCATAAGTGGGAAAACCGGTTAAGTTACGCATGTCAGCTTCAACCAGCTGTAGGTCAACCCCGTTTTCTGCCGCGTGTTCACTAGCGATACTGAGCATTTCGGTCGAAAAGTCAGCTACCGTAACGTTGAGTCCCTTTTTTGCCAATAAACAAGCTAACCGGCCTGCCCCACCAGCAAGATCCAAAACGGACTTGCTGTCAGAACCGAGCCGGTTAAGCGTATAATTGCACCACTGCATATAAAGTTGGTCATCAAATAACTCATCGTACAGCCGGGCGAAACTCTGGTAAATCATTAGTCATCTACCCATTCGCTCAAATTAACGAGCGGTGCTTCTGACCACAGTTTTTCCAGGTTGTAGAATTGCCGGGTTTCTTCACGGAAGACGTGAACTACGACATCACCAAGGTCAATCAGGACCCACTTAGCATGGTTCTTCCCTTCAACACTACCGATGTTAACGCCCTTCTCATGGGCCTTTTCAATAATTGCATTAGCAATTGCTTGTACTTGCCGGTCAGAGCCACCAGTCATGATTACAAAGTAGTCCGCCATTGGGCTAATTTCATCAACCTTTAGTGCGGTGATGTCTTCCGCCCGCCGACCATCGGCAGCCTTAACAACCATTTCTAATACTTGCTTACTATCCATTTAATCAATCTCCTTTTGGTAGGCCGGTACCCACGCATTGTAAGTTTCTAATGTCTTCGTGTAAACCGGACTATTTCTTTCAACGAGGTATTCAAGGGTTTGCTTTGTTTGGTAGGCAACTCCTGCCCCCAAGTCCTTTGCAGTGATCTCACGGGCCTTTTCTACCCCTGGGAAGTCCCGTGCCGGCTCAATGTAATCTGCCATGTAAATTACCTGTTCGAGTGGACTCATTGTTGCGGCACCAGTTGTGTGGTGACGAACGGCGTTTAAAATGTCTTCATCCCAAATACCGAGCTCATCCTTAATTAATTCTGCACCGACCACACCATGCCAGATGGCATTACCGTAATTCAGCAGTTCTGGGTCTAGACCGCGCCGGTGGATCTCATCGATAAAGTCCTGGTCCGGCCGCTGCTTAGCATAATCATGGCACAAGCCAGCGATACTTGCCTTTTCAATATCAACTCCATTCACCTTAGCCAGCTTAATAGCGGTTTGCTCAACCCGTAAAACATGGTTAAACCGTTTGTCCTTCAGTGCTTCACGCAGGCGAGCCACCAGCTCGTCACGGGTCAATGGAATGTAATGATGAGAATAAGTGATTGTTTCTGTCATTGGTATAAATGATGCTCCTTAATAAACTCGGCCACTTTTGCTGGTACCAAATAGTTAATTGACTGTCCCCGACGAATCCGGGTGCGGATATCACTCGAACTAATATCAACTTCTGGGAGGTCAACCCATACCACCGGGTACTTAGTCTCATTATGTGCATGTGGACGCCGGACACCCACAAAGTGAAAACGCGGTAACTTAATCAGGTCATCAATCCGGAACCACTTATCGAGGTAGTCAACCATATCACCACCGATAATGAAGTAATATTCCGTATCAGGGTGACGCTCAGTCAGTGTTTTCATCGTTTCGTACGTATACGATACTCCGCCGCGCCGCAATTCATAATCTTCAATCCCCAGCAAGGGATTTCCTTCAATTGCCAGTTCAAGCATTTGTAGCCGGAGATCGCCACTCACTGCTGACTTGTGGTCAACATGTGGCGGGATTGCATCCGGCATTAGCTTTACCTTCTCTAAGCAAAGGGCGTGGCCAACCTGGTCAGCAACCAATAGGTGTGCATTGTGAACCGGGTTAAAGGTCCCACCATAAATTCCAACCCGCCGGTGGTGAGTATTAGTTACCGGTTGTGCCTGAACCGCCGGCCGGGTTTTTGAATAAACTTGACAGCCCTGCATAATAAGCCTTCCCTACTAAACTTTAGCAACTTGGTCAGACAGGTTGCGCATATCCTTGTTTGCTGAAACCTTGAACAGTACTAACACCCGCCCAATCGTCTGAACAACTTGAATATTAGTTTTGCTTTCAATAAAGTTCTTCACTTCAGCGGTCGTTACGTCAGCGTTTTGTAGAATATTAACCTTGATCAGTTCGCGCCGGTCTAAGGCACCATCTAATTGCGCCAACCAGTTATCGCTTAGGCCTTCCTTGCCAACCGCAAAAATTGGTTGCAAGTGGTTTGCCCGCGCCCGTAAAAAGCGCTTTTGCTTTCCTCTTAATTTCATTTTATTACCTCATTAAATCATTGCTTTACGCACTAGCGCCCCGACACCTTTTGGTACCCAGGCAGCCACGGTTACACCTGCAGGAACAGTAATCCAGCCTAGTCCTTCAAAGACAATGTCACTCTTCTTATTTACCCGGAACTCTTCCCGCTCCAGTGGTGGGAAGTCCGCTACTTCATCTGCAGTCGGTGGTGTTAATAGGTCACCAAGATGGCGTTCATAGAAATGATCAGCATTAGCCAATTTCGTCCGGTGGAGCTTCAAATTATTTTCAAAGTAGGTGACGAAACCTGACCGGGGACCCTTTTCAAAATCAAAACGAGCAACCCCGCCAATAAGGATCGTTTGCTCGGGGGATAGTTGGTACGTCCGGGGCTTAATTTCCTTTTGCGGCGCCACAATCTTCAAATCCTTAGCAGACAAGACATGGGCCATCTGGTGCGAGTGGATAATCCCTGGTGTGTCAACCAGTTTGTGTCCATCATCAAGTGGGATTTCAATCTTGTCCAGAGTGGTACCAGGGAAACGGGAGGTGGTAATCAGGTCTTTTACCCCTGTCCGTTGCTTAATAATCTGGTTGATTAAGGTTGACTTACCAACGTTAGTAACCCCGACTACGTAGACATCGCGACCGTGCCGGTAGCTTTCAATCGTATCCAACAGCTGATCAATCTCATGGTTTTTCTTGGCAGAAACCAGTACCGTCTTAATTGGTCGCAATCCAGCTTGATTGGCCTGCTGCCGGATCCAATCGCGGAGCTTTGACCGCCGCAGGGAACGGGGAAGCAAATCTTCCTTATTTCCAACTAACAGAATTGGGTTATCCCCCACAAAGCGATGCAGTCCAGGGATTAAGCTACCATTAAAATCAAAGATATCAACAACATAAACAATTAGCGCGTTCGCATCCCGGATTTGGCTCAACAACCGTAAGAAATCGTCATCGGTTAATGAAACCGGTGCGATTTCATTATAGTGCCGTAAGCGGAAGCACCGTTGACAGTATAATTCATCGGTTTCTAGTCCTTTCTTAATTGCCGATTGGGGAGTGTAGCCGGGAGCGGCGGGATCATCAGATTGAATTACCGCACCGCAGCCAATACAACGCAACTCATCATCTTGTTCAGTCATTCAAATCCTCCTGCCATTGTAAATCTGGGTACTCATTTCTTAACTTATGCCAAACGATTCGTTCGAAGAAGCGGTTAATCCGTGTATCCCATTTATCGGTATCAAGCAGTGGCTTAACCAGGATACTGCGAACTCCAGCTTCATTAGCGGCAATCATGTCGGTCATCAACTGGTCCCCTACCATGACAACTTCTGACTTTTTCAAGCCTAGCTTCTTTCGTGCGCGTTCAATTCCGAAGCTCAATGGCTTTAATGAACGGGAAACGAATGGCAAGTCCAGGTTCTTGGTTGCCTTTGCTACCCGGGCCTTACTGTTGTTGGAAATAACAATCAGTGGAATTCCTGCCTCCTTCAGTGAAGACATCCATTGTCGTAACTCAGGGGTACCATCGGGATTATTCCAAGCAATTAGTGTGTTATCTAGGTCACTAAAAACCGCCCGAATTCCCCGTTCCTTTAACTGGTCGGGGGAAACTGCGTAAATTGTATTTACCATCCAGGTAGGTTTAAATTTATCTAGCAATATTGCACCTCATTAATTTATTGTTAGGTTAATTATAGCGATTATAAAATAGGGTTTCAATCAATCGCCACAAAAAGCAATCAGTAACAAAAAAGTCACCCACCAACGATGGATGACTGTGAATAGATTTAGTTGAGTACCTTCTTGGCTTCGTCAACGATTGCAGTGAATGCCTTTGGGTCGTTAACAGCCAGGTCAGCCAACATCTTACGGTTGATGTCGATGTTAGCAAGCTTCAAGCCATGCATTAACTTGCTGTAGCTAATGCCGTTGATCCGGGCACCAGCATTGATCCGGGCAATCCAGAGTTCACGGAACTTACGCTTGTTAACCTTCCGGTCACGGAAAGCGTAAACGTAACTCTTCATTACTTGGTCCTTAGCAGTCTTGAATAAACGAGACTTAGCACCACGGTAACCCTTTGCTAACTTCATAACGCGCTTACGACGTGCACGCGTAACAGTTCCACCTTTAACTCGCATGTTGAAATCCTCCTACGTATTTTAATTATTTAATCTTGAAGTTTTACTTGAATGGCATTAACTTCTTGTAACGCTTTACGTTGGACTTGTCCATCATGCTCAAGCCACGTAATTGACGACGTTGCTTCTTAGTCTTACCGTGGAAACGGTGGCTAGTGAATGAGTTACCACTCTTGAATCCACCTTTAGCAGTACGCTTAAAACGCTTAGCAGCAGCGCGGTTTGTCTTCATCTTTGGCATAAGATATTCCCTACTTTCCTAAAATTCTATTTCTTTGCTTTATCAGCAGCTGGGGCCAGAGTTAAGAAGATGCTCCGACCTTCCATCTTTGGACGTTGGACAACAGTAGCGATGTCTGAAGTTTCTTCAGCCATCCGTTCAATCATGTCACGACCGATATCCTTGTGTGTAATAGCACGACCACGGAAACGGAGTGAAACCCGAACCTTGTCGCCCTTTTCAATAAACTTACGAACCCGCTTTAACTTAACGTTGAAGTCATTCGTATCAATTGATGGGCTCAGGCGAATTTCCTTAACCGTCACCGTCTTTTGCTTCTTCCGAGCTTCCCGCTCTTTCTTTTGCATTTCGAAACGGTACTTTCCGTAATCCATAATGCGGGCTACCGCTGGACGGGCCTTTGGTGCAACCAGTACCAGATCAAGGTTGGCATCTTCTGCCAGTTGAAGCGCTTCACGCTTGGACTTGATCCCTAATTGTTCGCCATCTTGGCCAATTAGCCGCACTTCACGTGCACGAATACCGTTGTTGACAATCATATCTTGTGCTATGGCAACGCACCTCCAATTTTATTAGCGAAAGATCAAAGCAAAAAAAGCGGGTTGCATAACGCAACCCGCTCAATAGTAGCAGACCTCTTTCGTCTGCTCAATTTCATCTCGTCAGCCCGGCGACCCTTGTCACCTAGGCGAGAAGCGGGTGCTTCTGCTTTTTCTTTCAACGTTTACTAGAATACCTAATCTCTTATTGAATGTCAAGGTAATTATCCCTTTGACCGTAAATTTTCTCCAGTCATCGGCATTTCCCGGGATAAGAACTTAACCCGTTCCATAATCCGCTGCGCCTTCAGTGGCTCGTGGTCACCCTGCGTATCAATTGCCAGGTGGTTTTTCTCCAGCTCATCCATTGAGAAGTTAGAGCTAAAGAAGGTCGGTAATTCTTCTTGCATCCGGTATTCAAGGATAATACCAAGAACGTCATCACGAACCCACTTGCTCATCGCGTCAGCACCAATATCATCTAACATCAGAACCGGTGCCTTTTTCACCGCCTCTAATTTTGCACTAGTGCTGTTGCTCTTAATTGAGTTCCGCATCTCAACCGCAAAGCTTGGGAAGTGGAGCATGGTCGTAGCAACTCCCTTTTTCTTGGCCAATTCATTTGCAATTGCGCCGAGGAGGTAAGTTTTCCCCACCCCAAAATTACCATAAAGGTAGAGGCCAGGAATAAAGTGGTCCGCGGGATAACTATCGGTAAATTCAATGGCCGCTTTCAAAGCTGCCATCCGGGTAGCAGTCTGGTGCTCTTCATCAATAAAGAAATTATCCAGTGAAGCATGCTGGATAAACTTCGGCATGTTAATTGAGCGAACCAGACGCTGAATGTGGCGTTGACGTTCCTTTTCAATTAGCTGCTGGGTAGGCACGTAGGTGACATCAATTTGACCAGAATTTAACACTAACTGTGGTGAATAGCCAGGAGCAACCGTTGCCTCACCTTTGGCCCGTAGTTGTTTTTCGTGATAAAACTCGTACAACTTTGACTGACTGCTCTTCACCATTTCCCGGCTAATCTGCTCCTTATTCTGCATTAAGAAAGATTTGACATCCGGATCGGCCAGAACCCGCTTCATCAGCTCGGTGACATTTGCTGCCACGTTCCGGTTCTTCATTACTTCCTGGAGTGATTCACTTAACGACTTCATTAATTCCACCACCTTTTATTGTTGTTTTCGTTTTGCTAGTAATTCTTGAATTGCTTTAACTTCTTCTTTTGATGCCTTCCTGTTACGCTCTTGCTGGCTCGTCTTTGACCATTCCGGCATCTTCTCTTCAATTTTTTCGCGCCGGTAGCTATTCTTCCGCCGCTTCCGACCACTAGCAAAGTTATCGCTCTTTTGCCGGTTAAACTGCTTTAACTGCAGGAGCGCACTTTCACCATCATACACGCCCGCCTTAATCCAACTATTAGCAATTGCATCGACAAAGTTAGCCTTCAACGTTGCATTGCTGAGCTCCGCAATTATGTACCACGACAAAATATTAATGACCTCGTTGTTTAACTTGGCATCAGCTACTAAGTGGGTCAAAATATGCCGTTCATTGGCGGTAACATAACCACCAGTCTGCTCCTTTAAGCTTTGCAAGAAGTCAATCGGCGAATACCGACCGACACTCTTCAGCAATTGCTGGTCCTTAGCCGTTAGCTTGGCATTTACCATTTGCTTGTCTGAGCTTTTCACAGCTGCCGTTGCCGGTGAAGCAGTGGCCCGTTGGTAACTAGCGGCGACAACTTGTTTAAATTTAGTCGGATCAAAGTGATTATCGGCGAGGTTTACCGCCCTTAATATGAGTCCCTTCATCGTTGGCTCATCAATTCCGTAAAGCTGGTGTTCAACCTCAACCAAGCGTTGGTGCCGCTCCAAGTCTTTTTTTACCACCGGCTGGCCATCCAGTAGCTGGTAGAGGGTGGGCCAATCAAAATTGCTCGTTCCCAAATCACGCGGTGTTTTTTCAACTGTATTTTGCTGACGAGCCGTGGCAATCGTCTCTGGTGTTGAGATGACTGACTGGGAGGCAACATGAAATTCATCTAAAAAGTGGTGGCTAACATCAGTAAGTTGCGGGTGGGAAGCCAATTCATAACGGTGCGCCCACTTACTAAGGCGCTTGAAGCTGGCATCCCCCACCGCTTCTAAGAGAAGGACACTCAAAAGGTCATCCTCAATAAAGCCGACTGGTGTTAACGTTGGGTGCAACTGGTAAACATTTAGCGTTCCCTGGTCGTCATTCCCCACTAACGTTCTAACTAAGCCAACTGCTTCAAGACGGTGAAGAGCATGGGCAATCTGGCTGCTTCCTGAATTTAACTGGCGAATGATATTCGACTGTAACCGGCGATCACCCAGGGTCGGATTGTCAAGCAGTTGCTCCTTGAGGGCATAAAACAGACTAAAGGCAGTTGGCCCCAAGACCGGTTGGTAGAAGCTTGTGAACGTCCGTGAGCTAAAGTTAACAAAATCACTTGCTGCCGTCACGATAAATCCAGCTTGGGGGTCAAACTCACCTTGCTGTGCTGCCATGCTTTCCCCTCCTATTTTTTATCCTTATGATCAGTCTTCACCATCGTTTCCAGCTCATTCATAAAGGCGTCAACGTCCTTAAACTGCCGGTAAACACTGGCAAAACGAATATAGGCGACTTCATCGACATCCTTTAATTCATTCATGACGTACTTACCAATTAGTTGGCTGGAAATTTCATTTTCACCCAAGCTGCGAACTTTCTTTTCAACTTTATCCGTTAGCTTAGTCAGGCGTTCCATACTGACCGGCCGCTTTTCTGCTGACCGAACAATCCCATTTAAGATTTTCTGACGGCTAAACTCCTGACGGGTACCGTCTTTTTTAATGACGAGTAAAGGTGTTTCTTCGTACCGTTCAAAAGTGGTAAAGCGGAAGCCGCAATGAACGCACTCCCGGCGCCGGCGTATAAAGCTGCCATCTTCGCTTGGTCGACTGTCAACTACTCGTGACCCGTTGCGGTGACAATGTGGACACTTCATGCGCTTACCTCCTTAAAATTACTTAATACCTTATTGTACCATAATCAAACGGATTTTAATCGTTTAACCAACTGGGCCACCTGGGTTTGGAGCTGTTGGCAATCACCATTATTATCAATTACCAGGTCAGCTAATTTTTCCTTTTGCGATAACGGCATCTGTGAATCAACCCGTTCTTTCGCCTCTACTCGTGAATAGTTGTCCCTGGCCATTAGGCGGACCAGTTGGTTTTCATAATTAACCGCAACTACCACTACCAGGTCGCAATCCTCATCATAGTGCTGTTCAAACAACAGGGGTGCATCAAGGATAATTGCCGGCATTCCTGCTTTTTTCAAGTCATTTATCTGGTCGAAAATGGTATCCCTAATTAGGGGCTGCATCACCCGGTTAAGTTCCTGCCGGGTATCCGCATTGCTAAAGGCCATCTGCCCTAACCGCTGCCGATCTAGCTGACCAGCAGCGGTCAAAATTGATTGGCCAAACTGGTCAACTAACCGTTCAAACCCGGGTTGACCCGGCTGCTGCAAACGGTGGACAACCAGGTCGGCATCAACAATTGGAAAGCCAACCTGCGAAAGCATCTTGCTGACCGTTGACTTACCGCTAGCAATTCCGCCAGTTAGTCCCACTAACTTTGTCATCTTAATCCTCCACTAGTGGTTGGCAGTGAGGGCAAAAAGTCGTTCCCCGCTCAGCCACCTTAATCTTAACCATCTTCGTGCCACAACGAGGACACTTATCACCACCATGACCGTACGCGTTCAGGCGGTCTTGGAAGGCCCCAGCGTCACCAAAAGCGTTGGTAAAACTGTGGACAGTGGTGCCCTTATACTTAATTGCCATCGCCAGTTCCTGAATAATATTGTCATGCAGGCTTGCAACCTGTTCGTCCGTTAAGGTATTAGCCGGTTGTTCGGGGTTGATTTTACTCATCCACAGAACTTCATCGACGTAGATGTTGCCAAGCCCGGCGACATGGTGCTGGTTTAAGAGGAATGGCTTAATTTTCCCCCTGCTCCGGTGCAGCTCATTCTTAAAGAAATCAAGCTTAAAGTCTGCAGCCGTTGGTTCAGGGCCGATTGTCTTTAATCCGCCAACCGTCATCTCTTCGCCGGTCTTCACAAGGGTCATCCGACCAAACTTACGGGTATCGTGGTAGCAGAGCTCGGTCCCATCGGTAAATTGAAAGACAACGTGGGTGTGCTTATCAATTGGGCCCCCAATTGGCTGGTTAAAGTATTTCCCTTCCATTCGTAAATGCGACACCATCGTCAGGTGATTACTAAAGCGGAACAAAAGGTACTTGCCACGCCGGTCAACATCCTCGATGGTTTGGCCAATCAGTGCCTGCCGGAATTGCTCGACATCGTTTGTAATGGTCTTCCCGTAGTAAACATCGATGGCGTTGATCTTCCGGCCCTTTGCAATCTTCAGTAGTCCACGCCGGACGGTTTCAACCTCTGGTAATTCTGGCATTTTATTTCGCCACCTTTACTATTTTAAGTCGTACCATGTGTCGCCAACCTTGCTCTCCACCTTCAGCGGAACGTTCAGCTTAACGGCGGAATCCATTACTTGTGGTACCAATTTTTTCAGGACCGGAATTTCGTCTGCTGGTGCTTCAAAGACTAGTTCGTCATGGATTTGCAAAAGCATCTTGGCTTTTAACTGCCGCTTTTCGATCTCTGATTGCATCCGGATCATCGCAATCTTAATGATATCTGCCGCACTTCCCTGAATCGGGGTGTTCATCGCTGTCCGTTCAGCAAAGGAACGACGGTTAAAGCTCTTTGCGTTGATGTCTGGCAGGTAACGACGGCGATGGGTAATGGTTTCAACATAACCGTGGTCGCGAGCAAACTGGATCGTTTCATCAATGTACTTCTTTACTCCCGGGAATTCCTTGAAGTAGTTTTGAATAAACTCATGGGCCTGTGACCTGGTTACGTGGATCCGCTGGGCTAAGCCATAGTCACTGATTCCGTACACAATTCCAAAGTTAACCGCCTTTGCACGCCGCCGCATGTTCCGGTCAATTTCGGCTCCGGCTGGTAAGTGGAAGATCCGCCGGGCAGTGCTGGCATGAATATCTTCACCATTCTTAAAGTCTTCCTGCAGGTTCTTATCACCCGTAATATGGGCTAGTACCCGTAATTCCACCTGTGAGTAGTCAGACGAGAAAATCTGCCACCCCTCATGACTTGGCACGAACGCTTTACGGATTAACCGTCCTTCTGGTAGGCGGACAGGAATGTTCTGCAGGTTAGGGTCAACAGATGATAAGCGGCCAGTTTGGGTTAAGGTTTGCAGGTAGCGGGTATGAATCTTCTGGTCACTTGAATGAATAACCTTCAGCAAGCCGGTGATGTACGTCGACTGCAGCTTTGAAATCTGCCGGTATTGTAAGATCTGCTCAACGATTGGCGATTGGTCGGCTAACTTTTCCAGGACGTCAACCGCTGTCGAGTAACCCGTCTTGGTCTTTTTGATTACCGGTAACTTCAATTTTTCAAAGAGGATGTGCCCCAGCTGCTTGGTGGAGTTAATGTTAAACTCTTCACCCGCTTCATCATAAATCTGCTTTTCAATATCAGCGAGCCGCTCGGTCAACTTGCTCCCCATATTCTTAAGAGTTTGGGCATTGACGTGCACACCCGTAATTTCCATTTTCGCCAGGACCCGGGTCAGTGGCAGTTCAATATCTGTATATAGCGGTATCTGCTTGTTTTCTTCCAGTTCCTTAAAAAGCTTATCCTTTAGTTCATTAATTGCACGTGCCTTTTGCGCCAAGTGGTTAAAGAAGACCTGGTCGTCATCCGGAATTGCACGCTTGGCACCCTTACCATAAACTTCTTCATCGGTTGGCACGTCATGGTAGTCATGCTCTAGGGCAACTTGACCAAGGTCATTACTGTTATCATTCGTGTTCAGTAAGTACGATGCTAATAAGAGGTCAAAATCAATATTTTGCAAGTTGATTCCAAGCCGGTGTAAACCAACGATTTGCGCCTTGGCATTAAATACGTTCTTGGCCACCCTCGTTGATTCCAGCAACTCCTTTAACGGGGCTTCTTTAAGTAATTCCGCATCCCGGCTTACCAGCCACTTCTGTCCGTCCCCAATTACAAAGCCAGCAAATGGTGAAGTATGGTAGTTTGGATCGGGCATCTCGAGGAAGAAGCTCAGTTCACCATCAAGGTTACCTAATTCATCCGCAAGGTTATCCCTGGTGAATTCGGTGAATTCAACTGGCTTTGCCTGTTCCTCTTCACTGGGTTCGACGTTCATCTTAGCAAGGAAGGACTTAAAACCCATTTGCTGGTAAAAAGCAATTAGTTCTTCAGTTTGTTCACCCTGGTACTGAATATCCTTGAGGCCAATCTCAAGCGGCGCGTCACGAAGGATCGTGGCCAAGGTTTTACACTGCTTAGCAATGTCTTCATCCTCAATCAAGTGTTCCTTCATTTTGCTCTTTTTCAAGTCATTAATATTATCATAGAGGTTTTCGACGGAGCCAAATTGTTTTACTAACTTAATGGCAGTCTTCTCCCCGACCTTCGTTACACCGGGATAATTATCTGAGGTATCACCCATCAGTGCCTTCATATCAATAATCTGTGTTGGAGTAATCCCTAACTTTTCTTCGACATGTTCTGGCGTGTAGTGCTCAGTATCAGTAACCCCCTTATGGGTAACGGCAACCGTCGTATGGTCGCTGGCCAGCTGGGTTAAGTCACGGTCACCAGTCACGATCAGCGTCTCATAGCCGGCTTCATCCCCCTGCTTTGCAAGAGTCCCGATAATGTCGTCGGCCTCATAATTTTTCAATTCATAGCTATGCAGGCCGCAAGCCTTAACCAGCTCACGGACGTAAGGAAACTGCTCAGTTAGCTCTTCAGGTGTCTTATTCCGGCCACCCTTGTAGTCATCATACATTTTTGTCCGGAAGGTAACCTTGCCGGCATCGAAGGCGACCAGTGCCGCATCCGGGTGGAAGTTGCCAAGGACGTGGTCAAGCATCAGTTTGAACCCGTAAATTGCGGCTGTATGCAAGCCATCCTTATTAGTAAACTTGTCAATCTGGTTGTGCATTGCAAAGAATGCCCGAAAGACAATGCTGTTACCATCAATTAATAATAATTGCTTTGCCATTATTTTCCGCTCCTTCTCTTGTTGTAATAATTGTACCAAAGATTAAGAACCACCGTTAGTTTCCCGTTTTGCGATTTAATAATATAATAAGAACATTGACCAAAAATAAAGAAGGGATCTTGTGGATAAATTACTTAACTCCCGCCACGCTGAAGAGGCACGTCTCTTTGCCATTATTATGACCTTTTGCGGCGGCTTTCTCGATGCGTTTACCTATATCCAATGTGGACACACCCTCGCTGCCGCACAAACAGGGAACATTATTTTCCTGTCAGCGGCCATTGTAAACCACAACCTCATTGGGATCATCGACCGTTGCGGGGCCATTGTTCTATATGTATTGGGGATTGTCACTGCAATTACAATCCAAAACCACGCTAAGTACTGGCGGATCATTTGCCTGCTTCCTATTCTAGCAATCGGTGTCTTCGTCGGGGCGATGCCGGAAAGCTTCCCCACCTATCTATCCGTTGGAATGGTCTCCTTTGGTTTGGCACTCGTCAATACCGCCTTTAGCAAGGTAGAGGGGCTTGGTTATAGCAGTGTCTTTACTACCGGGAACATCAAAAAGTTTGTTGTTGCGTGGACCGAGTACTTCTACCAGCGGAAGCAAGAAGATTTCCTGGTTGGTTTTAATTACTTGATTATCGTTCTCGCCTTTACGGTCGGTGCTATTTCATCAGCACTAATTCAACCGGCACTACGAATGAAGACCATCTGGGTAGCGGTAATAATTATCCTAGTAACCGGCATTTTGTATTATTGCCAAAAAGTTCAAGAAACTAAAAGAGGCTGGGAAAAACTCCTAGTCCAAAATAAAAACCGGATGATGAATTTTTTGAACAATTCATCATCCGGTTTTTATGTACACAGG
>NZ_CANDNW010000033.1 GCF_947387525.1 Limosilactobacillus viscerum
ATTTTTGAATCAATCAAAAATCATAGTCCGGATTTTACTGTTAGAGAACCAAAAATTAATAGTTAATTCCCAGCCTCTTTTAATATTCAACTTTTTGTACTTCACCGCTATGAATCAAGATCTGATGACCATTACTATCAAGCATTACTAGTCCACCGGTCCTGCTAATGTCGGTTGCAATCCCTTTTTTAATCCCGTTCGCGGTTTTAATTGTCACCGGCTTCCCGAGTAGGAAGCAACGTTGGCGATATTTTTCTAAGTACTTCCCACTTGAATAGTCAGATAACATTGTCATCAGGGCAATTAAAAGGTCCGCAGATAAGCGATTTCGGTTAACCGGACTGCCAATCGAGCCAGCCTTTGTGGCAAGTTCGCCAGGAAATGCACCTGTTGTCAGGTTTATTCCAATACCAATAATTATTGATGCTGCAGTATTGCCAAGCTGGTAAACCGCCTCCGTTAAAATACCGGCCACCTTTTTCTTCCCTAGGAAAACATCATTGACCCATTTTAACGAGAACTCTGCCTGCGGAAAGTATTTCTCCAAAACATTTACCACCACGACCGCCGTACTAGTCGTTAGTAAACCTGGCTTCCGCAAGTTGCGAATTTCCTGCGGTGGCAGTAAGAGGCTCATGTAAAGCCCGCTCCCCGCCGGTGAATAAAAGTGGCGACCATGTTGGCCGTAACCACCACTCTGCTGGTTTGCAATAAAGACAACTGGCCCACCATTATCATGGTGAGCTAAGTAATTTTTAGCTAGTAACTGGGTTGATTCTGTCTTTTCAACCGTTACTAGCTTTATTTTTGTTTGCCCAGCAATTGCCTGATCGATTGCTGTTGCCGTCAGTGTTTCCTTCATCTTAATTAAATTAGGTGAACACCCTTATCGACATAAATGACGTCGCCAACAACACCGGTTGACAAGCCACTCATCAAGAAGGCACAGGTACCGCCGATTTCTTCTAACGTAACGCTCTTATTATCAACTGTCCGTTCCTTTGAAACCTTCAATAAGTCAGAGTGACCGCCGATTCCAGTAACAGCCAATGTCTTCATGGCACCGGCGGAAATAGCGTTAACACGGACACCAAATTCACCCATATCACGAGCTAAATACCGGACATTTGCTTCTAGTGCTGCCTTGGCAACCCCCATCACGTTATAACTCGGAATAGCACGTTCAGAACCAAAGTAAGTTAAGGTAACAATGCTTGCCGGATTATTGAGCAGGTCAAGGTCATGGGCACTCTTAGTAACCGCAAGCAATGAATAGGCGGAAACATCTTGGGCAAGGGAGTAGCCAGCACGCGTTGTGGATAAAATTGAACCAGCTAGTTCTTCCTTTTTTGCATAAGCAATTGCGTGAACAATTCCGTCAACCTTTCCAAACCGTTCCTTGATCTTGCTAAATGCATCATTAATGCTTTCGTCACTTGATACATCACACTCAATTAATTGGTCATCATTATTGACTAGTCGACTAACGCTCTTCTTCATCCGTTCGTTTTGGTAGGTGTAGATAACTTCCGCACCCTGCTTAGTCATCTCCTGCGCACATCCCCAGGCAATTGAGCGCTTGTTTGCAACTCCCATTACTATGATTTTCTTGTTATCTAAGATTCCCATTTTTTACTGTTGCTCCTTACTTTTAATTTAAAACTTACGATAACGTTCATGACGTTTAATAATTAACTCGTTAGGCGAAAAAAGTTCTAGTCGAACAATCTCACGTTTTAAAACACTGGCAATATTATCAATTACTCTTTGGTGGTCATCCGGTTCGGAAATAATTCCCTCAATAACCTTCTTCTTTAGCAGGTCTGCTGGTGTTAACTGCATCATCGCCGCCGCTTCACCTGCCCGACTGCTGTCTTTCCAGAGAATTGATGCAAAGCCTTCAGGCGATAATATTGAATATGTGCTATTTTCCAGCATCCAGACCGAATCTCCACAGGCTAAGGCCAACGCACCACCACTGCCGCCTTCACCAAAGATAATCGTAATAATTGGTGTAGCTAATTGTCCTAGTTGAAGAAGGTTGCTTGCAATAGCAGCCCCTTGGCCGTTCTCTTCGGCCGACCGTCCAGGATAAGCACCAGGGGTATTGACAAGAAATACTACTGGACGGTGAAACTTAGCCGCTTGTTTTGCTAGACGCAATGCTTTGCGGTAGCCACCAGGAGTTGGACAACCGAAGTGGGTTGCCATCCGCTCCTCAACTGTCTTTCCACGATCAGTAGCAATCACTGTTACCGCCTGTCCATTGAATTGAGCAAGTCCACCCACGATAGCTGAATCATCAGTTCCCAATCGATCACCATGTAGTTCAATAAAATTAGGGAATAAGTGCTGAATAAGTTCTTTCGTGGTGATTTTTTGGTCACTTCGTGCAGCTGCAACAACCGCAGCGGCATTTTTATTTTCCATCCTGGGCACCTCCTAACTTCAACAGTTGGTAAAGCAATTCTTTTTCATGTTCGCGTTCGACAATGTGGTCAACAAAACCGTGCTTTTGCAGGTTTTCTGCATCCTGCAAGTCCGCTGGGATTTTCTGGTGGATTGTTTGTTCAATTACCCGCCGCCCAGCAAAACCAATAAGGGCATGTGGTTCAGCAATCGTAATGTCACCTTGCATTGCAAAACTGGCGGTCACCCCACCAGTCGTTGGGTCAGTTAGAACAACGATATAAAGGAGTCCTGCTGCTGAATGCTGAGCAATCGCATTGGAAACTTTTGCCATCTGCATCAGGGACAAAATGCCTTCCTGCATCCGTGCACCACCAGAAGCAGTCCACAGTACTACTGGCAGCCTTTTTTCCGTTGCGCGTTCAAAAAGTCGGGTTAACTTTTCACCTGTAACGGTCCCCAACGAACCCATAATGAAGGTCGGATCCATTACGCCAAAGCCAAATTTTTCGTCATTAATTAAGGCCTCACCAGTAAGGGCCGAGTCATTTAGCCCCGTCTTTTCCTGGCTGGCATGCAGCTTAGCAGGATAACCCGGAAAGTTCAGCGGATCCTTTGTCTGCAAATCTTCATCTAGGTCACTATACCTATCTACCGCCCACTTTAGTCGTTGCTTGGCACTAATTCGGAAACCATAATGACAGTTGGGGCAAGTTGCAAATTCATTGATCTGCTTGGAAAGAATTGCGGTCCCACACTTCGGGCATTTTTGCCACAAGCCGTCTGGAACCTTAGCATCTGCCTGTTTGTCGGCCTTAACATGCTGTGCTGTTAACGTATTGTCTTGTTCATACAGCTTCATCTTTTTGCGCTCCTTTCCATTTTGGCAGGAATGAATTCTCTAAATAAGCCGTTGTAAAATGTCCACTCAAAAATTCTGGATCGTTTAAGATTGCCAAATGAAAGTTTTGGTTCGTGTGAATCCCCATAATTACCATTTCATTCAGTAGTCGCTTGAGCTTTTGAACTGCTTCCTGACGGTTATGACCATGGGCAATTACTTTTGCGACCATCGAGTCATAAAACGGCGTAACCGTAGTTCCAGGGTAAAGGGCTGTGTCGATTCGCATTCCGAGGTTACCAACTGGTAGGTAGAGGTAATTTACCTTCCCGGTCGATGGCATGAAGTTATGTGCGGGGTCCTCAGCATTAATTCGACACTCAATCGCTACCCCATCCAGTTTAATGTCATCCTGACTAAACGGGAGTTTCTCACCTGCGGCCACCTTTAACTGTGCCTTTACCAGGTCAATTCCGGTAACCATTTCCGTTACCGTATGTTCAACTTGGATCCGGGTATTCATTTCCATGAAGTAAAAATGATGGTCCTGGTCCATCAAAAATTCTAACGTCCCAGTGTTGAGATAATTGATCGCATTAACTGCTTTTAGAGCAATCTGCCCTAATTTTTGCCGCTGTTCTGGACTGACAAGTGAGCAAGGGCTTTCTTCAAGTACTTTTTGCTTGTTACGTTGCAGTGAACAATCCCGTTCAGGAAAATAAACTGCGTGACCAAACTGATCGCGAAAGACTTGCACTTCGATATGTTTAACATTCTCCATTATCTTTTCCAGGTACATGCGGTCATCATTAAAGGAGAGGCGTGCTTCGCTTTGTGCTTCATTAAACGCACGCTCCATCTGACCAGGATCATTTACCCGCCGGATCCCTTTACCGCCACCACCAGCAGCGGCCTTTAATAAGACCGGATAGCCGATCTTACTAGCAACCTTTTCTGCTGATGCGTAATCGCGAATATAACCCTCACTGCCGGGAATAACAGGGACGCCTGACTTCCGCATCTGTTCGCGAGCATGCTCCTTGTTTCCCATCAAATCAATGGTTTTAGCGTGGGGCCCGATAAAAGTAATCCCACATTCCGCACACATTTCCGCAAATTCCGCATTCTCGGAGAGGAAACCAAAACCCGGATGGATTGCCTGCGCACCCGTCCCAACAGCAGCTGCCAAGATATTTTGCATGTTTAGGTATGAATCTTGCGGGCGGGCTGTACCAACACAGACTGCTTCATCCGCCAACTGAACATGGAGACTTTCCCGGTCAGCAGTTGAATAGATTGCAACCGACTTAATCCCCAATTCTCTTAAAGAACGAATGATGCGGACTGCAATTTCACCACGGTTGGCGACTAAAACCTTTAAAAACATTTAATTCACCTAGCCAATCACAAAAGTTAAGTCAGCGGTGCAGGCCTTTTCGCCATCCACCGTTGCAATTCCTTTTCCTTCACCAATATTTCCACGAACCTTGGTCAATTCCACTTCTAAACGCATTGAATCGCCGGGACGGACCACCTTCCGGAATTCAGCAGATTGAATTCCACCAAAGTAAGCAGTCTTGCCCTTAAATTCTGGTGCAGACAGTAAGGCAACCGCACCAGTCTGCGCGAGTGATTCAACAATTAGCGCACCGGGAAGAACCGGGTTACTTGGGAAGTGACCATTGAATACTTCCTCGTGAATTGTTACGTTTCGTTTAGCAACCGCCATCTTTCCCGGTTCCAGTTCTTCTACCCGGTCAATTAATAGCATTGGGTAGCGGTGTGGAATTATCTTCTGAATTTCTGTTGAATCTAAATCTACTTTTGCCATTCATTAACCCTCCGTAATTGTAAATAGTGGTTGGTCAAATTCAACCAAGTCACCGTTTTCGACGTTAACTGACTCAATAATGCCATCGTGGTCACTTTTAACTTCAGTCAACATCTTCATTGCTTCAATTACGCAAACTACATCGCCCTTGTGAACATGATCCCCTGTTTTAACGTAAGCCGGCTTATTAGGCTTTGGTTGCAGGTAAACGGTACCGACAAGCGGGGCCTTAATTGAAACAGAACTAGCTTGTTTTTCTGCAGGTGCCTCAGTTGAAACTGCACCGGGTTTTGCAGTTGTTCCTTGTTCTGCCGGTGATACCACTGAATTTTCATTCTTGCTTAAGTAAAGGTGAAAATCCTGATCATCAATTTTTAGTTCGCGAGTTGAAGATTTTTCAAACCCGGTCATTAACTTCTGAATGTCATTAAATTCCAAGTATGTTACCCCCATTTGCGAAATGCTAACACGGCATTATGTCCACCAAAGCCAAAGGAATTGCTCAGGGCGTACTGAGCGGTTGGCATGTCTTGGTTATCCTTGTTTACCAGGTTAACCTGGCATTCTTCATCCTGGTTTTCACAGCCAACGTTCATTGGCAGTTTTCCTTGTTGTAGTGCCGCGACGGTAATTACCGCTTCAATAGCACCAGCGGCACCAAGCAAGTGGCCGGTCATCCCCTTAGTGGAACTGACCAGAACCTTGCTTTCCTTACCAAATACCTTGTTAATTGCCAATGCTTCACCACTGTCGTTTGCGTGGGTTGCGGTACCATGAGCATTAATGTAGTCAACATCTTCTGGCTTAATGCCAGCCTCATCGATTGCTTGTTGCATTGCTCGAGCAGCACCCTTGCCTTCCGGATCCGGTGCCGTGATGTGATAAGCATCACCAGTAGCACCATATCCGACTACTTCACCAATAATTTTGGCGCCACGTTCCTGCGCATGTCCTAAGCTTTCTAGGATTAAGGCACCGCCACCTTCACCGAGGACGAAACCGTTCCGGTCACGGTCAAATGGCTTGGAAGCCTTCAGCGGATCAGTAGTAGTTGAAAGTGCGTTCAGGGAAGCAAAGCCAGAAATGCCAATCTCGTTGACCGAAGCTTCTGACCCACCAGCGATCATTGCCTGGGCCCGTCCTTCTTTAATTTGACGATAGGCTTCACCAATACTGTTAGTACCAGTTGCACAAGCGGTCACAATAGAGGTACAAATGTTTTGCGCATTTGCCCGAATAGCAATGTTTCCGGCTGCCATATTGGCAATGGCCATCGGCACAAACATCGGTGAAACCCGCTTTGGCCCTTTATCATGCATCTTAATAATCTGTTCTTGGATGGTAGTCAGGCCGCCAATTCCGGATCCATAGATTACCCCGAGGTCTTCGGGCTTTGTATTTTCTTCATTAATACCGGCCATTTCTAGCGCCTCAATTGCGGTTTGAACAGCGTATTGTGAGTACAGGTCCATCCGGCGAGCAGCCTTCTTACCGACAACTGCCTTCGGGTCAAAGTCGTCAACTTCACCAGCAACCGCAATACCGGTCGGTTCAGCATCAAACTTAGTAATTTTTTTAATCCCCACCTTACCTGCGAGGGTGTTATTGACGAAGTTGTTTAAGCCATTACCATTTGGTGCAATGGCACCCATTCCTGTAATTACTACTCTTGTCATTTTCTTATTCACTCCTAAATGGTCATTCCACCGTCGACAACAATTACTTGCCCAGTAATATAGTCATTTTGTGCCAAAAAGATTGCTGTCTGAGCAACTTTTTCAGGCTTTCCGAAACGTCGTAAAGGAATTTGACCACTAATTTGTTTTTTCACCTTATCAGAAAGCTTAACTGTCATTTCACTATCAATCATGCCGGGGGCAATCGCATTGCAACGAATTCCACGAAGGGCGCCCTCTCTAGCAACCGTTTTGGTAAGTCCAATCAAACCAGCCTTACTAGCAGCATAATTAGCTTGCCCGGCATTTCCGTGCATTCCGACAACGCTCGCCAGGTTAATAATGCTTCCTTGACGCTTCTTGTACATCTTTTTAAGAATTAATTCTGTCAGCAAGAATGGACCGCGAAGGTTGACGGCAATTACATCGTCAAAGTCTTCCTGTTTCATTCCAATAAATAGTTTGTCCCGGTTGATACCGGCGTTGTTAACCAGAATATCAACTTGACCAAACTGGTCCCAGGCCTGCTTAGCCAGCTGTTTAATTTCAGCCGGCTTTGCCATATCACCTTGTAGATATACGTATTGGCCGCCGATACTTTCGAGTTCCTTCTTTTGCTCATCCGTAAGTTCATGACGACCATTTAAGATCACCCGACAACCAGCCTTAAGGAATGCCTTAGCTGTTGCTGCACCAATTCCCCGACTGCTACCGGTAATCAGTGCGACCTTGTTTTTTAACTCCATTGCTGATTCTCCTTTACGAATTCTGCATAATCCTTCATTGTTGCAATATTTGACCGCTTCAACCGTGGATTAACCTGCTTGGCAAAGCGGGAAAGTGTCTTCCCGGGGCCGATTTCTAGTGTTGAATCAATCCCCTGGTGTTCAACCATGTAGGCAACATCATCACCGAAGTGTGTTGGTACAGCTAATTGCCGTTCCATAATCGACGCAATCTTATCATCTTGAAATTCACTAACTGTGGTATTGCTAATAACCGGAATAGCTGGCTGACGAAATGGTTGGTTAGCCAGACGGGCATGCATTTTTTGTCGAGCACCATTGAAGAGTGGTGTATGGAATGCGCCGCTGACCCGTAAAACAACAACCCGCTTAGCAGCAGACTGTTCTTTTAATTCAGCAACCGCTTCTTTTAGTTCATCCGTTACCCCGCCGATCACTAATTGTGCTGGTGAGTTGTAGTTAGCAATCCAAACATGTGGGTATTTATCACAAACATCGTTCACTTTTTTTACGTCTGGATTCAAAACAGCGGCCATTGAGCTTGCAGTTTGGTCAGCATCTGTTTGCATATACCGGCCACGATCAGTTAATAATTGAAGGCCCTGACCAGCTGACAATGAATTGCTAGCCATTAATGCCGCATATTCACCAAGGGATAAGCCAGCCATTGCGGCAACTGGTAGCTTTGGAAGGTCACGGCTGAGCATCCGGTAAATTCCGTAGCTCACCGCAACCAGTGCTGGTTGAACATTTTTGGTTTCCTTAAGCTTGCCATCTTCACTCGCCATGATCTTTTTAAGGTCAAGGTCAGTAACCGAACTTCCTTCAGAAATGATGCTTTCAAAAAGGGGATCAGATAAAAAATCCAATCCCATCCCTGGCTTTTGTGCCCCTTGACCGCTAAATAACAGTCCTAATTTCATCTGTATTAGTCCTTTGCAGCAATTTGCTTAGCAACCAGGTCAACTACGTCAGAAATGGTCGTAACTGATTCGTCACTATCTAATTCAATGTCAAACTTATCTTCAAGTTCATTCATAATTTCAAAAACGTCAAGACTGTCGGCATCTAAATCGTCTTGGATCTTTGCATCCATCGTTACCTTGTCTTCGTCAACATCCAATTCATCAACTGCAATTACCTTAACATCATTGAAAATTTCTTCTTTAGTCATAATCTTTTTCCTCTTTCTGTATTAATATTTAATAATTATTGTTCCGGTGGTTAAGCCGCCGCCAAATCCTGCAAGTGCAACTATCTCACCATGATTAATTACACCCTTTTTAACGCATTCTGCTAGCAAGATCGGCTCACTCGCGGCTGAAGTATTTCCATACTCGTCAATATTGATCGGAAACTTAGCTAGTGGCTGATTTAACCGTCTTGCTACTTGCCGAATAATACGTGCATTCGCCTGGTGAAGCAAAAAATGGTCAACCTGGTCCAAATCAATCTGAGCCTTTGCTGCTGCCCGCTTAATTGACGCTGGAACCTCGTGCGTTGCAAACTTGTAAACTGCTCGCCCATCCATCGTAAATGGAGATAACTTAGCAACAGGTGCGGGAAAAGCTGAAGCGACCGGAGTTTGACCGGCGACAATCTTATCGCCAAGCTGGCCAAAGCTTGCTAAATCTTCACCTAGTAGATGGTGGTCGGCAGAAGTACTAAGCAAAACGCCGCCAGCCCCATCACCAAAAAGCACCGCAGTTGAACGGTCCTCCCAGTTAATAATCTTTGAGAGTGTCTCGCTACCAATGACCATCGCATGGTTAAATGCAGGCTTTTTTAGTAAGGCACTGGCAACCGTTAACGCGTACACAAATCCTGAACAAGCGGCTGAGATGTCAAACGCCACTGCATGTCCTGCGCCAATTTTCCCCTGCACTAGTGCAGCAGTAGATGGCGTGTAAGAATCGGGCGACATTGTTGCCACAATTATCAGATCAACATCCTGGGCCGGACACCCGCTCTCTAAGAGGAGCTTTTTACCAACCGCCGCAGCCAGGTCACTCGTGTTTTGGCTTGTGCTGATATGACGACGCTTAATCCCTGTACGTGACCTAATCCATTCGTCGGAAGTATCCATCAGCTGACTGAGGTCATCATTAGTGACTACCTTGTTAGGAGTCACCGAAGCAGTACTGACTATTTTCCAATCATTCACTACTAATCTTTCCTTACCTAATTAAGCATGTTCATCTAGGAAGTCCTCAAGGTTGGAGATCGCTTTATTAACAACCTTTAACTCCTGGTCATCCATGTCCTTTAAGAAGCTTTTAACCATCATGTTATGGAAAGCACGGTGTGCACGGTAAAGTACCCGCCCCTTCTTGGTTAAGTAAAGGCGGATAATTCGCCGGTCAGTCTCATCACGCTTCCGTTCAACATAACCCTTGCGAATAAGCCGGTCAGTCATGGCCGTCATTGTTCCGGGTGTAAGGTGGAGCTTTTTAGCAACTTGCGAAACCGTTTGGTGATCATACATCGAAATTGCATCGACGGCGTGGAGTTCCTTAATTGTTAAGTCACTAAAAGTACTTTTGCACAGTTCTTTTTCTTCAACCCATAGGATACCGTTATATATTTTTATCAGTGCTTTATTAATTTGTTGGTACTCATCCGCCATAATGTATTCTCCTTTTTGTTTGCCTTATCAAATAATTTAGATATCAAAATACATTATAGTCGAAACAAGACTTTAAATCTTTGCTTGACGATCGGCAACGATGAAGACCAACTGGGCACTACAAACCTTCTTATCATCGACTGTAGCCACTGCATCAACAATGCCCATCCGACTACGTTTCTTGAGCATCTTGATGTGGAGCTTCATCACATCTCCTGGTTTAACCATCCGGCGAAACTTTCCCTTATGGATCGCACCGAGGTAAGCTGTCTTCTTGTAAAACTCTGGTGATTTCAGAATTAAGATCGAAGCCGCTTGGGCTAGGGTCTCAATAATCAGTACGCCAGGCATTACCGGATTCCCAGGAAAGTGCCCCCGAAAGAAGGACTCATTAATCGTTACATTTTTGGTTGCAACGATGCTTTCGCCAGGAACCATCGAATCAACATAATCAATATAGCAAATTGGATAGCGATTCGGAATTAAATCCATAACTTCCTGAGCTGTCATTAATGCCAAATATCACACCAACTTTCTGTTTAAAAAGTATTTCGAATATCAAAGTATTCGATGGTCAAATTATATTTAGAACTATTTTGATTGTCAAACTATTTTTAGCCATAAATCGTGTTATGGCATTGTTTTATAATTTTATCTATTTGATAATCAGCAATAGTTCATGCCCTTAACTAAATTTCGAAAGAACTGATTTTTATTTAAAAAATTTAGGGCCCGTGACAAAACCTGGTTTTATCACGAGCCCTTGTTTTAGCTCCGAATATTATAGAGATATCGCGTGCCACAACCCAGGACCTTAGTTGTATAGCTACAGCCATCAGTCCCTAACCGGTTTGTGTCACAGCTCTATTAAGTAAAGCAGCCAATAAAAATGCCTTCACATCTTATCGCTCTAGTATTATTTCTGTCATTACTAATTGGCCGGTGTGACTTACTGAAGCGTGTACCCGGCCATTAAAAGGTGACTTAGTAACGATTGGTGCACCTAATTCATTATCGATAATCTCGATATCTTGGAAGCCAACTTGTTTCCCGATACCTGTTCCCCACGCCTTGGAAAACGATTCTTTTAGTGACCACCGGCCAGCCAGATATTCGGCAGCCCGTTGGTTACTATACTGTTCATATTGCTTTTGTTCACGCGGTGTGAGAATTCGGTCGATATATTGCGGATGACGTTTTGCCAGTCTTTTTACCCGGTCAATCTCCGTTAAGTCAATTCCTAATCCCCTAATCATATTAGTCGTCTCCTAGCAGTTCATTTCACGGCCTGGTACACAGTTACACTTAACACTATCTGGCGCATTCTTACCCTTTTTGTTGAGCAATTGTTGCAACCGATTAATGTCATCCTTGCTTAATTCAGCGTTTTCAACTACGTGATAAAGAGTTGCCCCGACCCGGCGCTCACAGATATTATCAAACAAGTTATCCGCTGCAAGGCACATGGTTGCTTCTTCTTCAACCAATGGGTGGTAAACAAATGCCCGTCCCTTCTTTTCAGTCGAAAGTGCACCCTTATCTACCAGTCGGCGGAGGAGAGTCTTGATCGTTGCCGACTTCCAGTCAACCCTCCGTTGAAGAAGGTCAATGATTTCGTGACTGGTACAACTGCCAAGTGTCCACACGATCCGCATTACCCGCCATTCTGCCGGTGAAATTTGCTGGTCTGCCTTCATTTTGTCCGCCTCCAGTTTGTTTACATGTGTAGATTCACTATATTTTACCATTTTCATTGCTTTCAGCCAACAAAATTCTTGATTGACTTTCATCCAGGGCTTGGTAAACTAAAAACTATTAGTTTTACAAAAGGGAGATAAAAGTTACACATATATGAAAGATCAACGAATAAGCCACGCACTAGTCATCATGGTTTTCGGTACCTTTTTTGGCTTGCTCTGTTCAACCTTGATGAATATCGCGTTGCCAACGTTTATGAAGGTTTTTGGAATTTCTGAAGGACGCGTTCAGTGGGTAATGAATGGTTACATGCTGGTTAACGCTTTAATGATCCCCGTTAGTTCATACCTTATTAAGCGTTTCTCATTCCGCCGCCTGTTCATTATTTTTGCCGGCGTTTTCCTGGTTGGGACAATTATGGGTGCTCTTGCTAGTAATTTTAGCTTCATTGTCCTCGCGCGGATGATTCAGGCAATTGGTGCCGGAATGATGATGCCGTTAGTCAACGTGTTGGCTATTCGTTATGCCGTTCCTGGTAAAAAAGGACGAATTATGGGCGTAATTGGCCTAGCCTTTAACTGTGCACCAATTCTTGGGCCAGCCGTCTCAGGCTTCTTACTAGACTACTTATCATGGCGCTACCTCTTTATCCTTATTATCCCATTTGCCTTGATTACTTTGCTCTTGTCATTTTTCTTTCTTCCCTACATCCCGCACAACGAATCGCCGCGCTTTGATGTGGTTGGATTAGTGACAATTACAATTGGGCTCTGGTCATTACTGATGGGGTTATCAAACGTTTCAAACTACAAACTGGCGACCTTCGACGTTGCGGGTTACGTACTAATTGGAATTGTGGCCTTGACTTTTTATGTTATCAACCAGCGCCATAGTGACCACCAGCTGATTAACTTTAAGATTTTTGCCCACAAACAATTCGTTCTGGCTACGGTAATTAATATGCTGATTACGGCTACCATGTACGGAAACTCCATTTTAATTCCATTACTTGTTCAGATTGTTCTTGGCAAAGGGACCGTAATTTCCGCAATTACTGTTTTGCCGGGGGCAATCTTAACCGGGCTACTTTCCACCACTAGTGGGCGATTTTACGATATTTACCCAATTAAGTGGTTAGTCGGTGCGGGACTAATTATTGATATTATTGGGACGACCTTCCAGGCAGTAATTGGTGCGCAGAGTACAGTTTTGATGATTACCATTTTCCAAACCGTCCGCCAGTTCGGGTTAGTTACCATGCTGATTCCGTTACAAACTCAGGCGCTCTCACTACTGCCAAACGAAATCGTGCCAGATGCAGTTGCAACATTTAATACGATGCGGCAAATTGCAGCCTCGTTTGGGACGGCGTTGATCGTTGCCGTTGTGGGGATTGTCAACAACATCCTCCACTGTCAGTCATCACACCTTGGAATCCAAACTGGTTTTGCCTTCTGCCTCATATTACTACTGGTTTCCCTTTTTTTGAGTCGGCAGCTCTACCATAAGATTGTCCGTCAGGGAACCAGCGCATAGACTAGAAGTTATTTGGTTGACTATTTGTCAATCAAATAACTTTTTTAGTTTGCTAGTAAATGCCTTATGGTAAAATGTTTTACGGAAAGGAGTTAAATCAATGACTAAGTATCGTTTACAGTCCATCACCTTTGTGCTGGTTGCTTTTCTCTTGGGCTGTAATGAATTTATGGTGGTTGGGGTTCTCTCCAACATCGCGAAAAGCTACCATGCCTCACTATCGACAGTGGGCTTCCTCGTCACGATGTTTGCACTGACATACGCAATTTGTACGCCGGTGCTGACTACCATCACTAGTAAGTATGACCGTTTTAAAGTATTGATGACCCTGATGGTGATCTTTCTGCTAGGAAATACGCTGACCGCATGTGCACCTACCTTGTTTTGGCTCTTCGTGTCCCGAATCATTACCGCTGGTGTTGCCGGTGCAATTATTTCATTAATCCTGGTGTATGTCAGTATCATTGCCCCAATCGAGAAGCGTTCAATGCTAGTGGCCACTGTTTTCTCTGGTTTTAGTACCGCAACGATTATCGGGGTACCGATTGGCACAACCATTTCTACTGCCTTTTCTTGGCATGCAAGTTTTGCCCTGATCAGTGTCGTAACGTTGATTGTCGGCGCTTTTCTTTACTTCCTAGTTCCAAGGAATACCAAGCAGACAAAGGGATCTATTGGACACCAGGTTAAGTTACTCAAGGATCCGCGGATCTTTCTGGGGATTGTCGTAATGATCACCATCATTGCTGCTGAATACACCTTTTATACTTATATTCGGCCGATCATTACTAACGTCCTCAATTACAGCACTACCCAGTTGAATTGGCTTCTGGGGTTAGTCGGGGTAATGTTCATCATTGGTAATACCTGTGCCGGTATTATTTCCAGTCGGTATGGTGTTACGAAACTACCACTGATTAGCTTGGCCTGCTTGATCCTCTTATTAGTAATGGGATTAAGCTTCAAGTTACCACTTGCTGGGATTGCGCTGCTTTGTGTAATTTGCCTGGTACTGGGAATGCCTGGTTCGATCTTGCAAGTGATGTTTCTAAACGTGGCTGACCGTGATTATCCAGCCGCAATGAACCTTGCTTCCTCACTAAACCCAATTTGTACTAACATTGGGGTAACGGTTGGCTCTTTCACGGCGTCGATCGCAGTTAATTTTGTCGCAATTAGTCAAATTGGTTACATTGGTGCACTTTTTGCAATTATCAGTACCGTTGGCTCGGTCATGCTTGTCCACCGTACTACTAAATAAAATGATATTACTATTAATTATTCTGAATTAAAAACAAGGGTGTCATGACAGAACCGTTTTTGTCACGACGCCCTTCTTTGTTTTAAAGCCACAATTTTGGCCCCTGGTGTTTAATTTTTGTTAACTGGTCTTCCTTCGCCATGAAACAGGAATCAAGGTCAATAAAGTGAACATTTTCGTGAGCGTTAGCGAAGGCAAGTGCGGCCGCTAGGCTTTCTTCTGCCTCAATCATACAACCAACCATGCAGGGAATCCCCGCCGTTGCACAAAGCTGGTTAATAATAGTTGCATTGTATAGGCCCCCACTCTTCATCAGCTTAATATTAACCAGATCCGCAGCACCGGCTTTAATTACCTGCAAAGCATCTGCTGGCGAAAAGACACTTTCGTCAAGCATAATTGGCAAAATACTCTCTGCACGTAACTTTGCTAACCCTAGTAGGTCCGCAGCGGGCAAGGGCTGCTCGAGAAACGAAATATTTAGGTTAGCGTCTGCCAACATCTTTATTCCCAGTAATGCTTCCTTATAGTTCCAGCCCTGGTTAACATCAATCCTGAGTGCCACCTGTGGACCAACGGCGTCTGCAATTGCTGTCACTATTGCAACATCCTCTTGAACTGGTTGGTTACCGATCTTTACTTTCAACGCGGTGAAGCCATCCCTGACTAATTGCCTTGCTTCGTTAACCATTTGTGCCTGGGGGCCGATACTAATGGTATAGTCAGTTGCCATTGCATGTTTTGCTCCGCCGAGCAAGGTTGTTAACGGCAGGCCGCTGATTTGACTTTGTAAGTCATAAATAGCGATGTCAAAGGCGGCCTTTGCTGGTTCATTATAACGAATTACCGAATTCAATCGTCCCATCAATGTCTCAAGGTGACCAAGGGACAAACCGATAAGTTCAGGAGCAATTACCGACTCAGCGACCTCCTTCAGACTAGCGATTGTATCTCCCGTCACTTGTTCGTTCGGTGTTGCGGCACCGATACCGACCATCCCATTCCGTAATGTTACCTGTACCTGGACTGCACGGATTGCACTTACTTGGTGTAAGTGGGTAACAAACGGCCGTTTCAACGGTGCTTCAGTCAGTCTTGTTTGAACATCAACAATTTTTAACTGGTCTTCATTCATTAATATCAAGTCATTTCTTTTAAGATTATTTTCATAATAGCACTTTGTCTGGTTTTCTGCTGGAAATGGTATACTAGGTTGATAAGAAGGTGTTTAGATCATGGATGAAAGTAAAAGTATAAAACTAAACAATGGCTTAACAATGCCGAAAGTTGGTCTTGGCGTTTGGAAGTCATCTAATGAGGAAACTAGTAACATGGTGGCTACGGCAATGGAGAATGGCTACCGCCTCTTCGACACTGCAAAACAATACGGGAATGAAGCTGCCGTTGGTGCCGGCCTTACTTCCGGTATGCAAAAAACTGGGCTCAACCGTTCAGACCTTTTCCTCACCACTAAGATCTTTAATGGTGACCAGGGTAATTATGATAAGCTCCGTGAAGCTGTAAATGGACAATTGAAACGATTGCAAACTGACTATGTTGACTTGCTACTCCTCCACTGGCCAGTATTTGACAAGTATACTGAAAGTTGGCGGGCCTTAGAGGATATTTACCATGACGGTCAAGCTAAGGCAATTGGGGTTTGCAACTTTAATGTGGAACACTTAACCAATTTACTGGACCATGCACGGATTAAGCCAATGGTTAACCAGATTGAATTTAACCCCCGGATCCACCAACCAGATACCGTTGCATTCTGTCAGGGCAACGCCATCCAGCTCGAAGCATGGTCACCGCTCGGTAATGGACAACTACTGAGCGAACCGGTGATTAAGAAGATTGCTGATGACCATGACAAGAGTGTTGCTCAAGTTGAATTGCGGTGGGAACTCCAACAAGGATTCGTAGTTATTCCTAAATCAACACATGCTGAACGGATGCGTGAAAATATGGACGTCTTTAATTTCACCCTCACCCCTGACGAAATGGAGGCAATCGCTGAACTGGACCAGGAAAAGCACTCGATTTGGTACGACAAGTTTAAGTGGAGCGGAAATCCGGACGGTGTTGACGATTACATCGCCAAGACTAATGCATTCTAACTAATATGAGGCATAATGAAACGTTATGCCTCTTTTTGTTTGATTCACCATCAAGTTTGGCATAGGATAACCATTATGTTTTCTTAAGTCTATTACGAAAGGATGTGTCTAAATGACTAGCAAGAAGGGATTTTTACTTACTAGTCTCGCGACTGTAGGGGGGATCGCAGCAACCAGTTTTGCTGTGAGCGAACACCTTTTCAAGATTGCATTTAAGCGGGTCAATTATGTGCCCGAAACGTCAGAAGAAAAGCAAAAGTACGCCAACGAATACTGGGGATACGTTGATTGGTTCAAGCTAGTTGAAAAGGAGCGCTGGACATTTTCACCGGAAGACGGTGATGGCGAAATGTCTGCCTACTTTATTCCTGCCAAAGATGGTAATAAGGAGAAGGCAGTGGTCATTTCTCATGGTTACAAGGGTAATGGTGAAACGATGTCTAGCTATGCCAAGATGTTTTATGATCTTGGCTTTAACGTCCTTCTTCCCGATGACCGAGCCCATGGTCAAAGTGCTGGTCGCTACATCAGTTTTGGCTGGTTAGACCGGCTTGACTACCAGGAATGGTTAAAACGAGTAGTTAACCGGCTTGGTAACCAAGTTAAGATTGTCCTCTTTGGTGTCTCCATGGGTGGTGCGACCGTTGAAATGATGAGTGGTGAAAAACTACCACCACAAGTCAAATGCATCATCGCCGATTGTGGATACTCCAGCATCAAGGATGAGCTTGCTTACCTGCTAAAGAAGCAATACCACCTACCTGAGTATCCAATCTACCCGCTGGTTTCAACAATTAGCCGCCACCGTCTTGGCTTTTATCTTGGCGACGTTTCATCAACGGAGCAGCTGGCTAAGAACAAGTTGCCGATTTTCTTTATCCATGGTGAAAAGGATGATTACGTTCCTAGCTACATGGCACTGGAAAATTATCAAGCAACGAAGGCACCAAAGGACTTATGGATCGTTGACAACGCTACCCATGCGGAAAGCTTCTGGATTAACCCCCAGGACTACCGCGACCACGTGGTGCACTTCTTAAAGGAATATTTTGATAATTAATAATTAAAGGCTTTCCCATGTTTGAATAACATCAAATGCGGGAAAACCTTTTTTTAATTGGCAGATTGTAAAATTTAAGTTGAACATATTAGTGGACAGAAAAACCCATAAAGGTCTTTAATGGTGTCACCACA
>NZ_CANDNW010000034.1 GCF_947387525.1 Limosilactobacillus viscerum
ATGATACCTGATGTCACGCCGAATGGCGTTTTTTATTTACCACCAACTGGGTGGCTAACTTCATTCTATAATCCACCAATATTTCAAAAATAAATGACAATAAATTTAAAACAAAAAGGCCACCTAACAAAAGGTGACCGTTCTGTGCTGACTTAATTATTTTTTGACTCAAATTTGACTCAAAAATTAATAACGAGCAGTTATATTTAGTTCTATCTAATTTTCAAAACGTTGATATATCAAGCATTTATGATTAAACAGAATTAAATGAAAGTATAAAAAATCACCCGCACGGGGATCGAACCCGTAACTCCGCCTTGAGAGGGCGACGTCTTAACCAATTTGACCAGCGGGCAATAACGTACAATGAGGATTATACGTTATAACTGATTACTTTGTCAATTCATAATTTAATTTCGGCCATTTTGGGGGTCGATTAAAATTGATTCTGCTAAAACTACTTCATTATATAGTTCAAACACATACTCACGTAATTCTTCACGTTGTGCAATCATGTTCAAATAACGACGCTCTGACCGAAACGCCCACAATAAAGCTTGGCGCTCCAAGTCACGTTCCGCATCACTGAACTCATCATTCCGGCTGTTAGCCGACCACTGCTTCCAGAAATCTCGGAAAGTCGTTACCCCCTTTTGGTCCCGGAGGTCATACAACACACTCGATTTCACGTTGGCCGGCAGGTACATCTCATTTACCGCGTTAATTCCTTCCAGCACCATTTCCCGCCGCAGTTTGTCAATCCGTTGTTGAATCACTGTATCGGGAATATCTGCCTTCAGAATAAACTTAAATGCAACTGATGGGACAATCATACTTAACAAAACCAACAACGTTTCTGTCATAATAACAAATTGAAACTGGTGGTCAGTTAAACTACCCGCAACAGAAAATACCAGTGCAAGCGTTACCGCCCCGTGAACGCCACCAAGTGAAAAGATCAGACTTCCCCTTGCGGCCATCCCGGTAAAGAGGCCATATACGTACCGAACCACTAGCATTGCAACATAGAGTGTTACACCGGCAATTACCCACTTAAAATCGAGGTCTGCCGCGATTAAATCGGCGCGAATAATCCGCACGATTAATATTCCAAGAACTACAAAAATCATGTTGTTTAGGATTTCCCTAGCCAGGTCAATTAACACCAGGCCATTGTGAAACTGCCGGGGATGGGCAAACCTGCTCCGTGAGCTTTCACTATTTTGCATTAGCCCGGCACAAACTATGGCAATAATCCCCGAAACCCCAACTTCTTCTGCCACAAAGTAGATAAAGAACGGGGTAATCAAGAACAGCATATCCTGAGCATTATAGGTTGACCGTGAGAAGCGGCGCAACCCCTGCTGGAAGCTAATCATCCCCAGGCCAAACACAATCCCGACAAGGATTCCACCACCAGCAGACAGCAAAAAGTTTAAAAAGGCCTGTTGGTATTCAAAGTGAACAGCCCGTACCCACAGGGCATCGCTTCTACCAGCACAATTCCCGTTGCATCATTAAAAAGTGACTCGGCACGCAACAGCTTTCCTTGCCGGTCCGGCATGATCCGTCCTTCCGATACCGTCTCCGTCGCAGTCGCGTCAGTCGGCGTACTAATCGCCGCCATCACAAACGATAGTGCTAGTGGAATCCCACATAGGTAAACGGAAAAGCCCGCCACCACGAGGGAAATAACAACCAGCAGCACGGCCGTTTCAATGATCTGCCGCAGCCAGTGACCGACAAAGTGAATTCTGGTCGTTTGCCCTTCAAAATAAATCAAGGGCGCAATGATATACATAAATGCTTCGGAATGGAACTGGGCAACAAGCTGGTTTAATGGCGCAATTAGCGCAATGATAAACCCAATCAGGATACTAACGTAATTCCCCGAAGCACGGGGGATAATTCCACAGACAATCCCACTAATTACCGCCGCGACCACCAATGTCACTGTTGAAATAAGAAGTGTCATCATTTCCCTCCCTAATTATTCATAGGAAAGTTCTAACATAAATAGGTGATCTTGCGGTAAGTGTGACGTTGTTGCCCACGCATCGTGGTAAACCTTTGCTCCTCCGTTTGTCCGTTGAAAGAAGTAGTCAAGCAGGTCCCCATTCTTGGCCACAAAGTCATTTGATAACCGATTCACCATCAGCCGCATATCCGGAAAGTAGAAACTACTATCCGCAATCTTCAGCTCATCTGAAAAAAGAATTAACACCGTATTGGTATACCGTGCTCGTTCCGACTTAATCAGTTCCGGATGGTGCTTTAATTTTGTTAAAACATAGTAAATTGAATCTGAATTACTTGCCATTTCTCTTCTCCTTAACCAACTGTATTGTACCAGCAACGGAAGCACAACAGAAGTCTCCCACGACTACAAATCGGCAGCTAGCGTTCTGTAAGCCAGACGTTAGCTGCTGATTGCACCCGTGCTGGTTGTCATCAACTGTCACGGTTTCTTTTAGTTACTCTGATTCCACCACAGTTTAACTAGCGCCTGAGTACCGTCATTCCCCAGCTTCTTTTGATCAACCAGCACTCCGTACAAGCGCTTTGCTTCTGCTGTCGCTGGCAATTCCAGCCCCATTTGCTCTGCCTCATCAAGTGCAATCCGCAGGTCCTTTAGGAAATGCTTAGCGAAGAAACCGGGCGTGTAATCCTGTTTTAAAATCCGTGGCCCGTAATTACTTAAACTCCAGTTGGCCGCAGCTCCAGCACCAACCGTCTGAATAACATCAGCTAAGTTGAGTCCCGCTTTTTTGGCATATACGAGCATTTCAGTCATCCCGGTCATCGTTCCGGCAACCATGATCTGGTTGGCCATTTTCGCATGCTGTCCGCTTCCGGCGGGGCCAAAATAATGCTGACTCGCACTGATCTGCTGAAGGATCGGCATAATCTTCTGCACATCTGCCTGCGCACCGCCAAGCATGACGGTCAATGTTGCATTCTTCGCACCAATATCACCACCGGAAACCGGGGCATCAACCATGTGCGCTGCGTCCTTAGCTAATTGCTTGGCAAGTGACGGCTTACTTGTCGTCATATCAACCAGGACCTGGTCCTCAGGAGCAGCCGCTAAAATTCCATCACTACCATAGTAGACCTCCTCCACATCAGCTGGAAAGCCAACCATCGTGAAGACAAAGTCGTTTCCCTTCGTAGCAGCTGCTGGCGTTGGTGCCCACTTAGCACCATTATCAATTACCGCCTGCGCATGCGCCTGGGTCCGGTTGAAGACCGTTACTTCATTTCCGTGCTTCAAAAGGTTATTAATTATTCCCGTTCCCATTACGCCGGTACCAATAAAGCCAATCTTCATCTTAATCATTTCCTTTCGTAAACAAAAAGCTGCTAGACTCATATTACTACCAGTCTAACAGCTTTTTAAGGAATTGGGCATACTGGTCTCGAACCAGTAAATTATGGATTCAGAGTCCACTGCCTTACCAGTTTGGCGAATGCCCAATATTTGTTGTTTTACAACAGTAATAACTATACTAGCATTTACCGCTGACGTCAACTATTTTTTATTTTTCAATTTGTTTTGCTAATCGTTCTTCTTGTTTTTGGATTGCCTGTTTGGTTTGGGCAACTACTTCAGGGTGCTGGTGGCCATTTTGCCAGAAGTCAACGTCTGCTTTGATTTGAGCCTGACTTTGCTGGTCATAATCGTGCCGGAGAAAGTTATAGTTAACCGCCGTCGTTTGTTTTTGCCAAATTGCCGCCATAATAAACTGGCTCCGTGTCCGTTGCATCCCCCGAACGACCTCGTCACTGTCGTCAACTGCTTTAACCGTGCTAACTTTTGCCGTTGCGATTGGCGGTTGAATTGAATTATCTGGTAAATATGGTGCTACCGGAACGTTAATTAAAGCATCTACCATCACCTCTTGCCAGTTTTCCCGCGTTTTGTACCGGTGATCCAAACCGGGTTCAACATCATTTGCAACTAAATATTCTTTTTCTACTCCCCAGCTTAATTTAACTTGTACTACAAATACGGTTGCCATCACGAAGCCCTCCCTTAAAATTCCAGTCATATTATACCGCAGCTCTAATTATTCCGGTGATTATTTTGGCAAAAAGTTAACCATATGAATAGACTATTTCTCTTTTTTTGCTTAAACTATCAATATTCAAGGGAGATGAGAACTATTAAACGGCAGCATTTCATTTTAACTCTCCTCTACTGCCTGCTCTTTGTCTGGCTCCTCGGCCTTTACCAGAGCAGCCCTGCCTTCCAGCAGGAACTAAACCAAGCAGTTGAGCAGGCCCAACTTTTTACTTACAATCAAATCAACCGCCTTCTGGGCAAAAAAGAAGTTACCCTTAAACAAAATAGCAGCACGACAGAGAGTCAGGCTGACGTAACTGACGCACGTTGGACCCAACCCAGCGCCACCGTCTACATTGACCTCAGCGACCCCACCCTTCGTTCTGCTACCGAAACGGCAATTAGGCAGTGGAACCAGACCGGTGCCTTTACCTTCCACGAAACAGAAAATAAGAAGGAAGCTGACGTTGTGATTTCCGCCATTGATGAACAAAAAAACGGAGCAGCCGGCTTAACTAATACTAAGATGAATGCGATGACCGGCTATATCATCCACGCCGATGTCCAACTCAATTCTGGCTACCTGCTTAGCCCGGCGTACGGCTATTCCCAGGAGCGGATCGTCAATACAGCCGAACACGAGTTAGGTCACGCAATTGGCCTTCAGCATAATTCGGCAGCATCGGTAATGCAGCCCGCCGGTTCGTACTACTCAATCCAGCCGCAAGACGTTGAAAACGTTAAAAAACTCTACCAACAGCGACCACACGTTGCCAACCAGCAATCCGGTCAATCTGGCACTACTCATAATTATCAATAGTCAATCAAAGGTCCGTGAGCAGATTTAGCTACCACGAACCTTATTTTATTATGTTAAAATAACTCTTGTGTAAAATTATAAGTAGAGAGTGAAAAGTAATGAAAGATAAAAAAGTTTTTGGACTGGCGCTAGTAATTATCGCCTGTACATTTTGGGGGATTTCAGGACTCTTCGCTAAGGGCCTGTTCAACGCAAGCAGCTCAATCACCTCATTGTGGGTGACGCAGACGCGGATGACCGCGGCTGGTGCTATTTTGGTACTGGTCAGTCAGCTAAAGGGCGACCACCCCTTCCAAATTTTTAAGAGTCCCCACGACGCTTGGGTCATCTTTTCATACGGGATTTTCGGATTGGTCCCGGTCCAGTTTGCCTACTTCATGGTGGTCCAGTACGGGAACGCCTCGATCGCTACTATTTTACAATTTGTGGGGCCATTCTTTATTATTGCTTACCAGGCGCTTTTCCGGCACATCCCACCGCGGCGAATTGAAATTATCTGTGCAGTCATCGCCTTCTTAGGGGTCTTTACGATTGCAACCCATGGCCACTTCAACCATCTTGCCGTTACCCCGATGATCTTAGTCTGGGGGATGATTTCAGCTGTTGGGGTTGCCACTAATACCTTAATTCCACAAAAAATGCTTCGTGAAGGGCGGGTACCATCACTAGTTATTACCGCCTGGGGGCTTCTTTTTTCCGGAATCATACTGCTCGCAATTCACCCGGCCCAACCACACGTACCAAATGTTCCGATCGTCTGGGTTTGCTGGCTCGGTGTCTTGATTATCGGTACCCTGATTCCATTCCAAATGGCCAACATCTCACTACGGTATATTGATGCGACGAACTTTAGCCTGATGGATGCTTTCGAGCCCCTATCAGCTACTATTGGTTCGGTTCTCATCTTTAACCTCCACATGACCGGCGCTGATATCATCGGTTCAATCCTGGTTATCGTCGCCGTCTTAGCAATTAATATCCGCATTCCGATTAGGAAAAATAAAATTGAATAAGATGTAATAAGGGTCCGTGACAAAGCGCAATTTTATCACGGACCCTTATTCTTTTATTTTGAACATTGACACAGTAATCACGGGAAAAAAAGTTTTCCCGCTTTTCTGCATCTACGACTGATTACTTAACTAGTTTCATAAACTTTTCACGGGTTTCTTCTTCAACCCCCGTGGCAGCTAATGACCGCAGTGGCATATTGGCCGAAATGGCACCCCATTGTTCATCGGCCATCATTGGCTTCAGCACATCATAAAGGCCGGATTCCTTTAATGCTGATTGGACTTGTGGGTCCTGGTCATTCCATACGTCACCAATATAAGTATCATCGGTGATTTCACCCAATGGGTTAACACCAATTGTCAATTCAAACTTGGTTGATAGGCGAATATCCCGGGACGAGCTACCGACCATCAGCTCATATTCACCATTATCAGCTTCCCACTGCTGCTTCTTGACATTGTAGTAACTGAAAGCACGGCGTGACAGTGTTAAGCTGACCTCCTTACTCTCACCTGGCTGCAATTCAACCTTGGCAAAGTCGCGTAATTCCTTCACTGGCATTGCAACCCGGCTAACATGGTTGGCAACATATAGCTGAGTAACTTCTTTACCAGCAACCGTACCACTATTCGTAACAGTGAAGCTAACTTCCACGTTATCGCTACCCTCATTAACTTGTAAATCAGAGTAATCAAAAGTTGTGTAGCTCAGCCCATGACCAAATGGGAAACGAACCGGCATGTCGTGAAGGTCGTAGTAGCGGTAGCCAACGAAGATCCCTTCACGGTAGTCTTCTTCATCATGGTCCTTGCCAAAAGTACCATAAGTGGGGTTATCTTGCAGGCGGAGTGGGAAACTTTCGGAAAGCTTACCAGAAGGGTTAACCTTCCCCGTCAGGATATCCCAAGTTGCCTCCCCGACTGCTTCACCAGCAAGGTAGGTTTCAACAATTGCTGGTACCCGGTCGGCCCACGACATTTCAACAACTGACCCGTTTTCTAAGACAACGGTGACGTTCGGATTAACGCTGACCACTTGGTCTAACAATTCATTTTGGTTAGCGGGCAGCGAAATGGTCTTCTTATCAAAGCCCTCTGTTTCCATTTGCTCAGGGAACCCGGCAAAGAAGATTACCCGGTTGCTTTGCTTAGCAAGCTGAACGGCTTCTTCAGTTAACTTTTCATCTGGCTTCGTTTCACTTAATGAATAACCAGCAGCATAACTTGCATTAGCGGGTGCCGCATCTAATGGGGTAACCACATGGTGGGCGTTAACATGGGAACTGCCACCGCCCTCAAACCGTGGCTTAGCAGCTAATTCACCAATAATTGCCAGTGAGTCATGGTCGTTTAATGGCAGTTGCTGGTCATCATTTTTGAGCAGAACAATACTGTCATCAGCCATCTTCCGGGCAAATTCATGCTGCTCTTCCTTATCGTAGGATTCCTTCTTAGTGACATCCTTGCCCCACTTTTCAACTACCTTCAAGATCCGCAGAGCAGACCGGTTTAATGTTGACTCCTGAAGCCGGCCATCCTTAACGGCGGCAACAATTTCATCAACAGAAGCTTGACCCTTACCAGGCATTTCAAGGTCCAAGCCCGCCTTAATCGCAGCAACATGGTCTGCAACGGCACCCCAGTCGGACATAACCAGGCCTTCAAATCCCCATTCATTCCGTAAGATTTCCGTCAGTAGCCGCTGGTTTTGGGAATTTAGCGTCCCGTTCAGCCGGTTGTATGAGCACATCAAGGTTGCAGGATGGGCTTCCTTGACGATCCGTTCGAACTGGGCGAGATAAATTTCACGAAGAGTCCGCTCATCAATGTTTGATGAAGAAGTAAAACGCTGGTCTTCACGGTTGTTAGCGGCAAAGTGCTTAACGCTAACACCAACACCTTCTTCTTGGACCCCTTTTACATAGGCAGTCCCCATCCGGCCCGCTAATAGTGGATCTTCAGAGAAGTATTCAAAATTCCGGCCGGCCAGTGGGCTCCGCTTGATGTTAACACCGGGGCCTAGTAATAATCCCAGTTTTTCAGCATTAGCAGCAACCCCTAGGTGGTGACCGAGCTTAAATAGCATGTCATCATCAAATGAACTTGCGGTCAGTGCTGATGATGGGAAGCAAACGGCATCCACTGAGTTATTCACATCTGATGGTGCCACATCAATATCCTGCTTCCGCAAGCCTGAGGGACCATCCGACATCATCATCCGGTCAACTCCTGGCACCTTAGCAGTAAACCAAAAGTCCTTTCCGGAAACCAATGAAGCACGTTCTTCAAGCGTTAATCCTTCAACAAATTTAAGGTCAATTTTTACCATTATCATCTCGTCCTTTCTATCCACATCATATCATGAATACAAGTGTGCGGGGTTCATAACAAAACGCAATTCTGTCGCGAACCTTTATCTTTAGATTTTTCACAGTAACGACGGAAATAAAACGAGTCCCGTGAGGCTAAGCAATGATAAACACCAGCCCGTGCCGTGCTAACGTCTGTCCTAACTTACCCGTCCGGGACTCGCGAAGCCTTTTCCCAGCTTCTTCATTTGTCGTCCGCAGTGACCACTTTATTGTGGTTCCTTCGGGGGTAGTCCACGATGTCGCCAATATTCCCAACACTGCCTACGTGCTGCAAATCCCCTTAAAGGTTATTGAACCGTACGTTAAGCACCCGGAACTGGTAACCTTCAATAATGGGATGGTCGATGATCCCAACTACTCCCTTGCCCTCAAGCTGATCAAAAAATTTGCCTACTTACAGCTAACCCACCCGGACGGTTTCCTTTTTGATAGTCAAATTACCTTTGTCAGTCTCTTAAAAGTTATCTTTATGAAGCTTAATAACCCTGATAAACAGGTACCAAATGACAATAACGTCAAGCAGCTGCTCATTTATATTAATAACCACAGTACTGAACAGTTAACCGTTACCGGGTTAGCACGCCATTTTGGGTATAATCCCAACTATCTTTCACGCCTATTTAAGAAACAGGTTAGGCTTTCACTCACTAATTACATCTATGTCGTTAAACTAAACCAGCTTTACAACGATTTAATAAATACTGACATTGCAATCAAGGACCTGTTTAAGAAACACGGGCTTTCAAATCCCCGGACTGCACGAAAGGTTTTTCGTGAAATGTTTGGCGAGTTACCGAATGAAATCAGGCTAAGTCACCGGCCAAATTAATTAGTTTCAACTAAAATTCTTCCTTGCTATAATGAGGTCAAAGGATGTGATCCAAGTGAAAAAGATGAATTGTAAACATGTGTTGATTGCGGGGGCTGCCGCTGGAATCGTTTCTGGCTTAGTCAAATTAGGGTGGGAAAATGTCCTACCACCACGGACTGCTGAACGTGACCGGGTAAACCCACCCCAGAAATTACTCCAGCAACTCGGTGTGCCAGCTTCCTTAACCCAAGCCACATACCAGTACTCCGGGCAGGACTTGCCATGGGTCAGCTACCTGGTTCACTTTGGCTTCTCCATTAGCTTTGCCACTGCCTATGCCGCCCTCCTTGAGAAGAAAGTTAAGGTATTGACAATTGGCGAGGGAATTCCATTTGGGCTTGCGGTCTGGGTAGCCTTCCACCTGGTTATCATGCCAGCGATGAAGACCGTCCCGGATGCACATGACCAGCCATGGGAGGAACACCTCTCAGAAGGTTTGGGCCACGCAATTTGGATGTGGACCAACCATGAAATTGCGGCAAAGGTTTTGGAACAATTGAAGTAACTAAAAAACGAGCTCTAGCATGGATATCCACACTAGAGCTCGTTTTATTTTTGATTTAATTTAGTCCCATTCGTTACGCAACTTCATCAGTTGGTGACTCAGACCCTTAGTTTGGTCGTATACCTGGTGGTAAACCTTGTATAAGTCATTGTACTTAGCAACCGCATCTGCTTGTGGTTCATAAGCCTTACCAAAGTGGACAAACTTCTTGGCACAATCTTGCAAGGAGTCATACCAGCCAAGGCCAACAGCGGCTAACATTGCTGCCCCCAGGCCTGGGCCTTGTTCATTAGTCAAGGAAACAACCTTCTTGTTAAAGATGTCTGCTTGGAGTTGAAGCCAGAAGGCACTCTTTGCCCCACCACCGATGGCAACTACTGTATCAAAGTCTTGACCATGCTGGTCGTAAATATCTAAGATATCACGGAAGCTAAAGGTAATTCCTTCAATGACGGCCCGAACAAAATCGTACTTATTTTGCATACTATCAACGCCAATAAAACTTCCCCGAATATCAGCATCAGCATATGGAGTCCGTTCTCCCACTACGTACGGGGTAAAGAGCAAGCCGTTAGCACCTAGTGGCCGCTTTGCAGCACGGTTAACCATTTCGGTAAAGTCTTCATCTGCGGCAAAGGTATGCTTAAACCAGTTCAAGGAGTGACCAGCAGCTAGGGTAACCCCCATTGAATAGTAGGTGTCTGGAATGGCGTGACATTCATATTGCAATGCACCGTGGTAGTTAACATTGGCATCTGGTTCATACTTTAATACAACCCCAGAGGTACCAATACTTGACATTACCATGTTTGGTTGTAAAATGCCGGCACCAACAGCACCACAGGCGTTGTCACCACCACCACCGAATACCCGGGTAGACTTCTTCAAGCCGGAGAACATTGAATAGTAGTCAGTGACGGTCCCCGCCTCATCAATTGACCGCATTAATGATGGGCACATTGACATTGGGATATCAAAAGCATCGCAAATTTCCTTGCTCCAGGTTCCCTTCTTAATATCATAAAGGACGGTCCCAGTAGCATCGGAGTAGTCAATTGCCTGCTTGCCAGTCATTACAAAACGGACATAATCCTTTGGCAATAGGAAGCTCTTTGCCTTGGCCCAAATCTCTGGTTCATTTTCCTTAACCCAGAGCAGCTTTGGTAAGGTGAAGCCTTCTAGCGCCCGGTTTCCGGTGATGTCAATAAACTTGTCGCCAAGCTTTTCCCTAATTTCTTCACACTGCTTCGTCGTCCGGGTATCGTTCCACAAGATAGCAGGACGGAGAACCTGACCGTCTTCATCAAGCAAGACTAACCCGTGCATTTGACCGGAGAAAGAAATCCCCTGGATCTCTTCTGCCTTCAAGCCGTCACGCAAGATCAGGCGGTCAATTGCAATCGTTGTCCCATACAGCCAGTCACGGGGATCTTGTTCACTGTAACCAGGGTGTGGCTGGTGGAGGTCATAACCGTAACTTTCCTGGGCTGCAATTTGGCCTTCACGGTCCATTGCTGACACCTTAACGGCACTGGTACCCAGGTCCACCCCAATAACGTATTCATTCATAGTATTCATTCCTTCCTCAGCAAAAAGGGTCGGGGCAAAGTTGATTGCCTCGGCCCTTTATTTTACGACACTTCTACATGAGTCGTGAACATTTGGATTGATTTTGATTGATAGTTAGTAACTGTTATTAATGTTGAAACTTATAAGGAGTAGTTCACATTACTTAGCAAGAGTTTCGATCATGTAGTGGTTGATAGTGTCCTTGATTTCTTCAAGGTGGTCAGATTGAGTTGAAGCACGGAGTTCAGATTGAGGAGTGTCAATAACCTTAGCTTCAAGGCTCTTGAAGTCTTCCTTGCCATCTTCAATGTCCTTGCCCAGACCTTCGTCCCAGCTTGCGTAACGTTGCTTAAGGATATCGTCTAAGAAGCCGTCTTCCTTCATTGCAGCAGCAACACGCAGACCAGCAGCAAAGCTATCCATACCAACAATGTGACCGTAGAAGAGGTCTTCTGCCTTGAATGAAGTACGACGTGGCTTTGCATCGAAGTTCAGACCACCGCGAGGTCCGATACTACCGTTTTCAATAACTTCCCACATAGCAGCGGTAGTTTCGTACAGGTTGGATGGGTATTCATCAATATCCCAACCAATCAGCTTGTCACCTTGGTTAGCATCAAGAGAGCCAAGCAGACCAGCTTCACGAGCAACACGAATTTCGTGTTGGTAAGTGTGACCAGCCAAGTTAGCGTGGTTACCTTCAAGGTTAAGCTTGAAGTCCTTGTCAAGACCGTACTCACGCATGAAGTTAATCGTCGTAGCAGCATCAAAGTCGTATTGGTGCGTAGTTGGTTCCTTTGGCTTTGGTTCGAGCAGCATTTGTGCGTCGAAGCCAATTTCATTAGCGTAATCCTTAGCCATGTGGAAGAACTTAGCAATGTGTGATTGTTCACGCTTCATTTCGGTGTTCCAAAGTGATTCGTAACCTTCACGGCCACCCCAGAAGACATAGTTTTCTGAGCCAACCCGCTTACCAACTTCCAGACTGTGCTTCAATTGAGCACATGCGTAAGCGTAGATCTTTGCTGATGGAGCAGTACCGGCACCTTCAAGGAAACGAGGGTTAGTAAAGAGGTTGGAAGTGTTCCAAAGAACCTTCATCCCAGTATCCTTTTGGTATTCAACAATCTTGTCAACGATCTTGTCCAAGTTCTTGTTGGTTTCACGAAGAGTGTCACCTTCTGGAGCCAAGTCACGGTCGTGGAAGCAAAGGAAGTTAACACCTAACTTCTTGTAGAATTCAAATGCGTAGTCAACCTTAGCAAGTGCTTGGTCCATTGGGTCACTGTACTTGTCATATGGACGCATGGCAGTACCATCACCGAATGGGTCAACCAGCCGTTGGTCAAATGTGTGCCAGTAAGCAACGGCAAACCGTAGCCAGTCCTTCATCTTCTTGCCCAAGATAACTTCATCTGGGTTGTAGTATTGATAGAATAAACCAGACTTCAAACCCTTGTGTGGGCCTTCATATTTAATGTCACCAATGTTTTCCCATAAATCAGCCATAATTTAAGTAGCCTCCTGAAATATTTAGTTTGTATAAACAACTAACTTACAAGTCACAATATACACTTTGAATCCGTTTTTGTAAACCCTTTCGCCAAAATTTATTTAAAACCTGGGCATTGTTTGATTCCTCTTCCTTTATATCAACGAAAAAACAAATTAACGCTATTTTACCAGTTATATTAATAGCAATAACTACTTACTTTTCTAGCTCTTAGCTTTCCCTGCAGTGATTAACCTTCACCACAAGTTTTGTTTAAAAAATATCTTAATGCTTTCAATTGCTGCCATAATAGCATTTACACGACTTTTAGTGTTTTTATGTTTGTAAAAGCGCTTTCTTTTAGACAGATTTATGTTAAACTAGTTTTGGTTAGTTGGTAATCAATACTAACTAAATATGCATAGACAACTAGCTTCACTCTGTTTAACTTGCATTTGTTTATTATTTTAAGGGGTTTTAAAACATGAAACATAAATTATCCGCAGGGTGGATTTACTTCTTTGCTGCGCTAGGTGGTTTACTATTCGGTTACGATACCGGTTCAATTTCTGGTGCCATTCTCTTTATTGAAAAGCAATTATCTTTGAATTCCTGGCAACAGGGTTGTGTCGTTTCAGCCGTCCTGTTAGGTGCCATCCTTGGTGCCATCACCATTGGACCTTTCTCAGACCGCTTTGGTCGGCGGAAGTTACTGATGTTTACTTCTGTTCTCTTCTTCATCGGTGCATTAGGTTCCGGACTTGCTCCAGAATTCTGGACCTTGATTGTTACCCGGATCATCTTAGGTTTGGCCGTTGGTGCCGCTTCAGCCTTGATCCCAACTTACCTTGCTGAATTAGCACCAGTTGCTAAGCGTGGGATGATGTCTGGACTCTTCCAATTAATGGTTATGACTGGTTTGCTATTGGCTTACCTGCTTAACTTCTGGCTTCAAGGCCTCTACACCGGTTGGCGGTGGATGCTTGGCTTTGCTGCTATTCCTGCCGCAATTCTGTTCATCGGTGCAATCATCCTTCCTGAATCACCACGTTACCTTGTTCGTAACAACAAGGAAAACGTTGCCCGGGAAGTCCTGATGGCAATGAACAGCAATGACGAAGATGTTGTTAACAGTGATATTGACGATATTAAGAAGCAAGCTTCCATTAAGTCCGGTGGTTGGAGCGAATTATTCGGTCCAATCGTTCACCCAGCTTTAGTTGCTGCCGTTGGTTTGGCAATTTTCCAACAGGTCATGGGTTGTAACACCGTTCTTTACTATGCCCCTACTATCTTTACTGACGCTGGTTTCGGTGTGCACTTTGCTTTACTTTCACACATATGGATCGGTATCTTCAACGTTATCGTTACCGTTATCGGTATTTGGTTAATGAACCGTGTTAGCCGTCGTAAGATGCTGGTTGTCGGTGGTTGGTTAATGGCCATCACCCTGTTCATCATGTGCTGGGGTCTGATGCACTCTTCCGAATCTAAGTTTGCTGCTGATGTCGCCGTTCTTTCAATGGTTGTTTACATCGCTTCATTCTCAGGTACCTGGGGTCCTATTATGTGGACAATGATTGGTGAAATGTTCCCACTGAACATTCGTGGTTTAGGTAACTCCTTCTCCGCTGGTGTTAACTGGACTGCCAACATGATCGTTTCCTTAACGTTCCCACCACTGCTTAGTGCATTCGGTAAGGGTACTTTGTTCATCGGTTACGGTATCTTCTGTCTTCTCGCTATCTGGTTTGTTCACGCCAAGGTATTCGAAACACAAGGCAAGTCACTTGAAAGTATCGAACAATGGTTACGTGACCAAGCTGCTAAGAAGGCCGCTAAATAATAGGAAAAAGGCTGGGCAATTTCCCAGTCTTTTTTATTGTCTAAGTTAAAACAAGCGAAGGACGTGATGGATTCTATATGGTCACTTCCTTCGCTTGTTTGTTTTGGAAATATTTTCAGTTATTCAACATTTTTTACTTCATTCGGCCACCGCATCTTTAATTGAAACTTTTCTAGGTCAAGCGCCCAGTGAATTGCCAGCGAACTAGCACCAAGCAACGAGGTCATCCGTGAACCAACAATCTTATAAATCGGCGAGAAGGCACCCATTTCAACTAGTTTCGAACGGATCTGCTCAAATAATTCCGGGATGTCTTCAAACAAGGTTGAATTAAAGTAAACTGCCTGGGGGCCAAACGAGACGATCGCATTGAAGGCAGCCTCGGCCAATAACTCAATCGCATGGTCAAAGATCCGTAAAACCTGGCTATCATAATGGTAAAGTCGACTGAGTTCCTCACTACTAATCGTCTTTAGCCCCTTTACCGCCTTTACCTGATCAATGATCGCATCCTCAGAGCAGAGCGATTCCACCTTCACCAGCTTATTTGAACCATCACCAAGGTGGTCAATCATTAGTGCCCGGCCAATTTCACCAGCCATGCCCTGGTTACCACGGTAAAGCCGGCCGTTAGCAATTACACCAACACCAATCCCGCGGTGAATACTAATCGTAATTAGGTCAGAAATCGCACTGCCTTCACAGAAATCATTTTCAAAGACAGCAGATAAGTTCGCTTCATTTTCAAGGACAACTGGTACACCAAATTCCTTTTCAAAGTATTCCTGAAGGTCAATCCCATCAAGTTCAAGGAACGGTGAATCAATGACCTTGTTTTGGTATACAATCCCGTGAATGGAAAAACCAATTGCAAGTAGGCCATGACTGGTTTGGTCGACCTTTTCCATTTCTTTTATTTCGCTCTTAATCATTTGCATTATGTTCAAAATATCAAACTGCTTAATAGCCTGCCGGTTATACTGAATAATCTCCCCATTAATATAGTTAAACATTGAGGCCATGTATGCAGTTCCAATATTAAAGCTAGCAACAAAACCGTAATTACGGTTCAAACAGATTAAGTTTGGCTTCCGGCCGCCGCTCTTAGTTGACTCCCCCTGGCGAACTTCCTCGATTAGCCCCGTTTCATCTAATTCTGTACAAATTGACGAAACAGTTGATTTATTAAGATGTAGTTGCCGGGCAATTTCCGCTCGTGAAGTTTCGCGATTATTAAATAGTTGTTGCAAAACCAACTTACGGTTATTGATACGCGACAAGTTACGATGATCAATACTCATATTTTCTTTTCCCTAATTTCATAAATTATTTTATACACCCATTATAGCACGATCATTAGTTCCCCGCGTGCAATGACCGCTATTCAAAATAGCACCATAGAATAATCAATACAACACAATAGGCAGTTGCTAACCATACTACATATTGCAAAAAATGCCAATTAAGTAGTACTGTAATAACTTGGAGAACAATTGTCAAGACTACCCAGACTACTATTCGCCGTTGAATCATTCGTTGATATCGTGATATTTCTTCTTTTTCCATTATTTTCACTAAAAAAGGGGCCTGACAGTTGTCACAACCCCACTACTAAACTTGTTTAGTTATTCTTTTCCATTTCAGCACGGAGCTTCTTGCCCACTTCTTCGTAACCTGGCTTGCCCAGCAGACCAAACATGTTGGT
>NZ_CANDNW010000035.1 GCF_947387525.1 Limosilactobacillus viscerum
TGGCGAACACCAATTGAGATCTTTTTGCGTAATCTGCGTTACTAAATTTGTTCAAGTTATTTCTTGCAATCTGCCATATATAAAAAACGACAGGGAGAATTTCTTAAGTACCATGACTTGATCAATCCTGAGGGACTACTTTTTCTCAATTTACATGATTATAAAATGTGTGTAAATAATGTCCCCATTACACAAAAAAGCATGAATGAAATGTTAAAGAAAATTTGTAATGAGCTGGGGATTCATGGCAATGGCTCACAAATATCCATGTACTCATTCCGTCATACATTGTGTACCAAGCTAGCTAATAAGCCTGGAATATCTTACCCTTGGGCAGCAGAAAGAATGGGTAATAGTCTTTCAATTTTTATGCGAGTGTATGTTAAAGCAGATCGCGATGTTAATAAAAAGATGATGGATAACTGGATGAAATAAATCTATTACAAAAAATAAAGGTCAAAATCACATTACTCATCGTGATTTTGGCCTTTATTGAATAGTATAAAATTAGTTAGCTTGTACAAGATTTTCGATTGCAGTAGTCACTGCTGAATTTAGACTTTCTTTATTGTTATCAGCGTATTTAGCTAAATCTCTATGAAGCTCTGGCGTGATACGAACATTAAATGTACCCTTATAAGAAATTTGTGGCTTTATATTGTTCTTTTTACAGTCTGCGATGTATTCATCTACGACTTCTTGAAAATCTTGTTTTAACTCTTCGACGGTTTCGCCTTCATAAGACAGTAAGCCTTTAATGCCTATTACTTTACCGTATAAAATATTGTCTTCTTCTGAAACATTAATTGTTCCATAGTAATCTTTATAATGTAATGTACTCATAGCAAGCCCTCCTCTTTTAAGACTTGAACAACTGCTTTTACTTGATAGGATAATAGGGTCTTTCTAGGATGTGGTTTATGCAAATAGATGGGAACTCCATCATTATTTAAGAATTTAACACGGGAACCACTTGTTTTACCTTTGTTTTCTTGACGAAAGCCTAAACTTTCTAATAATGAAGCTACCTCATCAAACGTTATATTACTTGATTTATTTTTAAGCTTTTTAATTGTTTGTTTATGACCCATTATTATCCACCTTATGCAACTATTTATAGTTGCTGTTTTTATGTATTATAGCATTATTTTAGCTAAATTGCATCTGAAATAATGTTATACAAAGGCTTCAAAGTATGGGGGGAATTAGATGAGCCGATAAGAAAGTTACTATAAAAGCGTTAAAAAATGTAACTAATCATAAATAGTCAACCATTATTAAATAGATGCTGATGGGGTAGGAAAAGTATTTGAGTAAAAAGGCTAATTTGTTGAATATATATTACACTGAAAATAGTGAGGGAAAATTTAATAGTGATTTTGGCTAATATTTGTAGGCATAAAATCTTGGTCACATTTGTAGTATCTTGATCATTTGCAGCAAAATGATCAAGATACTAAGCTGATGATTAAGATAAGGGTGTGACTAAAATTAAGTAATTTGATTATCAAACACTGAACCAAAAGATAATGGATCACTAGATGAAATAAAAAGCAGTTAGTAATTGAGCTTGGGGGAAAACATCAATTCTTCGGTGTAATTTAAGATTTATCGGTGCAAAATTAGCCAATTTTGCACCGATAAATTGATTGTTGCACTGAAAAATGCACACAACTAGACACACAAAATCAAAAATGATTGGCTTAATTGTTGATATATCAATGGTTGGGGCAATTTAACCTCCGAGCTTCTAGTCAGCACTAATATATAAAGTCCTTTAATAGCAAGCATCGTTGCTGCTGTTAAGGGACTTTTTTTGTGTCACTTTTTTATCGGGCGTTTAAAAGAGCTACGGAAAAATGGTACGACTATGGCCTTTCAAAATCAATTTGTTACAATACCTGGTTCTATATCTATCAAACTTCGAAGAATTTGGCTCAAGGGTATTTTTATAAAAATGAGACTTAGCAAGATTGTAGTGATTCCAATGGAAACGTTAATATAAAAGTCCCAATGCCAATTTGCAATATCGATTGAGCTACCGCTTATTAATAGGACATAATTGCAGCTTCATTAAAACAAGCAGTTAAATAGCCTAAAATCTGTGCCCTTTTCTTAATACTTGAATATAAATAACCGACAATCGCATAAGGTAAAGATCCCATACCACCAGCACCGATTCTTAGACGTGTAATTAGGAACAAAATAGTCTTTGTTGAAAGTCCTTCAAAAGTGGACTATCTTGCCATAAACACTTCAAAAGGTTCAACGGACTCTCCACCTTCACAAAAAAGAACCATTACCAGTTTCAAATATAATAATACTAACGGATCAGTCGAAGAAACTAACAATAAGAAGAAACTAACAATAAGATCAAGGTAATTAAACGTACTGCTTATGGTTTCCAGAATTTCTTTAACTTTAGAGCTCGCATCCCTATCAATTGGAAAATAAAAGAGCGGCTCGGGACAAAAGCCTGGCTCGAGCTGCTTGAAAAGTTATTCAATTTTCCTATCAGTACTTCTTGACGAAGAGCCGTTTTTAATTAATTTAAGACAATCACTTTGCCTAAACTGTGATGACTTTCTAAATAAGCATGTGCTGCAGGAACCTGATCCAATTTAAAAATCTTGGTCGGATGAACATCAACTTGACGATCAGTAATCACTCTTAAAAGCTGATTTAATTTGTCATTATCAACATTGTCAGAATAAAAACTCGTTAAGTAACTATTGGGAGCAAGATCCATAATTGGGTCAAATTGATCTAAGTACCATTGATAGCCTAATTGACCCGTCGAGCAAACAATCCCTCCCTCGTTAACATGACGAAAAGTGTCCTTCATCGTTGCCGGGCCAATTAACTCCAATACTTTATCAAAAGTCTGATCTGTTTGAAGATGGCCATTCTGATCTACCACCACACCATCAAATCCTTGCTTTAGTAGTTGGCCCTTTTTATCAAGGTGGCGACTAGTCCCCGTCACCTGAATGCCCGGGAAAGACGCATGAACTAATTTTAAAAATGCAATTCCCACACCACTCGAACCACCGCGTACCAAAACATGGTCAGCCGCCGTTAAATGCAAATTCAGCATTGAACCATAGGCAGTGTAGTAAGTTTCAGGAATCGTTGCCAATGTAGCCCAATCAAGATCAGTCGTCACTGGATAAATCTGTGTGTTTGGTAAAAGTACTTTTTCGGCATATGAACCGTCAAACGCACGTCCCATTTCGCCCATAATGGAAATTACTTTCTGCCCCACTGGCAAGCGTTCCGGATCGGTAGTTTGTTCAATGAGGCCGACATATTCAATTCCTAAAATACGTGGAAACTTAACCAAAGGTGACAAACCCTGACGAGTAAAAATTTCCGAATGATTAATTCCAAAGCCCTTCACTGTAACTAATGACCAGCCGGGGCGAATCGTTGGGGTCGGAACGTCTTGATAAATCAACTTTTCTGGGCCACCTGGTTCGGTAATCACAACTGCTTTCATAACTTACCTCCTAATTTTTAGCTAAAGCTGCTTTCCAACGATGGGTCAGCGCCCATTCAATCATCTTGAGGACACCCGCACAAATCAGGGTCAAAGCAATCGTCAAGATGGTGCCCCATAACAAGGGCACCGTTTGTTGCGTCTGCAAGCCTTCAAACAACAGTTGACCTAAGCCACCAGCATTGATGGTCGCGGCAATAGTTGCAATTCCCATCATCGAAGCCAAGGCCACTTGCAGGCCACTAAAGATCGCCGGTAAGGCTAGTGGTAATTGAACCTTCATGAAGGCCTGACGCCGGGTCATCCCCATACCCTGGGCCACCTCCACCAGGGCAGGATCAATACCTTGGATTCCGGTAATAAAGGTTCGTAATAACACATATTCACAATAAACGGTCAAAACGATGATAGCTGATCGCATGCCTAGTCCTGAGATCGGTAAGAGCATGGCAAAGAAGGCAAAACTCGGCACCGAATAGAGCAAGGAGAAAAAGTAGACGAGGCCATTTAACCAGTTGGGCCGGCGCATTAATAAGGCAATTAACACAATGGCAATCATCAGGGCAATTCCTAATGATGCCAGAACCATCGCTAGGTGCTGTTGCATATCAACAACCATTGTTGACCAGTTGGCATTCCAATAATCAATCATGATATTGCCTCCATAAGTCGCGATTTTGCTGTTGAGTACCGAGAAGCTCCTTGACAAAGCTGGTGGCCGGCTGGGTAACAATGTCCTCTGGGGTCGCAAATTGTTCAATTTGGCCCTTATTCATTACCATCACCCGTTGACCCAGATACAAGGCTTCATTGATGTCATGAGTTACAAACAAAAAGGTTTTATCTTGCAATGATTCATGAATCCGCTTGACTTCCTTTTGTAACTCCAAGCGAGTGACCGCATCCAAGGCACCAAACGGTTCATCAAAGAGCACGTATGGTGGATTCACTGCTAACGCCCGGGCAACCCCGATTCGTTGTTGTTGTCCACCAGATAATTGGTTGGGATAACGGTGGGCATATTTAGTTGGATCCAGTTGGACTAATTCGAGTAACTCATTGACCCGCTGTTGAATTCGTTCTTGATCCCAACCAAGCATTTTAGGAACCACTGCGATATTCTCTGCAATCGTCATGTGTGGAAACAGACCAATTTGTTGGACTACGTAACCCATGTGGCGACGTAACTGAACTAAATCGAGCTGATCAATTGGTTGACCATCAATCAAAACCTGACCGGCGCTTGGTTGCCAGAGACCATTAATCATCTTAAGAGTCGTCGTTTTGCCTGAGCCAGAAGACCCGAGGATCGTCACTAGTTCGCCCTGATTAATCGTGAAATTCAGATCTGGAATGACCTGATTAGCGCCAAAGCTTTTTTGCACATGCTTAAATTGAATAATTGGTTTGGTCATGTCGACGAATCCTCCTAATTAATAAATCAAAGCCTACCATGGACAGTAGTGACAACAGGGCCACACTGACCCCGCCGATAACGACGTAGGTCATGTCATACAAGCCTAACCCAGTGAAGATCAGTGTCCCCAGGCCACCAGCGCCAATGTATGTCGCTAAAGTGGCACTAGCGATAATCTCAACTAAGGCCAACTTAATCCCATTGAGGATGTAGGGTAAAGCCAGCGGAATTTCAATTTGGTGCCGCAATTGGCGATTATTCATTCCGAGCGCCTGACCAACTTCGCGGTAGGTTGGATCAACTTCGTTAAATCCGAGAATTGTGTTGATCAATAATGGGGGCAATGCCAGAACAATTAAAGCGATTAAGGCTGGTAAAGTCCCCGTACCAATGTATGGAATCAACAGGAATAAAAGGGCCAAGCTGGGAATTATCCGCAGTACTTGAGCAAAGGCAGTACAGAATGTGGCAACTGGTTTGATTTTGGAACCTAAATAGCCCAATGGGAACGCAATTACCATCGCAATCACCAACGTGCCGAAGCTCAGATAGATGTGTTGCCAGACATACTGCCAGTATTGACCACTATCAGTCTGAAAATAATGAATAATTTGGCTGAACACGGTGTTCCTCCTTTTACTACAAAAGGGCGGTGAAAAGTCACTGCCCCCTCGTTTTACTTCATATTGGCATTATACCAATTTTTTGCCACTGTCTTATAATTCTGACCGTCAACATCAACCTTTTTATTCAAGGCCGTCAGTTGCTTAGTCGTTAACTTAGCATCGACCTTGTTCAAAGTCTTTTCCATCTTCGGGTGCGATTGTGCGGCCTTCTTGTTAACCAGTGGTACTAGATTGTATGGTGGCCACAGATTCTTGTCATCTTTAAGCAGGGTGAACTTACTAGTGGCCAGTTGTCCCTCAGTGGTTGAAACCGGCGCAGCATCTCCCTTTCCTTGGGACATAATCTTATACTTCAAGCTATCGTCGTAATCCTTGTGGGACTTAAAGTGGAACTTCCCATACTTCTTTTCCATGCCTGGTAAAGCATCAGCTCGCTTGTCAAACTCCCCTTGGGAAACGAAGCGAATCTTGCTAGAGTTTTTTTGCAGATCACTAATATTCTTAATCCCATACTTCTTAGCAACACTGGTTCGGATTCCGATCCCTTGCCGGTCGTCGCCAGGCGCATACTTAAACATTACCAGACCATCTTTTTTGACCCCTTGGCGGGCAATGGAATCAATCTGTTGAGCGCTCTTGCCACTGGCCGTCTTCTTCAGATAAGCTTCGACAATTGTTCCAGTATACTCTGGATAAACATCGATTTGCCCGGTCTTTACGGCTTTATATACGACTGAGTTCGAAATGTTCTGCTTACGAACCACCTTGTATCCGGCATGTTCCAAAGCAAGTGCATAAATTTCACTGACCGTCTTACTTTCAGAAAAGCTTTTAGAACCAACCGTGATGGGCTTACTACTGCTGGCAGAAGCAATTACTGGTGTAATTGTGCCGACAAGTAAAGTCATGACACTCAATAAAGCGCCAACCATTACCTTCTTAATTTTCATTAAGATTCCTCCTTAACATTGTAACTTCATTAGTTTCGTCTAAGCTATTTGAACATTACTAATAATAGCTATTAGGGAAACGCCTGTCAAGAAAAAAGACTGGATTTTTGTAACTTTTATAATTACAATTAAATTGTAGAAAGGAATGACTAAGTATGAGAGTTTCCACTCGTTTTAGCGACAGTATCCACATTCTTGCTTTCATTGAAATTTATAAAGGAAAAATCCCGTTGACCAGTGAGAACATTGCCTCGAGCATTAAAACGTCACCTGTTGTGGTGCGTCGCTTAATGGGTAAGCTGCGCAATGCGGGATTGATCAGTACCGTGCATGGCTCTGCGGATCCAAAATTACTACGGGAGCCCAGTGATATTTCGATGTACGATGTCTTCTTAGCCACTGAAGAAGATCAACACCTGTTTACTATCGACGAAAAAACTAATCCACAATGTATTGTCGGTGGTAATATTCAACAAACGCTCAGCGAATTTTATAAACGAGCTGAAACAGCGGCCAAGGCTGAGCTAGCCCGCACCACTTTATCTGATGTGCTCGACACAATTCTGGTTCATCAAGCAGAAAAAGAAGCCCAAGCACACCAAACTAAATAAGCAAACGAGCTCTAGTCTTCGATCAAAGATTAGTATCTATTGATAATATCTTTAATTTGTAAAGTTAGACTCTTCTTTAAGAAAGGATCAGAAAAAGCTTTACCAATTACCTTATTGTAATACTCACCATTAAAAAACGACGCAGTTCACCAACCATTTACCAGTAGTCCAAATTTGCATTTTGAAGATCTTGAATCTGTTTTTCATAGTTAATGAATTGTTGATTAGCAAAGTTTTCGACCTTTTTATACTGACACTTGATGCTTTTATCAATTGCCCTCATGTCACTGACTAATAAGTCAACTGTGCCAGAGAAATTCTCAGCATTTTTTAGTTGATCTTTGTAATTTTCCGAATAAATTTTGCAACTGGTTCATAGGAATCAATTGTGTTGTGTAGGCTTTGAGTTTCCTTTTTCACACTCGTACCCTTGCTTAACTTATAATGATTTAGTAGTTTCTCAGAAAGCTGTAGGTTGATGTAATTTTCAGTGCTATTGGAATGAATTCTTGACCCATAAAAGTCAATTTCATCTGGCGTAACTTTAATGACTTGGTATTCAGGGCCTGTCTTTTCAAATTCTCGGGCCTTTTTAAGTAATGTTTGCGGACTTATATTTGTAGATGGTGCGGATACATGACTATTGGCTAGATGACCTTGAATTTCATACGTTGCTTCAGTAATAGTGAAATAAGGACCGTCATCTTTCATTGATTCAATTGAACCGCTAGTCAATTCCTTATATATCTTTTCATAATTTGCGTTTTTAGTTGCGGGCATTGAACGAATCATTTGAACCAATTTTGCAACTTGTGTACTTTTAAGCACCTTAATCTTATTTAATGATGAATTATACTTATCGTTTAGTAATGATGATAATTCATCGATTATTAGGCCTATCTGTGAACGGTTAATGTGACGCCATTTGATGTTAGCCCTACTTAGTAATTTATTTAATCTTGATGGCGAAATACTATTGGGAAAATTACGTTCTGTTTGGGTATTAACAATTCTGAGAACTTCTTCCACAGCAAAATAATAGTAAGTATTTAAGCATTATTGCTGCTGTTAAGGGACTTTTTTTATTGTTTTAACAAGTTAAGGCCTTAGAAACGTTATTGTGACAGCAATAGACGAGTGTCAAAACACGTTAAACAAGTTTAAGATGGTTAAAGTAACTTTATTTGCTTACTTGCTTATATATAACAAGAAATCTCAGATGATTAGATGTTTCAAAAAATGTTTAGTTATTACTAATGAAATGGATTTCCTCTTTTACTACGTATTTTTAAGTTATGGAAGAAAAACAGTTGTTATTCTTTACGTATACACGTAGCACAGGTATTCTTTGAAGAAAGTAGGATTAGTAATGATTAGAACTTTCGGCAACAGGGAAACTGAAAAAATATTTTATCAGCAATTTTCACTTAAATATCCTCTGGAAATTCAAAAAGTAGCTTTGCGAAAATTAATGCTGATTGATAATGCAGACGGCATTAATGATTTAAGGGTCCCGCCTGCGAACCATTTAGAAAAGCTAAAAGGAAAGCGTATTGGCCAATATAGTATCCGAATTAACCGACAATACCGCATCTGTTTTTTCGGTGAGTGCTACGAACTTTTTTGATATTGAAATTATAGATTACCATAGTTAGGAGAAAGCGAATATGAACAAGATTGCCACCCCAAAGATCAGTGAAATTCTTAAGGAAGAATTCATGGAGCCACTCAACATTTCGGCATACTTCTTGGCAAAGCACATTAACGTGCCGACTTCACGCATTCAGGATTTATTACATGATCGTCGTCAGGTAACGATTGATACGTCGATTCGGTTGGGCCGTTTCTTCGGTGTTTCTGATTTGTACTTTGTGAAGCTCCAAAACGATATTGATCTCCGAAATGCCGAACTGCAAAAGAAAGATGAATACGATCAAATCAAGCAATATCAGCAAGCATAACAATATGGTAAACCGATGCCACATAATGAGTGTGACTAACAGTGTTTTGTTTAAAATAAGAAAGAGAGAATTTCTAATTCACCTCTTCCCATCCAGTGACGTTTCTGCTATACTAATATTTGTTGGTTAAATGCTGACTTAGCTCAGTTGGCAGAGCACGTCATTAGTAATGATGAGGTCGGAGGTTCGAATCCTCTAGTCAGCACTAGATAGAATTCAGTAGAATTCGGAAGCCTACAAAAAAAGCCGTAAAAGCTTAATCTGTGGGCTTTTTTGTATACTTAAAAAGTAAAGTGAATGGTTCTGAAACGTTCTGGATTACTGTTTCAAACACACAAATAAACACACAGAATTAAAGATTGTGTTCTGTGTGTTTGGGAGAAAATGCAAGAGGTCATATAGGTTGATATATCAACGTTTTAACGTGATATTTTTGTGTGTTTGAAATTAATTTTGCTTACTTTTGTTGAAAAGTAAGTGACTGTTGTCCTACTTATCGTCATTTGATAAGTGGGGCATTTTTTGTTTCTGTTTGTTGCCACAAAAAGAAATGCTGAAATCCAAACGGAGCAGTCAGTTTGGTCACTGTTGTTACTTATAGTGAAGTTATAAGTAAATCGGCTGGGGAATCTCAAAAGGTGACCTTGAATGTTAATCTCAAGGTACTCACCGTTTTGAATGGAGCAGACGATACAACGATAGGGTGCAGGGAGAGCGTGCAGGCTCCCCGCCAAGCTATAAAATGTATGACAAACTTTTGTTATCATACGTTTTTAATTGCTTGCAAGTTAGTTACTGTTTAGTATATAATATAATTAATGAATTGGTATAGACCAATTAATGCTAAGCAGGAACTAACTCGACGAATTATATAAATTTAGTCAAGCGTTGTCGCGAGCACGCGAAGCTTGAAAATTTATTTTGCCGGGACGGCAAACATGAGGAGGTAAATACACTATGAAGCCGTTACGCAATAAGTTAATTCAGAGCCGTTTAGACGAAGATGAGATGGCTGATTTTGATAAAGTAAAGAAGCTGTTGGGTGAAGAAAACAATTCTAAGGCAGTTCGCCAGATGATCAAGGATGAGATGATGCTAAAGAAAGCTGAGGAAGAATGGAAGAAGGGTAATACCGACTACATTTCAATTTTGCTGACAAAATTATCTGATGAAGAACGGTTACCGTTAACACAAGCTGTGATGGGTATTACAGATACTAAAACATCATCACAATTATCTGTATTACAAAACCAGTTTAGTGATATTCAATCACAACTAGAAGCTATCATGATGTCGGTAACGCAAATGGGCAATAATCTTAACCAAATAGCTAAAGTGATGAATACAGTGGCTAAAGAAGATGAGGACCTAACGGACACAGACTTGTGGAAGTGGATTTCATCACGACTTTTTGAAGATTCACGGTATCTATCAGTTCTCAAAAAGAAAATTGCTGACTTGAAGGTTGAGGTTGGACTCAAAGAAAAGGACGAAAGTACCCATGTCTATCCTGCAAACACATAGTTGCCATTCTAGTTACAATCGTCTGAAGTATGTTTTCAATGAACCAGCCCATTCGTATCGGAAAACCACCAAACGTGTTTTGGCTGCTAGTGGCTTTAATATCAAAATGTTGCATGACAATGATGGTAAAATTTCAGCAACTCAAAATGGTGCCTACCTTGAACGGCAATTTAGGACAGTATTAAAACGTGCTCATAATCCAAGACGATGCTATCAGGCACAAACAATTATTATCTCTTTTGACCCAACGGAATTTGACACATCAGACTTAAAAGCCCAATCACAACAAGCATTACGACTTGTACAGCATTATGTTCGTAAGCACTTTGCCGATTGTCAGTCCGTAATAGCAATCCAAAGTGACGGTGAAGGCGGGAAACTACATGCCCATGTCGTGATGAATACCATCAAACCAAATGGAAAAACAGTTGCAACTAACCGTTTTAACATCAACAAACTCCGCAAAGATTTTGACCGTGAAATGAAAACCAATTATCAGCGAATTACTGGTCGTCAGTGGACCAACCCAGTACATAACCAAACCGAGCGTAAAGACATACATAATCTGACGACTAAATCTGAGTGGCAACACCAGTTGAAAGAGCTAATTAACCAAATTAAGGCAAAGGTTGATAACATTACAGACTTTTTGAAGCAACTTGAACAACATAGCATTACGGTTACTGAACGACAAAAAGGTAAGGCGTGGACATATCATCAAATAGTCAGTACCAAGACTGGAACTAGAGAAATGAAAGTGCGGGACTTTTATCAAAGAATCGATAAAGAAACCGGAGAAATTAAGTCTACCCGCGGTCTAGGCCAATCATTCTCTAAGAGTGAGATTGAACGTTACTTTAATAGGAAGAAAGAAAACGAAAAGGAGAAACAAAATTATGACCGAAGAGAAAGCGACGGACTCGAAAAAGTCAAAACCATGGCAGCAGATGCTAGGGCAAGAGCAAGACAACAACGACGAATTAACGAAGTTGCTGAACAACAACTCAAAGAAGCCATTGATGAAGAAAAGCGAAAAGCAGTTGAACAAAAAACTCGACTACTTAATCAGGAACAACGTCAAGCCAGGGGAACTAAGAGAGTTAGCCGACAAGCTACAAAGCCTAAGCGAGAAAGTCGATCAAAACAACCAAGACGTTCAAAAGAAATTGAAGGACCAGAACGATAATGTACTCAAAGCAGTAAGTGATGCTCAAGCTGTTGGCTATGCGGACGGTTTAGTTGATCGAGTTGATAGCCTTGAGCAGAAAATGGATGGCCTTGAAACTAACATTAATTTGCGTGAACAAAATCTTGATCAGAAAACCCAGGAATATGTCGCTAAAGCTGCTGATTTAGACCAAGTAGGTAAGTATCTGGAACACTATACACAAACAGTAAACAATCGCTTAGTACCGACTTTGCGGAATCTTATTTTATCTATACGGAATGGGATAACTCATCATACTAGTGAGGTTACTAATGATGTATATCAACAATTCCAAAATGATACTGGGAAAACAATTGATGAAGTGGTTAAATCAACCGTTAATCAGCGATTCAAACAGGATCGCGAGGATGCTCAGCAGGCGAGCTTGAGTGCTAAGCTTAGTGCGCAAACTAGTCAACAGAGTATTGATAAAATAACAGGAATATTATCTAGTTTCATGCAGCTTTTGGTTCTGTTTGGTCTTGAAATGGTTTGCTTATTAGTAGTTATTCCATTGACTCCCGGGTGGTGGAAAGTGTTCGTGGCAATTAGTTTAATTATTTTATGTGGAACCGCTGATTATTACCTTTATAGAAAGAGGATTGTTAACAATGTCATTTAGTATCCATATGGCAAATGATGAACAGCTTGATTCATTATTGCGTTCAAATAAACGAATTCCTGCTTGGCGGTTATCTAATACGCAGAGTGAACGGGAACGGAAACGGATCCATCAGATTCAACTCCATCGGCAACAACTAGAGAGGGAGAAGGAAGCTGAAACTAAGCGGAAAAAGCAACAAAGAATCGTTTCTGTACAAAAAGCTCAAACTAAAAAGCCGTTATCCCATCAAGGTAACGACTTAGAGTTATAATTTGAATTTAAGCATTATTTTTAGTATCATAATATACGAAAAGAGAGCAGTGAGCTCCTACCTCACTACTCTCAATCGTGAATTTGGATGATTTTTGGGTTTGAAAAGAGATTAGCCTTTGCGGTTAGTCTCTTTTACTATTTGGTAACCTTTTGCAAACAGCAAGCTTGCACGGGCTAAAATCTAAACAGCCACAGCCAACTGGACCGTGCTTATTCCTCCAATCATTCCTAACTCTCGGCATGATTGCTCACCTCCGTGAAATTGGATTGGTGAGGGGTGACGTATCATCCGATTATATTCACTTGGGCATCTTGTTTGAGTAGCTGGCTCATTCAAAAAGCCCTGTTGAAATTATAGCATATCAATCAAAAAGGCCGCTCAGCCCGAAAACTAAGCGGTCGTCAAAGTCGCTAAACCATGCTATAATATAACCGTAGTTAAAGAATTATATTACTTCAACAATTAGGCTGATAGCTTAACGGTAGCGCTCTTGTTCTGGTGTACTGCAATACACCACCAGCCAAGCGCAACAAGGAACGTCCCCAAAGAGATCAGCTCCCTATATTGACTTGTGCATTAGTGGCAGCTAGTGCACTTTTTAATTTTAGCATCAATTGTTGTATTAGAATAGTTCAAATTTTTACGCACAATTTAAGAACTGCGTAAAAAGTAGACCCTTGAAATCGCTGATTATAAGCGGAACGTGAGGATGATTAAAAAACGTTCTTATTGGGGAATGCCCCAATCTTATCCAACTGTGTAATTAATATAGCGGCAAGTAGTTTGAATGCTACTTGCCGCTTTTTTCGTGTTTTGAATCATGTCCCTGTATTAATTGAATTGTTCTAATTTGGGACAAAATTAATAATTTTAAGAAGTAACACGAGCGAAAGCGCCATCAGGGCAAAATATAATTAAAAATTGCATCTTTCTCATATTATTTTAATTTTATCCTTGATTTTCTCATAAACAGATGATATTCTACAAACAATCAATTGAAACAAATAAACGACGTTGATCGAGAACAGCGAGTATCACTGATTGCAGAGAGCTGATGGGTGGTGTGAATCAGTAGGAAGTGGTACTTAGCTAATCACTCGTGAGTTGTATGTCGAACGACTTTTCAAGTAGAACGTACTGGTAGCACCCATTATCGTGCCGACTAATATCCATTTATCGGATGTTGGTTAAGGCGGCTTTTAGCCGTAAAGAAAGGTGGTACCACGTTTAAAAGCGTCCTTTTTAACTCTTAGTTAGCGAGTTAAAAAGGACGCTTTTCGCGTTTTACTAAACATTTAAGGTGGTGATGAACATGTCAGACAGCGACATTATTAACATTAATAAAACATTAGAAAAATATAAATTTAAACGAAAAAAGAAGTCAGTCGTCGTTAACGAATCGTAGGGTTGACTCCCCAAAAAGGTAACAGCGACTGACCTCTATGGAGGATATTATGACTAAAGAAAATGTTACCTTAAACGCAAAACAAGAATCATTCGCTCAAGCACTTTTTAACGCCTACCAAAGCCACCAGCCATTAAAGATGGCCGACTGGGATGGCGTTGTAACAGATGATGACACGGCATACGCAGTGCAGGACCGGTTCGCCGCCCTTAAAAAACTTCCGACTGGTGGATACAAGGTCTCACTGACGAGTAAGGAAACGCAGGATATGTTTGATTCTGACTGTCCACTATATGGCCAACAAGTCGACAGTCACTTTCTTCCTTCACCCGCACTTCTGTCACTTAAAAAGCAAACAATGGATCCACTGCTTGAGGTGGAACTTGGCTTCCGCGCTACTGAAGACCTAAAGCCAGATGATAGTTTGGAAGACCTCCTTCACAAGACGACCGTTTGCGGGACCGTTGAATTGCCTGACTGCCGTTTTGCTGACTGGTTCCCCGACCTCAACAAGTTTAACGTAATGAGTGATTGCGCGGTCGGTGGGTTCGTCGTCTATGGCCTGGAACGTCCGGCTGATGAGGTGTTTGACACGGTCGAAGATGCCGCCAACGTCAACGTGACGCTTTACCACGATGGCCAAAAACAAGCAAGCGGTAAGTCCAGTGAGGTGCTTGGTAACCCATTCAAGTCCCTCTCCTGGCTAGTTGGTAAACTGGCGGAACAAGGAAAGGGGTTCCGCACTGGTCAGTTAGTTTCTTCCGGGACTTTCCTTCTCCCACCGCACTTAACCAAGGGAGTCTGGACCGCAAAGTTTGACCACGGCTTCGGTGACGTAACCGTTAACGTTAATGATTAATTAGTGAAACTGGGTATTAATTGAAAGGAAGTTTTTATTATGACACGTAAAGTAGCAGTATTTGGAATGGGACACGTTGGTGCAACGGTTGCTCACTACTTGGTTGCTGGTGGTTTCACAGATGATTTGGCACTTTATGATACAAATGAGGCTAAGGTTAACGCTGACGCCCTTGACCTCCGGGACGCCATGGCCAACCTGCCATACCACACCAACTTAACCGTCAATGATGATTCACAGCTTGCTGATTGTGACGTGGTTGTGTCTGCTTTGGGTAAGTCAAAGCTCGTTGATACTCCGGACCACGACCGGTTTGCAGAATTTAAGTTTACCCGCACCCAGGTGCCGTTGGTCGCTAAGAAACTTGTTGACAACGGTTTCCACGGCAAACTGGTGGACGTCACTAACCCGTGTGATGTCATCACATCAATGTACCAGAAGTTAACTGGCCTGCCGAAGGAGCACGTGCTGGGGACGGGGACCCTCCTTGATTCCGCACGGATGCGTGCCTGCGTTGGTGAGGCCCTCCACGTTGACTCACGTTCAGTTGTTGGTTTCAACCTTGGTGAACACGGAAACTCACAGTTCACCGCCTGGTCAACTGTTCGGGTACTGGGAAAGCGCGTTCTAGACCTAGCCAAGGAACGGGGACTGGACCTGGCTGACATCGAAGAACACGCCCGTCAAGGTGGTTACCTGGTTTATCAAGGAAAGAAGTACACCAACTATGGGGTAGCAACCGCGGCAGTGCGGTTAACTAATGCCCTCTTGAGCGATGCGCGGACTGAAATGCCGGTTTCCAACTACCGCGAAGAATACGGAACCTACCTATCATATCCCGCAGTTGTTGGTCGCGATGGGGTAGTTGAGCAACTCCACCTGGACTTAACTGATGAGGAAAAGGACAAGCTGGCCACTTCTGCAAAGTACATCAAGGAACGGCTTAAGGCAGAAGAAGAACGGGCTGCCAAGGCAAACAAATAGTAAATAACTTTATAAACAACTTAAATCCGATTCTTCCTGATAATTTCTTTCATATTCATTCCAAAAAGGAGTATTCCCGACCGCGGGTGGCTCCTTTTTGCGTTTAAAGACTTTCCAATGTAGTAAGACTTGCAAAATCGCCATAAATCAACGAAAATAAAACTAATTATTTCTTGCAGAAAGAAAAGGAATTACTATGAGTAATGAACCAGATTTAACTAAATTAAATATTTCTAAATTTCAAGAATAAGTTAGCCACTAAGCTGAAATAAATAGCACTGACCAATTAATTATTGGTTGATGAGAACGT
>NZ_CANDNW010000036.1 GCF_947387525.1 Limosilactobacillus viscerum
ACTGGCGCACACCAATCGAGATCTTCCTGCTTAATTTACGTCATTAAATTCGTTCAAGTTATTTCTTGCAATCTGCCTTAATTATACATTAAAATGGCTAGAATCTTTATATCAAGATTTTAGCCATTTTAAATTACATAATATCAGCCGCAGTGATTGCACCAATGTGTAGCGGCACATCAACGTAATCTTCGTTGGCGTCCTGTGTTAGTGAATAACGGTCAAGAATTGTGTAATCATCACCCAAGCGGAGTGTACTTAGCACCGTCAATGTTGTGTTAAATCCAGATTGACCAGCATTCAAGTACTGGTTACCGTAAATTCGTGCCACATCTGGCCGGGCAATATTAGTTGTTACTGCCTGACGCATTACTTCGCTTCCCCGCGTATTATCGTACAAGATCAGCGTGTGGTAGCCATTAGTCATGTTAGTTGCCCGCCAGCCACTAACTGCCAGCTGGTATTGACCATTGCTCTGCCGGCTTGCTGACCAACTGTCCAGGGATCCTGCTTCATCCCCGCTAGTAAGTGTCTGAGAATTAAACCAGTAGTCAGTGTATTGACCGGTGCCACCGTTACCCTCATTTGATGTCGAGTAACGGCTAATTACCGCGTACCGATGACCAGGTACCAATGCAATTTGACTCAGGTCCACGCTCAGGTCAAAACCAGACTGACCTGAATTTACTACTCCCGGGTATACCCGTTGTACATCCGCACGAGCAACAGTCGGTGCCGCAAATGCAGCTACCTGCCGGTTGTCAGTTGTGTCGTAAATGATAATAAAGTGGTTTTGTTCAAACTGGCTAATACTATTAGCATGCCAGCCGGAAATATTGAGATTGCCATTAGCAATGCTGAAGTTGTCCAGACTTGCCTGGTTGCTGTAGTTTCCTTCCGTCAGTGGTGCAAACCAGTAGTCAACGTAATTACCGTTGCCGGCAGGATCGTCGGTATAACGACTAATCACCTGAAGGCGCTGGTTGAAGTTAATATTATTCATATCAAAATCAACCGCGAAACCAGACCTAGCAGCACCATCGACGTGTGGATAAACATTGGCCACGTCCGCACGGTTAATACCGTTCGTCACTAATTTCCGACCAATTTCTCGCCCATTATTAAGCAGAATGATGTAATGGTAGTTCTTGCCTGCCGCTTGATTGGTGGCATTCCACCCCGTCAAATGCAACTGACCGTCGCTTACACTGGTACCGTCCAGGTTTGCATAGTTGTTCCGGTCAACTGCGATCGGTGCAAAGTCATAGTCAACGTAATCACTATTTCCATCGGCACTAGCACTGTACCGACTAATCAGCCGGATACTGCTTGTATTAGCAAGGACTGACCCAAGGTTAATTCGTACCGAAAATCCAGAATGGTCAGCATTGTACACATTATGAGCCCGCTGAACATCATAGCGGATAACGTTGGTAACACTAGCCCGCCCGATTTCACGGCCGCTTTGGTCAAGGGCAATGATGTAACGGTATGGGTGACCAGCGGTAGCATTAGCCGCGTGCCAACCAGTAGCAACTAACCGGCCATCGCTCGTAACATAGGCACCATCGAGACTAGCGTAGTTACCGTTGTCGGATTGGTTATATGGCTCAACCACGGTCCCACTATTAGTAAAGTTATTGGTATCGTAATTGTTACCATTTACCCAGATATAGTGCATATCAATATTTTCGAGCCGGAAGGTAAACGTGGTTCCGTTTGACCACCGACCATTACCATTCGAATAAGTCAGGGATGGGTATAAGGCCACCGTCGTAATCGGTTGGGGGTAAGTCAAAAAGTTTTGGGCATGGCCAAATTGGTCGTTAGCATCATTAAAGAACATACCCATGATCCCGTAATAAATTAACGCACGGAGGTCATCCATCGTGGTCAAACTAAATAGTGGAACCGCATTGCTATCGGCAAAGTCTCTCCCCTTCGCAGTCGCAAATGGCCGCGCAGTCAGCCCATTAATATTGTCGACATAAATCTGGAAGGTAGCAATATTTTCCGATTTTCCCTGGAGGATACCATAATCATGCCAGTTTCCCTTCAATAGCGACTCGTTCTTGGACTGATATTGCATCGCCATCTCCCGTACACCGTTAATTGTGGCGGCATCTTGGGTAAATGGTTCTTCGCCAAATTCGGCCCGGGCCTTATTTACCAAACTCAGCCCATACTGGTTCATTTCTTCGACCTGGTCAGGAGTTAAGTTATTGATGTCTACTTGTTCCTGAGCAGCCTCAGCATTTGATTCGTAATCATTAGTGTAGATTCCCTGCTGGGCCACGTTTTGTTGGAAAGCATTTGCCGCATCAGTATTATTGATGTTTCGAATTGCATCAAGCGTGTAACCAGTTGGGAAGTTAATATTCTGCGTGTTTTGAACCTGTGTTAGGTTGTTTGAATACAGGTTTAAACTACTGGCAGTCGCAGATTGGGTTGGTTGTGTCACTAACTGCTGTACGGTTGTGTCAGTAGTGCTTGTCGTATCAGCTTTTACGTTATTATCAATAAGTGCCAAACCGGCGATCGTAGTAACCGCTGCGGTTGCAATGATTTTGGCCACTTTATTATTCATTTAATGATCCCCCCGTTTTCATATAGTATTGTACCCTGAAATCAAAAAAAGGACTATGACATGCACAAAAATGTCATCGTCCCTTAACGTTCTTGTTACTTTCGGGTTTTACCTGTTATTTACTGGCTTACCGACGCGGGTGACTAATGATTTCTTATTACCGTAAAGCGGCTGGTTGAGCCACTTCCACCAGCTCCGTTGTCTTGACAAACTATCACTAGTGGGGTGCTGAAGTAAGGCTGTTTCAAGATAGTGCACAATATTCATTTACGTCACCCTCCTCGTAAAAAGCTTGACCGGGAACTAATTAGTCAACAACGTGCCGTTCGAACGGCTTGTCAGAAATCCCTTCACTTAAAATCTTCTTTGACCATTCCTTAGCGGAGAACAATGAGTGGTCACGGTAATTACCACAGGTCTTAATGGTTGTTCCCTGAACATCTTCCCACTTAGTCTTGTAGGCAATTTCTTCAAGGGATGACTTTAATGCCTTGGCAACTTCGGTCGTTGAATGTTCACCCCAGGTAATCAAGTGGAAGCCGGTCCGGCAGCCAAATGGTGAACAGTCAATCACCCCGTCGAGACGGTCACGTAACAATCCGGCCAACAAGTGTTCAATCGTATGTAAACCTGCCGTTGGGATGGCATTTTCATTTGGTTGTACAAGACGTAAATCGTAATTACTAATCTTATCGCCCTTTGGTCCTTCTTCTACCGTAATTAAGCGAACGTATGGTGCCTTAACCTTTGTGTGATCCAATGTAAAACTTTCAACTTTAGCCATAATTATTAACTCCTTTTCCTTCATTGCCCGAAGATGAGTAGCTGGTAAGAAACAAAAACGTCCCAAGGACAGACTTTTATCTCTCCTTGGGACGTCAACTTAATTAACGTGGTACCACCCAGCTTCAGCGAAAGCAGCTGCTTCCACCCTTAGAGGTACACCAAATTTTGGTAAACCTCGACTTGCTACCGGTCGTCAACCGTGGATTGCTTACGAAATCTCACAATCACAACTTGCTCCAAGACCATCTTCATGAACTCCCCGTATACTGGTTTTCATCAACCCCAGCTCGCTGTAAAAGGTTAGAACACTACTCATCTTTTCTAAGCGTTTTCTAATTTAATTGTTATTATAATATAACGATTAACGACAAATGTCAATAATCGGAATGTTGATCCTTGATAAAAAACGACCTGTCCTCTCGGATAAGGTCGTTTTATCTTAAATATATTAGTTACCACCGTGGCTAATTACCCATTGTGGATCAAGCCAGGTACCGGAACCAGTTGCGGCGTTTGGATCAGACCAGCTTGGTTGGAATGAGTGGGATAAGTCCATCCCGTAGTTTGGACTGGTGTTAATCCCCAAGTGCAGGTGGCTGGTGTTCCGCCAGCCGATTACTTGTCCAGGGTAAATGATCTGTCCAGGGTTAACCGCGATTTGGGCACGGGTCTGGAATGCTTCTTGGTAAACGTAGAGGTAGCGGCCATCCCAGGCAATAATGTACCACCACATCGTCTGCCCATTACTGTCCCGGCAAGTGTTTACATCAAGTACCTTGGCACCGTGAACGGCGTGGACTTCTGAGCCAGGATGGTCATAAGCACCAAAGTCAAGGCCATCGTGGTAATGGTTTGTCCGCGCATAGCTGGAGTAACCGAATGCCTGCCCGGTCGCAAAGGAACCACGACCCGCGGCAGGGAACGGCCAGGACCACCAGTCATTTTGTGGTTGGGCCCGGGCAATCCCGTCCGTGCCGAAGTCATAGCAGTGACCATCAACGTAATTTACGCCCGTGTACATGTGCCCCTTCAGTTGGTCGTTGTAAACCCAGCTGTCATTTGGCATCGGTTGTGTTTCATAACCATCAGAGAAGTAGTACCGGTTCCCGTTAATTGTCCGCCAACCGGTGGCACGGTGGCCAGTCGTTGGGTCATAGTAAACGGTCCCACCGTATAAGTGTTGGAAGCCATCGTTGATCCCAAGTTCTGGCGAAATGAAGTCAATGTAGTCACTATTGCCGTTAACGTCACTGGAATAACGGTGGATAACCTTAACTCCCCAGTGATTCATGGCATCAGTAACTGGCAATGTCATGCCGAAGCCAGACTGACCGGCACCAGCAATGTAAGAGGCATTCCGTGCCCCTTCAGTAGTTGCCAAGCCGGAGTTAGTGGAATTAAGAGTACGCCGGTAGAATTCATGACCGTCGGCACCCATTACGATTAAGAACTGGTGCGTCCGGCTGCCATCTGCCAACGAAGCATGCCAGCCACTAGCATTAATGGTGTTGGTCCTCCGGTCGAAACTCAGGTTAATGTTACCAGTGTTGGCCGCAAAGTTGCCTACATTCAGGTCGGTATAGTTGCCATTGCCGGCCGGGTCATCGGTAACCCGGAGGATGAAGGAAATATTGCCATCCTTAATCGCAGCTGGCGCAATGCTGGTTGGTACTTCAACACTAAAGCCAGAATTTGCGCTGTTATAAATTTGGGCATACTTACTTGCAATATCGGAGCGTCCGGTAAAGCCAGTAATTGCTGCCCGACCAATCTCACGGCCGTTTAACAAGGCAATTACATATGGGTGGTGCTTAGAAAGCAACTGGTCACTAGCCAGCCAACCGGAAACCCGGAGCCCATTAGCTTCCTGGGTAAAGCCATCAGCCCACCCGGCGGATTGGTTCAGGGTAACTGGGCCGAGCCACATATCTTGGTAAGCACCGTTGCCACCATTGCCTGAAGCAGAGGTTGAGTAACGACTGACAAAAGAGTAGGAGTGGTTTGCCTGTAAGTTGACCTTGCCAAGATTTACATTAAAACCGGAACTATCGGCAGTAATGATTGCAGGGTATGCTTTTGCAACATCATCACGTTGAACTTTGGTGGTAACCAGTTGGGAAGCCACTTGTTGGTGAGCAGTGTTGTCGTACACGATAATGTAGTGGTATGGGGCAACCACACTAAAGTCATTGGCGTGCCAACCAGAGACAACTAGGTCACCACTGCTAAGGTTTACCCCGTCAAGGTTAGCAGCGTTAGCACGGTTGAGAGTCAGCCAATGGTCATTGTGGGCTGCGTTGTTACCATTACCATTCGGGTCGGCAGAATAACGAAGGACCAGTGAATACTGGTGACCGCTATTGAGGCCGTTAGGTACCTGGAGCGTTGCGGTAAATCCTGAGGTGGCCGCATTGTAGGCGTTCAGCCGTTGAGCACTAGCGGGAGTATCACTAGCAACCGTCTTCACGGCAGCAACTTGCCGGTTAAGAGTGTTGTCAAACAGAATCAGGTAATGGTTAGGTTCACCATATGCTACGTCGGCAGCGTGGTAACCCTTGATAATCAATTGGCCATTTTGGGTATCAACTGAAGTAATTTGAGCATAGTTGTGGTTGAAAGTGACCGGGTTAAACCAGTAGTCAACATTGTTGGTATTACCATCATTAGAAAAACTGTAGCGGCTAATAATCCGGATCGGACCCTGCACCATCACGGGTTGGAGGTCAAAGTCAGTAGACCAGCCAGAGTTATCGGCATCATAAATTCCCTGGTAAACCCGACCAACGTCAGGACGGCTAGTGTTAGTGACCTTCTTACGGGCAATTTCATGACAATTAGCATCAAGAATGATGATGTAGTGGTTGCCACGACCAAATTCACCGGAAGTAGCATGCCAACCAGCAACGTGGAGCTGGTTGCCGGAAATAGTTGCCGTGTCGAGGGAGGCTTCATTTCGACGGTCAGCCTGGAATGGTGAATACCAGAAATCGACATGGTTGCCCTCCCCAGTTTCAGCATTACTGGAGTAACGGGAAATTATTTGAAGCTGGTCATTGAGGAAACGGGTATCGTTGCCAAAATCATAATCGATCTGCCAGCCAGAATTTTGGGAATTGTAAACCGTTGAGAAGGCATTGGCAACGTCTTGCCGTTTTGTTGGATTGACCTGGATCCGGGTTAATTCCCGACCCTGGGTTTTATCCATAATAATGATCCAGTGGCTACGATCCTGGTAACTGGCGTTGGTGGCATTCCAACCGCTAGCTTTGAGGTGGCCATCGGCAAGGGACCAACCGTCAAGATTCCCCTCGTTGCGATTATCAATCGTAATTGGTGCATACCAGAAATCAGCATCTCCATTGTTGGCAGCAGCCGTGTTGCTGTAACGACTGACAACGCGGAGTGGTTGATTGAACCAGTCATTGCTGGTGATCTGGAAGTTAGCTGACCAGCCAGAATTGAGTGCGTTACTGGTATTCGCATACGAAGCGGCAACATCTGGCCGCTGAACAGTAGTGGCACTAGTTCGACCAAGTTCGTGTCCAGCCTGGTCAAGCACGATGATTTCATGGTAAGGACGGTTGCCGGCAGAACCGTTGGCGTTCCAACCACTTAATTGGAGTTGACCGTTACTGAGGTTTGCCTGGTCAAGGTTGCCGTAGTTACCACGGTCAGTATTGGTCGTTTGCAATGAGGCAGCGATAGCTTCTTGGGTTACCGCTGCAGGCTGTTCCACGGGCTGGGCAGTAAATGTGGTGCCCGTGGCAGTTGCTGTTGTACTAGTGGTTTCAATGGTGTTAGCGACTGTTTGGTCAGCAGTTGCGGCATGGGCCTGTGCCTGGTGAAAAGCAAGGACAGTCCCACAGACGGTTAAGGTTACACCGGCCATTGCTAGCCGTTTAGCATGACGAAAACGATTATTATTCATTATTACTAAAAATCCCCCCGAAGTATTAATCAGTTACGGAAGCTATTATATTCCGTTTATGTTTTGCCGGCAAACTAAAAAAGCCTTCCGGTGGAAGACTTTTAGTTGCAATTTTTTCGTTGTTCTTCAGGAAACGATAAGTAGTTTATTACAAGCCGAATTGCTGGTCAACAGCGGCTAAACGTTGACTAATTGTGTTATCAAACGTGGCTTTGTCTATAGCTAGCCGGTGTGTTTGACCAGTAATATTAATGTTGCCCCACAGCTGATCATTATTTTGGTATGCAGTCGTGCCTACCTCGTCAAACCACTGGTTAAACAGGCTCGTGACGTTAGCAGTGCTGAGAACATTTGTCCGTAATTCCCGGTAACGATTAATAATATCCTGCTGGTGGTGATTATAAATTGCTATCAGCAAACGATTCTGATTGTTTTTTATCTCAGCAAAAAAGTCAGCGTTAAGTGGCATGGATGTGCCATTCCAGCTATTGTTCCAACTAGCATCTAAGTCATATGGCATAATTACCCACTTACTATTTTCCTTATTAACATAGGTAATGTTCTTAGTAATTCCATCAATATTATTAATAACGGCCCCTAAAACAAGGTAGTCAATTGCTGCCGGGACATCCAAATATTCGTTTTCTAGCATTTCGTATTCAGCATCAGAGGCATTTGCTAGTTTATATAATTCATTAAATTTATCGGCCACCGACTGGTCAACCTTTGCCGGTGATTTAGCCTCAAATTCAGCCTCTTGTAGGTTATCCGGCGTGAAGGGTTGGGTAAACCGTGACAGAGGACTTTGTTGGTCACTTAATGCAATGTTGTCGCTCTTTTTATCATCTAAATTGTATAGTTTATCCTCTTGGTAAGTTTCCAATACGTATAATCCCTGGTCATAATTATTAATGTCCAATTCAACCGGCAAGCCAGCCACCTGGCCATAGTTTGGCATTGAAGCAACAATTGAGTCCTCCAAGTTCGCCCGGTTAGCCGTCATTTCGCTAAACAGCCGTGCATTAACGATATTCAAGCCAGCTGTCGGGTCGGTAAAGTTAGCTTTAAGGTTAAAAGAATTGGTCTTAAACCCACTACCAGGTAATTCCAATTTTAATTTTTTGCTCATTGCTTCATCCTTAAAGAGCTTTATCCGGTACCCCTTCTTCGGCCAGCCAAGCGTACTATTACCCTGCCACTTTATTGTCGCCCATGCATCGACCTTCTCACCATTAATCAAAGCAAGATTAATCTTTACGTTCTTTTTATTATCCTTGCTAATCCCGGTCAAGTCACCATCAATGCTAATCCGACTAATCTGGATATTTGAAGGGTCAGCAATGTTGATAATATTACCACTATCATCTGTCCGGTAGAGAACACCATCAGTAACTCTAATATTAGGATCGTTTACTAAACCATTCTTGATATTATTCATCCAAATATCGGTATGGTTACCCTCTCCATCTTCACTATCACTAAAACGAAGAACAAGTTGTAAATCACCATCAGTAATATTAGCTGGTAATTGAATGGTAGTATTAAAGCCACTTTGTAAACTACCATAAATTTGTGGGTAAGCCGCTGCAACGTCTAAGCGGTTGGTTAAGCTCAGCTTTTGTCGTGTAATTTCACTGCCATTACGAAGAACAATGATATATGGAATTGCTTCATTAATCCGACCGTCACTAGCTAACCAGCCAGTAACTGTTACTTGATCACCACTTACTAAGCAGCTATCAATATTACCGGCACTTTTATTAAGTGTTCCTAGTGAGTACCAATAGTCATCATAATCACCAGTATTACCATCATCACCATTTCCCTGGTTCGAAGTTGAATACCGACTAACAAGTGAATAAGAATGACCGGCGCATAAGGCAAGCTGTCCAAAGTTATAACTAAATCGAGCTCTACCAGCTGTTACCATTCCTGGAAAGGCTGCCGCTACATCCCCTGATTCACTTGTTGGTACTTGGGCAGAAGCAACCTGTTGTCCGGTGGTAGTATCGACCAGGATTAAGTAGTGGAATGGCTGGTAAACACTAGCATCATTAGCATGCCAACCACTAACCACTAACTGTCCACTACTTAAATCAAATGAATCTAAAAAGCCTCGATTAACTTTATTAACAGGTGCAAACCAATAATCAGTCATATTCCCATTACCAGCAGGATCGTCGGTCCAACGACTAATAAACTGAATATTGTCCCTGGAGTATTCTGGGGTTAACTGAAAACTAACATTAAAGCCTGAAAGATTAGCGTTAGCAACTGTCGGAAATGCCTGGGCAACATCTGGCCGTTGAATCAAGCTTGTTGCTTGTCGCGCAATTTCTTTACCGGTTGTCTGGTCAAAAGCAATTATGTAATGATATTTCTTACCAACTGCTTGGTTGCTGGCATGCCAGCCACTAACCGTTACTTTCCCATCAGTATTACTAGAAATACTGTCGATAACTGCCTGGTTTCTATTATCAATAACAATCGGATTAAACCAAAAGTCAGTATTATTACCTTCCCCTGATGGATTGTCACTATAACGAGTTACTAAGGTGACAGTATGTCCAGCAATATCAGCTGGAAGCATGAAACGATTGTTAAATCCAGACTGCTCGCTGTTAGGTACATTGGAATATACCTGCTCAACGTCTGGACGATCTACTGACTGAATTGGCTGCCTGCTAATCTCAGTATTATTAGTATTATCGAATAAAATTGCATAACGATAAGACCGATCTTCACTTTCTCCACTGGCATGCCAACCAGAAAAATCAAGACTTGCTTCACCAGTAGTAGGATCTTCTGTGATTTGATAACTATCTAAATTACCAACATTGGCAGTTTTATCCATTCCACTATCAGCTTCATTCGCCTGACTATCAACCTGGGTTGGTATATTATTTCCTACTGTCGATGTTTCAACAGTGGTTTCTTGTGGGAATGTACTTACGGCCGCATGCGCACTTTCACCAGTAGTTGTAAGTCCAACGACAGCCATTGCTAAAATAATTGCTGAGCAACACCATAACTTGCCCTTTTTATACAACTTATAATGCCTCTTAGTTTCCATATTAACCTCCCTAAAGTTGCTAGATTCTTATCATCTACCATCTTATCCTAAAATCCTTAAAGAAAAAATAGCATATGACATATAAAAAGCTCTAGTCGCTAGAACTAGAGCTTAATTTTAGATTTAGTTATCAATTACAACCCGGGTGCCGGTTGGAACATTATGCATAATCCAGTAGGCGTCAGGGACAGATAAACGAATGCAGCCATGAGATCCTTGGTTAATACCAAGTTGGGATGCTTCATATGGTTTGTAGTTACCATTTGCATCAGTTGGTACCGTGTGGAAGAGGTAAACACCGTGGTCTAAGAATGAAGTCCAGTAGTTAGCACCTTCACCTAAACTACCATTGTAGAAGCTGTTTCCCCGTTCAGCCTGAATGTAATAAGTACCAGTTGGGGTTGTGCTTACACCATTCTGATAGTAACCAGCCGTACAGTACATGGTATAAACAACATCATTACCGTTCATTAAGTAGACCCGGTTCTGTCCGATCCGAACATGAATCCAGAAGTTGTTCATTTTACTGAGGTCCGGATATGGCGCATATTCAGATGGCTGACGGTAATCAATTGGTGTCCGCATCATGCTGGTTGCCATTAAACCAGACCGATAGTCAACATAATTTCCGTTTCCATTCTTATCGTCCGTGAAGCGGTGAATTACGTAAAGAAGCTGGTGTTGCATATTAGCAGGCATTTCAAAGCCGAGCTGATAACCAGACTTTGCACTATTGTAGGTAGCAGGGTAAATATTTGCAACGTCAGTACGACTACGATTAATGTCGAGCACTTGTTGGCGGTACAACTCATTACCATTTTGATCTAAGAAAATTAAGTATTCATATGGCTTGTTTACCGCCTGGTTACTTGCATGCCAGCCTGAGATGTAAAGTCCATTACCATTTACGTTAAACTCATCAATATTTCCGGCATTTGAGGCATAGGATTGACTGTACTGATCAATCGCATTGCCATTTCCATCCTTATCATCAGTAAAGCGAAGAATTACCTGCATATTACCATTAATTGCAACTGGGTCTAACGGAACAACAGTAGAAAAGCCACTGTTAGCGCTGTTGTAAACATTGCCATAGGCCTTTGCGACATCTGGACGACTAGTAAGTTCTACGGTAGTCCGCTTAACCTCCTTACCATTATTTAAAACAATGATGTATGCATATGGGTGGTTAATAGACTGGTCACTGATCATCCAACCAGAAATACTTAAACCATCCTTTGTCATTTGGATATTGTCAATACTATTAGCTTGTTGGTTAAGTGTTACTGGTGCGGACCAAAAATCAGTATAGTGACCAGCATCACCATTACCTTCATTACTCGTTGAGTAGCGGCTAACGATTGAATAAGTGTGCCCAGGAATAATATTTACATTAGCTAAATTAAATGTTCCGACAAATCCAGACTGAGCAGCTCCTAATACATTCGGATAAACCTTAGCAACATCATTTCGTTGTTGCGTTGTCGTTGAAACAACCGCAACTTGAGAATGTGCTGTTTGATCGTAAAGAATTGCATAATGGTTATTTTCAAATGGTGCTAGGTCAGTTAAATGCCAGCCAGTCACAACCAGGTTTTGTCCATCGCTCAGGTTAAAGCTATCCAAGTTTCCTTGGTTTACTGGAGTACCACTAGTGATTGGGCTAAACCAGTAATCAACAAAGTTACTATTACCATCTTTAGAGGCGGAGTAACGACTAATTACTTGAAGCTGATGACTCAGATTTAACTTAGATAAAGGAATCGCTACTGTAAACCCAGAGGTGGCTGCCCCATCAACATTAGGGAAAGCTTTAGCAACATCTTCACGGGTAACCGATTCAGTAATTTGTTGGCGGGCAACTTCTTGGTTAGTAGTCCGGTCATAGATGATAATAAAGCGATCAGGCTTATTTGCCGCAAGATTAGTTGCATTCCAACCAGTTAGAACTAACTGATTATTATCAACTGTAGTACTGTCTAAGGAAGCGTGGTTTTGTCGATCAATCGTGACTGGGGCAAACCAATAATCAACTGCATTACCATTTCCTTGTTGATCATCAGTTTATCGACTAATAAGTTGTACTTGATTTAAATTAGCAATTTGGTTGCTTAGATTAAAGGTAGCATTAAAGCCAGATTGATTTGCACCATAGACATTATGAACAGCTGCAACATCTGGGCGACTAACTTCTTGATCACTAATATTTTGCCGGGCAATTTCGGTATTATTATCCTTATTCATCACAATCAAATAGTGGTATGGACGACTTTGGGAGGCATTGGTAGCATGCCAACCACTAACCTGAAGCTGACCATTATCATTGATCTGCACATTATCAAGGTTAGCATAATTTCCCTGATCAACTGAATTAACACTAGATTCTGAACTGGCGTTTTGGCTATTAGTATTAACTGTAGCTGAGTTAACTTGCACTAATGGTGTCTCTTGAGTTGAGTCAGCCTGTGCATTATTTTGGCTAACCCATAACAAAAAAGCACAGCTGGTCATTGCTAGACAACCAGTTGCTACTTTTTTCGCATGATTGAAATCAATTATCATCAATAATCCCTCCAAAAAATATCAGTATTAAAGTCCAATTTATATGTTAAACATCAAACTGTCTCGGTCAAAAAACCATTTAAAATCTACAATTTTTTGAGTAATATGTCAAAGATATAATTGTTTTCGAAATCGAATAAAAATTTACACACATAGCTCCACTAAAAGTGTTATATTTCTATAGAGTAATTAAGTTTAGTGAATACTTTCAGGTGAAAATTAATGTTAAAATTCAAAAAATATCAGTCATCTTTACAGGTTATCATTATTGTCATGCTATCTATGGCTGTTTTCTTAATAATGATTAAAAACATGTCGCATGGTTTGCCTCTACTTGGGGATACACGCTTTCATTTAGGTAGAATCTACGAAATTCGTGAAGCTTTTTCTGAGCACCAGATTCCATCATGGCTTAATTTTACTTCCTTCTTTAGTATGGGAGCTGCTATTAGTGGAATGTACCCAGATATAACCTTATGGCCGCTTGTGTTTATAACTAATAAGTTACCGTTCTTTTACCAAATTATAGCAATTAGGTCAATAATTCTGATACTTACTTTTCTTGTTTCTTTTTTGTCTCTACAGTCGCACAATATTAACCGCGTTAATTCTTTTTTTGCTGCTATTATTTATACATTTTCGGGCTATTCGCTCTACCAATTTTTATTTGAATTTCAACCCGGTGCTATTATCATAATGATATTTACATTTCCACTCATTTTTGGAGTAATAGATGTACTATCAATAGATAAGTTTAGTTTCAGACTTTCATTAAAACTTTCTATTCTTTTTGGTATTGTTGTATATTCGCACATACTATCAGTAGTTACTATTGCCTTTTTAATTATCTTATTCTGGATATTCAAGTGTTTAATTGAAGCAAAAGTTAACTGGTATACTGTTCTTCACATGGTAATTGCTACCTTACTTACTGCAGTATATGCTCTCCCAATTTTCTATCGTATAATCAAAATTTCCCAGTCACGTATTGCACCCCCGTTCAGTAAAGGAGTAGTGAATGCGGGTAATATTGTTGATTTATTCGCTAATCCACAAATTTATTCTCGTACATCCTTATCTATAGTTGCAATTATTTTATTGATACTCGTACTTTTTAAAGGATCTATAAATAAATTTGTTGCCGTATTTCTTTCTGCAGAATTAGTTCTAATGATTTTATGTACAAATTTAACCCCATGGATATATTTGCAAAAGATCCCGTTAATCAATATGTTGCAGTATACACCTTGGCGTTTTGGTATTTGGCTTAGTTCACTTATTATTTTGGCATTTTTATTTACAAACTATAAGCATAAACAAAATATTCTCTTTATGCTTTCTCTATTAACTCTTCTCTCCATACCAGGTATTCCTAGAAACCCAACACCAGATTTCTCTTATAATCCGAAAATATATATTTCTCCTAATAGATTAGTTGCTAATAATATATATCGTAATTTTGATACCACGTTCAGAGATTATCTTCCTGCAAAGTCAGTTGGACCAGCAATCGACAATAAGGTTCCTTCTAACGTAGAAAAATTATCCTATAATCAAAAGATCTATACTCAAAAAGATAATAGCAATATTAAAAAAATAGCTTTCAACTCTAAAATCATTATCTATAATAAAAAAGGATTAAAGGGAAACCACTATAATCTGCCTATTTATTACTATCCTTCCCTTAAATATAATGTTAAGATAAATGGCTCGCCCATTAAAAAAATCAGACAAACTAAGAGCGGATTTATGCAGTTATCAGTAAATGCACCACTTCATGCAAATTCGAAAATACTAATACAATATAACTCACCAAAGCTATATAATTTACTTCTACTCTTCTCACTAGGAATATTTATCTTTTTTTCTTTATATTATTTACTCACTTCAAAAAAAGTAAGCACAAGAAATACTTCTGCAACTACTTCTCTTTTATAAATTTAGTACACCGCCGATTTCCGGGTCTACACTTTCTGGTATTGATGAAAATCAATGCCAGTTTTTTTGTACGCAAAAAGGACATCTGCTGCATCCTCCTGTTGTACAATCAATTCACCACAAAAATCATGTTAAAGAGTAAGCACACCATAACGACACGTCTATAAATTGTCAGCAGGACCTCCTATACTGAAATCATCAGTAAGGAGGTCTTCTTTATGGAAGAAAAGCATGACATTGTAGCTTCAAAATTTTCAACCAAGCCAATTTCACATGGCCAAAGTCAACGGCAACCGCATGTCGCAGCTCAAATGGAAAAAGCTGGGATTAAATTAGTTATTTTTAAAGGTGCTAGTTCCAACCTAGCGGTTGAACTAGCTAAAGTAATGGTCCGCTATGCTCGTTAATTGGCAAGCTCCTGATAAAGTCTATTTGGTTTGCGGTAAGACTGACCTTCGCAAAGGAATCGATGGTCTAGCCATGGTGATCGCCGAGAACTATGGCTTAGAATTGTATAGTAATTCTTTATTTCTATTTTGTGGAAGTCGCAATGAT
>NZ_CANDNW010000037.1 GCF_947387525.1 Limosilactobacillus viscerum
GACGAACTCTAGACCTCTATTTGTGCTCGCGGGGGCTCGAAAACGAAGTCGTAAACGACTTCTGTCTCGCGCCCTCTTCTGCATATTGCGTTATTTATACCTATGTAGCGGGACTTATATCATAACCCCGCAAATTTTAGTAACCCAACCGGTCAAGCCAACGGTTAACTTGGTTCCGGGCATGTGCTGCTTGGGTTCCCCGAACCGTAAATCCTTGCCGCGTCTTGGCATTTGGATATTGGCTCTTCAAAACGTCTGGCGTTTCACCAAGGCCGGAACCTTCGTTAGTTGTGAATGGGATAACCGTCTTACTGCTACTGTTCAAGTTAACCCGATCCATGAAGGTCCGGACAACCATTGGGTAGGTGTTGTACCAAACTGGTGACCCGATAAAGATGGTGTCGTACTTGCTGACATCAGGCATTGGTCCCTTGATTGCGGGGCGGGCACCTTCACGCCGTTCCTGGTCAGCTAAGCGGGCAGTTTGGTCATAGTCACTTGGGTAGTCCTTTTGCGGACGGATTTCAAACTCGGTCCCGCCGGTCTTCTTTTGGATATCATCCGCAATCCGCTTAGTATTGCCGATTCGCAGGTTTCTACCATAAATTCCCTGTGTTCTAGAGAAGTAAACAATGAGCGTCCGCTTCCCCTTACTGTTGGCTGCCGATACTTGGCGATGGTTATTAATAATCACACCACCCACAATTGCCAAAACGACGACTGCAATTAGTGCAATCCACTTACGACTTACCTTTTTCATCTTGATCACCTTTCCTCTTTGATTTGTTGTCACTATTCTAACTAGGAAAGGTGCCGCTGAAAATTACTAGATATTTATATTACTATACCCTGTTTGTATACTGAAAAGCCGTCCAGTTCTTTAGTCAAAAATCTGGACGGCCTTTTTATAGTTGAAGCTGATTAAAGGACTTCACGGCTACCTGTTGACCGCTCAATTCAAGCTTCATCATGGCGCCATTCTCCAGACTGCCATACTTTTTTGACCGGTCGTAAATACTAGCAATGTACTGAATGATTGAACCATGGGCAACCACTACTACATTGCTACCGTCGGGAAGTCCCCGTAAAAACTGCATTGCCCGTGTAACCCGGGCTGTTAGCTGCTTGCTATCCTCTGCTAAGTGGGCCGGGTCGGCAGCCTTCAACATATCATAAGTCTTTTCGGCCCCGAATTCCTCAACGGTCTCACTGATTCGCCGGAAACGCTTCTGACCGAGGTAACTAGCCCAGATAGCTGCCTCCTCATTACTGTGGCCCTCAAATGAGCCATAGAAGGTTTCCCGGAAGAACTTCTTTTGGACCGGTTCTGTCATCTTAGCACCAGGGACCTGAGCAATTAGTAACCGGGCCGTGTCGACTGCCCGCTTCAGATCACTAGAAAATAAGTAGTCAATCCGTAAGGGCGCCAGTGTCTGACCCACCCGGATTGCATCCTGCTTACCATTATCCGTTAGCGGTGTATCAGACCATCCCTGCAAACGTGCAAACCGGTTAAAGTAAGTTTCCCCGTGGCGCACAAAATAAACTGTTATTGCCATTTTTATTTTCCTCCTACATAGTCGATTACCAGCATACTTGTTGTAAGGGCTCTTCCATCCCCTATGATACATAATAAAATGCTCCTAAATTGAATAAAAGATCCAACTTAGGAGCATCTCATAAGGAGTGTTAATTTTAGAATGTTTTAGCTATTGGTTATCATCATTCATCTCCGTAGCGGCCCGTTGTCGACGACGAATCTCTTCCCGCAGCATGTTGTAGCGGTGCTGGGAACTCTCATAGGAGGCCTGGGCAATCTTCATGTTCCGCTGGGTAATTTCTAGCTGGTCTTGCAGGTCCTTTGGTGAGTATTGGGAGAGCCGGCACTGCATCAGGTTAGTCAGTTCATATGACTGGGTAACCAAGTTGTAGGAACTCTTACCAAAGTTAGTCAGAAGGTAACCAATCCGGGCACCACCAGAAGAAACCTTTTGCATTCCATCAATCGTCTTCCGCATTGGCTGGCTAACGTGCCGGTCCCAGTAGGTAATCAGCGGACCAGTGAAGAAGGCCACGATTACGGTCCCTAAACCAACTGGACCACCAACCAGGAAACCAGCAATCATAAAGAGGACGTCCTGGGCAATCCGGATGGTCCGGTACTGGGTGTGGAAACGGTCAGACAAGATCGGTGCAATTGCATCATATGGTGCTACCCCCAAGTCAGCACCCATGTACATTGAAGCACCCAGCGTAAAGAGGAGCAGCCCAATGATCAGGTTGGAGATGATAATGATGGCGTTCAAGTGGGTCCCAAAGATACTGGTGTACAGTGCAGAGAACCATTGAATTTCAAAACCAACCAATACCATGTTCAGGACAGTTCCAATCCCGATCTTCTTCCGGTCCATAATAATGATAAAGACGAAAATCAGGAGGTTAATTGCCAGTTGGTAAACCCCTAAGCTGAGGTGGAGGTGGCCAGAAATACCGGTATTAACTGCAGTAAAGGGGTCTAGCCCGACATTACCACCACGCAAGAACGCGGTTCCCAGTGATAAAATGGTAATTCCAGCAAATAACATTAAGGTTCGCCAGACAATGTTTGAAATTGAAAACTTTCGTACTTTTTCCATGATTACTACCTTCCCTTTTAGTTAATTTATGTATATTAAAAGGGACCACGGCCCCTTTAATTAGTTAAAGATATGTGAATTATGAATTAGCCCTTACCGCCTTGGAATGCTGGGTAAAGTGTCATCCCACCATCAACAAAGAGGGTGATTCCAGTAACGTAACTAGATTCGTCTGATGCTAACCAAGCAGCAGCGGCAGCAACTTCTGAAGGGTCACCGACACGCTTCATTGGAATCATGTCAGTAGTAGTCTTCAGTTGTTCAGGATCCGCAAACTTCTTCGCGTTAATTGGAGTGTTAATTGCACCAGGGCCGATTGAGTTAACCCGGATACCCTTTTCAGCGTATTCCATGGCAATTGTTTCAGTGAAGAGCTTTACCCCACCCTTGCTTGCAGCATAGTGGGCAAAGGTTGGCCAAGGAATTTGTTCGTGAACAGAGGACATGTTGATAATGTTCCCCTTCTTGTTGTTCTTCAAGAAGTAGTTTAATGCGGCCTTGGAACCAAGGAATGCACCTGTCAGGTTAACGTCAATTACCCGTTGCCAATCCTTCAAACTCAATTCGTTGGTTGGGTGTTGATTTTCCATCCCGGCATTGTTGATCCAAACATCAAGGTCACCGAAGTTTTCAACGGCAGCATCTAATAACTTTTGAACGCCTTCTTCACTGGAGATATCAGCTTGAACGGCAACACCGTCACCGCCGGCATCCTTAATTTCTTGAACAGCCTTGTCGGCACCGGCCTTATCAGAGTTGTAGTTGATAACCACTTTCATCTTTTCTTCACCGTAACGCTTAGCAATGGCGTTCCCGATACCCTTAGAACCACCAGTGATTACTGCAACCTTACCTGTTAAATCTTTGTATACCATTTGTGTCATTCCTTTCATTTCCTTATTAATTTTGTGGCGTCATGATAAGAAGTAGCAAAATTCCTACCAAAACTGTTAATCCAATTAATTGATTAATAATCATTGCTATTCCCTCCTATCCGTTCGTCATTGATTGTCTTTATTTTAGGATTCAACTTACTTACTAACAATTTCAAAGTCAGCTCATAATCATAAGTAATTCTTATTAATGACTTGCTAACTGAACTGTTGAGTTCCTGTAACCAATCAACGATTATTATTATATCTATGCATACTATATTTGAAAATTTCCAATTTCTTATAACACTATGCTATATGTGTATACTAAACCGATTAAAAAAATCGTGCCGCTCACAATGGCACGATTTTGTATTAATGAATGTCGTTAATTTTAGTAAACTGGACGGTTGCTGCCCTGGGTGTCAGGATCAGCAATACCTAAACTATCATTGCTACCAAAAGTTGGATCGGCAACGATCTTCAAAACAACGTCGGCAATGCTTTGGCGGGAACCAGAAACACCAACGAATTCATCATCGCGGTGGGTAATGGTGTACTTAACTTCATCGCGGTCGTTTAACCATGGCAAACGAAGAGTGGTGTAGTCCAGGCCAGATTCAGCAGCTAAACGGTCAGAAGTTACCGCAGCGTTGTCATCAGTAACGGTTCCACCGAAGCAGGTATCACGGTTCCACTTACCGAATTCACCAGGAACTTCATCGTAGATACCAAGTAAGTTGGTAAGGATTAGGCGGTCAACGCCTTCCTTCTTCATTGCATTAATAATGTTATGAGTTGGATGGTTGTGACCAGCATCATCATGGTCAATAACAGCGTTGAAGACCATGTCTTGACCAGCAACGGCCTTTTCAACATCAGCAGGGTTGTTCAAGTCCCCTTCTAAAATTGTTACACGGGGGTTATCAGTAAGGTCACTAAGACGGTTACTATTCCGCAACATTAGGGTTAAGTCAACCCCCTTGAATTGGTCTTCGTTCAAAATGCGTTGTTCAACGATCCGTGCAATTTGGCCGTTGGCAGCTAAGATAGCTAACTTCATTTGCTTATCATCCTTTCTCGTTTATCAATCATCGTGACTATATTCTAACGAGGAAGGAGCACCTTGAAAATTGCCGAATCAGTATGGTGTTATACGTTTTATGTATAGCCGAATGAATAGCAAAAGCGCAAAGCAGACGCCGTGACTAGTTCTGCTTTGCGCTTTTAATTACCTATAAATTACTTTGCTTCAATGTAGCCCTTTGCCTTCAACAATTCGGCTAGTTCGATGGCACCACCAGCGGCACCACGAGCAGTGTTGTGGGATAAGCCCACGAACTTCCAGTCAAAGATCTTGTCTGGACGGAGACGACCAATTGAAATTCCCATTCCGTGTTCAAAGTTGACATCATAACGTACTTGAGGACGGAAATCATCATCAAGGTACTGGATAAATTGCTTTGGTGCACTTGGCAAACCAAGCTTTTGTGGTTCACCACTGTAATCTTCCAGCGCCTTAATTAGGTCTTCCTTGCTTGGGTTCTGCTTGAAGTTCACAAAGGCCGCTACCGTGTGCCCATACAGGACTGGTACCCGTAAACATTGACTAGTGATCACTGGTGATTCTGCAGGAACAATTTCCTTCTTTTCATCATCGACATGACCCCAAATCTTCAGTGGTTCATCCTCTGACTTCTTCTCTTCACCTGGAATATAAGGAATAACGTTTCCTTGAATTTCGGGTGCGCCTTCCAAGGTCTTCCCCGCGCCTGAAATTGCCTGGTAGGTACATGCTAAGGCTTGGGTTGGTTCAAATTTCATCCAGGCTGCCAGGGCTGGCGTATAACTTTGAATCGAACAATTTGGCTTTACCGCAATAAAGCCACGCTTAGTACCAAGCCGTTCACGTTGGTACTTAATTACTTCAGTATGGTCCGGATTAATTTCTGGAACAACCATTGGTACGTCCGGTGTCCAACGGTGGGCACTATTGTTAGAAACAACGGGTGTTTCGTGCTTAGCATATTCTTCTTCGAGCTTACGGATGGCATCCTTATCCATGTGGACAGCGGAGAAAACGAAGTCCACTTGTGAAGCAACCTTATCAACATCTTCGGCATCCAAAATCGTCAGGTCCTTAACGCCTTCCGGAATTGGGGTGTCCCCCATCTTCCAACGGTCCTTAACGGCTTCACCGTACTTTTGACCAGCACTGTGCTTACTTGCCGCAACCGTAGTTACTTCAAACCAAGGGTGGTTAGCAAGTAAAGTGACAAAACGTTGGCCGACCATTCCAGTCGCACCAATCACACCAACTTTTAACTTTTCGCTCATTACGAAACCCCTCCGCGTTATATTTTTCATTATTTTCTAATTATGTTCTAATATACACTCATTAACGGAAAGATTCCACAACATATCCTTAAAAAAGAAAAGAAGAAATGCTACCGCATGCTAGCAGTTCTTCTTTTTGCTTAATTATTAATACCAAGCTGGCTTGTCGCCGTCAGTATTCGGCTTATTTACCCCCAGATCCATTCGTGCATATTCACTAGGGTTAGCGATTACCTTCGCAACAAAGTAACCAATTGACTTCCGTGAAACTTCGGTCCCCTTGAAGTCTTCGCCGCGGTTGGTCGTCTCATAATCAACCTCATCCTTATCGGTTAACCAAGCAGGCCGGATAATTGTGTAGTCAAGATCTGAAGCAGAGATGACGTCAGCTGCCTTCCGGTAAGTTCCAAGATAGCTATTTTCTTGACCGCCACCGAGCATTTCATTGTTCCAGTCACCAAACTTTCCTGGAACTTCATCATAAATTCCAATGGAAGAGATCCAAACTAACTGCTTAACCCCGTTCTTATCCATTGCTGCAACGATATTCTTAGCCTGTTGTTCAATTTCGGGGTTCCGCAGATTAGCGTAAACCACGTCAGCCATTTCAACTGCGGCATCAAGACTTCCTGTTTCAAGAGTATCACCCTTAATCACCGTTTCCCGGTCTTCATCAATATTCGTCAGATTTTGTGGGTGACGGGTAAATAAAAGTAGGTGGTCATCAGTATTTTTAAGGAGTGCTTCAATTGCGTGCCCAGCAATCTTACCAGTAGCGCCTAAAACTAGAACTTGTTTTGTCATTTTTTATTCCTCCTGTCGCTTAATTCACTTACCAGTATAGTAGGACTGCAACTTATTAAAAGTAAGCACTTTCCGGTAAGATAGTTACACTAAGGTAAGATATACTTGGGAGACAGTGACTCGCGCAATTTAAATTAATTTGCAATATAATGGCAGTAACTAAGGAGGGGCTATGATGAAAATTGTAATTGCTGATTATCCTGAATCAATGATGCCAACTCATGAGCTTGAAAAGCAGGTGTTAATGCAGGGATTAGCAGATTGTCAGGTTGTCATTTTTCCGTACCACGATGATCAACGAGCTAAATTCTTACAGGAAATACATGATGCTGATGCACTATTAACCGCCTTTATTAAGGTTGATGAAGACGTTCTAGCAGCTGCGCCCCAGCTCAAGGTTATTTCAATTAATGCTACCGGTTATGATAACGTTGACCTGGCTGCCGCCAAACGCCACCACGTCGCTGTCTGCCCGGTTGGCGAGTACTGCACCGAAGACGTTGCCGAATTCACCATCACGACAATGCTTGCACTAGTTCGTAATCTCAAAGCATACCTAACCGATGTTGATCAGCACCATCAATGGCGGTATGACTATGCCCAACCAAATTGCCGGCTTAGCAACCTGACCCTGGGGATCTTTGGCCTTGGTAAAATTGGCCGGTCGGTCGCTAAAAAAGCAGCTGCACTTGGCATGACCGTACTCGCCAACGACCCATTTATCAGCAAGGAAAATTACGCCAAGGTGGCTAACCAGGTCCAATTGGTCAGCGTAACTGACTTACTATCTCGTGCTGACGTGGTAACTAACCACATGAACCTTAATGACAGTAACCATGACTTTTTCACCGCGGACCGCTTCGCACAAATGACTAAGCACCCTTATTTCATCAACATGGCCCGGGGTGCAGAAGTCGATGAACAAGCCCTTGTTGCGGCATTGGATGCAGGTCAATTGCGGGGCGCGGCACTAGATGTTCTTGCCACTGAGTTTCCCGACTTAGCACATAACCTCCTCGTCGGCCGGGAAAATGTCCTTATCACACCGCATACCGCCTTTTACAGTACTGACTCATTAACTGCTCTTCAAACGATTTCCTGTCAAAATATCGTTTACTACTTAACGGGCCAGCTGGAAAAAGTATTTAAACTCGTTGTTAATCCAGCTAAGGAGGAAAAGTAATGACAACCCCTACTAAAATGTTTAACACAGGTGCAGAATACGCGATTTCAATCATCGGCGGAAAGTGGAAGCCAGTTATTCTTTACCTATTAGCGGGGCACCCACGACGGACCGGTGAACTTGTGAAACAACTCGGCACCTCGCACAAAGTTCTCAGTGACCAATTACGTGAAATGGTGGATTCTGGCATTGTGGACCGGAAAAGTTTCAATACGATGCCCCCGCACGTTGAATATCGGTTAACCGATGAAGGCGAAAACCTTTACGCCGCCCTCCGTTACCTCAACTACTGGAGTGAACAAAAGGCGGCTGAGAGCCCTAATGTTAAGATAATGTGCACCGACCAAATGAAGCAGGTTGGTGATGACGGGCTGTACGTGATTACCAAGCAGCACCTCCACCACTGGAAGCAAGAAATTGTTCGCCAAAAATAAAATGTTTCATGTGAAATATAGGAGCCAACAGTAAACATACAATATCAAATAAGGCCCAGTGTCCGGCAAAAAGCTGAACTCTGGGCCTTATTCATTCTTACGATTCTCTATTTACTTTTGTTTTTCAAGATATTGGTCAGCACAGGCAAGGGCCTTGCCACCATAGACAGTAGCTGGACCGCCGCCCATCATGATTGCTACATTGATCGTTTCAATAATTTCATCCCGGGTAGCGCCAAGTTTAATTGCTCCCTTGGTATGCTGAACAATACAGCCCTCACAACGGAGCGCAATTGCAATGCCGAGTGCCTGTAATGCCTTGGTCTTACTATCAAGGACACCATCCTTAACTGCTTCGCTATGCAAGTTTAAGAATGCTTTCCCAGTTGAGCCAGTACTTTTGAAGAGGTTCCGATTGTTATCAATTACTTCTGACAGTTCCTCATTGTAATCAGCCATTATAAAAACTTCCTTTCCCGAACCAACGATACTTTCAAGTTTATCTTACAGCGTTGCGAGCGCTTTCACAAGCGGGCAAGGCCCTTAAATTTAACACACAATAAAAAAGACCGGGAGTAACTTCCCAGTCGCAAAAGATATAATAACCTAGTCACGCTTAATTCCAAAAATGAAAGAGACAATCAGGACTAAAATTACCGCCCCGATAATCGATGGGATAATTGCCATCCCCGCAACCTGCGGGCCCCAAGAACCAAGAATTGCTTCACCAATTGCCGAACCAACCAGCCCAGCAATAATGTTACTGATCGTGCCCATCGAGCCGCCACGCTTGGTAAGCATCCCAGCGATCAATCCGATCACACCACCAACAATTAATACCCAAATCCAATGCATACTACCTCACCTCTTACTTTTTCTTATCTAAATCATCTTTTATGTCTTGGGCCTTATCCTTAACCTTGCCCCGTGTCTTCTGGAGCTTGCCCTCTACCTCTTTTGGCTTGTCCTTGGTTATTTTTCCCTGTATTTCCTTGAGGGAACCAGCCAGCCGGTCTTTTAATCCGTGCTTATCGCTAACCATCATTAATCAGCCTTTCTTTTAGAAACATTAGTAACTGACATCGTGGAGGTCACCCTCCATTTTCCTGGTGACTAGTGGTATTTAGTGATTATAATTTTAGCAATTGCTTAACCACACCACAATTGGTAAGCACTTAGCTTACAAGTTAATTAATGATCTTAGACCATCTTAAGAAATAATCAGACATTTGGTGGGTGCTTAGTATTAAAAAAGCTCCCTCGTATTCGCAAATGAATACTAAGGAGCTCCCTTATTACTATTGCAGTGAATCCCAAGCAGTCAATTCAACTGGTTCGCTATCAGCCAACTTTTGCAGGTCGGCGCTTAGGTACTTCTTGTTGATTACTGCTTCATAGGTATATTCTTCAAACCAGTCCTGGGTCATGACAAAGTAACCATTATCACCATTGTCCTTACCCCAACTGTTTTCAATCTTCCACCGGCTTGGCTGGTCGTTTACCATGTCAAAACCTGTCAGGGTCATTGCATGGGAAACCATTGCTTGCCGCGATTCGAGCCGGTCCTTCTTGTCCATCGTAAAGTCTACATCAAGTAATTCAGCACGGTGGTAAAGCTTAGCATCCATCAGGCCCCGCTTACGGTCCATTTGTTGAAGGACATCGTTACCGACCCAAACTGTTTCCCCAGCCTTTAACTGCTTAATTGCAGCTTCTTGCATGTCCTTGAATGGTACGTTCATAAACTTGATTGGTACCCCGCCAACAACGCTATCCTGGGTTGGCATTGAATAAACCTTACCATATTCATGGTCTGGCGCGTTTGTGACCACCACGTAGTCATTAAAGTTTGTGTCAAAGTATTGGTGGTAGAAGTCCAGCGGCGTTAATCCTAGTACCTGGTGGAATTTCTTATCATCGTCTTTGAATTCCAGGTCAAACTTTGCCGGTGGTTCACCAAAGGCGTAGGCGGCCACCTTGTAAACATCGGCCATCATTGCTTTTTGAGCCGTTGCTAATTCATCATCACTAGCACCGTCCTTAACAAGCCGGCGCAGTTCTAATGCATCCTTGCGCATCAAGTAGTTCATTACTTCGGCCACATCGCTAGTATCCTTAGTATTGTGGGTGTCCGGCATGACGTATTCAGGAACAACTCCATACTTCTCAACGATTGAAGCGGCGTTAGCCCACTGACCACCGTCGTTCAGTGCAAAGTTCAGGTAGAAGTCCACTAGCCGGTCATGGAGTGGCTTGCCGGCCGTTTCAATGATCTTCTGGAAGAACATGTTTGCCCGCTCAATCCGGTCCCAGAAGAATAGGTAGTTCTGGGAAAGTTCAAAGTCCTTGAAATTATACTTCTTAGCAAATTTATGGCGAAGTGTATTCAGGGTAGCAAAAGACCAGCAACGACCACTGTGCCGCTGGTTGCTTGGCTTCCCCGTCTTGATTTCATAAGAGAAAGCCCGGTGGAGTCGCTTGCTGGCAGCGGGATCTTCACTTGCGTTTTTAATCCCGTTTTTTTGAATAGCCCGGGAAATTACATCCGCATCCTGGCGCTCATGGAAGGTCTTGTGGTAACTTTCAACCATTTTAGCTGTTAATTCTTTTTCAGTCACAATAATCCCTCTTTATCTTTTAATTAGCTTATATCTATGATAGCGCACTTCGTTAGAAACAGCAGACCTTTTAGCTTGGTGACCAGTTGAAAGTAAGTTAGACTAAGAATGAAAATTAAAAGGAGGAATTACAATGAGTAAAGTATTTATTGTCGGTGGTTCCGGCCGGGTCGCAACCGAGTTGATTAAGGACTTAGTGGCAGACGGTAATCAAGTTGTCGCTGGTGCCCGGCACCCGGAAAAAACAATTGAACTGCCTGGGGTTACTCCGGTCAAGCTCGACCTACATGGTGATGTTGCTAAAATCGCTTCACTGTTTGCCGGGGTTGATGCCATTTACTTCGTCGCTGGTTCCCGGGGTAAGGACCTACTCCAAACTGACGCCATGGGCGCGGTCAAGACGATGCAGGCCGCTAAACGTGCCGGTATCAAACGTTACATTATGCTGAGTTCAATGTATGCCCTCCAACCTGAAAAGTGGGCCGACTACCCAGCCTTAGCTGCCATCACCGATTACAACATTGCTAAATTCTTTGCCGATAACTACTTGGTTAACGACACCGATTTAGACTACACAATCATTCAACCTGCAACCTTAACCGAAGAGGAAGGAACAAGCAAGGTAACCTTTGGTGAGGGCAATGATAGCACCAACCCAATCCCTGATGTAGCCAAGGTACTAGCCGCGGTCCTTAACGCCAAAAACACTATTTGCAAGGTCATTATGATGCAGAGTGGCGATACTGCTATTGACGACGCAATTACAAAGCTATAGATAAATATAAAAGAGGGAGCTGTCACCTAACCCGTGATGAAAGGTCAGGCAACGGTTTCCTCTTTATTATTTTTTCAATCGCTCGTAATGGGTCTTACATTGTAGAATCGTAAAATTGCCTTTATCTTCAGGAACATAAGTAAGACGATCAACGTCATTAATTCTCCTTGACCACAATCCCTGCAGCTCGCCCTTTAACGGTTCTGGTTTTCCAAGTCCTTTGCTGTATCCGTCACGTTGGATTGACTTAATCAATTTGTTAATTTGTTTCAGTGTTTTCTTATCTTCTCTTTGCCAGGACAAGTATTCATCCCAGGCCTCATCATTCCACGAAAACATTACTTATCCTCTAAGAGACCATGTGAAGAGATACCTTTGCCTTTTTTATAATCAGCAAAGCGTTTCTTTAGTTCTGCCGTGTTAGCTTGACTGAAGAACGGGCTAGCCTTAATTTCAAACGGAATCTTTTTTTGATTTACAAGCGCCTTCGTAGCTAAGGTAATCCAAACCGAAAAATTTAATCCCATGTCATCTAATAATGCTTCTGCCTCATTCTTTAACTCTGGGTCCATTCGTGCGGTTACTTTGGTATCGTTAGCCATTTTATTACCTCCTGTTATCACTTTGTACTAACATTGTACATCCGTTAAGCCTTGCAATAAACTATTTATGATTAATAACTATTATTTTTCAGTGCTAAGCTAATCAGCAAACGATTCGACTGTAAAGCGGTATAATTAGAAATATCCTAATAAAGGAGAAGTGAATATTATGGCAGAAAACCAACGACTCTATGATGTCTTCCAACCCGACCACTATGATGTCTACCTTGACATCAACCGGGCAGAAAAGACAATTGCTGGTACAACGACCATCAACGGTCATGCCAGCCAACCCGTAATCAAAATCAACCAGAAGTTTTTACACATTAATGATGTAACTGTCGATAACAAGCAAGTACCGTTCACCGTCAAGGACGATGAGGAAGCAATCGAAATCACCCTTCCATCAGCTGGCGATGTCAAATTAGCCATTGACTACACCGCCCCACTGACCGACACGATGATGGGGATTTACCCATCCTACTACGAGGTCAACGGTGAACAGAAGCAAATTATCGGAACCCAGTTTGAAACTACCGCGGCCCGGCAAGCCTTCCCGTGTGTCGATGAACCAGCCGCCAAGGCCACCTTCTCTTTGGCCATCAAGTTTGACGAACATGCCGGTGAAACGATTATTGCCAACATGCCAGAAAACCATGAAGAAAACGGCGTCCACTACTTCGACCAAACTGTTCGGATGTCATCCTACCTCGTTGCCTTCGCATTTGGTGAACTACAAAGCAAGATGACTGAAACTAAGTCCGGTGTACGGGTCGGCGTTTTTGCAACCAAGGCTCACCAGGCCAAGGAACTCGACTTTGCCCTAGATATCGCCAAGCGGGCAATTGAATTTTATGAAGACTTTTACCAAACCCCATACCCACTACCTCACTCTTGGCAACTAGCCCTTCCCGACTTTTCAGCCGGTGCGATGGAAAACTGGGGCCTGGTAACTTACCGGGAAGCCTACCTACTGCTCGACCCAGATAACACGTCACTCGACATGAAGCAACTAGTAGCTACCGTTATTACCCACGAACTGGCCCACCAGTGGTTTGGTGACCTGGTAACAATGAAGTGGTGGGACGACCTCTGGCTCAACGAAAGCTTTGCCAACATGATGGAATACGTTTCCGTTGCTGCCCTCCAACCAGACTGGAAGATTTGGGAGCTATTCCAAACTTCTGAAGCACCGATGGCCCTGCAACGGGACGCCACGGATGGTGTTCAACCGGTCCACGTTGACGTTAATAATCCGGCCGAAATTGACTCCATCTTTGACCCAGCAATTGTTTACGCTAAGGGATCGCGGATGCTAGTAATGGTCCGGGCGCTGCTTGGTGATGATGCTCTCCGGAAGGGGTTGAAGAATTACTTTGCTGCCCACAAGTACAATAACGCTGCTGGTGGTGACCTGTGGAAGGCCCTTGGTGATGCTTCTGGCCTAAATATCGGTGAAATCATGAAGTCATGGCTAGAACAACCAGGTTACCCGGTTGTTTCTGCAAAAGTTGATGACCAAGGACAATTAGTCCTGCGCCAGCAACAATTCTTCATCGGCGCGGGTGAAGACAAGGGACGCACTTGGCAAATTCCATTGAATGCCAACTATAACGCAGCACCTAAGATCATGGCAGATAAGGAAGTTGTCCTTGGCAACTATGATGAACTACGGCAACAAAACGGCAAGCCATTCCGGCTTAACGTCGGTAATAATTCGCACTTTATTGTTAAGTACGATGACCAACTGTTAAAGGATATCCTGGACCACGCCGACAACCTCGACGCTATTGCACAACGGCAACTCCTCCAGGACCTTCGCCTACTAGCAGAAGGACAACAGATTTCCTATGCTAACTTAATCCCCCTGCTGACCCGTTTTGCCGGGAGCCATTCCGCAATTGTTAACGCAGAACTCTACCACATTGCTAATAGCTTGAAGATGTTTGTTCAACCAGGCTCCAATGAAGAAGTCCAGCTGAAGGCCTTCTTTGACCAACTAAGCAAGGAGCAAGTTACCCGGCTCGGTTGGCTGCCAAAAGCTGTGGAGAGTAATGATGACCAACTGACCCGGCCATACGTCCTCAATGCTTCCCTCTACGCCAAGAATAAGGATTCAATTAAGGAAGCCCACCAAATCTTCATTGACCACCAGGATAACCTGTTGGCCTTGTCTGCAGACATTCGGGGATTAGTATTGAAGAACGAAGTGCAAAACTACGGTAGTCGTGCACTCTTTGATAAGTTACTGACGGCTTACCAGCAAACAGCTGATGCCAGCTATAAGGCTGACTTACGGATGGCTATTCCAACAACGACGGACCCCGAGCTCATCAAGCTCATCATTGGTCACTACAAGGATGCCAAAGTCATTAAGCCACAAGACCTCCGTGCATGGTTCCGTGGTGTTCTGGCTAACAATGCGGGTCAAGAAGCTGCCTGGGACTGGCTGCGGAATAATTGGGACTGGCTTGAAGAAACAGTTGGTGGCGACATGGAATTTGCTACTTACATCACCGTTGCTTCTGGCATCTTCCACACTCCAACCCGCCTGGCTGAGTTCAAGGAATTCTTCGAACCTAAGGTCAACACTCCTGGCCTAACCCGGGAAATTAAGATGGATATTAGTATCATCGATAGCAAGGTTGCATTAATTGAAAAAGAACAAGCAGCAGTTAATGCGGCTATTGCAGAAAACTAATCAATAAAAAAGCTAGGGAGAACAAGGTTACAACTTTGCAGTTCAACGTAAAGTTATAACCGTGAATCCTTACAAACATAAAAAGGTCCAGTGTTCAGCATCAAATTTTGCTGAACGCTGGGCCTTATTTGTGTATTGCATCTGTCACTTACTGAAGTTTTTATTTTATAACTTTTTATAACTTTTTCGCTTATTTTATAACTTTGGTGGATTATAGAATGAAGTTAGCCACCTAATTGGTGGTAAATGCAAAAACGCCATTCGGCGTGACATCAGGTAT
>NZ_CANDNW010000038.1 GCF_947387525.1 Limosilactobacillus viscerum
GGCGAACACCAATTGAGATCTTTTTGCGTAATCTGCGTTACTAAATTTGTTCAAGTTATTTCTTGCAATCTGCCATTTAGAGAAGTTGAGTGTATTAGAATTATAATGGCAAAAACAGCACTCGGCCGTGATAACTGAATGCTGTGAATTCTTCGAATACATTTTTTGGAAATTTCGATAAAGGCTAAAAGTTACTTTAATGAATTTGTTAAAGCCTGTGGAATATTTTGCCCACCATACATGATTCTAATGATTTGGATAACGTTGGTTGACTTATTAGGATAATAGAAGATGGTGTAATTACCAACTGGAATGTAACGCAATCCTAAACTATGCCAAGGTTCATCTTTGTATAATTGATATCTATTTGGCATAAATGCTAAATTGTCAATCATATTCATGATTCTATTGATTAATCTTTTGGCACTTTGTGGTGAAAAAAGATTATAGCGGATATAGTGGTCAATTTGAAGAAGATCTAATCTTGACTGATTAGAGTACACGATATTCCATTGGCTTTTCATTATTAACTTTCTCCATTAATTTCATCTCTAATTTCTTTAGTGGTATAAGTATTTCCGTTTTTAAAATCATCCAATCCCTTTTGAATTTCATGATTAAATTGTTTGCTAGAAAGTGAATGGTAATCGTCTGGCTTAGAAGTAAGTTTAATATCAAATGGGATTCCTCTTTGATTGACTACTTGTTGTAGGAATATTGCTAGAGCAGTTGACATTGGAATCTGCAATTGATTTAAAACCTCTTCGGCCTGTTCTTTTAATTCTGGAGTAACTCTTGTAAATACGCTAGCTGTCTTCTTATTTGTTGTAGTAGTCATAATAATTACCTCTTTGTTAAATTTGGGTTTATCATAACAACTTTGTAAGCTATAAGCAATCATTTAGATGCAAAATGCAATACAAACTGGATGGTTACCTTTCTATAATTTTAATACGGTAATTTTTAAGGAAAATATTTTAGAAATGGATTTTAGTTGGGTGATATGTGAGAATAAAGTTAGTGAACTGATAGCAAAACGGGGCGCCAATAATGAATAATTTCCCTAAAGATGACTGAAATCTTAAAAAAACGACTTCTAAACTGGCAAGAACGATACATGGGGCGGCTTAACCAAAAGTATCAACAAATACTAAGTCAGGAAGAAGAAAATCAAACGATTTTTGGCAATTAGCGAAAACAATCGAAAAAGATAGCAAGTCATCAGGCGTTGGATTGTATCTCAAGTGTAGTGATTTAGTGAATCGCTAAGGGAGACATTGAAGAAATTATGCTATTAGTTATGGAAGGAAGCTCATTTCTGTGCAAGAAATTCCGATAAAGCAGGCTAAGTCAATATTAAAACGGGCCTTGAAGGGTAAGGTTAACCAAAAGATCGTCTTATTTACCAAGAAGAAGGATCGTTTGCTGACAGTGGAAACGTGCGAAAGTAACCTGGTTATCACTGAGCAGGGCTATGTCGATGCTACGAATACCTACCAGCTTAGTAAAGGGGAAGCTAAGCATGAATTAACAGCCGCATTTAAGCGTGAGTTTCCACGGAGTCACCAGCTTTACATAAACCAGGTGAAAGAGTGAATAAGACTTTTTTAATTCCCCGGAAAATGGACTAATAAGTTTGTTGTAGTAAAATTATTATGTAAAATATGGTTTATAAACTAAATAAATTTTGGACTTTGCAATTTAATGAACCGCTTAATGTCAGGAATCTTTTAAGTATTCCCCATGCGAGTGGGGGTGATCCCATGATGATTAACTACGCTGAGTATGCACAAGCGTATTCCCCATGCGAGTGGGGGTGATCCTATGCGATGAGTTGGGCTGACTTCAAAAAGAAGGTATTCCCCATGCGAGTGGGGGTGATCCCAACAATCAGACATGGCGCACTACGTTATCGTGGTATTCCCCATGCGAGTGGGGGTGATCCCCCGATTGGGTGCGGCACGATAACTAGCGGGTAGTATTCCCCATACATATGGGGGCGGATCTATATATCACAGTAACGAAAAGTACTTACTCAGGAGTCCATTAATATGATGAAACTGAGCAGGTGCTTTTCGTTTAGTGGGCAATAAAAAAATCTCAGTAACATTAACCCCAAAAGCAGGTATAATTTAACCAAAAGAAAGGAGCAACCCATGGCAGCCAAATTAGACGAACAATTTATGCAGGACGTGCTCAACACGGTGGATTTAATTCCGTTTGGGCGGGTTACTACTTACGGTCAAATTGCACGGATGATTTGCCGGCCACATAATGCTCGCCTCGTGAGTAAAGCACTCAGCAAGTCCGGTGGTCACGGTAAACATCCCTGCCACCGCGTAGTTACCGCCACCGGTCGGCTTGTTCCCGGCTGGATTGACCAGCGTCCCATGCTCGAAGCAGAGAAGGTGCCTTTTAAAGATGAAACCCACGTCGACATCAAAAAGTGTTTTTGGCACGGGCTTTAGTATTGCCCAACAACGTCGGCTTGCCCCGTGGCCCATCCCCGCTAATGCCATCACACAAGAAATAACTAGAAATGGTTACCACCAGCTTAAATATACTTGGACAAAGAAGCCGTGGCATTACGAAGCCCGCTGGCACAGCCGGGTCCCATCGGCCAAGTTCATTACCTATCCCAGTTGGCGCTTAGACCGGGTTAAACCTGGGCAGGGCTTCGGACCAAATGCAGCACCCCGGATTACCCAAACCTGGGTTGCAGGTAAGTGGCTACCAACGCGCCAAGTCCGCTACCTAACCAGCCAGGCTAATCGTCAGCCAACCCCGGAGACGGTTACCTTGATCCGTGCCGCCCACCCAGCCGCTACGATTAAATATTTCCCGGGGAATTTTTTAGGAGGGAAATCATGAACGAAATACTCAACTTACTAGGGCAACGAAACGTGGCCTACCAGCTAGTCCACCATCCTGCAGTCTATACGGCGGAGGAAGCCGACCGCTATGTCACTAATTATGACTTTGCCCGTGCTAAGAACCTCTTTCTTCATAACAGCCGTGGCTTTTTCTTAGTCATGATTAACGATGACCAGCGCCTTGACATGCACCTCTTAAAACATCGCCTTGCAACTACTAGGCTTTCATTTGCCAAACCGCAAGACCTAGAAAACCAGCTTGGTATTCAAACAGGTGCTGTATCACCATTCAACCTGATTAATGACCATTACCACCAAGTTACTTTAGTAATTTCCCAATAGCTGCTTGATACAAACCGGTTAATTGGTTGCCACCCCAATGACAATACTAAGACGGTCATCCTTAGTTTCACCGACTTAATTAAGATTGTTTGTCAGTGGGGAAACCCCGTTAAAATCGTTAACCTAGCAAAGGAGTAAACTACCATGAGAATTAACGTCTTACAACACACACCAAACGAAGGCCCCGGTGCAATTGCCGAGTGGGCGGACCGCAACAATCATGAAATGTACATTTATCATCCATACCAGTTCGGCAACTTGCCAACAGTTGACCAAACTGATTTCTTAGTTATCCTTGGGGGTCCGATGAGTCCTAACGATGACTTGCCGTGGATTAAGCGTGAGCAAGATCTGCTCAAGCAGGTGCTTGACCAGCATAAGCCAGTCCTTGGCATCTGCTACGGTGCCCAGGAAATTGCCAAAGTGCTTGGCTACCGCATTACTAAAGCACCACACAAGGAAGTAGGGTGGGCGCCGGTGTACCGACAAACCGACCAGCTTCCTGACATTCCAGAACAACTCAACGTCCTTCACTGGCACGAAGAAATGTTTGAAATTCCGGACCAGGCCCAGCTGCTTTTTTCCAGTGATCTGGTTAAAAACCAGGGCTTCATCCTTGGTGATAATGTAATTGGCCTCCAGTTTCACCTCGAACCATTGCCAACCAACGTACGTGAAATTGCCACTAACGATGACCAGTATCCACTGGACCACAATGACTTGCACCAGACTGCGGGGCAAATCATCAGTCATGGCGTGCCAAAGGACAATCGGCAAATTTTGTTTAATTTATTATCCGATTTAACCCGTCATTAACTATTAGACGGTCAAAAAAAGATTGCTCATTATGTCCCAAAAGTGTTAGAGTGGAGAGCGAGATAATAAGATTGGGAGGATGCTAGATGGCTGATAAATATGAGCAAATCAAGTCGGCGCTGAACGAACCTGATATGAACGCAAGAATGTTCGCTTGTCGTTTTGGCTTGGAAGCTAAAAAGCATCGTGTATTAACAAACGGGCGGGCTAGCCGTTACCCATATCCGGCCAACCTCCGTACCCGTCAATACAATATTTACCTAAATTCTGGCTTTACTGACGATATGATCGACTTTGAAACGCCGCCAGTAGTAGGGAGTAAGACAGCCGTTACCTACCTGAAGATGCTCGAACAGATCATGATTGAGCAGCTCCATAATGATGAACGGCTCTGGCCTTTAAGCATGGCGCCAGCACCGCTTTACCAAAATGACCTCGACTTCTTGAAAGACCACTTTACCAAGCCGTGGAACCAGGGAAATCACGATTACCTTGGTAAAAAGTACGGAATTGTTAAGGAAATCATGGGGGACGTCCACATCAATTTCGGCTTAGATGATGGTTTAATCAGCGAACTCTACCGCCGCTTTTACCAGGATGAGTACGGTAGTGAAATTGACTTCCGCAACCACCTTTACTTTAAGCTGGCGCAGGTTTACTACCTTTACCAGTGGTTGTTTACTTACCTTTTCGGTGCCAGTCCGGTAACTGAAGACATGCCAGAAAGTTTTCCCGACAACCTTGAACTGCCGGTTCGAAGTATCCGGGCCAGTGAGTTTGGTGATGACAATATTGCCAGTGAACGGGTTACCTACAATTCACTTGAAGAACATGTCGACCAGCTGCAAGAGTTTATTGACAATGGCACCTTCTACAACCTGAAGGAATTCTTCGGCCCGGTTCGGCTTCGTGGCCGCCAGCATGACTTGCGTAACCTGAAGGAGTCAATGAAGAAGGGGATTAACTACCTCGAGTTCCGGAACCTCGACCTCGATCCGTTGTCCCGTGCTGGGATCAGTGATGACACGCTCAATTTCTTGGAGCTACTGTTGTTGCACGCAATCATTACACCATTGCCAGACGACCTTACTGACCGCCTAGCCACGGCTCATAAGCTTAATAATGAGGTTGCTCTTCAGGCCCCAACAGATGAAACTGCAGAGATGAAAGATGCCGCTAACGCCATCATTGATGAACTGCAGAAGTTTGTTGAAGACTTCAACGCACCGCGGGAATACCGGCTTGCGTTAACTTTTGCCAAGCGGCGGGTGGAAGACCCATCCTTGACGATTAGTGGTCAGTTGGCAGACCGGATCGAAGATGGTAATTTACTTTCCTTTGGCCTTAAGATCGCTAATGACCGCTACACCAATAACATTAACTACCAGCACCCGCTTCAGGCAATTAGCAAGGATTACTCGGATGATATTCAAAAGCTTCTCCGGGCAGCCATTGAACTGGGAGTTGAGTTTGAACTGGGTGATAACCTGGTAACCCTGTCTGTCGGTGACCACCACGAAATCTACCAGGCGCAGGAATCACTAGACCTCAGCAAGGGAGCACGTGAGTTTGTCCTCACTGCCTTCCCAGAGGCCGCGCGTTTCCAGGAAGCGCAAGAATAAGTTAAACGAAAAAAGGGACTAATGGCCTTGTTGCCACGGTCCCTTATTTAGAAACTAGGTGTATTTATGCGAAATATTGGAATAATCGGCCTCGGCCACGTTGGTCGGCTCTTGGCAAATGAACTGGTTACCAGTGGCGAGGTTGATGAATTAACTTTAATTGACAAGGATGATGATCTTGCTCTTGCTGTTCAAACTGACTTAGCAGACGCCGAGACAGCATTGGCGGCCCATCCTGAAATCACAATTCAGGATTATGCGGCTTTAGGCAGGGCCCAGGTCCTCGTTATTGCTGTCGGCTACAGTGCGTTGGCAAAGGAACAGCCAATGGCCGAACTGACTGAGAGTGGTCAGGCAGTCCTAGAATTTGCAGATAAGGTTAAACAGAGCGGCTTTAAGGGGATTGTCCTTAACCTGACCAACCCTAATGAAGCAATTACCGCCTTCCTTCAGCAAAAATTATTCCTGCCAACTAAGCAGGTCCTCGGTATCGGTACTGTCCTTGAAACCGCGCGGATGCGGCGGGCAGTTGCCCACGCGGCCCACTTATCATCGGCTAACGTTAGTGGCTTTGTCTATGGTCAGCACGCTGGCCGCCAAACCTTTGCCTGGTCAACAGTCCGTGTTAATGGCCAATCACTAGAAGAATCAATCAATGGTCATTCGCTCGACGAGAGTCAAGTTAAAGTGCAGGCCGATCTTGGTAGCTGGTACACCTTAAAGGGCCTTGGCTACAATGCAAGTGCTGCCGTTGCTTGGAGCCGACGGATTATTCGTGCCATTTTAAGTGACGAGCAATTAGCCTTACCGGTAGCGATTTACCAGCCACAATACTCAACCTACGTGAGCTTTCCAGCACTAATTGGGAAGCAGGGAGTTGGTAATTTGTTGCTGCTGAAGCTGTTACCAGTGGAAGAGATGGCAATTAAGACGGCGGCCGATTCAGTTAGCCAGCAGTTAGCGACATTAGAGAATCTAGAAGGAGAAGAGAAAGCAGATGACAATTAAACGATTAGCAATTTATTGTGGCGCCCTGAACGGCAAAGATAAGCACTACCTAGTAGAAGCGGAAAAAGTCGGCGAATGGTTAGCGGGCCACCAAATTGAGCTGGTTTATGGCGGCGGACGTCATGGCCTTATGGGTGCCGTTGCTCGTGGTGCCCTTGCCAATGATGGTATTGTTCACAGTATTATTACCCAGGAATTGTATGACCGCGGGGTTGCACTGGACGGGGTGAACGACCGTCAGATCACGACAAACATGGACAAGCGGAAAGAAAAAATGATGGAAATGGCTGATGGAATGGTTGCCTTTCCTGGTGGACTGGGGACGCTTGAAGAAATCAGCCAGGCCGCTTCCTGGGTAACGGTTGGTGATAACGCCAAGCCCGTTGCTATTTACAACTATCGTGGCTACTATGACGAATTGAAAAAACAGCTGGTAAAAATGAACCAAGCTGGCTTCCTCGAAGACTTATATTTAAATAATATTTACTTTGGTGACAACATGGATGACATTTTGCAATTCATGGAAAGCTACCAAGTACCGCACCACCGAACGTACGATAATTAATTTAAAATAAAAAAACGCTGTTTGACAGCGCTCCAAGATTATTGTACTGGTTGAATGGTGTAGACCTGATCATCAGCTTCGTCTGTTAATGAGACCGGCCGTTGTTCATTTGCCCGAATCGTGATGTGGTAACCGAACTTATCAAGGAATACCAACTTGTCATTCTTAATTTGTTGAACCGTCGCCGGGATAACCTGATTATCGATTCCCAATTTTAACTCAGGAGAAATGGTGATTCGATGGGACCGATCGCGTTCTTTATCATAATATTGCCAAGTACCAGTGTAAAAAATTGGTAGCGCAGTGGTAGTGCTACTCTTCTTCGCGCGGCTGAAACCCAAGGTACTGCTGAGCCCAGCCATTAGCCCCGCGCCGAAAAGTAACATTCCTTTTTTCTTCATATTCCATCGTCCCCTCAAGTAAGTATGTGATAAGTCATTTAACTTCACGATTCATTATACACACTTTTGTGTTATAGGAAGATTTCAATTCTGTTAAAAACAAGAAATAATTGGTAAAATTAGGTGTAACAAACGTATTTGTTTATAAAGGAGAGAGAAGAATTATGCTTAAGTTAGGAATTATCGGAACTCACATTATTACTGATCAGATGTTAGATGCCGCTAAGACGACTGGTAAGTATAAGTTAACCACGGTTTACTCACGGACGATTGACCGGGCAAAGGAATTTGGTGAACCATACGGCGCCACCGAATTTTACGATGACCTTGATAAGTTCTTCAGTGAAGGTGACTTTGATGTCGTTTACATTGCATCACCAAACAGCCTCCACTACCAACAAGTACGCAAGGCTATCGAAAACGATAAGTTCATCATTGTTGAAAAACCATCATTTGCTAACCCGGCAGAATTCAGCGCAATTGAATCTCTTCTGGCTGCCCACCCGAAGGCACGCTTAGTGGAAGCTGCCCGCCACATCCATACGCCACTGTATAAGAAGGCCGTCGAAAAGGTTAATGAGATGAAGAAGAACCATTGCCAGGGTGCAACGATTACCGTAATGAAGTACTCTTCACGGTATGACAAGGTTCTTGCTGATGACAAGCCATACCCAAACATTTTCACCCTCGACTTTGCCGGTGGTGCGTTGATGGACCTTGGTGTTTACGCCGTTTACGGTGCGGTTACCTTGTTTGGTGAACCAGACACCGTTGTTTACTACCCAACCCTTGCCAAGACTGGTGTCGATGCAAAAGGTATTGCAATTCTGAACTATGACAGCTTCACCGTTACGCTGAACTTCGGTAAGACTGCGAACTCCTACTTGCCATCTGAGGTTTACGGATTGAAGGATACACTGGTATTCGACAGCATCTTTGAAACGCAAAAGGTTACTTACTATGATGCCGACAAGAATGCTCACCCGTTGGAAGCACCAGTTGAAAAGAATTCAATGACGGATGAAATGAATGATTTTGCGGCACTGTTCAATAATCCTGACGACCCGGCTGAAATGAAGAAGTACCAACACTGGATGGACTTGGCCCGGACTGTCAATTCAGTAATGTACTCACTCCGGCAATCAGCAAACCTGACTTTCCCAGCAGACAATGATCAAGAATAGGATGATTTTAGTTGATCGAGCAATTTAAAGAACACTTTGATAAGCTTTACCAGCAACCAACGGCGATTCAGTCAGCGGTTGAAAAAGCCCTCCAATCTGACGAATCCGTTTTAGGGATTGCGCCGACGGGTTCCGGTAAGACACTTGCCTTTACGTTGCCCCTACTGCCAAAGGTAATGCCAGGGTCTGGTACACAGATTCTGGTCCTTTCACCATCACAGGAACTAGCTCTTCAGACCGCCCGGGTAATGCGCGAGTGGGGCGCAATTATTGGGGTAAAGGTTCAGTCATTGACGGGTGGCGCCAACCTTCGCCGCCAGGTAATGCACCTGCATAAGCACCCGGATGTGGTCGTGGGAACTCCCGGACGAGTTCTCCACATGCTGGATAACCACCACTTAAAGCTTGGCCACCTCCAAACGTTGGTCATTGATGAGGCCGATGACCTGTTGCAAGATGATACTTTGGCAGTTGTTGAAGACATTGAACGGGCAACGCCGTTGAGCACCCAATTAGCATTTTTCTCCGCGACGAAATCCCCCGTTTTAGACCAATTAAACGTAATGTTTGGTCGGGATATTGTTACCTTTGACGTGCGTGACACCGACCATTCCCGGGGACCAGTTCAAAACGTCTACTTGACTGCCCGGACTAATGCCCAGAAGACCGCTACTTTACGGCGCTTGGTCAGCATTAAGGACTTCCGCGCACTGGTCTTTTTCAATAGTACGCGGACACTTCACTATGCAGCTAGCCGTCTCCGTCACGAACACGTTGCGGTTGGTACCCTTGGTGGTCGACAACGACAGACGGAACGGGAAAAGGCGATGCGGATGTTCCGTAAGCGGCAGATTAAGTTGCTGCTGACGACTGACTTAGCCGCCCGGGGCCTTGATATTCCAAAGCTGCCAGGAGTAGTTAACTTTGACTTGCCGACTGAAGTTAATACCTACGTCCACCGTGCAGGACGGACTGGCCGGCAGGGTGAACGAGGAATGGTGATCAACCTAGGTGATGACCATGATATTCGTGACTTACGGAAGTTGATCAGTGACTTAGATGTTGAACTTAAGCAATTCTACATTAGCCAGGACCACCTGACAGACCAGAAGCCGGTCAAGGGTGAAAAGGTAGTGCCATTTGCCAAGAAGGCTAACCGGCACTTGCAAAAGGAACAGTTAACTGGTGAATCAAACTTGAAGAAGTCGGTTGATAAAACCTTTGCGGGCTTTTCCAAGCCAAAGAAGCGGCGCCACAAGAAAAACCGGAAGAATAAGGGGATTCGGCTAAAGCACCGCCGTAAAAATTCATAAATAAAAGAATATTATTGCTTTACCTTGTGAAGGGGAAATGCGATAATATTCTTTGTTTGGTCCCATAGCATAATTGGATAGTGCATCCGCCTCCTAAGCGGTCGATTCCGGTTCAAGCCCGGATGGGATCAGTTAAAATGGGCTGTGACCTAACTGGGTTATGGCACGCGATATCTCTGTAATATTCGGAGCTAAAATAAGGGACTGTGACAAAATCGAGTTTTGTCGCAGTCCTGATTTGTTTTAAAAAAGTTCATAATTCGGGTGTACAATTAAAATGATTATTTAAGTAAAGGAGTGACTGCTGTGCAAGCGCCATACCGTGTCATGCTCTTGTTTGGTACCCGGGCAGAGGCTTTAAAATTAGCACCGATTATTAGAATTATGCGGTCTGATGCCGCGACCTGGCAGCCGGTAATTGTAACGGCACCCCAATCGCACCATGCCGACTTGCTCCAGCAGACTCTTGACTACCTTCACGTAGACCCTGATTTTGAACTTGCCCAGGCTAGTGGGAAGGGGCAGTTAGTAGAAGAACTTAGTCACCTCCTTCACAACCTGAATAACGTCATTAATGCAAGTCAGCCCGACATGCTACTTGTCGTCGGGGATGCTGCAACTAGTTTAGCTGCTAGCTTGGTCGGCTTTTACCACCGCCTACCGCTCGGCCACGTTGAAGCGGGATTGCGGACCTACGATAAATATTCTCCGTTCCCGGATGAAATGCACCGTCGCTTGACCGATGATTTGGCCGATTTATACTTTGCACCGACCACCCGGGCACGTGACAACCTCCTTGCGGAACACCACCCCGCTAAGCAGGTCTACATTACTGGCAATACTTCAATTGATATGGCGGAGAGCTCATTAGACCAGCAATTTGAAAGTGACCTGCTTAACCAGTTGCCAGCTGACCACCGGCTAATCATTCTGACAATGGAACGCGCGGAAAATATCGGCAAGCCAATGCGGCAGGTCTTTCACACGATGAAGGATATTGTGGAAACTAACCCGGATGTGGAGCTGATTTACCCAACGATCTCGAACCCGGATGTGTTAACGATGGCGGAAAAGATCCTTGGCGGAAAAGACCGAATTCACCTGGTTAAACCACTGGACCACGGTAGTTTCCTCAATCTGGCGGCCCGGAGTACGATTATTGTGACTGATTCGGGGAGTATCCAGGAAGAAGCGCCGGCCCTCCACAAGCCAGTTCTCTTATTGCGGGAAAAGACGGAACGGCAAGAAGCGGTTGATGTTGGCGCGGTAAAGGTTGTTGGCACTGACCCGACGAGCATCCAGCAGGCGGTATTTGAGTTGTTGAATAACCACCGCGCTTATAAGCAGATGGCTGGAGCAGAAAACCCGTTTGGTGATGGTCACGCGAGCGAGCGGATCCTTACGATTATCAAGAAGTACTTGGAACAGAAAAATGGTTAATAAAAAGGGCGACCCAAAGTTGGTGCAATATAATAACCAGCTTCGGGCCGCCCTTTTTATTGTCGGGAGCTTCAATTATTTATCTTCAATTTTCTTATTATTCTTGAAAATCAACCACTTCGAGAAGACGTAGTTGGCAATCACAACGATGACGTTGTCAATTACCTTAACGACGAACTGGCCAACCGGATCCTTGAAGCCAAGTAATGAAATACCGATGAAGGTAATTGCCATATCAATTACTAACGTCAGTGCTCGGTAGAAGAAGAACCGTAATAGTTCGGCAATAAAGTCGCTAACCGTTGTGTAGTGGGAACCGAATACCCAGACCTTATTGGTGAAGTAAGCGACTAGCACTGAAACGAACCAGGCAATTACCGTGGCAACTTCGTAGTTCCAGTGGATACCGGAACTCAAAACTTGGAATATTACCAGGTTAACGACCGTCGTAACAACGCCCCAGAAGAGATAAGCAATAATGCTTTTATACTTTTTCCAGAGTCGCTTAATCATTTAATTCTTGTGCCTTTTTAACCAATTCTTCTGCAAACTTGTCGATAGTCTTAACGTCATCGCCATCTGGAGTCAGGTTGATGTGGACATTTTCGCTACCCTTAGTAGCACCAGTCTCATCAAAGGCCTTGCCAAAAGCGTCAACGGCACGGCAGAAGTCATCACCGTAGAAGGTATCACCAGAACCGGCAACACCGTAAACCTTGCCTTCGAGTTCTTCTTCCTTTAAATCATCGAAAAAGTCGAGCCCTTCATCAGGAAGGGTACCTTCGCCGTAAGTGTATGGGCAAACGACGCAGATGTCGACATCTTCAAAGTCAGCAGGATCTGCAACTGAGATTTCATTTACTTCTACATCAACATCATGGTCTTCTAACGATTCGGTTACCAAGTCGGCAACGTCCTTGTTATTACCAGTGATTGTTGCGTATACTACGAGAGCTTTCATTAGTTTTGCCTCCAAATTTTTATTCATTATTTAGTATAGCATGCTTTAAGGGTCGATTGCTTAGTATAGTGGTATACTTATAAAGGTAAAATGTCAAAAAGGAGATCCGAGAATGATTACATTAAAATCACCACGCGAAATTGAAGCGATGGAAAAGGCCGGCGCCGCATTAGCCGGTATGCACCTTGGAATCCGGGAATTCATTAAGCCTGGAATTTCAAGCTGGAAGATTGAAGAATTCGCCCGGAAGTACTTTAAGGCTGCCGGTGCTAAAGCAGAACAAATCGGTTTTGAAGGATACAAGTACGCAACCTGTGTCAGCGTTAATGATGAAATTTGTCACGGCTTTCCCCGCAAGAACCTGATCTTAAAGAAGGGTGACCTGGTCAAGGTCGACACGGTGGTTAGTGTTGACGGCTTCTTTAGCGATTCTTGCTGGTCATACGCAGTCGGTGAAGTAAAGCCAGAAATTAAGAAACTGATGGATGTTACTAAGAAGGCATTGTTCATGGGAATTGACCAATGTGTTCCTGGCAACCGGATTGGTGACATTGGTGCGGTAATTCAACACTACACGGAAGATGAAAACGGCTACGGGGATGTTCGTGAATTTGTTGGCCACGGGATCCAACCAACGATGCACGAAGACCCAATGGTGCCACACTATGGTGAACACGGCCAAGGTCTACGGCTGAAGAACGGGATGACGATCACGGTTGAACCAATGATTAACACCGGCACGTGGGAAGCAGACACAAGCGACCCAAGTGGTTGGTTAGCAAAGACTGCTGATGGTGGCTGGAGTTGCCAATACGAACACACGTTGGTAGTAACAAATGATGGGCCAAAGATTTTGACCTCCCAAGATCCAGAAGCAGATGCAAAGTACATGTATGATGATAACTATGCAAAGTACCTGGATCACTACGGAAAGATCGCCCGCGAGGTTGCCGAACAATTTAAATAATTAAGTATGAAAGAGACTGGGGAGAGCATTTTTTCTCCAGTCTCTTTTGCTTACCAGATAAATGTTATCTTTCAAAACATAAACAGGAAAGGGCAATTGCCGCGATTTAAGTAGCGGTTGCCCTTTTAAAAATGGCAGATTGCAATAAATAAATTGAACACTTCATCGAAACATTTTTCGCATAAAGACTTCAATGGGTGATCGCCAGT
>NZ_CANDNW010000039.1 GCF_947387525.1 Limosilactobacillus viscerum
ATAGTTAGTCAAGCCCGGTGATACAACCTTGCCCCAGCTGCCTGATTCAACTGTCCAATCGCCGTAGGTAACTTTACTAGTCGTCTTGTTGTTTGAAACCGTCCGGGTCAAAGTTACGTCTTGTTCAACCGGTTGTGCTAATCTGCTTGGAATAGCCTCCCCAGTCTTCTTGTCAAGGTACTCGATGGTCCGTTTTACGGTTTTGGTTTCGTTTGTAGTATCAGAGTGTTGTGGGTAATAAACCGTCACCGTAGTATTATTACTGTTTTCATTAACCGTTGCTGCCGCAACCTTACTTGCATCAGAACCATCGGCAAAGACTGGTGCATCATACCCCTTGCTTGAAAGGTCAGGTGAAGTCTGTTCAGCCCAACTACCATCAATAGTCCAGTTGCTGTAAGTTGCCTTACCAGTTTCACCATTAGTAGTCTTGGTGCGGGTTAAAGTTACCGTTTGCGTTACTGAGTCTGCTACGGTCTCGCCAGTTGTCTTATCAACATAGTTAATGGTCCGCGTCACATTTTTGGATTCTGTTTCAGTAGTGTCATCTTTAACATAAACTACTTTAGTATCCTCAGTTGGGTGAGACGGTGTAACGGTACCATTATTCACATCAGGATTAGGTTGATCTGTTGAGATGTGATAACCCGGAATCTTTGGGACTGGTTCGTTAGATTCAACTTCTCTTGGATGCGTTGGATCGTTGGTATATGGAACCTCATCACCAATCCCGTTTCCATCTTTATCAACGGGAACGATGCTACCAACTTGGGTGTAATTGTAGGTTAACGAATTTGATCCAGCAATATACGGGTTAGGGAAGGCATAGGTATCCTGGTATCCCCCATTGCTTTCTTGGTATTGGCCAGTCCCATCTACTGGAACAGTCATCGTTTTTACAAGTTGACTGTTTTTATAGACCTTAACCGTGAAGGAGCCGTCGCTATTCAAGGTGTTGTCAGCATCAAGACCTGCATCGGTAAAGTGACGCTTCCACGTCTGACCAACCTTATCGGCAGTATATTCGGAAACCTCACCGCTTTGACTACCTTCAGTTTTAGTTAAAACATAACCGTTTACGACCTCTGGTGCTGAAACCTCAATGTATTTACCAGCTAAAACGGTTTGTGGATCTGATTTAGTCCTTACTAATTTACCAGTTTTATCATAATAATGGATCGTTAGCGCAAACTGACCGTTGGTTGGCAAAACCCCAGTAATAAGGTTATTACCTTGACTTCGATCAGCAGAGTCTTTTTCACCATCGGAGGAATAGCCATAGTACAAGTCATTATTGTTTTTATTATTTTCATAAACCGTATAGGTATCACCATAATTATTGAAGGTAATCCCATTTTGGCTCTTACTTTCGCCACTCGCTAATTTAATTGGACCAGAAATCGTCCCATCCACTGACTGAGTAAAGATATAAACGGTACCACTTTCACTACCGTCTTGCTTTACCGCTCCATAATAGCTCACATAATTTAATTCATCTTTAACTTCCTTAAAGACAAAATATTCACTGTATGTGTCATTGTTAAATTGTCTTGGATAGTCTGATGGCAATGGCGTCGTTACCGTGGGAGTATAGTCTGCTGTTGTGCCTTGCGTACTACTTGAGATAGCTGCCAATGAAACCATCAGCAATTGGCTAGCAGAACGATTCTGTTGCGTTGCACTACTGTTAGCTTTTTCACTTGTGGCACTTTGACTTTGCGCACTATTACTGGTAGTAGCAGATGCGACTTCATTTGTCGCACTACTTGCAACCGCACTAGTCGCTGTTGCACTAGCATTATTAGCAGCACTCTTATTAGTAGTCGCACTTGATGCACTTTGCGCATTTAAACTTACACTACTTGCTGAACCCAGCGAACTAGCACTGGAACCATTAGTTGATGCAGTAGTATCTGTTGCTCCGGACGTTTGCGTATCCGCATTAGCAGAAATTGTCGAAGCTCCTGCATAGATTGAAACTGAAACCAGCACTGAAGCTACTCCAAGGGACAGCTTCCGCAGAGCCCAATGTTGGTGTTGATCAGCATGTTGCTGATCATATAATTTTTGATTATTTTTCCCAAGCATTTTCTGATTCTCCAATCTATTTATAAGTCAAATTACTAAATATCAATCACTTATCATCAACTTAATAATACTTCAAAAAAAAAAAAAACAATACCTATTTTTATCTAACTATTTTTCAATATTAAATTTTAGGGAAAATTAAAAATTATATATACTTGGTGCCTATTCTTAGCGATTTAGCTCTGCTCATTATTTGCTAATCGCTACATTTTGTCTAACAGTTCTTTTTAATTTTTCTGCCAATATTTAAGAATTTATTATAAAAACACCATTAATCGATTACTAACTGACTGGGCAAGAACTATATTTAATTCACTTATAGCTAAGCACTCAACCAACTCCAACTAGCAATTGAAAATTTAAAAATGCTAATATTTCTGCCGATTTAAATAAAAATATAGATTCTAATAGCAGTAGCCAACAACCAGCTCCAACTGACCTTGATGAAAAAACTGAAGCAGTTCTGATTTACGCTAAAGCAAATGGCTTCGATACTTTAGATGTATCTGACAACAATGATGCTAATATGGAGTTGTCTACTGCTGATAATGGTAGAAAAACTGTTGGTTATGGCTCTGATGGTGATGTTCAGTATCAAATTAATGGTAATAATGTTACCTATTGGACATTGGATCACAGTAATGATACACCAGCATATAAGCAAAAAATGATTGAACATACAACTACTCTTTCAGAATTAAAACAAGAATTCTATACTGCTGGTAATCAACGTCAAACAGTTGATATTATTACTGACAATATGGACGTAGATTAATCATGAATTAAAATAGGTACTACATATTTTGAATTTATGTAGTACCTATTTTACTCTATACCACATATAAGCCATAAAAACTATACTTGCTCAATTTTAAGAAATGCACACAGTTTTCAATTAATTATTCCTATTAAATCAACGTTTATAGGATGTTACTCAATTTTCACATGCACACGCTTTTTTTGTGTGCACAGCTGTGTGCATAATATTCTAAAATAAACAAAAATAGTCCTTGATACATCTCCGCAAAACGTTGATATATCAAGAACTAATAAACCTTGTAAGTTTTAATTATGCTGACTAGATGGACAGAGTGATGCTGCCCTCGGCCTTACAGCCACATGGGGTCATTTTGCATGGCGCCAATTGGTGTGTTTCGTAAACACACGGAAATTCTCTATCTAGTTATTTGCAGTCACTGCTAATTCAAGCATTGATTGATTTAGGTCCTTATCAGGATGTACATAAGTACGCATAAACATCTGCAGGCTGTGTCCTAGTCGACTAGCTGCCCATGGGTAACTCATGTTAGGAGTATTCCCTAATTTAGTTGCAACGGTATGACGACATGTATACATAGTTACTGCTAATGATCCATTATTAACTTCAACCTTTTTAGCAGTGCGTTTAAGCATATCATTCATTGTTCGTTGTGCTATTGGCAATCCCTCAGAACACCTAACAAAATCTGTCAAGTTAAGAAGAACTAAGTTGTTATCATTTACTAATTTCTTCCTATTTAGTATTGATTCCTGTTTCTGGTGATAATCTTTCAACACATCCAACAGTTCCGAAGATATAGACAATGTCTTCCGACTCTCACCATGCATTCGCGCTTTAAGATGGCCATTGAATTTCTTTGACCGTTCACACCACGAATCGTCAATAGATAAGACGGTAAAACCACCTTCTTTTGTAAACTCATCCCAGCGCAATGCTTGAATCTCTTGCGGACGCATTCCAGTATCTAACGCAATTAAAATTGCTAATCGACTACCCCAATAGATAAATGGCGTATTTTTTAACTCAGCAAACAAAGTTGTTCGAATTGCATTGACCTCATCACTAGTAAACACATACTTTTTATCTGGAATAGTCATATCACCTTTCCGAAAGAATTGTGATAAAGCTGATTCAGGTACCGGATTAACTGTCAATCCATATTGACGCATCTTATTAAAGAATGATCGAATATTTTGCAATTGACGGTCAATTGTCGTATGCTTTGCCACTCGTGTTTTATGCTTCTTAACGTAATCATGAGCAAAAGAATTAACATCAGCTTCACGAACATCTTTAATCTTTTGACGACCAAAGAATTTCTTAATTAGCTTAGCAGTATACTGCCAATCATAATACGTTGAATCTTCCCAGCGATCATTATCGTGACATTCATCAACATACTTTTGAAATGCTTCTGACAATGGTTGATCAAGCATTTGATTTTCGATTTTGACTTCATCATGAAACTTTGCCCATAACTTTGTTTCTAGGTTAACAGCTTCACTACGGGTAGTACCATTTGTAATAACACTTGGAATCTTTATCGTTTTACCAGTTGTCCTATCAACGGGTTGAATCCGCACACGATAATGCCCTTTTTTCTTGCCACTTTTGATTAATGTTATTGCCATTTTAATTACCTCTTAATAAAAAAGAGGTCACATAGGCCCCCTTTATTGTAACACAACACATTGCTAATTCATTAGCCACTGCTTGACTTCATCGACCTTGTAATACTTACGACAGCCAGGGGCTAACTGATGAACCGGACATGATTGCCCATGTTGATTTTTCTTCTTCAGCATTTTGAATAATGTTGTGTTACCAATTCCAAGAGCTTTGGCAAGTTGTCGAGCATTCTTAAATTCAGTTCCAAACATTATGACAAGCTCCTTTCATCTAATTTGAATCCGTGCCATAATGTTTATGACAACGGTTTTGGCGAATTGTTGTTGAAGGCTTTGTATTACTTTGGCGAGTTGCAAAGCCTTTTTTGCATCCATAAATATCACACCAATTATCATATTGATGCACCAGATGAGAATCGTATGGTTGACCATTCATTGGGCCATTCACTTCCATGATGTAACCAACACGAAGTTTTTCACTATCTGGTACTGGATAACGTTCTTTCATCAGCGGCTTGATAATCGAAACCTTTGTCGGATTACGTAAATCTTCTTGAAGTTTATGTGCCCAAGGAGAGACAATTCGAGCATTGAACTGAATTGTTTCTCCCTTTGCTAATTGCCCTAACTGAGCTAGTTGCTTACCATAATTCAACTCAGCACCGATAGCCACAAACTTAAATTTATCATCGGGATCTAAGCAATAAACATTCTCCAAAGTAACTACTGGCTTATATAGTTCTTCATCAATTGATGCGGCATACTCATCGTTCACTTTAAAACCCTCAATATCAGCTTTAAAAGTGTAACGGTGATTATACCTCATAAAAGAAAGATACATAGTTATCAACTCCTTAGTCATCAAAAAGATTCAATTCATCCAAGTCATCAGGATCATAATAAGCTTCATCTGGCATGCATTCACTCACTGGAGCTTTGGATAATACGCGAACAATCTTTTTCTCTTTCATTGATAGCTGAAAGTACTCATCATACAACCGATCGCTAATATTATACTTACACTTCATTTTTTCAATATCTGTTTGTGTCATAACAACATTAGGAAGACCTTTCCAGCGTTCTGCGTACTCCCCAATACACTTAACCGCTTGGAGATATGCGTCTGGATCAACGTCAGCCCAACTCATATCGAAAAGATCTGAAGGCGGCATTTTAGGAGATAAAATCGTACAAACACCATCTAGAATTTTTGGTGCTGCAGCTTCAATAAACTTTTCCATTGGTAAAAACTTTAATAACTTCTTATCCATTTTTTGTTTCCTCCATTCATTTAACAAACATCGCACTATGCAATCGAGAGACAATACTTCTTAGTCATTAATAATTAGGTGGTGAAACACCAGAAGATAGCATTAGCATTCCTTTTGTCAGTGCATTAATTAACTTTCGTTCCTGTAAACATTCCACATCCATAAAACAATTACCTCTTTCCTATTCATCTAACAATTCCATTCCTTCGCGTAACCCATCAAGCCAAATGTAGGACAAGGCTTCTAGCCGATCATCAGCCTTCAGGTGGTAAAAAGCATCATATTCTTGCTTTGAGATGTGGTACTCTGCACAAGTTTCTTCAATCATCTTTTTGTCGACATATTTTGTCGGCTTACCATCCCATAATTCACCATAGTATCCGTACTTGCGGATAGCTTCTGCCCGATACTTAAACATCACGTCGAGTACGTTTGCCTTAGGGCCTTCCTTATCTAAACGTTCCATGGCGTAACCAATATAAACCTTGTCTGCTAAGGTAACGATTGCTTGAGCTAAGTTAAGATTTGATTTCATAATTTGATTTCTCCTTCATTAGTTATGTTCTTTTAATAATTCATCAGGTGTAATTTGCCATGGAATTCCGACTACCATATCGTTTTGAAGCACCGCTAACACTTTTACGCGAGCTTCTCCAGTTAAATGATAAAGAGCATCGTACTCTTTCTTTGAAACTCCAAATTTATTAAGAATTTGGCTGATTTTATTGGTATCAATATATTCATTGGGCTTTCCATCCCATAACTCACCATAAGTACCAAACTTTCGATTAAACTCATATTTAAATAGAAACTCGGCACTTGGTAAGCCAATATTCTTAATCAATTTTGATACAAATTCTCGTTCAAGGCTTTCCTTAATTGTCTTAATAATTAGTTGATTTACATTAGATAATTGACTATTCATAATTTAATTCTCCTTAAATTAGATTGACTTCATGCAACAAAATGTAATTTGGAAGAACCTTGATATGTTTCTTTTGAATACGCCGTATAGTTGCCCGAAACGATTGAAGCTGAGGAATGTCACGTTCTTCTGAACCACGCAGGTAGGACCAGCCTTCTTCAATAAACTTTTGTTCGATTATTTGGTATGACTTTTGAACTTCTAAGTTATTTCTTGCAACATAGAACACCCAATTTCGATATACTTCAGTGCCGCGATGATAATAAGAATTACCGTGACGGTCTTTCTTAACAACTTTCCAAAACTTCGTCGGTCGATACCCCTTTTGAAGTTCATTAAATGCTCTTGCAAAGAACGGCGCATAACTTGATAGGTACCAAACACCATACTTGAGTAAGTCACGACCTGTTTGCCAGATACGATTAAACTCATCCTCTGAGTCAAAAGGTCTTGTTTCCCAGAAAACGTACTTCCCATTGTGATGATACTTGGTTGGCACTTGGGCCATATCATAAGCAAAGAATAAATCGGTTGGCTGATCCCAAGATGTTTGCAGATGTTGAAATTTTTTCTCGTGACGCATCGCTGTGATTCCAGTAATCTGATGATTAACTACATTGATAGTAGGGCGATTGAGATCAAGATAATTCTCAAAGACTTCCTGAGGTGTGATCTTGGTTAATCCCACCATCGCTTTCAAGCTATTATCACGACTAAATGTCAACCGCGTTCGTAAATTAGCAGTTTCATCAGTTGTTCCGTCTTTCCTTTTCACATACTTACCGTCAAAAAATTGGTGTACCATGTCGTGATACCAACGATTTTCTTTTAGAGTAATCTGGTCCATTACATTCATGATGTCGTCAATATCAAGTGGCTTTTTAGTCCAAGTAAGGCAACCATCTGTAACGTTATTTAGGAAGATGGTACTGGAATCAACAAGCCAAATTGCCCGTTGCAAAGTAATTATGTGTAAACGAGTAATGGCCGTAAATTGCATAGCTTTTAGTGGATTAGTAATCCTTGAAAACGGTACATAATATGGACGGCCGTTATTGTAATCAGGACTAGTCTTTTCTTTAATGCCTTCAGCGGTTACGCCATAGCACTGGTTGACCACGTTTTTGTTCATTTGATCCTCGGGACTTCCGTGAGTATATTGCTCTCGGCGTTTCTGGAAGATGTCTTGAATATGACCTTCACGACTGACGCCATTCAATGTTCCAGGTTGAATCTTTGCTTGTTTCACAAAGGTAATTCGATGAGTGAAGACCTTTGCGCCACAAACCCAAGCGGTGTAAGCGTCTGTATAGGATAAGTAAACTTCTTGGATCTTCCGAAAATATCGAGGACCGTCATCAACATTTTTCGGGGTAATTACGAATCCTTTGTAGTTTTTCGGATATTCAATATCAAAGATCCCCACGCCGACTGTATAAGGTCCGTTCATTTTTCCGGTGGCTTTAACAATTCGTGAAAACTGGTTAGCAGCCAAGTTGTGAAACTCCCTGAACTTAACGGCACCCAAACCTGGCGCAATATCTGGAATTAGGTGACCAGCTTCCGAATAAGCTGAACTCAAATCCCAATCACGTTTCTCACCGTCCGCCGGAAGCACGCCAGTCCACTGAACCAAGTTATAGCCGCCGCTATACGCTTTAACGGCATCATCAAACATCCGATTTAGAGGAGCATCAACCTTATTAGTCATGTCGTGAACTAAATGCTTATGACTACTATCATTACTAATATCTGTTCGCGGGAAAGCATAACCCTTGCGGATCTTGTCAAAGTCAAGATGATCCGTTAACCATTCCCTCAAATGCTCTGGCGTTGGCTCCGCTAACAATTCATCAAAGTGATAGTTACGTTCAACCTTACCTTTAACGTTTGTTATTTTGGGTTTACATATGGTCATTAAGAAACTTTCAAAATCTTCATCATTATCACTTCGCTGGTTAAGTTGTGATAGAAGTTTGATAACCTCATCAACAATCCAATCAGCTGGCTGTTCATTTTCACAACCAATAATCGTTCCAACAATACTACCAAGCGAAGGTTTCAGTTGTAGAGGCTTAAAATCTCCGAACCCGTCCTTGGTTAAAGTCTGCTGAAAGTTAAGAATAAAAGTTCCATATAAAGCAGTCACAACCACATCTTCAAGAGCATAATCAACAAACTCACTCCGACGATTCTGCCAGAGTTTAGTCATATGTGACTTATAAAATCCTTTGGTGTGTCCGTCCTGAGCATCCCATTTTTCAGTATCGATCTTCGGAACTCCAATCAACTTGCCAAGTCCAGCTAGGTTCAACTTACCAGGTGCAAGCTTAGTCATATCCCGTATGACTAAATGGTCGTTTTTCGTTAATTTGACGATATTTCGATTTTTATCCCGAACGAGCAGCTTTAGTGGTTGACTAGTGAAGACGGTATTACTGTGAATAGCAACGATCTTACTGGCTTTGTCTTTCTTACGCGCATTTTCAGTCAGAATTTTTTCATAGTCTTTGAAAACACTAAGATCGACACCGCCCCAGAAAGTCCAAAACTCTAAGGTGAACTTACGTAACTTCTTCACTTCATCGTAGCTGCCAATATGTCGCAAATACTTCTTCAACAACTTCATTACATCGCTAAAACGGAAAACATCATCAGTGCTATCCCGCTTGATAAAATACAAGGTGGGTGACCGATTACAATAGTTAAAACTTAACTGGATTGAAATAATATCTTCTAGCCGCCGTTGGTTAACTTCAATTAGTTCGCCACCAATTGGAATTTGGTTTCGTGTGTTTGATTGGTATTCAGTGTCAAAACCAATGATTACCTTTCCAGGATCTTCGCCCGGTAATTGCCACTGACTAAATAGCTTTTGTTGAACAAACATAGTTTCAACTCTCCTTTCTAAACGCAAAACAGGCCGTTTGATAGTAATGAGATAAACTCTCACTATTATCAAACGACCTGTTAAAGTCATTTGTTTATTTATAGTCGTCGGATTTTGATGAATGCAGGCTTTTTACCGCCTAATTCTAAGCGTATCCTCGCTTAGACAAGCATTTTTATCATACGTCAGGACTTATTGCTTTTAAGGATTGAACGTCCAATCTCAATCCGCTCACACTACCACGGCATCCTCACGGGTTGCAGGGTTCGTGACACCCTGCTTCTGATACTTTTAGTGGTTAGAGATACAATTGGCTTAGGTAAAATTTCGACCGAGAGCATCAATTCTCGACTACTTAGCCTGTGCTGGTTTGGAACTGATAATAACGACTTTTATATTCATTTCCATACGGATTTGTTCCGTATGACATTATTATAAGCGATATTACGTTTTAGTCAATCTTTTTATTAAAAATATTTTTAAATAAATATCGCAATATGGCATATATACAGCATAATGCTGTATAAAAGCATCAGAATTATAACAAAAAGCACTCTCTATTCTCAATGAATTTATTGAAAGTTCTTTGTGACGATTTCTTCTATAACATCTTCTGCTGGAGTGTATTCGCTACTTGCTAATTTTACTAGTTTTTTCCAGACATCATGTTCAAACTGAAGTGTGACCGATACCAGCTCATCACCTTCAGAAACTTCACCAAAGACTTCCTCATACTCATCAGCGTCTAGCTTGTTTTCTGCCCAACGTTTAGCTGCCTCAATTGTAAGAGGCTTAATGTCTTCACCAGATGTCCAACTCTGCATATAGGATACTGCATATTCTGAAAGTGGACCACCACTACCATATAAGAACAGTTGTCCATTCTTCTTACGATATAAGGTTTCAGTTTCATTAGAAAAATCAGATGAAGAAAGACCGTTACTCCATTCAGCAAGCTCTTTAGCAGTTTCAGTGTTGTATAGGATTCCATTAATAATTTTTTTCATGGAAATGCCTCCTTAAATATTTAAGAATTTCGATTGTTTTTAGCAACCCGTGTTCGTTTTTTTCGAACACAAGTCAAAAAAGGGCAGCTTTGCTGCCCGATTTTAAGTCTGGAAAGCAACTTTGCTTTGAAAGTAAAACATTTAAAACAACAAAAAAGGCGAACCAAAAAGGTTCACCTAAAAATCGTAATTCAGTTCCAACATCAATCCAAAAAGAGCGACTTTGTCGCTCTTTATTTACATCCTCAAATTATTTTTGCTATGAAGGTTACAAATACCAACTAATCCCAATAAAAAACTTCTTACAACATAATTCCATTAAGGGGTACTCTGTACCCCACCGTCAAAGTAAAAGTAAGAATATGGTAAATAGTGTAACCGTCATAATCAGTACTAATTTCAATCAACACAGTTACTACACAAGGTTCAACCAAGGAATGCTCTGCATTCCAACGTCTTGGTTACGAACCATATCCTCATAAACGGCTGAAATCAACTAAGTTACTATGTTTTATCCTCTATATGTATTGTTTTCCAATTTTACAATTCTGTCAAGCCGTTAAAAAAATCTTATATAAATTTTATGATTTAACTAACACAGCGTGATAATATCACGCTTGTGAAGCCTTCGATTACAAGAATTGGAGGTCTCAAATATGACATATAATTACTTACAAGAAGAAACTAAGGACATAATCGACTACATTAAAAATGAACTAACCTTTACAAATCGCTTAAATTTACTAGCATCAGGAAAACAACAAGCCACTGAAGAATTAAATGAAAAATTATTTAATGTGGATTCCGTTACTGGCAATGGAAGTGGTTCTTACACCTTTAACACGCTACAAGCTGAAAGAAATCTCGTTGGTAACTGGGAAATTTTAAGAACCGCTATTGACGAGCTGGATCCAAGTTTCGACGCTATCCACAAAGGAGCTGAGGCATGCGACGTCCTAGTACGTATCTACTTACTCCCAACAGCAATCGATGATGCAATTACAAAACTATGGAAAAAAGATGAAAACAGCTAACTTATAACTAATATCTCGCTATTAAAAGTCCGTTATTTTAACGGGCCTTTTTTTCAAGGTGGATTATAGAATGAAGTTAGCCACCTAATTGGTGGTAAATGCAAAAACGCCATTCGGCGTGACATCAGGTATCATATTAAGTGAATCAAACCTATATGAAAGGATGTCCGTCAAATGACGCACTTAAATGATACCATGCCCACTAACCTCTTGGCCACTCATCGCAAATATGCACACCTTACTAAAGAAGAGCGAGTGATGATTGCGACTTTAAAGTCGCAAGGACTTTCCAATCGCGCAATCGGTCGTCAATTAGGAGTGAACCACCAAACCATTAATAATGAGCTTAAACGTGGTACAGTTCGCCAAATTCGTCGTCAAAAATTCAATGGTAAGACTTACGATTACCCTTATCACATCTACAGTTATGAAGCTGGTCAGAATATTTATCTTAAATGCCACCAACGGTCCGGTCGTCCTCGTTTATATTACCGCTCAAAGCGTTTTTTACAATTGGCCGACCAATTAATGCTTGGTGAATTCGATGAGCATCGTTACTCTCCTCAAGCAGCTATTTATAAGGCACGTGATTTGATGAGTGATGATTCACTGATCCCTAAGTCTGTTGTGACTTTGTATCAGTGGATTAATGATGGTGTATTCCGTACGTCTAACTTGGACCTTTTTGAGAAAACTAAACGTAAACACCATCAATCTCATCCACAAGCCAAAAAGTGCTTAGGACCTAACATTGCTCAACGTCCACAGGTTGCGGACCAACGGTCCGAAATTGGTCATTGGGAACTAGACACTATTCAAGGTCATAAAGATGGCAAGAATAGCGTTCTTCTAGTAATGACTGATCGTTTTTCACGGGTTAATATTACGAGAAAAATTACCAGTAAAACTGCATATGCAGTGAATCATTTTTTTGTTGAGTTGCGTCAGAAGCTTGGCAAGAATGCTGGCTCTACGTCAAGTAGTGTTGATCAGGAAATTTCTGCTCTACATTGTAAAATTGGTCTAAAGGAATCATCTGCGAG
>NZ_CANDNW010000040.1 GCF_947387525.1 Limosilactobacillus viscerum
AATCACCGAAGTGATCGAAGACCCTACACATTTGATTCGTCGAAACTTTGTTCAGTTTTCAAAGGTCTACCAAGCTGTCAATAAACAGCTCCTAAATTCTATCATCTCATCAAGTAACTGTCAAGAAGAAATTTTCTTAACTTATTAAGCTCTCACGAGACAACTTAATCATAATAACAGAGAAACAAATCTCTGTCAACAACTGTTTTGAAAGCTTTTTGTAATCACTTCGTAACAGCAAGTAATAATATACCAAGCATCAAACTCCACGTCAACACTTTTTTGCCAAAAAATTAAAAAGTATGCTGTAAATCATATAAGCAATCGTAAACCTCAATCGCAACTAAGTCGATATCATCAAAGCGGAAACGTTCTTGCGGCCGGAAGCGGACAAAAATAAAGTTATCATCCTCCCCCGTATATGTTACTTCACAAACAGGAATTCCGAACTGTTCAAAAGTTCTTTTCTGTCGTTTCCCAGTTTGATCGCGTTTCATTGCCTCTAATCTTCGAATGATCTGTACAAGTTGTGACTCACTCACCCAACATACCTCCTCAAATCAAAAAATGAGTAATGTCGCCACTACTCACCTTCAACATCACGTTTAATTTTATCCGGTTTAACAAACAATGCAACCATTCCTGCGATCATCCCGAAATAATACGTTAAGAGCCGCCAAAGAATCATTGCCAAAACCAGCTTGCTTCCAGAACCAATGAAACTGGCAAATAAAACAGAAAATGAATACTCGGCACCACCAGCACCACCTGGAATCGGAAACAGTGAAATGATCATAAAAATCAAAACGTGTAAACTAAGCACCATGATGAAGTTCATCCCATGGACACCCAGCGCAAGCATAATAAAGTACGGAATCGCATAGTAGAAAAAGAGCTGGAAAAGTGTAACTACACACACCTTTGCCATCTTTCGATACTCCTGCTTAATTCGGAGACTTTCTTGATAAAAGGAATCTACCTTCTCGTTTAACGTCACCCGCATCCGTTCATACCGTTCCGTCCTCATGAACCATCCACAAGGCCTAATCAAAATGTTCATTGCCCGCTTAGTGAAATTGTACCAATACATCACCAGCAACAATCCTAAGATTACTCCCAAGTGGATCATAAAACCTAGTATTACCAATAGCGATAACGCATGTAGTTTTTCAGCAATAAAGTGGAAGCCAATCAGTAGACTGATCAGAAAGTTAATCACAATCATTGCCTGGAAAACCACAAACTTCATTAACAAAACCGAGCTTGCCAGCCCACCATCAACACCACACTGCAGCATTGCTATTAATTGAGCTGGCTGTCCACCAGTTGAAAAAGGCGTAATCCCATTAAATAACTGCTCAATTGGAGGCAGCCGTAGCGCATCCTTCCAAGTAAAATCAGGATGACGATTATTCATGAATATCTTTACGACTACCCCTTCTAGTCCCAGGTATAAACAAATGCAGATTAAGGCAACCAGCATCCATCCCCAGTTCAGGGTAAAGAAATCTCGGACTAGAAGATGTAGGTTGACCGTTCGAAGGGAATAGATGATAATTCCGCCACCAATTAGCATCATTACCACCAGCGCAATCCAGTTTTTTCTACTCATTGTCAACCCCCTCCTGCACCTGCTCATGATAAAAGTCAAACCACACTTTTGCTAAGTGATCTTCTGAATAACGTTTTGAGGCAACACGCGCCTGTTTTTGCCAATGAGCTAACCGTGCTGGGTCATTTCTCAACAGCGTCAGTTTCTCCTGCATCTCTTCAACATCCTTCGCCGGTTCATAGTCACCCGCAATAATTGAATGATAGAGGTCAAGATCCCGTAACATCACCGGTGTCCCACAGCTAAACGCCTCAAGCACTGACATGGGGAAAAGCTCATTAAATGATGGCAGCAGAAAAAGGTCCGCCGCATTATTAAGCTGCGCAATTTCGTCCCGACTCACGATTCCAGTAAAAAGCAAGTTAGCTGGCGGATTGTCTACTACCCGCTTTAATTCACTGTAACCATCCGTTAACCGGCCAAAGGAAAAACCACCGGCCCACACAAATTGAACGTCCGGGTTTTGCCGCGCCAAACGGATAAAGTCTGGGACCCCCTTCCGCTCCTGGACCTGGCCACTGCCAAGGACAACAAACTTATCCTGCGGAAGGTTAAACTTGTCCCGGAGTTTTTGCCGCTCACCTTCATCAACCGGGTGAAAACGATTAGCATCCACGAAATTTGGAATATAGGTAATCTTGTTACGTGGGATCCCATATGCAACAAGTTTATCGATAAAGGATGGGTTAACTACAACCAGGTGGTCCATCCGTTTATAAAAGGCAATCACATAACGATAAAAAATCCCACGGAAAGGTTGTGGGATTTTTAAACTGCCTTCTAATGTTTCGGGCAAAAAATGGACATACCCCACTTTCCGTCCCCGCTTTCGTGAAAAAGTAGAGAAGTAAAATGGGAGGTCAATCGTGTGGTAGTGGCTGATGTCACTTTTACGATAGTGGTTTATTTCAACGTCAAACTCACCTGTAAAATGAGTTTTCAGCAGGTTAATCAACTCAAGATAGGCACTGCCGACCCCCTGGCCAGCAACCTTATCTGCTGACGAAAACATCGTAATCTTAATCATCACTAACTCCTTAACCGATGAAATAAGTGGTGGCGGTGCTGTAATTTAACTTCTTCCTCTGCCGTCATCTTATCCTGACAGTCACGGTAAAACGCAACTATCCGCTGTACAAATACCTCTGCAGAAATTGCATGCAATTTTTCCTGCCGTTTAGTATGAGACTCCTCAGTATCAGGATTGTTAAGGTAATGCAGTACGCCCTTTACTAAGTCCGCCCGCTTTTGAAAGCTCATCCCGATCGCTGGGTCATCAATTAATTCATCCGTATAGACACTGCGCATGACAACAATTGGCAAGTCTGAAGCCAGGGCCTCATCATAAGTTAAACCCTGTGATTCTGAATCAGACGCAGAGACAAAGACGTTGGCCATCTGGTAATAATGGTGAACTTCTTCGTTCTTAACTTCGCCAGCAAATTGAACATGGTCAGTAAGGTTAAGCTGGCGAACCTGTCTTTCCAGGGTCTTACGTGCCGGACCATCCCCAACAATTAACAGCTGGGCATCCGGCTTTCCAACAAGAATATCCGGCATGGCATCAATTAAGGCATGGATATTTTTTTCATAAGCCAGCCGACTTAGCGACAGCAGGACCGGCGTATCATCTTCATAACCATACTTAGCCCGCAACGCTGAAATTTCTTCCGGTGAATCTTGCTTCTGGTATACCCGTAAGTTAATTCCAGTTGGGATAATCCGAATCGGTACCTTAATACCATAAGAACGCAAAGTGTCGAGTACCCGCTTGCTTGGTGCTACTACCCCGTCCAGACTCTTCATATAGAGGCGAGCGTAAGTAGCCACGTTCTTTGGCTTAACGATATGGCCATTTGCAATGTAGTGCAGGTAGTCCTGGTACATCGTGTGGTAGGTGTGGAGGCACGGGATTTTAAGTTCACGTGCTACCGCCTTCCCAATCAGGCCAAGCGCAAATTCAGTTTGATTATGTACAACATCAAGCTGGAATTTCTTAGCAAGACGGATTGCCCGAAAGGCACCACGAACCGCAATCCGCCGGTCAGTAAAGGAAACAAACGGGATGCTAGGGAACCGATAAATGCCATTTTCAACGTCATCTTCTTTTGCCTTCGGGTCAGTCGTCGTAAAAATATAGACATTGTGTCCCTGAGCAGTCAATTCGTCACGAAGGGTTTTAATTGAGGTCGCCACTCCGCTCACCTGCGGAAAATATGTATCTGTAAAAAGACCAATATTCACACTAACTGCTCCAATCTTTCTTTATGCATAATGTCGCTAATTATACTAAATCCAGTTGTCTTTCGCAAAAGTCACATTTCTCCTATTGTAAAATTTTTCGGCAAACGCGACAAGCTTTTATTGGGAGATTTAAGCTTTCTTAAAGGTGAACTGCAACACTAAAAGCCACAACAAAAGTTATCATGTCGTGGCTTTCATGGTAATTATTCATCTTTTAAATCCGGAACAAATTCCCGTACTAACCTCGTTACTTCGGGAGCGGTTTTAGCGTCAAGCGCCCGGTGAACTAATGGCTGGAGTTTACGGGTATTGAGCTTCTTGATTAGCGCCCGGATATGCAAAATCTGGTTGCTATTCATCGAAAACTCGTCAAGCCCCATCGCCATTAACAGCGGCGTTGCCAGTGGATTACCTGCCATCTCGCCGCACATGCCAACCCATTTACCCTCTGCATGGGCCGCATCAATCACCCGTTTAACCGTCCGTAACACAGCTGGGTGCAATTCCTGATACAGGTAAGAAACCCTGGCATTTCCCCGGTCAGCCGCAAACAGGTACTGGATTAAATCATTGCTGCCGATGCTAAAGAAGTCCACTTCCTGGGCAAAGAGGTCCGCCATCATTGCAACAGATGGTACCTCAAGCATCATCCCGACCTCAATATTATCGGCCACTTGTACTCCTTCTGTAAGCAGCTTTTCCTTTTCATCATCAAGGATTGCCCGTGCCCGCCGGAATTCCTCAATCGTCGCCACCATCGGGAACATGATTGCCAGCCGTCCATAAACCGATGCACGCAGCATTGCCCGTAACTGGGGCCGCAGGATTTCTGGCTTAGCAAGACCAATCCGGATCGCCCGGAAGCCAAGGTAAGGGTTATTTTCTTCCGGCAAGGACATTAGGCCGAAACGTTTGTCACCACCAAGGTCGAGTGTCCTGGCCACTACCTGTTGTTCACTCATTACCGAAACAAAACGCTTATACGCAGCAAACTGTTCATCTTCTTCCGGCAATTTCGACTGGTTCATATAGAGGAATTCGGTCCGCAAAAGGCCAATCCCCTCGGCACCGTTATTACGAGCATCTTCCAGGTCATCAAGGGTTCCAGCATTGGCAGCCACTTCAAAATGGCGGCCATCAGCACTCACTGTCTGCTGGTCCCGAAGTGCACCCCATGAAGCCTGTTCACGGGCAAACCTACCAGCTAGCAAACGGTAGTGCTCTAGTTGGTCCTCAGTTGGATTTACCAAGACCTTACCGTGGATCCCATCAACGATTAGCAAATCCCCGTCGTGGATCTGCTTAGTGGCATTCCCCGTTCCTACAACTGCTGGGAGGGATAAGGTCCGGCTCATGATTGTAAAGTGCGACGTCCGACCACCGGTGTCAGTGACCAGGCCAGCCACATGGTGACGGTTAAACTGGGCCGTATCAGTTGGCGTTACATTCTTTGCAACAATAATTGCCCGGTGGTCCAGCTTCTTTGGATCCGGCAACGCAACGGAAAGAAGGTGACTGAGCAGTCGCTTCGCCACATCCTTCATGGCAGTTGCCCGGGCCTGCAAATAGTCATTATCGTTTTGATGTTCAAAAATATTCAGGTAGTGGTCTTCTACCTTTTTTACCGCCCATTCAGCGGTAAACTCATCCTTTTGAATTAGCTGTTTAATTTCATCAAACAGGGCTGGATCGCCTAACATCGCCAACTGAGTATCCACCACGGTCGCCGCATGTTGACCAAGTTGCTGGTGGGCCTGCTCACGAATGACTTGCAACTCTTGCTCGCTTAAAGCAAAAGAACCATGAAGCCGGTCGACCTCATGATTCTTATCATTCGTATACTGTTTTTGAACGGACAAATCTGACCCCACTAATAGGTAGGCAGGAGCAATTGCAATCCCATTGCTCGCCGCCAACCCATTGAGCAGTAAAGACATTAGTCAGTCAATCCTTCCTTCTTCATCGTTTCAGCAACAGCATCCAAAGCTTCCTTTTCGTCGTCACCGCTAGCAGTGATCGTAACGTTAGCGTTTTGGCCAACACCGAGTGACATAACACCCATGATGGACTTCAGGTTGACGCTCTTGCCTTCGTATGAAAGGGTAACGTCAGATGAGAACTTTGATGCAGCTTGTACCAAAATGGTAGCTGGACGTGCATGAATACCTGTTTCAGCAGTAATAGTAAAATCGCGTTTTTCCATTTTTAATCAGTCTCCTTCGAGCAGATTTACTTTTATCAGTGACTAGTTTACCACTGATACACCTCGATAGATACATTTTAGCAATTGTAAGCGGTAAATACAAGACGAAGCAAAGTACTTATCTTTTAATTAAACGATAGATAACCTTACCGCCAATATTAGCCTTTCCCTCAATTTGTGTCCGGTATGGGTAAGCATGGTAGACACGCTGGAAGGCTTGGAAGTTTTCCGGGGTAATCTCAAATTGGTCGATCTTCCCCGTTCGTAAGTCATCGAGTTGCTGCTCAAAATCATTTTCCGGCATTAATAAAACCTCCAATCCACTTTCTGTTCCTATTATACACAATTACGATCATCATTTTAGCAATCATTATCAAAGAGTGCTAAAATTTAGTTGTTGGCCCGGTGATGGGCAAATTTACTTTTTTTATTAAGCCGAGTCAGATGGCTTGCGTCGTAATAAAAAGTAAGTATAATATAATCAAAGGTCAAGAATGGTCAAACATTTTTTGACGAAACACTATTCAGGGAGGTACTCAACTACATGCTATGTCAAAACTGCCATAAGAACCCTGCTACGATTCATTTACAAATGAATATTAACGGACAGCTGGTCCAAGTCGACCTCTGCCAAGAATGCTATCAAAAATTACAAGGCTTACAAAATAATCTGTTTAATGGAGGTAACGGTATGAACAACTTCAACTTCGGAAGCTTCGAAGACTTAATGAATGCCATGAACAACATGCAAGGCCAAGCTGCCGGTGCCAATGGTCAAAACCCAGGAGCACAAGCGCAACGAGGCGGCGGTCGTCGTGGCGGCAAGGGAATCCTTGGTCAATACGGGATTAACTTAACCGAAATGGCCCGTCAAGGTAAGATTGACCCGGTTATTGGTCGGGACAACGAAATCAAGCGGGTAATCGAAATCCTTAACCGGCGGACTAAGAACAACCCGGTATTAATTGGTGAAGCCGGTGTTGGTAAGACCGCCGTTGTTGAAGGTCTTGCCCAAGCAATTGTTTCTGGTGAAGTTCCAGAAAAGCTGGCTAACAAGGAAATTATCCGGCTTGATGTCGTTTCACTGGTTCAAGGTACTGGTATCCGTGGTCAATTCGAACAACGGATGCAACAGTTAATGAAGGAAGTTCAGAAGAACGACAACATTATCCTCTTCATCGATGAAATTCACGAAATCATGGGTGCCGGTAATGCTGAAGGCGGTATGGATGCCGGTAACGTTTTGAAGCCAGCACTTGCCCGTGGTGACTTCCAATTAATTGGTGCAACGACCTTAAACGAATACCGGAAGATTGAAAAGGATGCCGCACTTGCACGGCGGTTCCAACCAGTTCAAGTTGACGAACCATCCGTTGAAGAAACCATCAAGATCTTGAACGGAATTAAGGGTCGTTACCAAGATTACCACCACGTTAAGTACACGGATGACGCCATTGTTGCAGCGGCCAAGCTTTCTGACCGTTACATCCAAGACCGGTTCCTGCCCGACAAGGCGATCGACCTCTTGGATGAAGCTGGTTCACGGAAGAACCTGACCCTGAAGACGGCTGATCCAAACATGATTGAAAATGAAATCCACACGGCAGAAGCCCACAAGCAACAAGCCGTTGATAACCAAGACTACGAAAAGGCTGCCTTCTACCGGGACCAAGTTACCCGCTTGGAAAAGGTAAAGAAGGACGCTGAAGAAAACCACACTGAGGAATCGGCAACGGTTACTGACAAGGACATGCAAAAGATTGTCGAAGAAAAGACCAATATTCCTGTTGGTGACCTTCAACAACAAGAAGAAAACCAGTTGCGGGACCTTGATAAGAAGCTGGAAGCACACGTAATTGGTCAAGATGAAGCCGTTGACAAGGTTGCCCGGGCAATCCGTCGTAACCGGATCGGTCTGAATAAGTCTGGTCGGCCAATTGGCTCCTTCCTCTTCGTTGGTCCAACTGGTGTTGGTAAGACCGAAACTGCTAAGCAATTGGCAAAGCAACTCTTTGGTTCAAAGGATGCCATGATCCGGTTCGATATGTCTGAATACATGGACAAGACCTCTACTTCCAAGCTGATTGGGGCTGCTCCTGGTTACGTTGGTTATGAAGAAGCCGGTCAATTGACTGAACAAGTTCGTCGTCACCCTTACAGCTTGATCCTGCTGGACGAAGTTGAAAAGGCGCACCCGGATGTTATGCACATGTTCTTACAAATTCTTGATGATGGTCGCCTGACCGATTCACAAGGCCGGACCGTCAGCTTCAAGGATACGATCATCATCATGACTTCTAACGCCGGTACTGGTGATGCAGTTGCAAGTGTTGGTTTTGGTGCTGAAGCTTCTGGTTCTACCCACTCCATCCTTGACAAGTTAACGAACTACTTCAAGCCAGAATTCCTTAACCGCTTTGATGACATTGTTCAATTCAACGCGCTTACTAAGGACGACTTGATGAAGATTGTGGACCTGATGATCAATGATGTTAACGGTATGCTGGCTGACAAGAACCTGCACATCGATGTTCCAGAAGATGTCGATGAGAAGCTGGTCGACCTTGGTTACGATCCAAAGATGGGGGCCCGTCCACTTCGCCGGGTTATCCAGGAACAAATTGAAGACCGGATTGCCGACTACGTTCTCGACCACAGCGACGTTAAGAACCTTGCAGCTAAGTTAAATGACGATGGCAACATCACCGTTGTTGCTGCCGCTGGCAACCAGGAACCAGCTACAACAACAAACGACAGTGAAGATAGTGATAAGTAAATAAAAATGAGCTCCCGCCTCTTTTGGGCGTTGGAGCTCATTTTTTGTTTAAATTACATTGCTGCAAGACGTCGGTGAACCTCAGAAACGGGGTAAGCAATTAGCGGTACCGCAATCGCTGCAAAGATAAGTTCAGCCGTTCCGTTCGTTGCCATAATTGCTTCTAGGGCCGGCAGCAAGTGGTCAACATTAACACCATAGGCCTGGGCAACAGCTGGCGTCCGGTAAAAGAGGTAGATGAAGCCAAGGACAAGTACCGTATTAGTTAGGCTGCCGGCAATTCCCGCAATGGTCATTGCCAACTTTTTCCGCTGTGTCCACCGACTGATCCACCGGTAAAGGTAACCAGCAACCACCCCAATTAAAATCCGTGGTACAACCGAAACAAGTGGGTTGACCATTACCAGCGGAGCGATTGGGCTTGATGGTGCGACGAACGCCCGAACCCAGGTCAATAGTCCCCAGGTACCACCGATAATTGCGCCGTCAACCGGGCCCAAAACAACGGCCGCTACAATTACCGTCACGTGCATCGTGGTAATACTTAAAGGCCCCAGTGGGATATTCCCGAGGAAGGGCACGAAGTCTTGCAAAATGATAATAGCAATAAAAATTGACCGGATCGTATTTCGCCGAATCTGCTGACGACGTTTCATAAGGGGCCTCCTGCTGTTTAATGCACTAATTTTACCAAAAGCACCTGTGTTTCGCCACTTTATTTGTCCCCTCCGCGCTGGTTTAAAAATGAGTTATAATACAATTAATAGTAAATATCGTGACGGGGTGGAAATATGCTAGAGCATTTTAAGACTGGTAACCCGATTTGGGTTTATTATATCGACATTGATACTGGAGAAAATTTGATGGTTCCCCAGCTTTTGCGCGGCATTAGTGGGTGCAAGTACCACGTTGATAAAAAGGACTTCCCACGGTACCGTTTTATAAAATTAGAAGGTCCGGCTGAGGGAACGTTTGATATGCAGCGGAAGGATGTCAAGTTGTATTACCGTAAGGACAACTGGCAGGAAGTTGAAGATGTCGACCTCTACCTCCAACTTGACCAGCAAATTACAGTTTATGACCGGGTGAATGGGATGCCCGTCAACGAACCATTGCTGTCCGGGATTGTTGTCAAAGCTTTCCACCGGGTAAATACCGCTGATGGCGAAACATGGTATGAACTCGGCGCTGACCAGTGGGTTAAGTATGACGGAATGCGGGTAGTTAATAATCCTTATAATGATGATGAAGAAGACCACCACTCTACCCTCGCCGACCAGCTGACAATCCTGCCACTCAAAAACGTTCAGGGAACAATTGACTACTTGCCAAATAAGGAAGTCGATGTCTACGATGCACCGTATGGCAAGAAGGTAAGTTCCATCCCCGACGGTAAGCGAATTAACATTACCGGCAAGTTGAATGATAATGGTGAAATTACTTGGTACCAGATTGGCGAAAAGCAGTTCATTACCGGTAACTATGTGATCGTTGATGATGAAGACGAGTAGCGGTAGTAGAAATCATAATTACTTAATAAGGGTCCGTGACAAAGCCAAATGTCACGGACCCTTATTTTCAATATTACAGAGATATTGTGTGACACAACATATAAGCGATGTGGCACAGCTCCCTCCCTACTGTTTTTCACCTTTTACCGGGTGCTCAATCCGGTAGATATCAAAAATGTACTCACAAATTGTTTTGACAACCGCGTAGGCCGGAATACAGAGGATCATTCCCGCAATACCGGCAATATGCCCCGCTGCCAACAATAATAGGATAATCGTCAACGGGTGAATCTGCAGGCTCTTACCAATAATATTCGGGTAAATCACGTTCCCATCAATCTGTTGCACAATCAGAACCACAATAATAACTGGAATTAACTTCTTCGGTGCCATTGTCAATGAGACAAACAGAGCGGGTGCAATCCCAATGTAAGGCCCAATGTACGGAATAATGTTACAAAGACCGGCAACAATCCCCAATACCAACGCCATTGGCTGGTGAATTAAAAGGTAGCCAAGAGTGGTAAAGACGCCGACAAACAAACATTCAATTACCTGCCCCGCAATATAGGAGGACAAGGTATCGTTCATCTTACCGAGTAGTTGGTCAACTTCCTTGGCATGGTGCGGTGACAGCCAGCGCTGGATGCTTGGTGCCAGTTTTGACCCATCCTTTAGCATATAGAACAGCATTACCGGGACCGTAATCGTCACAACGGTAATATTAGTAACGGCGTTAACAATATCACCAACCCGGGAAGACAGGCCCTTTAATATCACTTGCGCATACTTCGCTAACTGGTGGTCAAACTGCCGGTAATATGAGGACATGTCGACATTCTTTAGCGGTGAATGCTGGATAGTATCATTTAACAGCTTTTGCAGACCACTAACGGTTTGCGGCATGTGGGTAACGAGGGTTGTAACTTCCTTAATTACCGGTGGAATCAGTGCGGTTAACGTTCCAGCAATAATCAAAATTAACAGGAGGACCAGGAGTAAGCTTGCAACTCCCCGGTTAAAGTGAAACCGGCCAATCCGTAATTTCATCATTAATTTTAAGATTGGATTTAACATGTAATATAGGAAACCCGATAAAATTAATGGAACAAAGACAACAGAAATAAAGGTAAAAAATGGTTGGAAGATAAACTGAATCTTGGTGCAAACCAGGATTAGCGTGGCAACCAATAGCAATAATATCGGCCAAAAAAGCCAGTGGTAATACTTTTCCTTCAAGAGCATTCCTCATTTCTACAGATATAACTACCCTAATATAGTACGGCTTTTTAAGAAAAAAGGCTAGCTGACACTCGCTACTTAATAGACGTTTGTTACAAAAAATGGTTAATTTTGAAATTAATTGTCATTTTATTGACTAAAAGGTTACATAAATATTTCAAACGTGTTACACTATAAACATTGAAAGAGAACAACAATGTACAAAAACATTGCGGAAGGGGTGCTATTATGATGAAATTAAATAAAAAGTTATTAAATAGTCCATTAGTTGTATTACTTGCTTTAGGTTTAGGCGGTTGCGCTACGAATAGTGCAACGACTACCCATAAGACACACGAAGCTTCAAGCGCAAAGGTTGTTAAGCAAAGCAGTCATAAGAAGGCTGAAAGCAAGTCTACTAGCGAACAATCACAATCATCCGCTACTAGCACTTCAAAGAGCAGTACTTCGACGAAGAGTGCAAATGCTGCTGCCACTGCTAAGAGTTCCAGCACTAGTACTAGTACTTCTAATGCCAACAACAATGTTACTGCTCCAGCAAAGGCCGCTAACCAAAGCAGTACTGTAAAGCAAAACCAAGAAAAGCAACTTGGCCTGGGTGATGTTGCTACTTGGACTGACTCTGAAGGTGTTACCCACCATGTCGATAGTGACGGAATGGACCGTTACACCGCTAAGGGCAGTTCACAAGTACAATACCAAGACTTCTCAGGTAGTTTACCAAGTGACGCTGTTATCAGCCACCAAAACTAAGTGACCATTAATAGCATTCCGCAAAAGACCGTTGGGGTTCGCTCCAGCAGTTTTTTGTTTTAAATTAGGCAGATTGCAATAAATAACTTGAACAAATTTAGTGACGCAAATTAAGCAAAAAGACTTCAATTGGTGTTCGCCAGT
>NZ_CANDNW010000041.1 GCF_947387525.1 Limosilactobacillus viscerum
TAAAAACCGGATGATGAATTGTTCAAAAAATTCATCATCCGGTTTTTATTTTGGACTAGGAGTTTTTTCCCAGCCTCGTTTTATACGGCTGCTTGCTTACCATTTCGGTCACGCTTAATTAATTTCTTAATTAGGAGATACATTGCAATTACGATTACAATTGCGATCACCGCACCAATGATCCGCTTGCTGTCACCCTTGAAGAGGGCATCACCACCAAAGGCGTAGATAAATGAAGTTGGGGCCATTCCCACGGTAACCATGGCGAGATAACGAGCGCGACTAACGTTTAGCTGTGCACCAGCGTAGTTAACTAACACACTCGGAATGACCGGAACCATAAAGCCAATGGTTAAACCAATCAGCGGGTGACTCTGATTCATCAGTGTGTTTAATAGCTTTGATTTCTTTGTTCGCTTAGAGAGGTCAATTTTGCGAATAATACTCATTACAGCACAGTTACCGAGAATATTACCAATCCAATTGATAATGAACCCAATTACCGGCCCATAGCAAAGCCCAGCAAAAACACAAACGAAGGAATTCGACATTCCCGGAATTGCATTAAAGGTCGCAATTAAGGCCAGCAAAAGGAGTACATCCTTGACTCCGTGGCTCCGGATCATGTGTAATAAGACCATCTTATTATGTGGGTTCATGTGCATCAGCAGAATTAGGTCTGGCCGATAATCACGGTAAATAAAGTAGATTAAAATAAGTGAAACGATTACCCCGCCAGAAATAAGCAGAGGTTTATTAAGCTTCTTTTTCATTTACTAACCCTCCTGTGGGATTGTGAAGCCAGCCGTACTAAAAAGTTTTCTAAGCGTCTGACGAAGTAGGGGATCATGCGCATAAAGATAGGTGCCATATACGCCGCGCTTGAATAAAACATTCAGTGAATTCATTATCATTCTTTCTTCGAGCGCTTTGATTTCTTTAGGATCCGTTAAGTCCGCACGCTTTTTAAATGCTTCACTATCAGTATACTTATCGAGGTTGATTTGTAGCCTATTACTCCCCGGTACTTGACTGATCGGGGGACCAATAATAATCCCCGTGTAATTGAGGTCAAAGCCCTGACAAGTGTAGATTGAACCAACTTCATCAATTGTTGATGTGATTTCTGCCCATGGAGTAACCGTGTAATTATACTGGTCCCACGGCATCTTAAATTTTCCTTCGCGGATATAATGTTTTCCCCCATCCAGAGTCGATGGGTAACCCGACGTTGATAAAATCCGCGAAAGACCGACTTCATTATTCCGCTGAACGATTGCTTGACGCATTGCCTCTGCATCATCATACACGCGGAAGTCATAATTTGTTCGTGCGTTAGTTGGGAATGGCTGTACCTCATAATCACTCGTGAAGTGGTTAAACCAGGCAACTAGGTCGTCGCTAGCAGTCATTCGAAACATGTGACGAAGGTGATATTCTTTGTGTGGATACTGGTGGGTGATTTTTTCAAGTCGTTCCGGTGTCCAAAGGCTTTTCATTCGAAGAACCTGGTACTGGTCAAAGACAACGATAACCACCTTGGCCCGTTTAATAATCTCCACTAATTGGTTGTCATGGTAAAAATTATTATAATGGTCAGCCTTGGACAAAAGAAGGTGTGCCTCATCAATTACCGCAACGTCAATCTTTTGCTGCTTTTTATCTAGTTGGTTAATTAATGAAGTGGGGCGGGCAAAATCTTTTTTATACAGTTCGGGTCGTTGCCCGGCAATCTCACGATAAACCTTTAATATTTCCGGATGATTTACTAAAAAGTAGTTTTTGGTGCCGTAAAATGGTGACTGCTTATTTCGCCGTGCCGCCACTTGCATGCGGTCAAATAACTGTGAAAGGACCACGCTTTTACCAGTACCCGCATCACCATAAATAGTATAAACCGCTGGGAAATTTTTTTGTAAGTGCTCGCTTGTGAAATTTATGATATCTTCAACGAGCTTTTCCTGCTCATTCGTTAATTTTTTGAGCGGTGAAAGTTTGTCTACCGCCGCATTGGTCAAATCCCCCATATCAAATTAAGCCCCTTATTTCGATCTCTATACGTAGTTAATGGTATCGAAATCGAGACAGTTCGTCAATTTAGTTGTGCTTAATTTTCGTCTGCTTGTGAAAAGTGTTAAAATAAGTAAGTAAATATTGCGAAAAAGTATTATAAGACTAAAAAGGAGTGGCGGTAGATGAATCGACATCCAGATTATCTATTAAACGAAGTGAACGAACCGGAAGATATAAAGGGGATGTCACTTGATGAGCTGAAGCAGTTAGCTCGCGAAATGCGGCAACTGGTTTTAGAGCGTGACGCTGCAATTGGTGGCCACGTTGGTCCCAACCTTGGTGTGATGGAACTGACCATTGCATACCACTATGTATTTAACTCTCCACATGACAAAGTAATCTGGGATGTTTCTCACCAAAGTTACCCGCACAAGATGCTAACTGGGCGGAAAATGGCCTTCCTTGACCCTGACCACTATGAGGATATTTCTGGTTTTACATCACCGGAAGAAAGTAATCATGACTTCTTTGAGATTGGCCACACGTCGACTTCCATCGCCCTTGCAGTCGGAATGGCGCAAGCTCGTGACCTTCTTAATCCAGAATCAACGGATAATGTTGTTGCTGTGATTGGTGATGGTTCCTTGAGCGGTGGCCTTGCCTTTGAAGGCTTAAATAATGCGGCCAAGCTAAAATCAAACCTGATTATCGTGGTAAACGACAATCAAATGTCAATTGATGAAAATCAGGGTGGCCTCTACAATGGCTTAAAGGAATTGCGTGATACCAAGGGTCAGTCTGAAAACAACATCTTTAAGTTTATGGGCCTTGATTATCGGTATATTGAAAATGGGAATGATCTTCAGACAATGATTAATGCCTTTAAGGACGTTAAGGATATCGATCACCCAATTGTGCTGCATGTCTGCACGCAAAAGGGGCTCGGCTATGAACCAGCGATGAAAGAAAAAATGGCTTACCACTGGCGGACACCGTTCGACCTGAAGTCTGGTGAAGGTAAGGGGAAGTCCAAGAGTGAATCATATAGCGACGCAATCCTAACTGAACTTGACCGTCAAATCGATGCCGGTGTGCCAGTTGTGGCGTTAAATTCAGCTATCCCGGGTGTCTTCGACCTTAAGAAGTTCCAGGCTAAACATCCGGACCGTTATTATGATGTTGGTATTGCTGAGCAAGACTGCATTAGTACTGCTGTTGCCATGGCAGTTGCTGGTGCACGCCCAGTGGTATTCCAAAATTCGACATTTTTGCAACGTGCTTATGACCAGTTGATTCATGACATGGCGCTTAATGATGCACCGATAGTTATGATTGTTCGTGGTGGTACGATTGCCACAGAATCGGCAACCCACCAAGGATCTTTTGATATTTCAATGATTAGTGATTTACCAAACATAGAATATCTGGCACCAACAAATGTTGAAGAACTGATTTCAATGCTGCGGTGGGCAATCAAGCAGACGGACCAACCGGTTGTTATCCGGCAGCCAGAAAAACCATTGCTGCACGGGAAAGCCACTCAGGACAACTATAGTAATATTAAGTACGATATTGCTCACCACGGTAGTGAGGTTGCCATCATGGCGGTTGGTGACTTCTGGGAACTCGGCGAAAAGGTTTGTGCCGAATTAAAGAAGAAGCTCAATATCGATGCAACATTGATTAACCCGAAGTCGTTAACAGGGATTGATCCGGAAGTATTGCACCACTTGGCGGAAAATCATGATGTTGTGGTTACGCTAGAAGACGGCAACTTGAGTGGTGGCTTTGGCGAGACCATTGACCGTTACTACGGGCCAAAGTCGATGAAGGTACTCAACTTTGGTGCTCCACGTGAATTTGCGGATAATGTACCGTTAGAAGTACTTTACGAATGGTACCACTTAACGCCAAAACAAATTGTTGATGACATTGAAAAGGTAATCCATTCACTATAAAAATGGTTCAGCAGATTGATTTTACTACTCGGAATCACTTTGTTAGAACATAAAAATTGAAGTCGTAAGAGACTGAGTTAATTCTCAGTCTCTTTGTCTTTTAAATTACATGGAAATTGCTAAAAAGCTATTCTTCTACTGGATGATTCTTGTGTTTTAAAGGTGCGGTAAAAATATCTTCTCGTATTTATTAAGTGAAGTCTAAATATGAGGAGAGTTAACATGAAGAAAAGATCACTTAAACTGACATTAACCACGTGCACAGCACTAGCCATTCTATCGCTTGGTGGTGCAACAGCACTTGCTGATGAACAGGTGACTACACCATCTGAACCAGTTAGTGTAAGCAACAAAAACCTGGACCAGCAAGAAACGGTTAGTCGTGAAATTACGGTAGTAAGTCCCGAAAATGGAGAGGAGACGGTTATCAACCAGGTTGCTAACCGGGTAACGCAGGGAGAAAGCGACCATTCGAATGTCTGGCTTGAATATTTCCCGCCATTTTATGAAGGCTACCGACCATCTGAACTGACCATCCCACCAGTAGTGGTCAAAGAAAATACCAAGCCGGAAAAAATAAAGATTACTTACCAGCCGTTGAGTCCTAGTGATATTCAAACAGCCAGAGTAGCAATTGTCTTGGCTGATATTGACGGTAAGGAACCCGATAAACTAAGGCTAACTAAATGTGATCAAAATGGTTACGTTGACCTGCCAACTCTTGATGACGGTTGGGAATACGTAAATAAATCCGGACTTCCTGATAAAATCCACTTTTTCATGCATGGAAATGTTCACAGTATTCGCATCATGATTCAGAAGAAGGGAACTCAAGTCGAGCCACCAACTGAACCGGTAGAGAAAGTTGTGACGAAGCAGCTATCAAGAAAAATTATCCTCCATTTGCCGAGTGGAGATAAGGTTATTACACAAGAGGCAGTGGCTACTAAAACTAATGATCAGTGGACAGTTGAACCGTTTGAACCTTACGTAGTCCCGACTGTTGATGGATATGAAGCGTCGATTAAGGAGGTACCAGCGTGTTCACTTTCAGAAGATGAACTGGATGAGCCAACCACCTTTGAGGTTAACTACAGTCCAGTAGAAAGTGAAAAGGGTGACGAGGAAACAGAAACTGAAGGAGGTCAAACAGAAGGTGATAAGAGTGAAGTTGACCAGCCAACAAGTGGGGAAGACAACGAAGAAAACACACCACCGGTAAAGGATGATCAACCAGAAGAACCTGATAAATCTGAACCAGAATCGCCAACGATTGACCAACCAGCGACCAGTGAAGACGATACGGATTCCAATACGAAAGATCAGGATAAGTCTGATAAGAACGACGAATCAGGTTCGACAAGTAAGGAAGAACCAGATCGCCCAAATACTGGTAATAATGAGGAGCAAAAGGGTAGTGATGAAGAGGTAATTGTTCCACCGGTAGAAAATAACGATGATCAAGATTCAAACTTACCAGACAGTAAAGATGATGTTGACCAAAATAACAATAAAGAAGAAGCATCTAACAACAGTGAAGAGGATTCCAATCAAAATAAGACAGGAAACAACCAACAACCAACATTGCCCGGAGGAATGGATAGCAAGACTGAATCGGTAATTGACGCAAGTAACTCCGGTCTACCAGCTAATCAACAAGAAAACATTCCAAATTTAGGTGCCAAACTTAGTCAGTTACAGGCTCCATTAGAACTTCTTAATAATGATCCACAGAACGTAGCCGAAACTCTTCCACAGACAGGAAATGATTCTGGAAAGTTAACAAAATTAATAGGCATTGCTATCTCAGCATGGGTAGCGCTTTCTAACCTTTTGATTTTTAACAAGAAAATAAATTAATTTAAATAAAAGCTTGCATTTCTCATATTCTCATAGTATTCTAATGGCATACCGAATAAGGAATTGGAGGAAGTAAAAATGCAATTGTTCAATCAGATTTTACAAGTGAATAGTACTTCCACCACAACCACAACCACAACAATCTAGCATGTGGTTGGGGATAATTTCATATTCCTTTGAATAGTGAAAATTAACAGCTATCCAAAAACTTCAACCACAGTTACTTAAACGAGTGCTAAGTGGTAAGGAGTTTTGGGTAGCTTTTTTAATTGGGAAAGAGAGGTTTTTCACATGGCAATGCATGAGAAAGTTAAGCTTAAACGGACGATGACGCCGGGACAAATGGAAATGATTGCGATCGGTGGGACGATTGGTAGTGGGCTCTTCATGGGTGCAACTTCTACCATTAAGTGGACCGGTCCTTCAGTATTGCTGGCATACGCGTTTGTCGGGATTGTCCTATATGGTGTAATGCGGGCGCTTGGTGAAATGATTTATGTTAATCCCGGAACTGGTTCCTTTGCGGATTATGGTGACCAGTATATCCACCCCTTTGCCGGTTACCTTACAAAGTGGAGTAACATCTTTCAGTTCATTATTGTTGGGATTTCCGATATTATCGCAATGAGTCAATACCTTAATTATTGGTGGCCCAAACTACCGGATTGGATATCTGGTATTGTCGTGATTATTATGCTGACACTAGCAAACCTCGTCTCTGCGAAAGCATATGGTCGACTAGAATTCTGGTTTGCGATGATTAAGGTTGTAACGATTGTTGTAATGATCATCGTCGGACTCTTGGTAATTGTTGTTGGTCTTGGTAATAATTGGCACCCAGTTGGTATTTCCAACATGTGGACGCACGGTGGGTTCTTCACCGGTGGCTTTATGGGCTTTATGTTCTCAATGTCAGTGATTGCCGGTTCATACCAAGGAATTGAGCTGCTCGGTATTACTGCTGGTGAAGCTGCTTCTCCACGGCACGCAATTGTTAAGTCAGTTAAGTCAGTTATTTGGCGGATCTTGATCTTCTACATCGGCGCAATCTTCGTAATTGTTTCGATTTACCCATGGAACCAGTTAGCAGCTGTTGGTTCACCATTCGTTGAAACCTTTACTAGAGTTGGTATCACTGGTGCTGCAGGAATCATTAACTTCGTTGTTTTGACTGCTGCTTTATCCGGTGCCAACTCAGGAATTTACAGTGCTAGTCGGATGCTTTTCAAGTTGTCAATTGATGGACAAGTGCCAAAGTTCTTTGGTAAGTTATCAAAGCGGGTTGTTCCAAACGTTGCCGTTGTAACGATTGCTTTTTGGATTATGGTTGGCTTTGCGGTTAACTCAATTTTGTCAATAGTTAATAAGGATGCAAGCAACATTTTCGTGGTTGTTTACAGTTCAAGTGTTCTTCCCGGAATGGTACCATGGTTTGTTATTCTGTTGGCAGAGCTGAATTACCGGAAGCAAAATCCTGAAGATTTGGTTGACCACCCATTCAAGATGCCACTTTACCCGGCTTACAATTACTTCAGTTTAGCCGCATTAACGATCATTTTGATCTTCATGTTCTTCAACCCTGATACGCGGGTTTCGGTTTCGGTTGGTGTTATCTTCATTGTCATTATCTGGTTTGCCTTCCGTCACCAGTTAAAGAAGGATGCTTCAGCTGCTAAATAATTAGTATAGAGTTCTCTAACGTTTGATCTATCAATGTTAGAGGACTTTTTCTTTTACAGAAAAGCAGATAAATTAATCCACTAACTTTTTATGACCACATGTTCGGTTCAATGTAGTAAAATGAAAGTATCATTTGATACGAGAGGATTTTATAATGTATCGATTAAAGAAAAAATTTTGGCACATCCTGGTTGTATTTATCCTATTGATTGCGGCGGGAAGCTATTTTGGCCGGCCGACAAGTGGCGATGCTTCGCTGACTTGGGGAATCCAACAGTTAGCTTCCTGGAGTAGTGGTAGTTCTCGCAATAGTAGTGAACATAACCAGCCGCCAACGAAAGAACAAGCGGAATCGGTCCTTACCCCGGTTGTCAAGCAACAACTTGGTGGATCAATTAAATGGAATGGTGCGGGAGCTTTTGTGATTAATAATAATCAGCCGCAGCTAAATGCAAAGATCAGCAGTGCACCATACGCGGTTAACATCAAAGATAATCAAGGTCGCGCGTGGCGGGGGGATGCCTGGTTAAACCGAACCACCCGGCAGTACCAAAACCGTGCGGAAACAGGGAATGGTGCAACCAACTGGCGGCCAGCTGGTTTTCTACAAGCCCATAATCTGACTGGTGGTTATAGTCATGCTTACGATCGGGGCCACCTCCTTGGTTATGCATTAGTGGGCGGTATTCGTGGATTTAACGCTTCCGAATCGAACCCGGCTAACATCGCTACCCAGACCGCATGGGCGAATGAAGCGCGGAGTTCTTATTCCACTGGTCAAAACTACTATGAAGGCTTGGTACGCAAGGCCTTAGACCAGGGAAAGCAAGTTCGTTACCGGGTAACCGATATTTATGACGGTAATAACTTGGTACCATCAGGAGCACACATCCAGGCTTTATCCAGTGATGGGAGCTTATCCTTTAATGTATTCGTGCCGAATGTGCAGAGAAACATTGATATCGATTATTCAACTGGACGGGTGGCTCAAAGATAAGCGGCTCAAGGGATTAAGGCTGATATAAAGGCATTTTGTGACATAGATGGAAAATGTATAATATGCGCATATTTTACAATAGAGTGTGTATATACACCGTTTGTGAGCTAGAAAGTAAGATAAACAGGTCACATTTAGGTCACACCCTGTCACATGCATAAAATCAGAGCAAAATAAAAAAGCGCCTCTTAAGTGAGGTGCTTTTTTTGGTTATTATGCTGGTGTGTCCTTTTCATCAAAATGGTCCAAGGGGTAGTAAAGCGAGAACAAGTAGAGCGCATGCGGCCTAACCTTGTTATAATATTGGGTGTGTCCGTACCCGCATTTGTACGCGATAGAGTGCTCCGGGAGACCATCAATAATTCCACGGAGGACGGTTTGACTGACTTCTGGAAGTGCTGCAATCACTTGGTCGGTGGCGTGTAACGCTTCTTTTTGTTCAGCAAACCGCTCAAAGGAGGCATCGGGGACTTTGAAACCTTCAGGTCCGGGCATACCATCCATACTCGGAGAACTAGGCAATCCAGCTAGCTTAACAGAAATCTTATATTGGGGTACAGTCACGCGCAAGAAGTGCACAGCCGTATGACTGTGCATTTTTTTATTAGAAATATTGGTATATACCAATGGTATCATCCTTTCAAAAAAATCAAAATCATATGAGTTTAGGCCTTTGCCAGGTCGTCATTTAGCTGCTTTAGGTCTTTAATGGTTTCATCAGTAGACACATATCCACTCCGGTGAGACCGACCGACCTTGACCAAAGTGTGCTTAAAGCCTAGATCATTGGTTAGGATAGGCTGGAGCTTCTTGGCGAGAGAGGAATTGTCACGGTCTTCACCGGTGATGTACTTAACGATTTCACGCGTTTCAAATTGCATCGGCCATTGACAACGTTGTTGCTTGAGACGGGCGTTGACAAAGCCAATGGCATTAATCTTGATGTCGTCGATGTATTGAAGACTTACCCGCATTTCCTGGAGTTGGTCTTCCTCGGCCCGGCTTAAACTAAAGAAGCTAACGAGCTTGCCATCGGATTTAAGCTGGAGGTACTTAGCGTAAGCTTCTGCCCAAAATTGGTCGACTAACCATGGAGTTATTGAGCTATTTGGCCCGGCGCAATCCATGGTATGACGTGCTTTGCTTACCAGGAAAGGGACAAACTTCCGCTGCCCGTGAGAGGCGGTATAAAGGTTTTGTGTAAGATTACTGGTACGGCACATAATAAAAGTTCTTTCAATCTTGGTAGGGAGGGTGTCGTACGGCTTACGTACCTTAAAGAAGGGAGCACTCGCGATTTGCTTTAGAGTTTCAACGCCGCTCTTCTTGGAAGCCGTCATTTCATCGTCATTAACACAAAGCATACCAGCCATCGCTAAATTGTCATCCTTTTGGTCGAAGCTCCGGATACCTTGGAGATACCAATCAAAGTTATCCCGCGGCCATGTTGAGTCTAAGCCCTTCTTGCCGAAGGAGTTGAAATATTTCATTAAAAAGGTGGTCTTACCAACCCCCTGTGTACCGATAAGGTCGAATATCTGGTCGAACTTTCCGCCGGGATTTACCCCAAGTAGACAGCGGCAATACCAAAAATTTCCGATTCATGACGCATAGTTTTATTGTCTGGAACACCCAAAAAATTGATGAACATTGTCTTCAGGCGTTCTTTGCCGTCCCAAGCGGGGAGTGAGTCGATGTAACTGCTGACGGGATCGTAAGAGTTTTGCTGAGCAACCGCGGTGATAGCTTTAAGCATCCCGTGTTGTGAAATTACGTTACCTTCGACTTGCTCAAGGCCCGTTTCGATTTGGCCAATGACCTTATCATCTAAAGGAAAAGCCCGGTTGCGGTCAACGTCGGTCACGGTACCATCATCGTCACGCTTTTCATAGCGAGCGTGTACGTATTGAGTATCAATCGCGTGCAAAAACTCGATTTGCTTGCTGACGCGGTTGTAAGCTAAAGAATGGCCACAAATCCGAGGGTTGACAATTTCCAGCTGGTAATTAGAAACCATCCCTGCCTTTGGACGCTTTTTTTCATCCTTCTTGCCAACGGTAATCATACGAATATTTGGCTTCTTTTTTTAGTCAAAAATTGAGCACAAAAAAGACGACCAGTTGAGGTCGTCTTTTAATTTTTGTGTTTGGATTAGTCTTGGCTACTCGCTTCCGCAAAATGTACAAGCGGTTAAAAGTCGGCGAACTCGCGAATCGCCCGCGGCTTGATATCGGAGTAGTAGTAAGACCGCGAATAGCCACAATCCATCACGATACGATATTCTGGGTCGCCCGCGGTTAGTCCTTTTATCTCAATCGTAAGCGGGTGGTCAAGTGTGGCGATGATTTGACGGGTTAAATGTACGGTTTCCGATTCTTCCGCGTATTTTTCAAACGCTGCCTTGGGTTCGCGGAACCCGGACATACTGCTCATGCTTGGGCTGCTCGGGTACTTCGCAAGTTGCATCGCGCGCTAATAGCGCGGAATGGTGACCTTTAGAAAATGTTCGCAAGTTTGCTGCTGGGGTTTAGCTGCTACAAGAGATGATGAAAAAATATATTATCTCCTCTCTTTTTTGCTACTTAATTTCTTTGAGTGTGGTGTCCAACTTGTGCGGAGGTTCGTCGGTTTACTTATAAGCGGCGACTACTGGTCAGGCCGAAGATGCTCAAAAAGATTACCAAAACACTATTAACAAGCTGTTTACGAAGAAGTTCTGTGCTTCGTTGACCGAGGGTGTCTTTGGTAACCACCAAGAAGATTACACTCTTCGCTTGGAAGAACCGACTGAATTTGACATTTATGATGCCAGCTTTATTGGCTATTACTGTGGTAAGGGTAATGGCTACCTGGTAACCAAGGCCCAGAATTATAAGCAAACTGCGGTTTTCGCTAAGTAACTGCAAATCAAGAAGCGTACTGACCGTCGATGGTTAGTGCGCTTTTACTTTGGCATAAATGTTATAATTAAGGTTAATAAGGGGTGGAAGAATGACACAAAGTTACGTCGTTTTAATCCAGAAAAAACCAACGAAGACGGATGCTGTCGTTTATTGGTACGCATACCGGAAACGTGAGGATGCGCTAACACAGTGCCGTGACTTAGCACAATACCAGCACGACCAGTTGCAAGCGAAGGGGCCAGTTGAGCTGACCAAGATAACGACGCCGGTTGTCGAGATGGAGACTAATGAGGTTAAAACGCAGGTTGATGGTTACAAGGTAACGGCGGGTAACTTTACCGGCCGTTATACCGTTCAAATGATCCGTGCCATTCGCGACTAGCAACCGCTTTGATTTGAGGCGACTGATAAATCGCGGTAAAATAAAGGCAGACTATGCAAGGAGATCCTAATAAATGAAAAAGTTTAGTAAAGCAGAATTAGCTAAATTTGATGGTCAAAATGGTCAACCAGCATACGTTGCGGTTGATGGGACCGTCTATGATGTGTCTGGCAAGGACGCCTGGAAAGGCGGCAAACACCATGGCAACCTCGCTGGGCGGGATTTGACTGACGTGCTGTGGAATAAGTCGCCACATAAGGATAGTGTTCTGTCAGGGTTGCCGGTAGTTGGTAAGCTGACCGATGATGAATAAATGCATATAAAAGGAGCCTGGTGATTTTGGTAGCCAAGCTCTTTTTTAGGTTAAAATGTTCTTTGGGCGTTTTTGTTATGGCAGATTGCAAGAAATAACTTGAACGAATTTAATGACGTAAATTAAGCAGGAAGATCTCGATTGGTGTGCGC
>NZ_CANDNW010000042.1 GCF_947387525.1 Limosilactobacillus viscerum
GTGTCTAGCTACGGACAATCGCTAGCCCGTTCCGTGCTAACGATCGTCCTATGCTAGCCATCAGGCCCTAACCGGGGTTGGGTCACAGCTCCACTTCAGAATTCCATTTTTTAATTTGCTGGGTAACAACGATTGTAGCAAGGATAAAGACGACAATTTCAGTGAAAGGAACTGCGGCCCATACACCATTAATTCCAAACAGCTTAGCCATTATGAGAATGGCAGGCAAAAGAATCAGGTAGCCGCGTAACAGCGACAAGGTAAATGATGCTCTGGCCATATTGATAGCCGTTAAAAATAGAATCATCATTAGGTTCAATGCAATAAAGAAGATTCCCGTAAAGTAAATTGGGAGACCGGTGCTGGCATAGGCTGCTAGCTGACTGGAATGTTCAGTGTTAAAGAGGTCAATAATTGGCATCTTGAAGGTGATTAAGATGATAAAGTTAATTACTGCCAAGCTAAGAGTAATCTGGATTCCCCGCTTAAGTGCCTGCCGGACATTGGCAAAATGGCCTTCGCCAAATTCACGGCTAGCAATTGGCTGCACCCCGAGGGCGACCCCATTAGAGATTGCTAGAACAACGATGGCGATGTTGGAGATTACACCGTAGGCAGCTACCGCGTAATTATTTGCCAGCTGGAGTAAGACGTGGTTGAAAAAGTAAATACTAACACCATTGCTTAACTCGCTCAGTGCAGATGCGGTACCAAGACTAGCCGCCCGTCCCACTGTCTTTAGGTTCGGCAACTGCCAGTGAAGGGTCAGCTGCCGTCCCGGAAACTTCCGGTGGCGTGTCAGGACGAGGAGACTAATGACTGGTGAAAATAAAACGGCGAGGGCGGCACCCTCAATTTTTAAGCCGCAGCCAAAGATAAAGAACCAGTCAATTGCAATCACCGTTAATGTTTCAGTGAGGGTCGCCTTCATGGTCAGTGTAGGATTATTGTCATTTCGAATAAAGTTAACGCAAATGTAGCTACACATGTAAAAGGGACCACTCCAGGCAGCAATTCGCAAGTAAATCATTGCCATTTGCCGGGTCTGGTCATCGGCACCTAAAAAGTCAACCACGGGGTGGGCAAAAGTCACTAGTAAAATAGCAACCACGGTCCCGAAAAGAGCGGCAAAGGTAATCAGCTGGCTAAACAAGTCCTTCACTTTTTCTGGGTGCAAAACCTTATTTAGCGAAAAAATCGTTGCACCACCGACACCAAGTAAGAGACCGGTGGCATTAAAAATACTAAAGATTGGTAGCACAATATTAAGAGTGGCGAGGCCAAGAGCACCAGCAGCGATCGAAATAAAAAGGGTGTCGATTATTACGTATAATGACAGCCCAAGAGTAGCAATTACGTTACGGGTAACATAATGACGAACTTCACCATTAATCATTGCTTTCATTTGTACGTCCTCCTTGTGAGCTCTCATCCCCCATCCGGTTAAGGGTGGGCGCCTGTCAGAGAACAAAAAATAATTTTAGCAAAACCCGGCGATTTTGCGGTCCTTATTTATAACAATTAATTATCTTACAAAAAAATTAACATAAAGTACAGTTAAATCAATCTTCCGTTACAGTGGTCAACCTCGTGCTGGACAATTTCGGCGGGGAAGTCAGCAAGTGCTAGTTCCTGTTGCTGCCACTGTTCATTATAAAAGCGTACTTTGATCTTTTGGTAGCGCGTTGTTGGTCGTTGGCCGCTTAGTGAAAGACACCCCTCCTTAGTTTGGTAAGGGTTGCTCTTTGCGATAATTTCAGGGTTAAACATCACTAGTTGTAGTGGCCCGACCGCCGCGATGATTACCCGTTTATTGACCCCAATCATATTGGCAGCCATCCCAACGCAGCGGTCGGCGTTAGCGGTGAGGGTATCTTTTAGGTCCTGGCCAATTGCAAGGTCGGCCCTTGTTGCGGGGATGCTTTTCTGTTGTAGGATATTTATATCTTTATTGATGTTTTTAATCATGAGCGTTTACCTCCGAAATAAAAAGAGGTCGGAAAATTCCGACCCTTGCCTTATTGGCGATGATGTTGTTTACCAGCATTACGCTGCCGGTTCCGATTTTCAATTTCCTGGGACTTGCTTGATTTGCCGCTTTCTTTTAGCTGGTTGATTGCGTCCGCCGTTTTACTTTGGGAAGTTTTCGGTGCTTCTGGCATCTTAATCGGGTTCTTCTTTTGCTCTTCTTCAATCCGCTTGCGGATACGTGGCCGGTAAGCATTGATCATCAATGTTTGAAGAATAGCGAACAGACCACCAATGAAGAAGTAAAGCCCTAAACCAGCTGACGAAGAAAGGGAAATGAAGAAGGTCATAAATGGACTCATCCAGATGGCCATCTTCATTTGCTTCTTCTGTTCTTCTGGCACACCGACTAAACCAAGGTAACTTTGGGCCGCGTATGCGATGAAGGATAAGATCGCGAAAAGGATGCTTGGCTTCCCTAGCGGAATACCGAAGAAGGTTGCGTGGTACAGGTCGGGTGAGTACCGGATTGCTGCATAGAGGGCAGCGAAGACAGGCAACTGAATCAACAGTGGTAAGCAACCGATCCCCCCGGTTAAGCTAATATTATTATCCCGGTAGAGCGCCATCATTTGCTGGCTAACTGCTGCCTGTTCTTCTGGCGTCTTAGCAGCCTTTTGCTTGGCTGATAATTCCTTGATTAATGGTTGAACCTTTGCCATCTTTTCCTGAGTAATGGTGGATTTCTTCATTTGCGAGAACATAACAGGCAAAAGGATCATCCGCACAACCACTACGATGACAATGATTGCCCAACCATAGTTGTTACCAAGGTGGGCGGCTAACCATTCCATCAGGTGCTGCATTGGTTTAGCCATGTAGTCATAAACGAAACCATATGGCTTACCGCTCTTCGTTGTCCGCACACAGCCACTGAGCGTGAGGAGCATGAGGGACAAGAGACCGGCAATGGTAATCTTCTTATGTTTCATGCGTTATTTATTTCTCCTTGAAATTAGATTGCGTAACACTACATATCTTAACTTAAAGCGCACTTAATTGCTAGCGGGACAAGGCAATTATCGGCGAATTGTAAAAGAGCGGTAGTCTTTTAACGGGGCTTCTTCCTGCTGAATGTCGCATACCTGAGCATAGGGCGTTGGTCCTTTGGCAACCTGGTTGATAAATTTAGTGACAGCATTTGGGTTTCCCTGAACTTCAATGTATACTTGACCAGTTGAAAGGTTCTTAACGAGGCCCACCACACCTAATTGTTGGGCTAGCCGAAGACAAGACCAGCGAAAGCCAACCCCTTGGACTAACCCGCCCACTGTTAATTGGTAGTTAATCATTGCGCTCCTCCTTAATGAAATTTTATTAAATAGTAAATGGTTTGACTGTATTGTACACCAATGTTTCATGGTATAATTAAAAGACAGAAAGGTAGTTATTAATGGAAGAATTAACATCTGTTCACAACCAACACGTTAAGAACTGGAAAAAACTACAGACGAAAAAGTTTCGGCGGCAAAGTGGTCAATACTTACTTGATGGCTGGCACCTTGTCAATGAAGCAGTGAAGGTCGGCAACCACCTTAACCAGCTAATTGGTACCGATGAGCAATTAGATGCGCACCAGGACCTAGTCAACCTAGCTGATGAGGCTTACGTGGTTACGCCGGAGATTATGCGGCATATCACCGAGACGGTTACGCCACAGGGGATTGCCGCGGTAGTTGACCTGCCCGACGCTCACCAAGTACCATCAACAATCAGTGGTGCTTGGCTATTCCTCGACCGGGTTCAGGACCCTGGCAACGTGGGTACGATGGTCCGGACTGCTGATGCGGCTGGTTTTACCGGCGTCGTTGTCGGCAACCGGTCCGCAGATATTTTTGGCCCGAAGGTAGTTCGGTCGATGCAGGGGAGTCAATTCCACCTGCAACTATTAGAAGGTGACCTCCGGAAGTGGATTAATGATTTCAAAGATTTATCTGCGCCAGTATATGGTACCCAGTTAAATCCGGCAGCTAAAAACTTTCGGGAGGTTCATCCAGGACAGACCTTTGCTCTCGTGATGGGGAATGAAGGACAGGGGATGTCTGATGAGTTATTAAAGCAAACGACAGCCAACCTCTATATTCCAATGCGCGGTGACGCCGAGTCATTAAATGTCGCAGTTTCGGCTGGTATCTTAATGTTTCAACTTAACCAAGAATTAAATTAATACAATGGTTTCAATTTAGGGAGTTAACAAACATGATAGTAACAACCAATAGGAAAGGGGTATTACATGAAAACAAAGAATGAATGGCGTCAAGACCAAGAGTATGTTGAGATTGTTAGTGATTTATTAGCACAGCCTGCTGTTCAAAAGCTTGCCAAATATACCCAACACCATCATTCTAACCGCTTGCAGCACTCAATTGCAGTTTCATATGATAGTTATCGAATTGCTAAGCGTCTGCACCTGGATTACCGGAGTACTGCTCGTGCAGGGTTGCTCCACGACATGTTTTACTATGACTGGCGGACAACTAAATTTGATTTAGGTACCCATGCCTTCATTCACCCACGGGTAGCACTGCGGAATGCGGAAAAGATTACCCCCCTGAACAAGAAGGAAAAGGATATCATCTTAAAGCATATGTTTGGGGCAACACTCGCAACGCCTCGTTACCCAGAGAGCCTAATCGTTTCTTTGGTTGATGATTTTGAAGCGGAGCATGAGTTCTTTAGCCCGATGCGTGCTAAATTACGGCGCAAGATTAAGAAACGGCGGATGCGGACAACTTGGTAGGGAGGAGTGTTACGATGCCAAAACTTGCTGAAAAGAAATCAACGGAAACGGACTGTAAACTTTGTCCAAAGTTCACCCAGACCTTTATGATGTTGGGGAAAAAATGGAATGGTTTAATCATTGAGGTGTTACTGGAGGAACCAACTTTACGGTTTAAAGATATTGCTAATGCAATTACGAAATGCAGTGACCGGGTCCTTTGCGAACGGTTGAAAGAGCTGGAGGATGAGCAAATTGTTGTTCGGAATACTTATCCGGACAGCAGTCGGGTTGACTACGCGTTGACTGAACGTGGTCGTGAACTGGCCCCAGTGATGAAGGCAGTTCACGATTGGAGTGACAAGTGGTGTTAATTTTGGCTTGACCTTACTTCGGTGAGTGGCTAAAATGTTTAAAGTAATAAAAGCAATGACGAAAACTAGTAGCCAGGAAGGGTTGAAAGAGAGCTGCCACGGATTCTGCAAGTGGTAGTCAATGCAAGCTGGTGAATTTCATTTTCAGAGCTGATACGTAATGGTATTCCGGCTGATCACCGTTATTGATCGACTTAAGTGTATTAGTCCGTTGACTAATAAACTAGGGTGGTACCGCGAAGCTTCGTCCCTATTAGGGATGGAGCTTTTTTTATTGTAAAAGGAGTTGAAAAAATGGGATTAAAGGATAAACTAACCCAACTTCGTGACGAAGGAATGGCAGAAATCAGAAATTCTAAGGATCTGCAAAAGATCAATGAAGTACGGGTGAAGATGCTTGGTAAGAAGGGCCCAATTACGAGTGTCCTTCGGGGAATGAAAGAATTAAGTGCAGAAGAACGGCCAGTTGTTGGTAAGTTTGCCAACAAGGTCCGTGATGAACTGACTACCGCCATTGAAGACCGGCGGGCGGAACTGGAACAGGCGGAACTGGATGCCCAGTTGGCAGAAGAAAAGTTAGATGTTACCCTGCCCGGAACACCGGTTGCTCAAGGGCAGTCACACGTTATCCAGCAAATTATTGACCAAGTGGTGGACCTCTTTGTTTCGATGGGTTACGAGGTTGCTGTTGGTGATGAAGTGGAACAAGAAGTTTACAACTTTGAAAAACTGAACTTACCAAAGGACCACCCTGCACGTGATATGCAGGATACGTTCTACGTAACGCCAACGGTACTGATGCGGACCCAGACTTCACCAATGCAGGCCCGGATGCTTGAAAAGCATGACTTTAGCCAGGGACCATTAAAGATGATTTCACCCGGTAAGGTTTACCGCCGGGACACTGATGATGCTACCCACAGTCACCAGTTCAACCAAATTGAAGGGATGGTTGTCGGTAAGCATATTACGATGGCCGACCTCAAGGGGACGCTGGAAGTAGTTGCCCAATCATTGTTTGGTGATAAGCTACAGGTTCGTTTACGGCCAAGTTACTTCCCATTTACTGAACCATCCGTTGAAGCCGACATTACCTGCTTTAACTGCATGGGAAAGGGTTGTGCAATTTGTAAGCACACCGGCTGGATCGAAGTACTTGGTGCCGGAATGGTTCACCCAAATGTCTTGAAGATGTCTGGCGTTGATCCTGAAGAATACGGCGGCTTTGCCTTCGGGTTAGGACCAGACCGGTTTGCAATGTTGAAGTACGGGGTTGATGATATCCGGAACTTCTACCAAAATGACGTTCGTTTCCTGAATCAGTTCGACGAGAAAGGATAATCTAAATGAAAGTATCATACCAATGGCTTAAAGAATACTTGGATATCGATGTTGAACCCCGTGAATTAGCCGAAAAAATTGCGCGGACTTCCGTTGATATCAATGATGTTTACTCACTGAGCGACGGCTTAAAGAAAATCGTGGTTGGTGACGTTAAAAGATGTAAACCACACCCTGATTCTGACCACCTCCATGTTTGCCAAGTTGATGTTGGTGAAGATGAACCAATCCAAATCGTCTGTGGGGCCCCAAATGTGGCTGCCGGCGAAAAGGTAATCGTCGCTTTGCACGGCGCCCGGATCGGCGACAACGTTAAGATTAAGCGGGGAAAGATCCGTGGCCAACAATCAAACGGGATGCTGTGTGCACTCCAAGAACTTGGCTTTAGTGATAAAATTGCCCCGAAGGATTATGATGACGGTATTTACCTGCTTCCCGACGATGCCAAGCCCGGTGACTCTGTTTTCCCATACTTAGGAATGGATGACACGATCATTGATACAGATGTTACCCCTAACCGTGGTGACATGCTCAGCATCTACGGCAACGTCAATGACATCGCTGCTTTCTATGGCTTAAAGCCGCACTTCCAGGAACTGTCAGTTAAGGAAAACAGTGACGAAAACGCTAGTGACTTAGTTGAAGCAGTTGTCAATGATGAAACAATCGCTCCTACTTACAAGTTACGGGTAATCAAGGATGTAAAGATTGCGGAAAGTCCACTTTGGCTGCAAATCAAGCTGTGGAATTCTGGCATCCGGCCCGTTAATAACGTGGTTGACGTTACGAACTACATCTTGTTGAAGTATGGTCAACCATTACACAGTTACGACTACGACCAACTTCCTGGCCACCGGTTTAGTGTTCGTCACGCCAAGAAGGATGAACCATTCGTAACCCTTGATGGTGATGAACATAAGTTAATTGAAAATGATATCGTGGTTACGACTGATGACCAGCCCGTTGCACTTGCCGGTACAATGGGTGGCCAGGGTACGGCAGTTTCGGATGAGACGAAGACGGTTGCCTTAGAAGCAGCGATCTTTAACCCGATTATGGTCCGGAAGCAGGCCCGGCGCTTAGACTTACACAGTGAATCTTCAATGCGCTTTGAACGGGGAATCAACCCGGCAACAGTGGAAACAGCCCTGGACGAAGCTGCTGAATTAATTAGTGAACTGGCTGGCGGTAAGGTTACCAAGGGAATCGTAACTGCCAGTGAAAAGCCAGCAGAGGATAAGCAAATCACCCTTTCACTGGCTAAGATTAACCACGTTCTTGGTACCGAACTATCAATGGACAAAGTGGAAGATATCTTTAACCGGTTAGCATTCCCAGTTGAAACTGCTGGTGATGACCAAATCACGGTGACTGTTCCACCACGGCGTTGGGACATCTTTGTGGCCGCCGACTTATACGAGGAAATTGCGCGGATTTATGGCTACGACAACCTGCCCGCTACCTTGCCAGTAATGACCCGGAATCATGGTGGTTTAACCCCACGGCAAAAGTTTATCCGTGCAACCCGTCATGACATGGAAGGGATGGGGCTTACCCAGGCAATCTCTTACTCGTTAACGACTGTTGAGAAGGCCAAGCAATTCCAAATTGACCCGGTTGATGAACCAATGAAGCTTGACTTCCCAATGAGTTCTGACCATGTGGCTACCCGGATGAACATTATCAGCGGCCTGCTGCTCGACGTTGCCTACAATGTTGCGCGGAACGTTGACAACGTTGCCCTTTATGAAGAAGGACGGGTATTCCTACCAAAGGGCGGTGAACGTCCAGAGGAGCAAGAACACCTTGCAGCAGCGGTTACTGGCCAAATGCTTGCTAATTCCTGGCATAAGGATGATCAACCAGTTGACTTCTTCCGGTTGAAGGGAATCGTTGAACGCTACCTCCACAACCTGGGAATTGCGGGCAAGATCTCTTACGTTGCCGATGATAGTCGGTCAGAAATGCATCCCGGTCGGACTGCTAACATTATGATTGATGACCAACTGGTAGGTTTCATTGGTCAAGTTCACCCAACGACTGCCAAGGAATACAAGATTCCGGAAACATATGTCTTTGAACTGAACCTTGAAGCTCTGCTGGCTGCTGATAAGGTTGCAAACGAGTACCACCCAATCAGCAAGTACCCAGCAATCACTCGGGATATTGCCTTGCTGGTTAATACTGACGTTACTAATGACGATGTAATGGCAATTATTAATAAGCGTGGCGGGGCATACCTAAAGAAGGTTCACCTCTTTGACGTCTACAGTGGCTTGCACCTGCCAAAGGGCAAGAAGTCATTAGCCTACACGTTGACTTACCAGGATGACAACGATACATTGACGGAAGATCAAGTAAATAAGGCCTTTGAAAAGGTAACGAATGCGCTGGAAGATGACTTATCTGCAGAAATTCGTTAATTAGGTCGTAAGGGACTATGGCATACCTGCTAGTAGCCCCTTATTTATTAGCGAGGTGGCCGGTTACATGGATAGTCAAAAACTGAAACAACAAAACAAAATTGTGCTGTTGATAGTGGCACTGTTAGTGGTTGCTGGACTGACAATTCACCAGTATTTTAACTATGCTTTGCAGCCTGTTAGTCCCAACAACCGGGCAAGCGTGACGGTAACAATTCCCAAGGGTGCTACCGATGATGAAGTAGGAGCAATCCTGAAGAAAAAGCGGCTGGTGCGGAGTTCTTATGTTTTTTCATACTACTTGCAAACGCACAAGACGAGTGGCATTAAAGCTGGCCAGTTTACGCTTGACCGGTCATTAACCGTGCCACAGATTACCAGGCAACTGCAGAATAGTCGGGCGGCAAAAGTTCGATAGATAGTTGCCGTGTTGCCGATAGTGCTGTATACTATTTCAGATTAAATTAAAAGAGGGAGCAAACTTTATCAATGAGTAATCAAGAGAAAAAACGGCCGATTATTATTGGGGTAACCGGTGGTTCAGGTAGTGGTAAAACGACGGTTAGTCGGGCAATCTACAATGAGCTGAAGGGGCAAGATATTCAAATTATCACCCAGGATACTTATTACAATGACCAGGCTGACATGACGATGGCAGAGCGGAAAGAAGTTAACTATGACCACCCGCTAGCCTTTGACACGGACCTGCTGATCAAGCAACTATCCGAATTACGGAACAACCAGGCAATTGAAATGCCAGTTTACGATTACAAGGCATATACCCGGTCAGACAAGACGGTGCATGTTGAACCAACCGAAATTATTATTTTGGAAGGAATCTTGATTCTCGATGATGAACGCTTGCGGGACCTGATGGATATTAAGGTATACGTGGATACTGACGATGATATTCGAATCATTCGGCGGATTAAGCGGGACATGGCTGAACGTGGCCGGTCACTGGATTCAGTTATTAACCAGTACCTTGCAACTGTTAAGCCAATGTTCCACCAATTTGTTGAACCGACAAAGCGGTATGCCGATATTATCGTGCCAGAGGGTGGCGAAAACCATGTCGCAATTGACTTGCTGACGACCAAGGTTCGTGACATTCTGGTAAAGCGCGGTCATACCCTATAAATCGGTTTACAAGCATTGGAAGAAATGGTAATGTTACCACTGAATTATTAATGAGGAGTGAGAGTTTTTATGGCTGAAGAAAAAACTTACCCAATGACCTTAGAAGGTAAAAAGAAGCTTGAAGATGAACTTGAAGAATACAAAATGAAGCGTCGTCCAGAAGTTATCAAGCGGATTAAGATCGCTCGTAGCTATGGTGACCTTTCTGAAAACTCAGAATATGAATCAGCTAAGGACGAGCAAGCAATGGTTGAAAGCCGGATTGCCCAAATCGAAAATATGTTGCAATACGCAGAGATCATTGATAACGAAGACGTCGACAAGGACGAAGTTTCAATGGGCCGGGAAGTAACCTTCAAGGAACTTCCTGACGAAGAACCGGAAACCTACACGATTGTTGGTGAATCAGAATCTGACCCACTGAACGGTAAAATTTCAAACGAATCACCAATGGCCAAGGGCCTGCTTGGTCACAAGGTTGGCGAAGACGTCGAAATCGAAATTCCAAATGGTACCATGAAGGTTAAGATTTTGGAAGTTAAGTAATAACTTATTAAAGCTCGCGATATCTCTGTAATAGGCAGATTGTAAAATTTAAGTTGAACATATTAGTGGACAAAAAAACCCATAAAGGTCTTTAATGGTGTCACCACA
>NZ_CANDNW010000043.1 GCF_947387525.1 Limosilactobacillus viscerum
GCTTTGGTCGTTAAACATATTCTACCCGCTATGGGTTTATTTTTTTAAATCTGTTGCACTTAGATTGTAAATACTCACTAAACAAAAAAAGCCGTCTTGTGGTTGCTTAATTGTTTAACACAATTACTTTACCAATGCTGTGGCTGCTTTCTAGAAAACGGTGAGCTGCTGGCATTTGATTTAATTAAAAACTTCGTTGGTTTGACGGTAACTTGATTTTTCTCAATCACTGCTAGGAAATCATTTAATTTTTGGTTATCAACATTAGCAGAATAGAAACTGGTTAAGTAGCTATTGGGTGCTAGATTTGTGATCGGATCAAAGTCTTCAAGGTACCACTAAAAAGGTAAATTTGCTGGTTGCTAGCTGACCATCAGTCGTTGAGACGGGTGCTGCGTCACCCTTTTCTTCCGACATAATCATGTATTTCAAGCTATCATCGTAATCCTTGTGGGATTTAAAATTGAACTTACCATCCTTCTTGTTCATCCCCAGCAAGGCATCAGCCCGTTTGTCGAACTCCCCCTATGATACAAACCGAATCTTGCCAGCGTTTTTTTGCAGGTCGCTCAAATTTCTAATACCGTATTTACGGGCGATACTCGTCCGCATTCCGATCCCTTGCCGGTTACGTACTTGAAGGTAACCAAACCATCTTTTTTAACGCCTCAGCTAGCAATTCTTGCCATTTGATTGGCCGTTTTGCCACTGCCGTTCTTTTTTTAAGTAGGTCTCGACAATGGTACCGGTATATTCCGGATAGACGTCAATTTGACCAGTCTTGACTACTCGGTAAACAACTGAATTCGCAATGTTGGGTTTACGGATTACCTTGTAACCCGCATGCTCTAATGCAATTGCATAAATTTCACTACTGTTTTACTTTCAGAAAAACTCTTTGACCCAACGATGATTGGCTTAGAAGAACCAGCCGAAGCTGTTGCAGGTAAAATAAGGCTAATTGACAAAACTAATGCCAGTGCAATTAACACTTGAAATCTTCTTTTGATTGTTAATCGCCACTCTTTTTCAGTAACTTTATTAGTTTCAAGTAAATATGATTTAACAGGAACGAGATATCGCAAGGTTAGCGAAAATGTCGATCTAATTGCTTAGTAAATAGTAAACGCTTGTTGAAAATACGTAACATTTAGAGTTACAATACTATTTAAGAAAGGATGATTGAAATGCGAATTTCAACCCGCTTTAGTGATAGCATCCATATTCTGGCTTTTATCTCTATTTATAAGGGAAAGGTCCCATTGACTAGTGAAAACATCGCGGGAAGTGTTGAAACTTCGCCGGTCGTGGTTCGACGCTTAATGAGTGCACTGCGAAAATCTGGACTGATCAAAACGGTTCACGGCTCTGCCGACCCTCACTTGGCGCTTCCTGCGGAGAAAATATCACTGTATGATGTCTACCTAGCCGTCGAGGGCTCGGACAAGCACCTCTTTACCATCGACGAAAAGACCGCACCAGAATGCATTGTTGGTGGTAATATTCAATCGACACTCGCTAGCTATTACCATGAGGCTGAGATTGCCGCTGAATCTAAACTAGTTTCGATTAAACTCAAGGATGTCATTGACACTATTTTGGTCAAGCAGGCACAAAAGGAAGCTATTCAACGAAAGGAATAAGATTATGAAATACATGATTACTGGAGCAACCGGTCACCTTGGACAAAAGGTTGTTGCCGAGTTAAATAAGCTGGTACCAAGTCGTGACATTCGGCTTGGCGTTCATACCCCGAAAAAGGCAGCCAATTTGGTGGCAGCGGGATTTGATGTTGCCGCAATTGATTATGCTGATACTGAAACGCTTATTCAGGCATTTGCCGGAGTCGATGTTTTGATTTACATCCCCAGCCTTACCTATGAAGTCCAGGGACGGATCAATGAATTTGAAAATACCCTTACCGCAATGGAAAAGGATCGGGTTAAAACAATTGTTGACGTTAGCTTTTTTGCTGACCAATACAATAATCCATTTCAAATGGCAGGTTACTATGCTTACTTGCCGGCGCGGCTAGCCAGCAGCCATTTTCAGTACGCGGTGGTCAAGAATAGCCTCTACGCCGACCCACTAGTTCCGTACTTACCGGAATTAATTGAACGGCACAACGTTATCTACCCGATTGGCGACCAGCAAATGTCATTTATTAGTCGCCAGGACAGTGCAGAAGCGATTGCTAAAGTGGCGGTTAAGGAATACCTGCGAGATCATGGTCAAAATTACCTTCTGACGATGAAACAAAATTACAGTATGGATGAGTTAGCCCAGATAATGTCGCAAGTAACTGGTAAGAAGATCGGGTACGTGCCGGTATCACTCCAAGAATTTGCGGATATTTATCGTTCCGAGGGGGATGGCGATGAACTCGCATCAATGTACAAGGCTGCGGCAATGGGATTAATGAATGACGTAACCGATGACTTTCAGCACATTACCGGGCATGAGCCACAGGGAATGCGGGACTTCTTAAAGGAAAATTATCATGCATAGGAACCGTCTTCCTGTGATTTTTGAATAAAACTTTTCCGCTATTTCTTTGTGAGTTTTGGAAATACATAGGAGCTGTGACACAACCCCGGTTAGGGCCTGCGACACGAAGTTAGCCTATTTGGTATGGCTAGTCGTTAGCACGGAACGGGCTAGCGATTGTCCGTAGCTAGACACTAAGGCCCTGGGTTGTGGCACGCGATATCTTTGTAATATTCGGAACTAAAACAAGGGGGCGTGACAGAATTGAGTTTGTCACGCCCTCTTATACTTTATACAGCTTTTCAATTAAACCGATGAACATATTCAGCAAGGTACTTCGTCGTTAAACTCGTCGGTTGCTTTGCCAGTTCTAGTGGCTGACCACTGGCTACGATTTGGCCACCGTTTTTGCCCCCACGTGGCCCCAGGTCGAGCAGGTAGTCGGCATTAACAATTAAGTTGAGGTCGTGGGTGATTGTCACAATAGTCGCGCCACGGTCAATTAATTGCTGCATTACTCCCAGTAAGGTCTTAACATCTAACGGGTGTAGCCCAATCGTTGGTTCATCAAAAACAAAGAGAGTAGTTCCCTGGTTTCGGTTTAAGTGCTTTACTAGCTTCAACCGTTGTGCCTCCCCGCCAGACAACGATGGCGTACTTTCGCCAAGGTGAAGGTAAGCTAAGCCGACTTCTTGCAAGAGCTTCAACTCGCGTTCAATCTTCGGAACATCCTTGAATACTTTCAATGCTGCCCGGACATCAAGTTTTAATAAGTCGACGATTGAATAACCGTGCCACTTAACCTCCTGGATTTCCTGACAGTAGCGGTCACCATTACAGTCAGGACAAACTTGCTGCATGTCTGGCAAGAATTGAATGTCCAGCGTCACAACCCCGGTACCGCCACAAGTTGCGCAACCGCCCTGCTTATTATTGTATGAGAAATAGCTAGCAGTATAGTGGCGTTCCTTCGCCAATGGTTGAGCCGCAAACAGCTTTCGTAAGTTATCCATAATGCTGGTATAAGTAGCAACCGTTGACCGAGTCGTTTTGCCAATTGGCGCTGCATCAACACTGACCACATCTTTAATTGGTGTCGATAACGATGTCACTTGTGCCGGCAGTTTCTTTCCCTTATTTTGCGCAACAATCGCCGGTACCAAGCTGTCGAGAATTAAGCTAGTCTTACCCGCGCCAGAAAATCCTGTAATTGCACTAAGCCGGTTGACTGGTAACTGTGACTCAATTTTTTCAATGTTGTAATAATCATTAACCGTAAATTCAATTTGCTTTTTAGCCTGGTCACAAGCAACAGGCCGCGCCATTAACTTGGCCGTTCCATTTAAATATGGGCCAATTTTTGAATGGGGGTTCTTGGCAATCGCAGTTGGTGTTCCGGTAGCAAGGACGTGTCCACCTTCCTCCCCCGAGCCAGGGCCAATTTCAATAATCCAGTCAGCCGCTTTGATGATATCAACATTATGGTCAACAACAACTAGTGAATTACCCTGCGCAACTAGTTCATGAAAAACGCCAAGCAAACCGTTGATATTATCGGGGTGCAAACCGATTGAAGGCTCATCAAGAATGTACAAAACACCGGTAGTCTGTGTGCGTAAAGTCCGGGCAAGTTGGATCCGTTGCAACTCACCAGTTGAGAGCGAATTACCATTCCGGGAAAGAGTCAAGTAATCGAGTCCTAATTCTAGCAACGGCCGAAGATTGTCGTCAAACTCCTTGAAGAGTGAATTGGCCATCGTGCCCATCTCATCCGGGAGCGTCGCCAACACATCATCCTTCCATGCTTTTAGATCTCCTAGTGACAGGTTTGACACCTGGGCAATGTTAAGGCCGCCCGCTTCCTGTCTTAGTAGTTCCGGCTTTAAGCGGGTACCATGGCAAACCGGGCAAGTGGAATAAGTAAAGAATTCGCTAATCCGTTTCTGTGAACGCTCACTCTTGCTAGTCTTTGCAGAACGTAAAACTGCCTGGTGTGCATTTTCATAAAGGGCGTTAAAATCATGAAATACCCGGCCAGTTCCCGAACGGAAGTCCATTTTGAACTTTTTCATTTGACCATTGAGGACAAAATCCTTTTCCTTTGGTGTCAACTCCCTGTATGGAACATTAATCCGTACGCCCGCTTGTTCGGCCACGTTAGGCATGAAATTACGTCCTGGCAAGTGCCATGCCGCCACCGCGCCCTCCGCAAGCGTTAAGTTTTCATCACCAATTAATTTATCATCATCGACTTGGCGAACTTTACCGGTTCCTTGGCAGTTTTCGCAGGCACCGGTGGAGTTAAAGGCAAAGTCTTCCGCACTAAAGGCCATAAACTTTGCACCACACACTGGACAAGTAATCATCCCCATGTCATCGCCAGATTTACTCATCGCTTCCGCAATTTCTAAACTTGGCTTGACCCGGTGACCATTAGGACAAACCGGTGAGCCCAGGCGGGAAAAAATCAACCGAATAACGTTAAAAATTTCACTCATGGTTCCGACGGTTGCTCGTTCTGATGGAACTGATGGTCGCTGCCGAAGTGCCAGTGCTGACGGGATATGTTTAACACTCGTCACCTCTGCTTGAGCTCCAAGCTTAATCCGTCGCCGCGTATAAGTAGACAGTGCCTCAAGATAGCGCCGAGACCCTTCTTCGTAAAGAATCCCCATTGCTAACGAACTTTTGCCGGATCCAGACAGGCCAGAAATCGCAACAAATTGGTGTAGCGGAATATTAAGGTCGATGTTTTTAAGGTTATGGACCCGCGCCCCACGTACTTCAATTTGGTCCGGAATTGCTACTGAATGTACCAAATTAATACTTCCTTTCGGTGGATTTACTGTTTAAAATCTTACGCTTCTAAATTGGGTTTGCCAATTTTTAAGCCTCCAGCGTATAATAATTAGCGAGAAAAGAGGAATCAGAAAATGAAGATGAGAAGAATCGACCATATTGTGTTAACGGTTAGCGATCTTGAGGAATCAATGCGCTTCTACCACGAAGTTTTTGATATGCCGGTAATTGACGCTCAATCAAATGACCACCTGATCACCCTACGCTGTGGCCACCAACTGATTCGGTTACAAAAGGCGGACCGGCCTACTGATCTGAAGGCAGCCAAGCCAACGGTAGCGTCAGCTGACTTCTGTATGGTTTCTGGTGACAAGCTTGAGGACATAATCCACCACCTCAAGAGTTACTACGTTGAGATCATTAAGGGGCCAATCGAAAAGCATGGTTCTGAAGGAACAATGACCTCGATTTACGTAAATGATCCCGACAAAAACCTGGTTGAGATTTCGGTATATAAGGATAAGTAAGGCACCAGCCATTGGTAAGGCTAAAAAAGAGACCAGGGAGAAAATTCATTTCTCCCCAGTCTCTTTTTGTTTGCTGTACCGATAAAACCTATATAAATAGAATTTCTGCAACGATCAATTCACAAATTAAGAGGATGATTGCAATGTAACGGTGGTCACGAATGTTGCCAAGATAGTCACGAACTACAGTTAGCGGTTGGTACCGCCATGAAGTTGGTGCTGCCGCAAAGAATACGTTTAACCCCAACTGGCAAGCATAACTACGGGCGCGTAAAACATGAAATGAACTGGTGACGACGATAATTTGCGGCGCAGATGGGCCCGGCCAATCGGCAGCAATTAATTCCATGCAATTTTGTAGATTCTGCCAGGTATTCATTGCCCGGTCCTCATACATTATCTGATTACTTTCGATACCCTGTTTGAGCAGGTACTCGCCCATTGCCTGTGCCTCTGACACGTGGTCGTTATGAACATAACCACCTGAGACGATTATTTGGGGCTGCCTATTTGACCGGCATAATTTCACGGCATAATCTAACCGGGCGGCCAATACTGGCGGTACCTTGCCATTGTTTAACCCGGCACCAAGAACAATTAAGTAGTCCAAATCATTTGGCACCTTTTGCATCCGAAAGGTCCAGATGACGGCAATAAAAATAATCAATCCAGCAGTCGCAAGCAGGTCGGTAACCGTCGCTAATAACCAGATTTGTCGGCACCACCAAAATGCCGGTTTTCCGCCCAGATAAAACAATACGGGTAAGCATACCACTAAGTTGGCCCACATTAGAAAAGCAGTCCAAAAATTGTATTTAAGGATGGCCGCTTGGTTTTGAAAACGGCGAATTAGTATTAGGTAAATGGCAATGGCCCACGTCAATAAAGTTAACAGTGACGTCAGCAAGATAACAACATTACTACTCACAATTAGCCTTCTTACTTATTTTTATTTTGCCATTGCTTGAAGCGATGAATGAGTTCACTAATTACCAAGACAATAATTATCCCCACCGAAACTGCATATCCACCAACACCAAGCCGGTAGATGTGTGGGTGTTGAGCACTATTTTCAACAAGCATTGATGATCCAAGAATGATTGCGGCCAAAATAATTACAACTAGGAGCCGGTTCGTAATCCGCTCTACTTGCTTTAGCAATTTTTCCTGACCCTCATAACGGAACTTAACCTCAACATCGCCGTTATTAATGGTGTCTAGTGCCGTATCAACCTTTTCCGGAAGCTGACTGACGGACTCAAGACTAGCCAAGCTCTTGAATAAGCCATCATCAACCAGGTCCCGCGCTTTTAATTTGCGCTTTAGATAGGCCAAACCGAATGGCCGGGCAACGGCCATCATTGAAATATCAGGATCAAGCTTGGCAACTGTTGATTCTAGTGTTCCAAAGGCTTTTATCAACAAAGTTACTTCCGGTTTAATCTGGAGGTTATTCTCCTGACATAGCTGGACCACCCGGTAAAGCATGTTTGAAAAGTCAATTTGACCAAGACCCTCCGCCATGTACGGCCGTAGAAAAGAACCTAACTGCTTGGTAAATTGCAGTTCGTTTAGTTCCCCTGTCTGGTTGCAAATCCCTAATACTGCCTGGCCAATCCGATGGGCATTCTTACTGGTTAATGCAAGGATTACTTCAGCAATACCATCTGCCATTACTGGCGTTAACCGTCCCATCATTCCAAAGTCCAAATAAATTAGCCGGTATGGTGGTAGCGCTTCTTGGCGTTGATAGGCAAACTGAGCTTGTCCTAGCGACTTGTTAACCTGCTTTGTCGTCGTCAGTTCACCTACTGGTGCCGTAGTAAATAAAATATTCCCTGGGTGCGGGTCGGCATGGAAAAAATGGTCAACGAAGACCTGCTTCATAAAATTACGCACTAACGCTTCGGCAAGATACTTATTCCGTTCTTGGTTTTCCTCTGTCTTTTTCTGATCAAAGAGCTTCCGAATGCTCTCGCCCGTCATTGCCTGATTAACTAAAACCTGCGGAGCACAATCCTCTGTGTAGACTTGCGGCACAACAAAAATTCCGTCACCGTTATTTAGGCGGTAGAATTCCTCACCATTTTTTGCCTCGTTCATGGTATTAATTTCATTTAACAATGAACTTCCAAGTTCGTCCAGTGTCCGGTCTAGGTCAACTACCATCTGTCCCGTGGGCACGTACTTAATTAACTTTACTGCCTGACGGAGCAATGCTAAGTCGGTATTAACCAGTTTAGTAACCGTCGGATGTTGGACTTTAACAACTACTGGTGTCCCATCATGTAAAGCAGCATGGTGAACCTGCCCAATTGAAGCAGAGGCAAAGGGCTCCTCATCAAAGTGCGCGAAAACATCACTTAGTTCTTTCCACGTTGCCTCCTCAAAAGTAGCTTTAACGCTTGAAAAAGGATCGGCATTAACCTGGTCCTGAAGTTTACGGAGTGCTTTCACATAGTCCGGTGAAACAAGGTCTGGCCTGGTTGATAATATCTGGCCCATCTTAATAAAGGTTGGTCCAAGTTCCTGTAGTGCGGCACAGACCTCTTCCGGATTTTTTTGCCGGTAAAAGTTTGAAATAAAATGGTATTTGCGCATTATCCCCATAATTTCCTTCAACCGGGTACTCTTTTTTATTGCTTGTTGCTGGTCAATGGCCATTTAATTCACCCTCACGTTAGTAATTATCACAATTTTACCGCACTTTTTTACCAAATAGTTGGTCAGTTAAAAAGTAAATTGATACAATAGACATGAAATTAATAATGAAAGACTAGGTGAATTAATAATATATGGATGCTTTATGGTCATCATATTGGTTTAGATTAGTTGTTATTATCTTAATCCTATTGTTAGCTGCCCTCTTTACGCTGTTGGAATATTCAGTTGTTAAGGTGCGCCCAAGTGAATTAAAGGAACTGCGGCAAACCAGAAAAGTTAAGCGTGCGGAACACATGGTTAACAACCTAAACGAGTACCTTTCGACTGCCCAGGTTGGTGTTACCATGACTTCCCTGATCTTAGGGTGGATTGGTGATGAATTTATTACCGACTTACTGTTGAAGATTCACTTAATTCCAGAAGATGTGTTAAAACCTTTAGCACCAGTTATCGGTGTCTTAATTTTTACCTTCTTCCACGCTGTCTTCACTGATCTGGTACCAAAGAACATGGCAATTGACCGGCCAGTACCGATCTTGCTTGCAATTGTTCACCCAATTCAATTTTTCCACACAATCTTCTACCCATTCGTATGGCTATTTGCTGTTGCAGCGGCCGGAATCACTAAGATGCTTGGTTTCAATGTTCAGCCAGAAGAAGATACTTATTCACAAAATGAAATCATGACCCTTTCTCAGCAATCAGAAAAGGCCGGTGAAATGGATAAAGAGGACGTCCTCTTCATGCGGCGGGCCTTCGAAATGAACGACAAGGTCGCGGAAGACATTATGATTGACCGGACCCAGTTGGCAGTAATTGATATCCAGGCTTCAATTGAAGATGCAGCAAAGTTATACTTCGAAAAGAAGTTTACCCGGTTCCCAGTTGTTGCTAATAACGATAAGGACCACATTCTCGGTTATATTTTTGCCTATGATATTATGCGGCAAAACCAAATTAACCCACAGCAATCTATTCGGACGATCATGCGGCGGATCCCAATTGTTTATGAGAGTGAACCAATTACTAATGTTTTACAGACGATGGTTAAGAAGCAAGTGCCAATTGTTGTCGTTCAAGACGAATATGGTGGTACATCGGGGATTGTTACGGATAAGGATATCTACGAAGAATTATTTGGGACTGTCGGCGAAGAAATTGACCACGCCACCTCAGATATGATTGAAAAGAAGGACCCCGATGCAAAAGGTAATCCTACTTACGAGGTTTCTGGGAAGATGCCACTGGATGACTTTGAACGGTACTTCGACACCAAGATTGATCAATTTGAAAAGTCTGAAGTGACAACCTTAACCGGGTTCTTCTTGGAACGCCAATACGATTTGAAGGTGGGAACACCAATTAGAGTCGACAACTTCTCATTTACGCCACTTGAACTCCAAAACGCTTATGTTAACAAGTTTAAGGTTGTTTATATTAAGCCAAAGAAGAAGTCAGCCAAAACTGAAAACGAAGAAGATAGTTCAGAAAATAAAGATTAATTAAAAAGAGGCTGGGAAAAAACTCCTAGTCCAAAATAAAAACCGGATGATGAATTTTTTGAACAATTCATCATCCGGTTTT
>NZ_CANDNW010000044.1 GCF_947387525.1 Limosilactobacillus viscerum
ATCGGTCAATTCTTAAACCGCCCGAATCATACATTTTTAAACCGCCATAAAACGACAATTCAAAACCGCCCTTGACATTATCCTTTACACTGCCCGCGTTGCGGCCAATTAATGCTTAAGAATGGCTTCAAGACAGTCAACGTGCTGGGGCCAAGCCTTCACTACCAACCGACTATTTGGTCAATTCGCAAACAAAAGTATCTTTGTAAACCATCATCAGACTGTCCATCAACGATTACTGAGGTGGCCAAGGTCAAGGGCATTAGGTATCGCCAACACATCAGTCAAGCAATTAAGCAACGAGTGATGATGCAATTAACCACTAATGAATCCCAAATTGATATTGCCAAAGAACTAGGGATCTCTGATTGGACGGTTAGGCGGGTTATCTGTAACCTGGATCAATTCTTTAAGCCAAACTATCACTGGTTACCCCGTCACATTGCCTTTGATGATTTTAAATCGGGCCGCTTTGCGCCCAGTGGAATGAGTATGATCCTGATGGATATTGAAAATCATCGGACCCTTGATATTATTCTGTCACGACGTAATTTTGGCTATGCCCAGTTGACCGACGTCGAAGTTATTCATCGCTTACTGGCTTAAACAGGCTTATCGTTATTACCAGGGCCTTATTCTTGCGGTTAACCATCGTAGTAAGGCTGAACTCAATCAATTACTCGCAATCAAATGGACTCAGCTTCCTCAATCACTTCAAAAAGTTCAACGGACCCTCCGCAGTCATCATGACGAGATTATCACTAGCTTTAAGTATGGTGACTATACGAATGGCCCCGTTGAAGGAACTAACAATAATCAAGGTCATCAAACGCACAGCTTATGGCTTCCGTAACTTCTTTAATTTTCGGGCTCGCATCCTGCTCGCCCTCCCTAACTCATACTTTGCCATCAATTGGAAGAATAAAAGAACAGCCCGTGCCAAATTCCAGACACAAGCTGCTTGAAAAACTATTTAATTTTTCTATCAGTACTTCTTGACGAAGAGCCTTTAATAATCTCAGTATAGGAGGCTCCGGCCGGTTCGACTAGACGTGTTGTTATTGACTGCTTACTTTAGTCTTATTGAACTATTTACATACAGAATTCTGCAAACCGCTTGAAGTGAACATCACTATTTTGAGACCTTAAGAATTCTCCATTCTGTACTACTGGATCAGTGTCTTTACAATGATAATATGATATGTTCCATTCTGGATTATTTAGTATTCTATTCAGCCATGAAAAGTATTCCCTATCCACATAACCCAAAGAATGTCCTAATACTCGAACCTCTTGTATTTCCTCGACATAGGGATTAATCCAGTCAGATAGATCCTCTAATCTTAATTCTTTTTCAAAAGTACTTGATTCTTCATTTACTTTTGAAACAAGATCTAATTCAATACTTCTCCTTTCATCATCAGAATAGGTCACTGCATGGACAAAATCATTTAAATTAGAAGGATAATTGGTATCATTCTCTTCAATCTCTAAATAATTATTATCCAAATCAAGAGATATATCTTCTCTATCCAGTATAGTAATATTATTCAAGTCGTTGCCATAAACCATTTCCTCACCTATTTTTCCATGAATATGGAAAATCCTTGATGAGGGGATTCTATAAAGTTTTTCCAATGTCTCCGTGTAATTAAATGTTAAATATAGGTTAGCTGAATTGAAATCCTTCAGTTTTAATTTATTTCGCTTCAAGATTTCATTATTCGCCTCTATAACCATTTTCAACATTCCGCGATCTACAAAGGATTTTAAATTGCTGAACTCTATCTCCCCGTAGTCTACCTTGTTACTTTCAGCTTCATAAGTTGCATTTTCTACTTCTGTATACTGATCACCATAATTTTCATCTTCAGGGCTATAAGAATATGCAGATGGGTCCGAATTATTCGCAAAGAAATCATCAATTTCTTCTCTGGTTCTCTTTATAATGGGTTCATCATTCTTTAAATTACCTATGTTATTTTCAAAGTCACTCCACAATTCTTCATCATTATTGAAAAAGATCTTATTTATAAAATCGAATTCATTCTCATTATCCTTAGCTAAAATTGGTATTAAGTTTTTCCGATAATCAGTAGGAAGATTATGCGCCCTATCAAAGCCATTACCAATAATAAACAATATCAATTTATTTAACCCCCCCAGTTTTCTTAAATCTAACCAATATTAATGAGTAATAGTAACACATACATATACATACTCAAAAAGCCCACAGTATGAATTTATCATAGCTCTATAATTTTAAGTACTGATGGATTTAACATCAGTGCTTATTTTGTTTAAATTTAAAACAAGAAAGCGAAAAATGGCTCGTCGTACAATACCAGATACGAGCCGCTTAAAACCTTATCTAATTTTTCCTATCAGTACTTCTTGACGAAGAGTCACTTACACAAGGACTTTTTCAGTCTCTTAAATACTCCGTAAAAAATATAAAATAAATCAGGTGATTTCCTATATATATTTGTACTTACCGTAACTTTTAATCCTTCTGTTTTAATATGAGGATACATTTCATTCATAAATATAATTTTTTTATAATAATCCTTTAAATAAAAATCATTTCGAAAAACATACACAAAGTCAAGATATTGACTATACAAAAAGTAGTTATTTGCTCTTACAGCAAGCTTAATATATTTATTGCTTGATTTCTGTCCACTTAAATACTGAGAGAAATAATATGCAAAGCAAATTGCATCAATATATGTTTCAGGATTTTTCTTTTGAGAATGACTAACGCTATCATTTCTCTGTCTGTAATAATACAAGTAGTCATCATAACACTGAAAAGTATTAGCCTTATCTACTATTTTATATGCTATTGCAATATCTTCATAGGATTTTCCCTCAGGGAATCGTATCTTCTTGAATAATTTTTGCTTATAAATCTTTGTAAAGGCAAAATTTCCATATTCCAAATTAGTTAGATAATACAGAGCTTTTTCCTTAAGAATATCATGAATTTTTTTCTTTTCGAAACTAGTGAAATTTGATTCGATATTACTACCATAAAAACTCTTTTGCTTAAAAAAAATCAAATCTGAATTGCTATTATCGATTGATTTTAACAGTATATTTAAATAATTTGGGACAACTAAATCGTCACTATCAATAAAGGTGATCCATTCTCCTGTTGCTTTTTCAATACCAACGTTTCTTGCCGAAGATAGCCCACCATTTTTTTTATGTATAACCTTAATATTATCTGTCTTATTAGCATAATCATCACAAATTTGACCACTATTATCTGTTGAGCCATCATCAATAAGTATTATTTCTGCTTTATCATTATTGAACAAAATTAATGAATCTAAACACTCATTTAAATAGTTTGATACATTATAGACAGGAATAATTACTGATAATTTATTTTTATTTAAGGTCATAATGGTTCCTCTTAATCCTATTTTTTATCAATTTTGCATTTTTATACCATTCGACAGTAAATTTAAAGCCAAAATGATTTAAGCTAATAATAAGCAACCATGACTGAAGGTTAATGGCATACTTTTCCAAGCCACGTAAGTTTTTATAATACTTTAATTGATTGTAATAATATTTATTATTATTAAAAATAAAGAATCTTCCAAAAACCTCCCACAATAAAAAGGCCCTTGCCTGATTGTATATATCTACACAATATTCGCTAGGTACATCTTTTAGCGTTTCTCTTAATAATCTCAAGAAATTATTGACTGTACCGATAATTTCTTCATCTACATTATGGCTTGTCGAATTAGCATTTCTTCTAATAAAATACATATTTTTTTTAAGTAATTGTATTTTATTTGAATAACATAAAACTTTCAAATTAAATAGTCCATCCTCCCACCAACGAATTCCTATAGGAAAATGGATATTATTATCTACTAATAATTTTCTTCGGAATAATTTTCTTACTGGTCCAGCACCATACTCTTTGGCAGAAATACCAAATTTTCTTCCGCCAAACATTGAAAAAGCAATTTTTAAATTATCGTTCTTTTTATAAAAGATTTTATTATCATGTTTTACCGATACATTTTCTTCCATAGAGATGACGTCAATTTCTTCTCTTATAGCTATTTTAACGATGTCAATAATATTCTCCACTAACATATCATCAGAATCACAGAAAAGTATATATTTTCCTTGCGACTCTTTGATACCAATATTTCTAGCTGAACCAGCACCTTCATGTTTTGCCGTAATAACTTGCCCATTAAGTCCTAATTCTTTAAGAGAATCAGAAGCAACTATAACTGAACGATCTTTAGAACCATCATCAATAATAATAACTTCTACTGATTTTACATTGCCATAATTTTTTGAGATACTCTTCAGTAAATCTACTATATAATTTTCACTGTTATACATTGGAATTACAATGCTTAACAATATATTGTTATTCATAACTCTTCCTCATTAACTTTTTAACTTCTTTAAGCAATAAAACATCCAAAACACTCTCAGATAATAGTGGTGCTAGACTGGCGCCAAATCCTCCCCATAAATAAATAAAATAGCCATTTGAAATAATAGTAACTATAACACTAATTAGAAAGCAGCGACTGTATTGCTTATCATGTCCACTTCCTAGTAATATTTGGACTCCCAATAATCCATTATCAATAGATACAAAGGACCATAGCAGTAATGGGATTAACCAATAATAACTACTTACATACTCATTTCCAAAAGCCATTAAAACTATCGTTTTTGAAAGCGGAATCATTAAGGATATAATTACTCCGAAAAAAATTAAAAGTTTTTTTCGCAAATTTAAAACAAATTTAAGTCCTTGTTCCATCGATTTATTTATTTTTTTACTTACAACTGGATAAATTATTTGACTAATTGGTAACCATAGCATTAAAACTACGTTCGGTATCTTCTGAATTGCTGAAAAGATTCCCACAGTTGACGAAGTACTAAAGAAAACCAAAAAGGTGGTACCAACAGACCCAAAAACCCTACTAGTAAACTGCGTTGTAAAAATATACCAACCCTTTTTTATTTCTCTCAACAAGTTATTAAAATGAACCTTTACAAATTTTATGTCATACTTTGTTTTAATAATGATTAAACCTATAATGTTACTTATTATAGGAGAAGATGCATAAAATAAACAATATAATAGTACACCGTCATTATTCTTGACAAACAAAAAAATTAAAATTGTACTTAATGTTCTTGCAATTACATTCGTAATTGCAATATACTTCATATCCTGTAATCCCTGAAAGAGCCAATCTACTTGAAAAATAATACCTAATAAAGAAATTGCTAAAAGAAAATAACTACATATTTGCAATTTACTCATATTATAAAATCCTATAAATAGTAATAACCCAATTATACAGCCTAAAAATAAAATTCCTCTCACAATTACTATTTCAGAAAAAATATTATCCAAATTTTCTTTTGATTTATCTAAAGCAACTTCCCTAGAAGCCGACATACTAAAGCCATATTCAACAACTACTTGAAGATAACCAACTATATTAAATGCTGATGAAAATACACCATACTGTTCAGTACCTAGAATACGTGTAACGTATGGTAAGGTCATTAAAGGAATTATCATATTAAAAAACTGAAGCATGTACATCCAGATTCCATTTTTCACAACACTATTTGATAATAATTTCTTAAGAAACTGCAATACTAATCTCCTTGCTTTTTACCTCATTTTTACATCCATACATATGGAACGATACTGGTCCACTCAGGCCTTATGATTTGTACTATTACAAAATAAGAAATCATAAAAAACACAAGCCCAATTTTCATAAACAAAGTTTTAACTTTACCATCCCTGCTATAAAAAACAAAAGAGGCAATAGGAAAATAACCTATTAAGAAATATAAAGAAATTCGAGAAATTTGCGAAAACAATAGAGCTAAAAAGTAAAAACCAATGGAAATAATCGTACTATATTGTGACAAATAAAGGATTCTTTTATTTTCATTATTGAGAAAATATGATTTCTTTTCAAAACTCCTACATAGCAATAAAAAGCCACACGAAATTAATATAGATACTATTATATTAAGAAAACCAGTCGTACCATTGTTTTGTATAAGTGTAGAATAAGTATTTGCTTCATTACTAATTGAAGATATACTTGAGTAAATATTATCAAACTCATACATGGCGAATCCAAAAAGGCAAAAAATTGCTACATTAATTTTCCGACTCTTTCCTAGATAATTTAAAAAGTATACCATTATAAATAAAATTGCAGTTATATGCATTGAAATAGCTAAATAATTAAACAAAAAGAACTTAATTGGCTTTCTTTTTACTGCATACACGAAAGCAACCATACAAAAGCTGCAAGCTAGAGCCTGTCTCATACCACTCATGTAAAAAGAAAAGAATCCCAAAGTTTCAAAAGCAATAATCCCTACAAAATAATTTATTTTTAATTCAATTAAAAATAACACAAAGCAAAGCAACATTATACCAGAAGTTATAACTAACAAAAACCTAGGATTTGAATTAACCGAATATAATAATTTATTCAGCAATACAAACCCGTTTTCATATCTTGCACCGTTAGCAGGATATATCCAATTAACTAAATTTAAAGGCAAATAAATATTTTGAATAGATTGATATAGTTGAACATAGGAACTTGTATCAGCACCAACAGTGTAACCCCTAAAGCCCATTACAATCCACAAAACGATACTATTTATGGCTAAATAAATTTTTTTCTGATAACAATAAATGGGATAAGTAATAAAATTCACTAAAAAAATCAGATAATATACAAGCATTGCTACCTCATTCAAATATTATATAAATTATTCCATTTCTTCAAAACTCTCTTAAAATTAAATTCACTTTTGATTATTTTTTCTAAAGAATCAGGATCTCTTACACCTACAATATTTTTTGTTAAATCAGACCAACCACCTAATGAACTTTCCGTAATTGGCAAATAATGAATAAAATCTGAAACTTGGACTTCTTTCGTAATCTTATTGCTCAAAATACAAGATAATCCATTAGCCGTGGCTTCCAAAGCTACTGTGGGTAAGCCTTCGAATAAAGAAGGTAGCCAAAAAACATCAAATGCTGAATAATAATCCGCAACGTTCTGAACTTCACCAGTAAATATGATACGATTTTCTAAACCATAGTTTTCAATAATCAATTTTAGTTTTTTTAACCTATCTAAGTTACTTCCTTCACCACCTACAAAAACAAGTTTGTAGTTTTCATCTAGCTGATTTAATACTCTAATAGAGAATTCCTGATTCTTAACTGGTGCAATTCTTCCAACACAACCAATTAGCAATTCATTTTCACTTATGCCTAATTTCTTTCGTATTATATTTCTTGAATCTTTATCAAATTTAAAATTTGATGCATTTATTGTGTTAGGTATTACATCAAATTTGCTTCCTAGAAAAAGTTCCTTCCCAGCTTTTTCTGAAATAGCAATTCTAATGTTTGAATATTTAAAAATATTTAGTGAAAAGATTCTATTTCTGACACTTTTAATAAAAGTATCACTTAGCCCTGCAGAATGACTTTCAACTATCACTTTTACATTATATTTATGAGCAATGGATAATCCTATTCCCCATTTAGAGATAGCATGATAATGTAGAAAAGAATATTTATTTGTTGATAATAATTCACTTATTAATTTACGAATATTATATATGCTCTCTTTTTTAATTAGAAATACTTTGCCTCCTAATTCGACAATTTCCCTATAATAATTATCATTGCCATAATCAGTACATGCAAAATCAAATTGTACTTTTGAACGATCAATTTTTCTATATACATTCATTATGACAGACATTCTTCCATTCCTTTTTTCTATAGATCCAGGAAGTTGAAGTACCCTTTTCATAAATTTCACCTCACAATTATAATGATTTTTCCTTCAGTGTTTTAGATCAACCCAAGCATAATGAATAATTTTCGGTATCACAATAACCCTTAATACAAAAATTGAACACAGACTTTCTTAAGAAATGCTTATTAAGCATGAAGTAACTTTTGATAAATGATTTTTCTCAATTTAGTAGGTATAATAATATTAATAGTCATTAATGCATCGCCTACATACTCCTCCTGACGATTTATAATACCTTGTCTTCTCAGAAAAGACCTCAATTTATAAAAATACTTGATATTTTTTATTTTTCCTCGTCTTGTATACATCCCCTCATCCACTCTCATTAATGTAAGATAATCAGGAATATTACATACCTCATAGTTATTTGCAACTAATCTAGACCATAAATAATAATCTTCTAAGTTCCCGAATTTTTTGTAACCTCCAACTTTTTCTAATACTTTTTTATTTATCATTACAGTAGGGTGATTAAATGGATTTCTCCACTTTATAAAAGTCTGAATTAAATTCATCTCAGTCGGAACTTTTCTATATCCAACTATATTAGTTATATTTTCTGAAAATTCTTTAACTTGCCCACCAACAACTACTATATCCGGATTATCCTTTATAATCCTCAATTGTTTCTCAAATCTATTTGGAACGCTATAATCATCTGAATCCATTCTAGCAATCCATTCTGTCTTTACAAATTGGGTACCAAAATTAAGGGCAGAAGCCAAGCCTAAATTCTTTGATAATTTAACAATTTTATATTTAACAATATTCTTATTTTCATGTTTCTTAAGTACTTTTTCTAGTTTAGGCGTCAATTTTCCGTCTTCAACAACTATAATCTCTTCAGGTAAAATAGTTTGTTTTTCTAAACTAAGAAGAGCCTCATTAAAATACTCAGGCTTTTCTTTTCTGACGAATTGTCAAACCAAGTGCAACGGTTTCTCAAAAAATACCTCATATGGGGTTTCATAATTTAACACTTTTCGA
>NZ_CANDNW010000045.1 GCF_947387525.1 Limosilactobacillus viscerum
ATGATACCTGATGTCACGCCGAATGGCGTTTTTTATTTACCACCAACTGGGTGGCTAACTTCATTCTATAATCCACCCTCTTTAAGAGTATTAAGGTATTTCACACTATTTAGCATATAAGATGGGCTAAAATAGGGCTTATTTAAGCTCTCAATAAGTATTTATCTTTTTTCTTTAAGACTTTAACTATAACTTTTAAACAAAAGGCTTCGATTCCCAAGCAGAGAATCGAAGCCTTTCATTTTTTATGCCAGCTTTTTACCAACTTAATTTATTTAAATTTGGTGTATTTTTGGTGTACACACACCACAGTTACTAACTTTTTAGAAGTTAATAACTGATTTAGCCTAAATCCACGAAGTCGCTTAAAAGCCGTCATTTCAAGCTTTTAGACTACTTCTTCTTGTTCTTCTTACACTTCTTGCCGTCCTTAGTTTCCTTTTCTGGACGCATGGTTGGGAAGAAGAAGTATAATTGCTTACAATACCTTCTTCTGGCATTTCACATTTTTTCACACGTTTAAATGACTACAAATACTATCATATCAACCATTTTCGTGATCATAAAAATTATAGGATATCATTTAGTTCAAAACATGTGAAAAAAGTGAGAAATCATAGCCTTAAACTAACATAAAAAGCCTATAACAAACACGGTAAAAACGTATTGTTATAGGCTTTTAGTATGTTTCTAGTGCTGACTAGAGGATTCGAACCTCCGACCTCATCATTACTAATGACGTGCTCTGCCAACTGAGCTAAGTCAGCATTTAACCAACGAATAATAGTATATCATATCATCCCCCAAACGCAAGCCCTTTTTAAAAAATAAGCTGGAAACCATCCCCACCACGGGCAAGTGATTTCCAGCTTATTATTTTTAACGCTGTTGGTACATCTGCGCCACACACCGTCGCATTTCTTTAATATCAAGTATACTCTGCGCAAATTCCTTCCGTACCAAATCATCTGGTAAGTACTCATCATACTTATCAAAAACCGGCACTTCCTTGGGATAAAGCAGGTCAAGCGGGTCAAAGTCCCTTGCCGCCTCCTCACCCAGGATCTGGAAGAATTCTTCCGCTGACGCATCCATCGCAAATTCCATAAAGTACGGCCGTGCTGAGTTAAAGCCCCGCAAATTCAAGCGTTTGGCACACTTAATCCGCAAGAGGCGTTCCAATGCCAGGAATGAATAGCTTCCCGTCCACGGAAAGAGACACCACATCTTACCGCCCAGGTTAATCAACCGTTTCTGCGGTAAACCGGCTATATTACAGGTATCCCGTACCTGGGTAAGCCGCGCCCGGGCATTCTTCATCAGGTAAGGGTACATTGTATCTTCACTCAGTACCTTCCGCATCCGGGCCAAGATCTTTGGGTGAATATCACCGGGAACATCCCCAAAGTAAGCAGGGATCCGCCCCTTAACACCATGGCAATATACCTGGTGGCACTGACGGTCAATATCTTCAACCACCCACACCCGGCCCGCGATGGCAATCTTATCGCCAACCGGCGGCGGCTTAACAATCGTCCCTAACTCTTCTGAACCGGCATGAACGCTGAACTCCTCATTTTCCTGAAAAACGGCGTAGAACTTAAAGTTATTAACCACCCGTTCACCAGCCATTCCAACGATCAAGTCACCACGTTCCGTTTTCTGAATCTGATCCGTCCTAACCAAATGTTGGAGCAAAACCCGGTAGTCATCCTGGCTGACATTCCGGAAATAGTTTAACGGCAACACCCGACTCGCCAGTTCCGCCGGACTCATTTCACCACCCGACGCCAACGTACTCATTGTCTGGTGGTAAAGGAGGCTGTACGGAAGCCGGTTTGGCTCAGGGGGTTCCACCCACCGTTCTTCCAAGTAGAGTTGAACCAGGGCAATCCCCTGCAAAAGCGACCACGGAATCAAATCCGGCAACATTGCCCGCGATTCCGGGTGTTCCTCCCGCATTACAAAGTGCATCTCAGGCGGGTTCCCTCGGCGGCCAGTCCGCCCCATCCGTTGGAGAAAACCAGAGACCGTAAACGGGGCATCAATCTGGAATGCCTGTTCCAATTTACCAATATCAATCCCCAATTCAAGGGTAGCCGTCGCACAAGTTGTCATATAGGAATCGTCATCCTTCATCGCGTCTTCAGCCGTCTGCCTAAATGACGGCGAAAGGTTACCGTGGTGAATTAAGAAACGGTCTGGCTCGTGCTTAGCGGCACTGTATGACCGCAGCATTTGGCAAACAGCCTCACATTCCTCACGGCTATTCGTAAACACCAGGCTCTTCTTCCCACGGGTATGCTCAAAAATGTAGCCAATTCCAGGATCAGCCAATTCCGGCGCCTCATCCGTCTTTGGTTCTACCGGGGCCGTCGGGTCAAAGCCCTTACTAGCCGCCTGGGGGTCCGTCTGGTAGAAGTGTTCCATTGAAAGACGCCAAACTTGCCGGGTATTCTTTACCTTTGGTGCCACGGTCCGGTGCCCACTACCAGCACCCAGAAATTGAGCTGCTTCACGCAGGTTTCCAATCGTCGCGGAAAGTCCAATTCGGCGCGGTTGGACCCCGGCAAGTTTGCTTAACCGCTCAATCAGGCAAAAGGTCTGCCCACCACGGTCACTCCGCAAGAATGAGTGCAATTCATCAATCACCACAAAGCGAAGGCCATGGAAGAGGTGGGGGATATCCATGTGCTTATTGATCATAAACGATTCCAGTGACTCGGGCGTAATCTGTAAAATACCAGATGGGTGTTTAAGCATCTTCCGCTTCTGTGTCTGCGAAACATCACCATGCCACCGCCAGACCGGAATGTCGGTATCCGCACACAGCTCCGTTAGCCGGTTGTACTGGTCATTGATTAGTGCCTTCAGCGGTGCAATATAGAGGCAGTTAATTGAATCACGATCTTTTTCCGCCGCAAGTTCGGTCAGGATAGGAAAGAATGCAGCTTCAGTCTTCCCTGCCGCCGTTGATGCTGATAGCAAAACATTGTCGTCACTACCGAAAATTTCCTCAGCAGCCGCTACCTGGATGGGACGCAACTGTTGCCACCCCTGGCGGTAAATATAATCCTGGATAAAGGGTGCGTAATGCGCAAAAACGTCCATCAAACGGCCTCCCTTCTAAATCCTAAATTCCGTGTAGTCCTTCTCCTTATGGCTCCCCTGGTCAACCGCCGTTGCATCCTCATCCCCAGTCATACTGGTAAACTGGTCTGAATTCAACAGGTCGCTAACGGTTGTTGTTGGGTTCTGATACACAATATCTAACAGTTCAATGAAGTCCCGAATGACTTCCCGTGGTGTGATTTTCGTGTCCGCGCCGATTCGTCCGTACTCGATTTTAATAAATTTGGCTAGCTCATCCTCGGTAATGTTACGGTCGTACCCGTATAGCCGCGCGTGCATATCGGCTAGTTTCTCGGTCAGAACCAGCATTTCTTCCGCCGTCAACGGCTCAAGTTTTATTACCGGAGCGTACATATCCTGGGCGCCGGCATGGGCAAACTTACCTTCCGTTAGCCGTGAACGTAATGCTTCATAACTGTATACACCACGACGCCGGTCCTCAACTGCTTGCGGGGTCCCACACATCAAAATTCCTAGGTACTTGGCTTTTCCTTGCAAAGTATCGTTGTACATGGTCAAAATCTTCTCATAATTGTACTGTCGGCTAATACTATTCGGGATTTTGTAAATATTAACCAGCTCATCAATCATGATTACGAGGCCCGCATAGCCTGCCTGACGGAAGAAGAGGGCAAACAGCTTTAGGTATTCGTACCAGTCACTATCAGAAATGATAATGTTCACGCCTAGTTCCTGTTTGGCCTCCGTCTTGTGAGTGTATTCGCCACGGAACCACTTGATAACCTTTGCCTTAGTCTCAGTGTCGTCATCAAGGTAAGCATGGTAGTACATGTTCAATAGCTTAGCAAAATCAAAACCGTGGACCAGCTCACTCAATGATGAGATGACAGCGTAAATTTTCTTATCAACTGCCGCAGCAAATTGCGGGTCATCTTCATTCAGGCCGGTAGCAGTGGCTACATCAGTCTGGACGGTGTTAATCCACCGGTCCAAAATTAAGGTGAGGGCGCCACCCTCTGGCCGGGTCTTGGTTGCTAAGTTTTGGATTAGTTCCCGGTAGGTTGCTAGCCCCTGCCCTTTCGTTCCTTGAAGGCGCCGTTCTGGTGACAGGTCTCCGTCGACCACGACAAAATTTTTATCCATCACGTAGTTCCGAACTGCTTGCAGGAGGAAACTTTTACCGGAGCCGTACCGACCAACAATAAAGTGGAAGGACGCCCCGCCTTCCGCAACTACCCCGAAGTCATGTAGCAGGGCGGCGATTTCGTCCTTTCTTCCCACCGTAATGTATGGTAAGCCGATTCGTGGAACGACCCCCGCTTTTAATGAATGCAGGACAGTCTGGGCGATCCGTTTAGGGACCCGTTGTGGTGTTCGTTCTGCCATTAGTATCACTCCTTATTCAAGAAAATCTCTTCAAGGTCAGGCCGGTAGTCTTCAATGATCACCGGCTGGTCATTTTCATCAAACTCAATCACGTCATCACCAATCTCATCGAATAATGCTTCGTTGATTTGGTCCGCCATGATCGAAGCCATCAAGTGGTGCTGCTTTAAATAATCTTTCCAGGGTGTCCCGGTTAACAGTGCGTGCATGAAGTAATTCTGGTCAGCATCAAGCGCGGCCGAGTCAGTCTCTTGTGATTGTGACGGTGGCGTTGGTGCCGGCGGAGTGGCCGCTTGCTCTTCTTCTCTAACCGCCTGGCGTTCTTCATCGGTAATCAGGCTTTCCTGGGTCGCGGCCGCATCCTGACGAATTTGCTCAATATCGCCAAGATCGATGTTAATTTTCGGTTGGTGGGCCTCCTGTAGCTGGCGCTGGTAATCATGTATTCCCTGATTGATTGCGTCAACAATTGCCGCGGGCAGCCACCGCGGTTTCAACGGGTGGCCAAGGTTAAAGTTGTGCCGCACCAACCGGTCAACTTCATGTAGAAAAGCATTTAAATTTTGGCGCTCATTAGGCTGGGCTAGCAAGGAGAAACAGTAGTATTGCCGCCCCTTAAACCGGTAGCGGCGAACTGAATCTACCGAGTATTCCGCCATTTCTTGCTGGGGCCGGAAATAAAAGACGGCTTTGGCAAAGAAATAATTTGTTGACATCTTCTGACTTGCAATGTGCTGGTCGAAGTACTTTTGTCCCTGGTCATTTGGTAGGGTGAGGATCGTTTGCCAAACCACTTTTAGCAACTTAGTAAAGTGTTCGGTCGACTTTTGGTATAGCCGGCAGTGTTTGAGATATGTTGAGTGGTGGCTGAAGGCATCAATGAGTTCCTCTGCACTATATTTTTCGGGGTGTAACAGGATATGGTAGTCGCGGTCGGCCGATATTTCAGCTGCGAAAACTTGATTAGCAACCTGGTGTTTTAACCGGTAGTAAAGGACATAGTCATGCAACCACCGGTCAAGGTTCACCTGCATATGGTCGCCAAACTGGGAGGCGTACTTTTGCTTAAAAATCAGCAACTGCTGGTAGCCCGCAGCCGGTGAAGAAACCCCAATGCCATTTAATAACTCATAAAGGTAGAGGTAGGCATACGAGTCAGAAACTGGTTCAAACTCCCCTTGCCGAAGTTTTGTCCGCCAAGTGAAATAGGTGCGAAGTTGGTCTGGGGAAAGCTGGTGGTAGGTTGGAAAATAGCGCCGTAAGGGAACAGCGTTGTGAAAGTTGTCTTTATAGTCGGCCAGCATTTGGCCCTGCAGATAAAAATTTTTATCCCGGCGTTCACCAGGGAGTAGCGTGTAATCATAAGCTGCAAGGGCATCTTTCAGTTGTTTAGGTAACGCTGAACGAGTAGTTTGTGGACTGGGGCGGTGACTAGGTTGAGGAATGGGCTGCGCTTTGTACTGGTTATCGGTATCCTGTTCTGGCAAGACAACATACTGTTGACTCGCGGAATGGCCAAGATTAATAGCGGCTTTAAAAGCATAATCAATGATGTTTTCAACAGCCCGGTCACTAACGTTGGTTAGGGTAAAGCCAACCCATTGGTCATCATGATGGAAGAAAGCAGCCCCAAAGCCTGGAAAGTCTTGGATTGCAGCGGCAAAGCTAAAGCATCGTGCATCAACATGCACCGGATTAGTAGTAGGGTCAAGGACAATGAAGGGCGCTTGGCCAGTCTTCAATGTTAGACCAACTAGTGATGGGTTACTGTCATCGGTAATTGCTGTAAAGGTCAGCCCATACTTATTACTAATTAGTTTTTCCAACGTTTCAAGTTCCAACTTAACGCCTCCTCCCGCACATACGTTCTGATTATATCAATATTTTAATTCGTTGTGAAATGATTGTATCAGGGAACATAAAAACGACTTAAACAATAGGAAAAATCCTTTGTTTAAGCCGCAGAAAGTTCTTAAATTTTCAAGTAGAGGTTTTCTAATTAATATTTAACTGGGGATTCCGGTTCCTTATTCTCAGCTAACGCAAGACAATTATTAAAGCCCTTAAAAATCATGTTTCGAACAGCATGTGTTGTATAGAAAGCTGTATGCGGAGTAACTAATACATTTGATCGACTAATCAAATTCTTTAATCTTTCGTCTGGTATCTCTTTATTTTGCCAATCAGCATTGAATATCCCCGCTTCACCTTCATAGGTATCCATTACAAAGCCGAATACTTTTCCATCATCTAATCCACGAATTACTGCATCTGTGTCAACCAAGGCTCCCCGAGCACAGTTAACAATTACAACTCCCTTCTTCATTTTTTTAATTGAATCATCATTAATCATATGAATGTTCTCTTTTGTTGCTGGAACGTGCAGAGAAATTACATCTGATTGACGATAAAGTTCATCAAGTGAAACATAATAACCCTTCTTTTCTAATTCTGGATTTTTGAAAAGATCGTACGCAATTACCTTAGCGCCAAACCCTTCCATAATCTTCATAAATACACGTCCAATATGACCAGTTCCAATCACACCAACAGTTTGATCACGAACTTCACGACCAATCGTTGGTGCCCATCTCAGGTCGCCATTTGCTACTTTAGCATCCATTACTTTGCTTTGCCGTAATAGACGTGCCGCTTGAATTGCAGCATGTTCGGCAATTGCATTTGGTGAATAGACAGGGACATTGGTAATCTTAAAATTAAGTTCTTTTGCCTTCTTTAGGTCAACATTATCATAACCAACATTTCTCAAAGATAAGTTTCGAATACCCAAATCGGCAAGGCCTTGAAGAACTTCTGCTGAATAATCTAATTGTTGAGTTGCAACAATTCCATTGGCACCTTTTGCCTCATTAACTGTTTGTGGCGTTACTGGATCAGCTGTATACGCAACTTCAACGTCAGGATGCTCTTCACCCCATTCCTTAATATAAGGGACTTCATCTTCACGCGTGTTGTAACAAAAAATCTTTGTCATACTTATAAATACCTCCCCTTAAGCAACAAACATCTTAATCAAAAGAATCATTGCCAAACCAACAATTGACACAACTGTGGCCATTAGAGACCAAGTTAAAAATGTTTCCTTCATATTTAGATTGAAATAAGATTTGATAATCCAGAAGCTTGCATCATCAACATTAGAAAACGTTGCACTACCGGCACCAGTTGCCAGAGTTATTAACGCCAACATTGAAGGAGAAGCAGCTCCAACCATTGGGAGAACTAATCCAACGGTTGAAATTGCGGCAACTGTTGATGAACCAAGTGCAAGCCGTAAAATAGCTGCAACAACCCATGCCATAATAATTGGTGAAATTGAAGCACCATTAAACAGGCCAGCAATGTATTTACCAACGCCACCTTCAACTAATACTTGTTTAAAGGCACCACCACCACCGATAATCAATAGCATCATACCAATGGCAGCAGCAGCGTTACTACATGATTTACCAATTTCTTTTAATGGAATCTTACGTTGAATCCCCATAGTGTATAAAGCAACTAATAAGGATAAAATCATTGCGGTATCACCGTTACCGATATATTGAATTATTTGAAAGGCAAGGCCTTTGTGGAAATGAGTTAGTTCTTGAATCATTTCTACAATGGAAGCACCCATTAAGATAATAACTGGGAAAACAGCAGTAAAGGTACTTACACCAAAGCCAGGTGTTTCATCCAAAGGACGTTCTTTTGCATCCCCTAAAGCCATTTCGTTTCCATCTTTCTTAAACGCGGATGGAACAATTTTTTTATCTACTTTATTGAAAAAGATTCCTGAAATAATAACTGTTGGAATTGCTACAATAATACCATACATTAAGACAAGTCCAAGGCTTGCATGGTACCCAGTAGCAATTACGGTTGGACCTGGGTGTGGTGGTAAGAAGCCGTGAGTAACAAGCAATGAAGCAAGCATTGGAATTGCAAGATTCATTGGCTTTATCTTCAATTCCTTAGCAATTGAAAAGATAATTGGTAGTAAGAGAACCAAACCAACTTCAAAGAACATTGCTAAACCGACAAGGAATGAGGAAATGATTACCGCCCATTCAATCCGTTTTTTACCAAATTTTTCAATAAGTGTCATAGCAATACGTTGAGCACCACCGGCATCAGCTAGCAGCCGACCCATCATGGCACCAACACCAAAGATAATGCCGATATGTCCAAGAGTACTCCCCATACCAGCTTCAATAACTGTAACTATTTTCGAAATTGGAATTCCTAAAAGAAGCCCAGTAATTGTTGAAACAATTAAAAGTGAAATAAATGTATTAATCTTAAAATAGGTGGATTATAGAATGAAGTTAGCCACCCAGTTGGTGGTAAATAAAAAACGCCATTCGGCGTGACATCAGGTATCAT
>NZ_CANDNW010000046.1 GCF_947387525.1 Limosilactobacillus viscerum
GTTTGTGGTTATTCAAAAGTCTATCACAAATGACTTTTTTATTTTTCTAACTTAATTTTACAAACCGCGATTTTAAAAATTAAGAAGGTTTTAGGGCCGGAGCAGGCAGTTCAAAAACCTTCTTAATTGATTAATTATCGTTATCTTGACCAGCAAAAGCACCAGATGCCATCCAGATGCACTTGCAATCTTGGCAGCCGTAAACGACGACTGGCATCCCACCTAATTTGCCGTCTTCTTCGGAAGTAACATAGTTAAGTACAAAATTAGCTCCAGCTGGTGGTTGGATCATCCCACAGTTCGAGCTTCCACAAAATGGACACGCCTTAATAGCCATTTTCTTTCACCACCTTTACAACTAAAGTATATCAAAGAAGTGACCATATTTTTTACCAATTAATAAGTTTTCCTAAGGCTTGGGATAAAAATAGCTGGTAGGGTTCTTCAAAATAGTATAATAATAGAAAACGCTATCATTGAAAGGAAAAGATACAGATGGTAAAAAAGATAATTCTTGATTGTGACCCGGGACATGATGATGCTCTAGCTTTGACAATGGCGGTGGCATCACCCAAGATTGAACTGCTAGCAGTCACGACTTCTGCCGGTAACCAGACACCGGATAAGACCCTTAATAACGCAATGCGGATGTTGACCCTCCTTCACCGGGAAGACATTCCGGTTGCCCAGGGAAATCAGACCCCGTTGGTGAAGCCGCTAGAGACGGCACCAGAAGTTCATGGTAAGACCGGACTTGATGGTGCGGACCTGCCGGAACCAGATTTTGCGGTACAAGAAATACCCGCAATTGAACTGATTGCGAAGACGCTTCGTGAAAGCAGTGACAAGGTTACCCTGGTTGTGACCGGGCCAATGACTAATGCCGCCCTCTTTTTGCGGGTCTATCCTGACCTGGCAAAAGAAAAGATTGATCAGATTGTCTTTATGGGTGGTGCAATGGGGCTCGGTAACTGGCGCCCGTCAGTTGAGTTCAACATTTTCGTGGACCCCGAAGCAGCTAAAATTGTCATGAACTTTGGTATTCCATTGGTAATGGCGCCGTTAAATGTTACCCATAAGGCCCAGATCTTAAAGAATGAAATTGAAGAAATAGGTAAAATCAATAATCCAGTTGCGCACGCGTTTTATGGCCTTTTAAACTTCTTTGAACAGTACCACGAAAATCCAAAATGGGGGCTCAAAGGGGCACCACTACACGACCCGTGCACAATTGCCTGGCTGATTGATCCGGAAATGTTTGAAACTGACTGGATGAATGTCGATGTGGAGACACAGGGTGACCTAACCCGTGGCGAAACCGTTTGTGACTATTACCTGTTGACCGGAAAGCCAGCCAACACCGAAGTACTCCTAGGGATTGACCGGGAGAAGTTTATCAAGTTAATCATGGATACAATGAAGAGCTTTAATTAGAAAAAGGGAGCATGATAAAGTTTTGTCACGCTCCCTTTCGTTTTTCTCAAATATTATGGCTGGGGGAAGAAAAAGCAACTTGGGACCAATACTGGTATTGCAAAAATTCTTTCCTAGCTCCCCGTTACGTTAGCGTTCAACATAGTTAACGACAAAGCTTGTTAATGGGCGGCTCTCCCATTGGTTGGCGGTGTTTTTCATTGCCGACCAGAATGTGGGATCCTGGACATGCTGCAGGATTTCAACCGCAAGTGGGGTGGTATTGCTGATGATGATTTCATCTTTAGCAATGGTGCCCTGGAAAACACGTTCGTTGATTAGCTGAACAAAAATCTGGTGGACCGTCTGGGTAAATGTTTCTGAATCATACTTTTTAGCAATTCCCATGAACTTCTGGTTGCTCTTTTGCATGTCATTTAATACCACCTGATCGTAGGTGGGAATCATGCTGGCAGTCTTGTCGAGGATTGCAAAGTAGGTAAATAGGTAATCGTCGGTGTTCATAATCGTTCATCCTTCCTAGTCTGAGTACTTATCACCGATTGTAGCATACTTGGAAAACGAAAAACGAGAACTAGTTAAATAATAAAAAGTGGTCGCGAACTTTTCACGACCACTCTTTATTACTTATTCCAATTAATTACCCGGTTATCGTTCTTGCTGCTTTGACCAATCAACTGGTTATTAAGATAAACTGTCGTCTTGAAGCCTTTATGAACGTCACTTTCGGCCAGCTTTTGTTGTTGGTCGTCCATTAAGGTACCGATGACCCCGTTTTGCAGTGAGTCAATCAGCAGGTCGCGGCGTGGCTTTGACAGCTTATAAAAGTCGTCATTTACCGTGATCTTAATCTGGCTCTTACCAGTGTATTGAATATTCTTAATACTAGTGAAGCCCTGGAATTGCTTGTCATTAGACTCATATTGCTGACAGTTGGCCAGGTAACTAGCAATATCACGGTTAGCAATATCCATGTTTTCCTTCGTAGAAGCGGCAACAGTGGTTGCAGTTGCCGTGAAATTATCGGCAGCCACCATTGCGTCACCCAGGCTTAAGCAGGCAAGGGCGGTTATTAATTGTCCTAATAATTAATGCTGTTTTAATCTTTTTTAGCATATGCAATGCCACGGTGGGTCTTGCTTGCCTACCTATTGTTAACCATTTACAACTTCTTCTATCCCGAGAAGACAGCAATTGACCAACAGGTTAAGTAGAAAACTATCAATTTTTATCATATTTGCAGGACAAGAGGCTGGGAAGTTTTTCCCAGTCTTATTTTATTAATAGACACATTCACTGCTATCTTTTATTAGAAAGGAAAGGTAAAATTAATAAGTAAATTTACACCTGAAAGAAAGTAGGAAAGAAGATAATGAATGGATTTATTGGTGAATTTTTTGGCACAATGATATTAATTCTAATCGGCGGGGGCTGCTCTGCTAGTGTTAACCTCAAGAGAAATTATGCCCATGGCAGCGGATGGTGGTTTGTCTGTGCTTCATGGGGACTTGCCGTTACGATGGGTGTTTATGTTGCAGGATTCCTGGGATCGCAGGGGCATCTTAATCCGGCAGTAACAATTCCATATGCTCTTTTTGGCCTGTTCCCGTGGAAGCAAGTATTACCATACCTGGCTGGACAGTTTCTCGGTGCGTTTGTGGGTGCCACGTTGTTTGTCATCCAGTATTACCCACAATTTAAGGCGACAAAAACCGAAAAAGAAGGTAATAGTGTCGGCATCTTTGCTACCCGACCCGCAATTAAGTCACCGCTTTTTAACTTTCTTTCTGAAGTTATTGCTACCTTTGCCTTTGTCTTCATTCTGTTAAACTTAGGTAATTTTACAACTGGGATGAAACCATTTATCGTTGGCCTTTTAATTACCGTTATTGGTACGGGCTTAGGGTCGACAACTGGTTTTGCATTAAACCCGGCCCGTGATTGGAGTCCGCGGTTGGCTTATACGATTCTCCCGGTACCGAATAAATCCAGTGCTGAATGGTGGTATGCCTGGGTACCGATGATTGGACCATTAGCAGGTGGTGTTCTAGCCTGCGCCATCGAGACTGCAATTGCATAATTGGTCTAACCATAAAGAATTACTTAAACCGCTTGACGAAAGCTAGCTAGTATGAGAGGATATGTCTGAGATTGATAATTGGTATACTTATTAAAATACTGAAAGGAAGATACTCGTGCAACCAGTAGCTCATATTGGTATATTCGTTGACAATGTTAGTAAGCATGATTTAGAGCAAGGAAATAACCGTGACCAAGACGGCTTGATCTTAGACCGAGCGACTGTACGGATGATGGAGGAGCAGGCGCTGAAGCTATCGCCAAGTTTAGCCAACCGGGTTATTATCCCGATTGATGGTACTGACCCACAGTCGATTAGGCAACGGGCAGAGCAACTTACGCTGACTGGTGATAACGTATGGGTTCAGGTGCCGGTAATGACTGCTGGGCACTTTAATGAAGCACTCATTAAACAATTACTTAGTGAGGGCGTGCCACTGGCGGTTAATGGAGTTGCCAGTAAGAAGCAGGCATACCAGCTATTAACGATTGCGGGGGCTTATAGCACTCCCCTATTGCTCAATCTTTGCTCTGCAATGTCACGTTATGATGTGATTGTCAGTGTTGCACTGGCTCACCTAATGCCACAGGTGCAAGTAATTAGCAAGGCATGGACAAGCGATGACTTTTGGGATCTTCAAGACCTCCACCTTGACGGCGTAATTTTAAGTCAACAGCTATATACGGAGTTGGATGTCTTGACGACAAGTACAATTGGTCAGGCTTGCAACGTAAAAACTCATCAGCAATTTGAACTGGTGATGGAATAATAAAAAGAGAACGGTGGTAAAAACCACGGTTAAGCGCAAGCGCCTAACTGTGGTTTGATTCACTGTTCCCTTATTTTTTTGACCGGTTAAATTGACTATGAAGCTTGAGGGTGCCGTGGCCGTAACACAACCCAAATAACAACGGCATTAACCAGGAGCGTCAGACCGGTTACCGCAAAGACCATCGGGTAATTAAACAGCCCTGAGATGACCGAACCGATAATTGATCCCAAAACTGCACCTGCCGCCTGAAATGACTGGTTTAAACTGAAGATCCGTCCAAAAGCTTCCGTTGGAACATCTAGTGTTAAAACAGTCTGAATGGCTGGGGTCAATGCAGCGTTGGCAAGTCCTAGTAAGAATCGCCAGAAGGCAAGCGACCATGCCGAATGGGTGAAGGTCATGGGGATGAAGAGGACAAATGCGACCATCAAACCGGTCCGTAAAACAACCTTTGGTCCAATTCGATCCATCGTGTGGCCAACTTTTGAGGCCGCAATTAGGGTCCCGAGGCCGGGCGTAGCAGCAACAATTCCCGCAACAAAAGCTACATTACCGTGATTGCCCATCAGCGATTTAACGTACAAACTGATAATTGGCGTGATTGACATGGAAGAAGAAATTACCACCATCGTCGTAAAGAACATTGCAATAATGGTGCCAGGACTATCGAGTTCCTTGAAAATCTGACCGATCGGCTTCATCTTTTCTTTTTTAATTGGGACAAAGTGTTCTTTAGTAAGGAAGGTCGTCCCCAGAAAGTTCAGAAACATCAGTCCACCAGTGATGAAGAAGGGGATCCGGTAGCCAAATACTCCGGAGAGCGCTCCACCAAGTAATGGTCCTACCAAGTTCCCAGCTACCCCAGCAGTGGTCATGGCTGACATTACCCAGCCAGAGTGGGACCGTGGGGTTTCGCCAGCCATCAGTGCAGTGGCATTGTTAATGTAACCGGAAAAGGCACCCTGAAGGAAGCGCATCCCGATAATCCACCAGACGTTTCGTGCCAGGCCCACACAGAAAATGGTACAAGCCATTACCCCGGCGGCACGCATACACATTAGTTTCCGTCCTTTCCGGTCAGCGAGATTTCCCCAGAGTGGCGAAACGATTGCTTGGCTAACAAAGGTAGCACCGAAAGCTAAGCCGGAATAAATATTGAGCTGAAAGTGTGAAAAATTGCCGAGTTCACTGATAAACAGTGAGATGAAGGGCATCGTCATTGAATAACCGGCCCCCGTAATAAAGGCACCGAGCCATAATGTATAGAAAGTTCGGTGCCAGCCGTTGGGATATTGTTCTTCTACTCCCATCTTTTCCAATTCATCTCCCAAATAGTAGTGAAGATTATTGTAACAGAAATTACTTTTGCTTACTAATAGTTAAATAGTGGCAAAAAGTAAGCAACATAAAGACAGCTAATAGGACGGTGATCCACATTGAAATTCGGATACCGGTAATAAGACTGTTGGGGATGCCCGCAATAACAACCAGCATTGTGACGGAAACGGCCCCTGAAACCTGCCGCAAAGTATTGTTGAGGGCGGTACCGTGACTGTTTTCAAGCTTTGAAAGGCCAGAAAATGCTTCGGATAAAGCAGGACTGAAGACAAAGGCATTACCGATCATCCGAATGGTATAAGCAATGGTGAGGACGGCAATTGAAGAGTGGGTTGAGATTGTTACTAGTGGGTACGAAGCAATGATCATTAAGATTCCACCGGAGATAATGAGCCATTTGGGTCCGTATTGGTCATACAGGCGGCCGATAAAGGAAGCGGCGAGCCCGTTGCAGATGGCACCGGGAAGAAGGATCAGCCCTGACTTGAAGCTTCCCATCCCCAGGATGTTTTCAGTAAAGATCGGGACCAGCTGTTCAGTTCCCAGCAGGAGCATAAAGGCGAAGATCCCAACAAAGGTCATTAACCGGAATGATGGGTACTTAAAAATCTGAACTTTCAGCATTGGGTTCTTCAGGCGTAATTGGCGCTTGACGAAGAAGTAGATAATGATTAGACCGACAATCAGCATTGCCCAGCCAGCCCAGACATTTAACTCGAAGACAGTCAGACTACCGAGGGCGAGGGCCGAACCAAGCAGTGAAATGAAGACGGATAAGTAATCAATCTTAATGTCCCGTGGCTGGGAGAAGTTTTGCAGCTTAAAGTAGCCGATGATAAAAATCAGGATCATGAAGGGCAGGACGGCGATAAAGAGCCACCGCCATGGTAAAACCTGCAGGATAAAACCAGAGAGGGTTGGCCCAACGGCTGGGGCGGTTGAGATTACTAAACTTGATAGGCCAAGGATGGAGCCACGCTTTTCAATGGGGTAGATGGTAATCATGGTGGTCATTTGAAACGACATTAGCATCCCACCGGCGGCTGCTTGAATTAACCGTGCTAGTAATAAGGAATAAAAATTGCTGGCGATGCAACCAATTGTGGTACCGACGATAAATGTACCAATTGTCCAAAGGAAGACTTGCCGGTTGGTAAACTTCTCGTACATGTTTGACGAGAGCGGGGTGACGATCCCAATGATAAGGGTGTAGCCGGTGGTTAACCACTGGACAGCATTTAGTGAAACGTGCAATTCCCGTTCAATAACAGGGAGGGCGGTGATCATCATAGTTTGGCTTGCCAGGCTGACAAAGGCTGACAACAAAAGAATTGCGGTGATCAAGCGACGATTTTTAATTGTAATCTGCGGACTTGATTTTGACATGTGAACTTCCTTTCTCTCATTAATTCCTAATCTAGTTTAGCACCGTCTTTTCGATAATTTCTAAGGTAAATTGGGGAGAATTTGGATTTCTCTGGTATAGTAATAGGTAAAAAGGAGGAATGGTGGCTTGAAAACGAGAATTGCGGTTTTTTCTGATGTCCATGGTAACTTGAGTGCTTTTGAGGCGATGTACCAGGACAGCCTAAAGCAAAATGTAGACCAATACTGGTTCATTGGTGACCTCTTAATGCCGGGGCCGAGTGTGATGAAGGTATGGCAACTGTTTGAAAAGATTAACCCCCAGGTAGTTGTACGAGGAAACTGGGATAACCTAGTTGTGCATGGTGCACGCGGACTGATGGACCTTAATAAGCCGTCACATATTTATTTTGCCCGGCTAGCGCAATATGTTGAGCGCCATACTCCGGACAAGATGATTGATAATATTGCTAGCTGGCCACTGCACGTGACTAAGCAGGTCGGTCCGCTGAATTTTGGGATTTCACATAACCTGCCCGACTTAAATATGGGGCAAGATTTATTCCCGACGAAACCAACCGAAAATTTTGACCGCTTGTTTAAAGTTGATAGTAAAAGAGCGGTTGATATTGCAATCTATGCCCATGTCCACCACCAGCTCCTCCGGTATTCAAATGATGAGCGAATTATTTTAAATCCAGGAGCAGTTGGCGAACCGTTTAACCGCTGGAAGACACTCCAGCGTGACTTGCGTGCTTACTACCTGATTTTAGAGGTAGATGATGAGGGCTTAGCAGAAGCCAACTTCCGCCATGTTGCGTATGACCGGTCGGTGGAAAGCGATCGGGCGGTAACGGATGGTGTGCCGTATGCGGAACTATACCAACGGATGATGAAGACGGGGGTAGCGTATACGCATGATAGCGACTTATTAAAGAAGTTTAACGAGAAGTATGGTTATGCGGAGGAATACCGGAAGTTTGCCAAGGAAAAACGCGGATAAGGCATATTTATTGCTTTTGGTCAGTAAATGTCAGATAATAATGAAGAATAGTTCTCGCAGATGTTAAATTTAGTTGTTTGTCGTAAGGTATTAACTTTTAAATAAAAGGAGAACGCAAATAGATGGCAAAAAAGTCAAAGATTGCTAAATTACATCATCAAGAAGCACTGGTAAAGAAGTATGCTGCAAAGCGGAAGGAATTGAAGGCGAAGGGTGACTACATTGCTTTATCGAAGTTACCACGGAACTCGAGTGCGGTAAGGTTACACAACCGAGACCGTTATGATGGCCGGCCACATGCATACATGCGCAAGTTTGGCATGTCCCGGATCAACTTCCGCAACCTAGCACACAAGGGCCAAATTCCGGGAGTACGGAAGGCTAGCTGGTAATTAAGAAGTGCGGAGCGGCCACCAAGAGGGCCGTATGACCAACATGGAAAACTGGACTGACGCGGAACGCGTCGGTTCAGTTTTTTTGTTGGGCACTAGGCCCTCGGCCGCGGAGCATGTTATCTTAAGAAGTGCGGAAGGGCGACCAAGGAGGCGTATGGCTAACATGGGAAAATCGATTGGCGCGGGACGCGGCGATTGATTTTTTCTGTTAGACACTAGCCTCCAGCCCTGTGGCACGTTATCCTTGTAGGAAGAAAAATAGAACAATAGAATAACCGGAGAAATTTAGCATACAAATATTCAAGGCTGGCACAGAAGTCAGTCTTTTTCTATTCCCGGAATGTCAATTTAAATTAGAAATTGGTCATCTGTAATATACTTCATGAATACTTCCAAAGGTGTTTGATA
>NZ_CANDNW010000047.1 GCF_947387525.1 Limosilactobacillus viscerum
GTTGTGGTGACACCATTAAAGACCTTTATGGGTTTTTTGTCCACTAATATGTTCAACTTAAATTTTACAATCTGCCATATGGCAAAAACTATTAGATAAGGCTTCCAGCTTCTTGCTGAATAACTTGTGCAGAAAGATTATTTCCAATCTTACATACTTCTGCAAATGAATTACCATTTAGCAGTCCAGCAATCACTCCACCACAGTGAGTATCACCAGCACCGATTGTATTGACAACATTTTCAACTTTATCACTGCTAATAATTCTTCCACCATGGTCATCATACAAGTATGTTCCTTTAGCGCCTAAAGTAACAAGAACTGGTTCACCAGTTTTATCAAAGATGTCACTTGTCTTTTCTTCCAATGTGTCTCTATCGCTAAGAAAACCAATCTCGTCCTCATTGGCATTAATAATTACGCCTTTTGTGATTAGCCTATTTAAAATTTGAGAATCAATATGACTAATTCGTGGTGAAGCGTCAAACAGAATATATGAATCTTTATCACGTTGTTCCAAGTGGTCCAGTAGTAAGTTTGCTGATTTTACGTCTTCCATTTCATAACCACTTACATAAAAATACTTATAATCAGACAAATTAATCTTAGTAAACCACTCATCTTTCCAATCCTGTTCAATTCCTGGAACCGTGATGAAAGTCCGCTCACCATTTGGCTCAACCAAGCAAAGATCCCAACCGTTATCTTGATGGTTATCCTCAAGTAAAATTGGAATTTTGCTATCATTCATTGTTTTTCGGACCATTTCACTATATTGTCCCTTTCCCACAGGCACAAAAAGGTCAGCAGAGTTAGCACCTAGATAGTGTTTAATTGCACCGTAGACGTTGAAAGCACAGCCACCAACATTATAGGACTTTAATTTTGCTGTAACGTCTCCGCCCGAAGTCGGCATCTGCGCAACGTCCATTATTACATCCACAAAAGCAGCACCAATAATTAGGCTTTTTTTAGTCATAATACTCAATCCTCCTGCTTATTACTATTCTTAACAAACAAGGAGAAAATAAACATAACAACAATTGCAGCAATTCCTGAAACGAAGACAGCCAAACTACTGTTATTTTCAAAAATACCATGAGCAAATGGCCCACGATATGCTGCATTTGACGTAAAGAGAAAGCCGAAAATAGTAGCAATAATCCAAGAAATAATTCCTGGCCAGTTATAGTGTACAGATGAATTTGGTTCCATTAGCTTAACATCATAGCCATTCTTACGGTAAATAACGCTATCTACTAAGAAGATAGCAACCCATGAAGCAAGGCAAATGCCCAAGAAGTTTAAGAACAATTCAAAGTTGCTTAAAAAATCACCAGAAATAAACAAAACATAGACAGAAATTAGGATAATAATCACAGCATGCAAAATTAATGATGTCTTTTGTGAAACTTCAATTCCAATCGTAGAAAGATTGATTCGTGCTGAACGAAATGAAACTAAACATTGTGGAATAATACCACCAGCAGCCACCAAGAAGTAGAGAAAACCAAACCAGCCAGGAATAGCTCCATACATTACTTGGTATGGGTCACTTGCACTAGCTAAACTTGGGGAAATTGTACTTAGCAATACCCCACCAGCCATTAAAATGAAAAGTGGTGTAGCGGCACCTAAAGTAGTATTCCAAAAAGTAGCAGATGGCTTCGTGTTAGGACGAACGTATGCACCCCAATCAGCCGCAGCCATTGACCATGAGATACTAGAACCGGCAGCAATGAAGGCAACAGCTGGTAACCAGCCTGTTACCCAACTACCCGGCTTCATAGCAAATGCCTCACCCCAATTTGCGTTCATTAGGAACATAATCAACATAACTAAGGTTAATCCACCAAATATCCAGCTTAACCAAGTCTGAATTTTAGCTAAAGTATCTTCCTTAAAGATACCTGACAGAAAGACTAATCCTGCGAAAACCACTAAACAAATAAACTTTGTAAAGCCAGTTTGTGGAACATGTATTGTTTTTAGCATTGCAGAAAATAGTAAAGTACCAGTAATTACATTGACAGCAAGCCAGCCAACCATATTTAGCCAAGCCATAAAGTTAGGAATCTTGTTACCATGCGTACCAAAAGCTGCACGACTCATCTTAAATGTGGTTACACCTTCACGTTGCCCAATCATTGCGACCCAGCCTGGAATCGCAAAAGTCAATGCACCAATCAACGCTGCCGTAACTGATTGCCAGAAGGATAAATGATAACTAACAATAATAGCACCATAAACGAAACCCATAATACCGATATTAGCAGCAAACCAGTTATAGAAAAGCTTCCCAGGACTTAACGTTTTATCTTTTTCTGGGACTTTAACAAATTCATTATCCATAGTAATTCACCTCATTTTTACTATGCCTTAAATTCAGAAATCTTATCTGCAAACTCTTGAATATTGTGTTGAGGGTTCTTTTCGTCAATTAACTTTTTCCAGTCTTCTGGAATGTTTTTAGCACCAACTTTTGCTCCACAAATTGCAGTTGCCATTGCGCCAATCGTATCGGTATCGCCACCTAAGTTAGTACAAATAAAGGCACTCTTCTTTACGTCCTTAGCATAGTAAGCAATTGCCAATGCTGCTGGAATACTCTCTGAAATCGTGGTTCCTGTTCCAACAGTATTGTAAATTGCCCGACTAAATGCTTCATCATCGCCTTCGTACTTATGAGCAAGGGCAATCCCAACTTCAAGCCGTTCTTTGTTATGTGCAGCCCACGTTGGCGCACCTAATTTAAAACCAGCATCATTAGCCTTTTTAGCATAATCAATGACGTCGTCCCAGTCGTAATCAGCCATCGCAGCAGTGACAGCCCCTGCAATCATTGCTGCTCCTGAAATAGCAACATCACTGGAATGGGTAATCTTAGTAACCTCATAAACCATCTCAATCAACTGATCAAAGTCTTCAGGTTCATAAAGAGTACCAATTGGTGAAATCCGCATACCACAACCATTAGTTAAAGCAGTTTTGGTAACTTCAGATGGGTTCTTCCCTTCCTTTACCAGTTTGAGTGCTGCTTTACTACTTGGGCCTAAAATATTATTGGTCCATGCTCCAACAGCGTCAGCCCACTTCATAATGTGCTTAACTAGTACTTTAGTATCTGGTTCCCAGTTTGTTTCAATAAGCGCATCTAAGATTGCAAACGCTTGGTTGGTATCATCGGTGTACTCACCAGCCTTAAAATTAATCGCAATATCATTATCGTCTGTACCATCTAAAAAGGTTGTAATATTCCGGCCAAACTTATCCCGAATTTTTTGAATTGGCCATAATTCAGTAGGCATACCCATTGAATCACCAATTGCTTGTCCATATAATGCTCCTAAAATTTTATCTTTATCTCGCATAAAAACTCCCCACGCACCAAGCGTTAAATCGAATTCAGCAAAATTGCTATATGTGTCTTCGGCCTTTTCATAATGTTTCTTCTTCATCAACAGCGACGGCTGACATTCTTAATAGTGTTGTCGAAGCAATTGCCTTATATTCGTATTCAAGTGTAGAATGTCTTGATATATCAACGTTTACACACTGTACCATGTATCATAGTAGACTTTTGATAGCCAATCATATTTTTATTAATTTTCTAAAAATTCAACCAATAGGTGTTTAGGATGGCTAGCCCTTCCTACTGCACCACTTAACTGTGACAAGAGCTACTTTTAATTACGGTTACTTGGACGTTCTACCTTCATTGTTAGCTTCCACGTTTGCCCAAGGGATCACAATATTTAAGTAAACTATACTTTAACTATTGTATAAAAATTTGTCTATTCTTTCCGGTCAAAATTCATTAAACCAAGGTTGCCCCTAATGAATTCTTAAAATGATCCAGCGCCCACTGTTGACCATTCTTAGTGAAGGTTGCGACGTCTTTCGTCGGAATAGTAAGATGGTAATTCAAATTATAGGCAGAAATGGCCGTGTGAAGAACACAAATATCAGTACACAAGCCGACAAGCCACAAGTCATCAATTTTTCGTTCACGTAAATAATTATCGAGATTAGTATTCTGAAAAGCGGAATAACGATTCTTATTGAACTGGTATACCCGGTCGCTATCGCAGTGCTGGTCATACCACTCCTTTAACTCGCCATATAGTAACTGTCCTGGCGTCCCAACAATATTGTGCCGGGGGTATAGCTTATATTCCGGGCTAAACTTATCCCCCGTATGCCCATCGGTTGGGAAGATTACATAATCCCCTGCCCGATAAAATTTATCGGCCAATTCAACGAGACTATTCTCAAGCTTTTGCGCCGGCTTACCGCATGTTAGTGCACCGTCATCTGCAACAGAATCATAAGTATAATCAATTATCAATAATGCTTTTGCCATCATTTCTTACCTCTTTTACATATTGGTAGCTTCATCAATTAATTTTTGTTGTAAATCAGCAAGACGCTTCGTTAGGTAAACAGGGAAGCGGTCAGGATTGAGCAAGCGTTGGGTTGCTGCCGGCAACTGTGCTAAATTCTTCTTCGCAAACCGTTGAATTACAAAGGGACTAGCTTCGAATGTCGCTGTCTTATTAGGCGTTAACACCTGCTGTAGTAACGGCTTAGCAATAAAGTCAGTCAAAATAACCTTGTTCCGGGTCACATGAACGTCGGCACTGATTGCCGTAATCTTGGACCCAATCTGTTCGTCAGCCAGGGCAATCACATCCGCAACGGCATGCTGGGGATCATGCTTATCGTATAAGCGGTAAACCTGCTTATGTCCCGGCAGCGTTACCTTTTCTCGACTATTGCTGATCTTGATTTTAGGCTCCCACTTACCTTTATTTTCAAGTGCCGCCATCTTATAGACCCCACTCAAAACGGGACTAGATGAACTCGTTATCAATCTTTCCCCAATTCCAAAGTTGTCCAGTGGAGCACCTTGATTTAATAGCGATTTGATAATATGAGCATCGAGAGCATTCGAGGCAGTTATCTTCGCATTAGGGAACCCTGCATCATCCATCATCTTCCGGGCCTGCTTTGCTAGTTGGGCAATGTCCCCTGAATCAATGCGGATGCCGACTGGTTCATGCCCTGCAGCCCGTAATTCCTTAAATACCTTAATTGCGTTTGGCACCCCGGATTGCAAAACATCGTAAGTATCAACCAGCAACGCCGCATTATCAGGATAAATTTTTGCCCATGCCCGAAAGGCGGTAAATTCATCGGGAAAACTTTCGATCCAGGCGTGAGCCATTGTCCCGACTGCTGGCACATTAAACAGTTTAGCTGCGAGAACATTGGAGGTGCTTCCACAACCACCAATGATTGCAGCCCGTGCTCCGTAGATTGCGGCATCGGGTCCTTGCGCCCGCCGCGCACCAAATTCCATTACTGGCCGATTTTCCGCGGCATTTGTGATTTGCCATGCCTTTGTTGCAATCAACGACTGGTGATTAATGATGTTTAAAATAAGCGTCTCGAGCAATTGGACGTCCATCAAGGGACCAGTAATACTTAGAAACGGTTCTTGCGGGAAAACCGGCGTCCCTTCCGGGAATGCTTCAATGGAGCACCGATTGTGGGCTTCAGTTAAGTAAAAAAGAAAGTCATCTGAAAAATGCTTCAATGATTTCAAGTAAGCAATATCATCAGGAGAAAAGTGCCAGTTCTTAACTTCATCAACTACCTGCTTTAATCCAGCACTGATGACAAAGCTGCCATCATCAGGAGCCTTCCGGTAAAAGACATCAAACCGAGCCTGTTTATCATGAGAAAGCGTTAGATAATAACCATTTGCCATCGAAAATTCGTACATATCGGTTAATAATTCATGATTCATCTAATATTTGCTTCCAATCTTTTAAGTAAAAAATACCTAAATTATAGTAAAAAATAAAAGTATGATTAACTTTTATTGTCTCGATTATAGCACCGCTATTATTAAATACAACCTTCCGCCAGTTTAAATAGCTTAGGCGGCCGTCCCGAACGCTTAGTAGCAGCCGTTCCAACCTCCTTAAATATTTTTCGATGGGTTTTCTTAAAGTTAGAATTATCAATTTTCTCGACCGTTGTTTGTAAAAAGATCGCATAGACTTCTCGTGCCTGGCGTAAAGTAAAGGTTGACCCCAGGATCTGGAGAATCGTCGGCTGATAGTTTAATTTATTTTTAATGCGCCTAATTGCAGTCCCAATAATTTGGTGATGGTCAAATGCTAACGGTGAATCGTCGGATAACCCCAAGACAAGTTCGCCGTTTTGCAGCAGGAAGTCACCATGGTCAAAATTGAGACTAAACCACCGCACTTCTGTCGCCCCGTATCCGGCTTTAAGCTGGGGCATCACTGGTAAAAATGTCATGTAAGCAATCGCCAACGCACGGTCGCCACTAACCCGCTGGGGATTAGTAAATGTTGCTAATTGTTCAGTCGCACTATTGGAAAGCTGAACCCCAATTTTATCCTTAATCAAACGAATACAAGCAATTTTGGCGCTTTCATTGCTCCGTAATAGAGTTTCCGGGAGTGCCCACCGATCCTTAAAAGGTGCATATGCCCGTTTTACAAGCAGGATTTGGGGCAAGTGCGTTTGCGGATTAAAGCTCCAGATAATATTTGCAATCGTAATTAGCGGTCGTGCAACAATTTTGTCAACCATCTTTTTCACCTCATCAAATATTATAGCGCAATCCAAAATTGCAATAATAAAAAAATCGGCATCTGTTCATTCATGATAAATTAAAAATAATTGTTACAAGGTGGTTTTATGATTAACAAATACACTTTTCTAAACGCCGTCCCTCAACTCAGCGATTCAGCTAATGCCGAAATCATAATGATGGTTAAATCAACAGCCGAAGAATTAAAACATGTTTGTCATGTAGCGGATATAAATCCATTAACTTTTAATTTTGTACTTCCACCGATGAAATATCACGGTATCATGCCGTAGACAGCGGGTTATTGAACGATCCATTTATTTTAGTAATTTACGATTTCGTCGCTGCACCGGCCAAAATGGAAGATCAACTGTCGCCGGTAATCATTGTTTTCAATAATCAAACGTGAGAATTCAACAGTTTAAACTAGCCAAAACAACCACGCAGCAATACTCATAAATAACGTCATTGATTTTTTGCTATGTCTTTAACATCGTTTTATTGTAAGCACACCATAACGACACGTCTATAAATTGTAAGCAGGACCTCCTATACTGAAATTATCAGTAAGGAGGTCTTCTTTATGGAAGAAAAGCATGACATTGTAGCTTCAAAATTTTCAACCAAGCCAATTTCACA
>NZ_CANDNW010000048.1 GCF_947387525.1 Limosilactobacillus viscerum
GTGTGGTAACACCATTAAAGACCTTGATGGGTTTTTCTGTCCACTTAAATGTTCAACTTAAATTTTACAATCTGCCATGTTTAAAAATAAAAATCTTTTACAGTTCGTCTTGAATAAAAAAATATTAATAATGGCTAGCCTATTGTCTGATAAGCATTAAGTAATGTCCGGAAATGCAGTATCTGTAATAGTTTTCATATATTTTACTAAATGAGCTTGCTGGTTGATTCTGTTTATCGGGTTACATCTATTTTTGAAAATCAAGGAAAAAGGCAATGTGATGGTATTTGAAATATGTATTCATCGAATATAAAATATTAGAGATTGAAATTTTTTATATCATTTCCCGTATTACGGGATAATAGGGAGAATTTATTTATGCCAGAGAAAAAGAATGGGTCCATTGATGATTCGGTTGAGAATGGTTTAAGTAGTAATGAGGTTCATCACCACCATCGGCATCATCATCACCATCATCGTCGACGGATGATTAAAAAAGCTTTTTGGTGGGTATTTGGGATCCTCTTATTTTTTGCTGTCTTTTTTGCAGGTGTCGCTTGGCACAACTTAAAAGTGACATCTAATAATATGTACAATAGTGCGGGGATCACTAAGCAACGGAATGCTGATAAGGTGCTTGCACAGAAGCGGCCGGTTTCGATCCTCTTGTTAGGGACCGATACTGGTGCTTTGGGTCGTTCTTACAAGGGACGGACAGATACCATGATGGTAATGACGTTAAACCCCAAGAAAAAGACCACCACGATCGTTAGTTTACCCCGTGATATGAAGGTGGACTTGCCAGGGTACGCTGATGAGTCACCAGCCAAGATCAACGCCGCCTATACCTTTGGTGGGGTAAAGGAAAGTGTGAAGGTCGTTCACCAGCACTTTGAAGTACCGATTGACTATTACGTTCTGGTCAATATGGGAGGACTGGAAAAGGCAATTAACCAGGTTGGCGGCGTTAACGTAACCTCGCCACTGACCTTTACATACGAAGGAATGTCCTTCCAAAAAGGTAAAACTTACCATTTAACTGGTTCCCAGGCACTGAAGTTCAGTCGGATGCGGCATGAGGACCCTCAAGGTGACTATGGTCGGCAGCAACGGCAACGGTTAGTAATTGCGGCTTTGCTGAAGAAGTCAGCATCATATAAGTCCGTGCTGAACCGGCAGTTCCTGAAGTCGGTTTCGGATAGCTCACAGACTGATTTGACATTTAATAATATGGTAGCGTTGGCAAAGAACTACCGGCAAGCAACGGCTAAGGTAGTTCAAGACCACGCACAGGGTAAGAGTGAAAATTATGATGGTCAATCCTTTGAAGTGGTTTCCAATACGGAACAGGAACGGGTTACGGAACTCTTACAAAATAGTTTGAAAAATTAAGGAGTAAAGAATGACTGATTCAAGTAAAGAATTAACGAATACGATCGACCTGCACCGGTTGCTCGCAATTTTACGGCGGAGCTATAAGTTATTGATCCTTTGGACCGTCTTGATCGGAGCGCTAGGGTTTGCAGTTGCAAAGTTTGCGGTAATTCCAAAGTATACGGCAACAACGGAAATCCTGGTTAATCAAAAACACGGTAATAACAATGGGCAAGCCTACAATAACCAACAAGCTGATGTTCAAATTATTAACACTTACAAGGACATTATTATGAACAAGGTAATTTTGAACCAGGCAAGTAGTGAATTAAGCAATAGTAGTAAAGTGGCTCGTGAGTATGAGCGTAACTATAATGTTCCAGTAAGCCAACTGAAAAAAGACATTAAGATCAGTAATGAACAAAATTCCCAGGTTTTTTCAGTTGCAGTAACAACAGACGACTCACAAAAGTCAGCAGCGGCAGCTAATACGATCGCCTCAGTATTTAAGAAGCGGATTAAGAAGATCATGAGTGTTAACAACGTGACTATCGTTTCCCGGGCAACGGAGCCCTCTGCGCCTTCATTCCCGAATGTTAAGCTCTTTGCTTTAGCGGGGGCTGTTTTAGGTTTTCTTGTTACCTTTACTTACCTGTTAATTAAGGAATTGATGGATACAACCGTCAATACGGATGAATTTATGACCGATGAGTTAGGGCTGACCAACCTGGGTCACATTGACCATATTCATTTAGACCGTAATGCTAATTTTGCTTCTCGTGAGCAACGGACACAAGGCTCACGTGCATCACGGCGGGTATAAGGAGGTAAGAAAATGTCATTATTTCATCGGAAGAAAAAAGCATCGACCGATACGATGGATAACGGGGTTAAACTGATTACCGCCGTTCATCCAAAGAGTATTATTTCAGAGCAGTTCCGGACAGTGCGGACAAACATTAACTTCATGGCCATTGATAAAACGATTAAAACGTTAGCTTTTACCTCTGCTAATATCTCTGAAGGGAAGTCAACGGTAACTGATAATATCGCGGTCGTCTTTGCCCAAAATGGTAAGCGGGTCTTGCTAGTTGATGCTGACCTTCGGCGGCCGACGTTGCACCGGTCCTTTAACTTAAATGGCCAGCTGGGGTTAACGTCAATTTTGACGAGCCAAGAGCAGTCGTTAGATATTAGCCAAATTATCCAGCCCAGTGGCGTTGAAAATCTGGATGTCTTACCGAGTGGGCCAGTACCGCCTAACCCGGCAGAACTGCTGAGCTCGCAACGGATGCAGGCCTTTCTTAAGGCCGTTAAGGAAAACTACGACCTGGTGATTTTAGATGTACCGCCAATGTTGGAGGTTACGGATACACAGGTGCTTTCTCATAGCCTGGATGCAATGATTCTGGTTATCCGGCAAGGTGGTACGCAGAAGATGGCGGCAAAGCGGTCAGTTGAGTTGTTAAAGATGGCCCACGCTAATTTGCTTGGTTACGTGATGAACGATGCAGATGGTAATGCGGATGCTGGTTATGGCTATGGCTACGGATATGGTTATGGTTATGGCTATGGCTATGGCTATGGTTACGGATATGGTGAGGATGATAAGTAATGGTCATGGTTGATTTGCACTGTCACTTGCTGCCAGGCGTCGATGATGGTTCCAAGTCAATGGAAATTTCATTGCGAATGGCAAAAGAAGCAGTGGAAAATGGGGTGACGCATGCCTTGCTAACGCCACACCATATGAATGGACGGTATGTAAATCACAAGCAAGATGTTATTCATTTGACGAAACAATTTGCAGCTGAACTTGAAAAAAATAATATTCCATTAACGGTCTTTCCAGGTCAGGAAGTACGGATTAATGGTAACTTGCTTAAAGCATTAGACAATGATGATATCTTGTTTGCGGATACGGACAATCGCTATTTAATGTTGGAATTTCCAGATGATGACGTACCGCATTATACAAACCGGATGATTTTTGACTTGCAGCAGCGGGAAATTACACCGGTGATTGTGCACCCAGAACGGAACACAATGATTATGGATAAGCCGGAAGTTTTGTATGAACTTTTACAAAAAGGATGCTTGTCACAGATAACTGCTAGTTCTTATATCGGTACTTTTGGAAAAAAAGTTGAAAAGTTTAGCCGGCAATTAATTGAAGCTGGTCAAGGTTATGTTTTTGCTTCAGATGCACATGATTTACCGGGTCGTAAGTATGAAATGCGACAAGCATTTGAGAAGTTGAGTAGTGAATTTGGTAATGACTTTTCGCATCATTATGCAAATAATGCTAGGACAATTATCAATGGGGGGGATGTCCCACTAAACGCGGTACAAAAATTGCGTAAGAAGAAGCACTTTTGGTTATTTTAGAGAGGGAGACTAAAGGATGGCAAAAGTATTAATCACAGGTGGAGCAGGATTTATTGGCTCAAATTTGGCACATGCACTAGTGGATGAAAATGATATTACCATTGTTGATAATTTATCAATGGGTAAAAAAGAAAATATTGCCGATATTGATGTGCACTTCTGTGAGCATGATGTTTGTGATACTAAATTTATGCATCAGCTCTTATCCGAAAATAATTTTGACTATATTTATTACTTAGCGGCTGTGTCTAGTGTAGCGGATTCAGTAGCACGGCCACTGGAAACACACCGGGTCAATCAAGAATCGGTAATTGATATTCTTGAATACATTCGCTTAAAGAAATTGCCAATTAAGCGTTTCCTTTTTACGTCTTCAGCGGCTGTTTATGGCAATTTACCTGACTTTCCTAAAAAGGAAACGTCTCATGTTCAACCGTTAACTCCCTATGCAGTTGATAAATACGCTTCCGAAAGATTTACGATTGATTATGGTAGATTATATGGGTTGCCAACTGTTGCTGTTCGCTTCTTTAATGTTTATGGGCCACGGCAAAATCCTGATTCACCATATTCGGGTGTTTTATCAATTATTACGAAGTGTATGAAGAATAATCAAATTTTTACATTATACGGTGATGGTTCGCAGACCAGGGACTTTGTTTATGTGGGTGATGTAGTTAGGGCACTGATTAAGGTCGCAACAGATACTAATGAGCCAACGGTCTATAATGTCGCTGATGGTGGCGAAACACCGCTAATTGATGTTATCCATAGTTATGAGGATATTAGTGGTAAAAGATTAAAAATTGAATTTAAAGAAACAAGGAACGGCGACATTACAAAATCAAAAGCAGATATAAGTAAACTAAGAGGTATTGGCTTTAAACCGAAGTGGACATTACGAGAAGGATTAAAGCAATATTGGGCCTACAATTTAACAATTTAAGATATTTAGGGAGAATATTAATGGAAGCATCAATGACAAATAATACAGATAAAGAAGCAGATTATGATTTTATAGGGAATATCGGTGAGCCGATTCCAAAGTCAAATCTTGTGGGGAAAAGAATTTGCGATATTCTTTTTGGTACTCTTTTTGGCATTATTAGCTTACCGGTAATTCTTATTTTTGCAATTCTGGTTAAACTGACCTCAAAAGGCCCTGCTTTCTTTAGGCAAGAAAGGGTAGGCTATATGGGGAAACCAATTATAATAACTAAATTACGTTCAATGAAAAATAACGCAGAGAAGAAAACTGGTGCTGTTTGGGCAAAAAAAGATGATCCACGAGTAACGATGGTTGGTAAGTTTATGCGTAAAACCCGAGTTGATGAGTTACCGCAATTTTGGAGCATTATAAAAGGTGATATGAGTCTGGTTGGTCCGCGTCCCGAACGTTTTTCTTTAACGGAAAAGTTTTCAAAGCAATGGCCTGATTTTCCCAAACGTTTAAGAATCATTCCAGGATTAACAGGTTACGCCCAAATTCATGGTGGTTATGATTTGAAGCCAAACGAAAAAAGTAAATTAGATAATTATTATATAGATCATTATTCATTAAGGCTTGATTTTAGTATAGCATTCGAAACATTTAAGATAATTTATACAGGTGATGGAGCTAGATGATAAACATGCAAAATGGTATGCCCTCATTCTCAGTGCTAATATCTGTTTACAGTGAGTATTTACAATCTAAGTGCAACAGATTTAAAAAAATAAACCCATAGCGGGTAGAATATGTTTAACGACCAAA
>NZ_CANDNW010000049.1 GCF_947387525.1 Limosilactobacillus viscerum
TGCTTATGTAGGTACTTCATGTTTTCCTTTTCCATGTGATGTCTTGCTTTGGCCACCTGCATTAAGTCTTTATCGGCCGTCAACTCTTCATTCACCGTTTTGTAGTCCTTGACGCTGTAAACGGGAACCAAATAGTTTACTAGCCCTTTAATGTCCCAAACTGGTTCAGACTTTCCATAACCATGTGGCCAACTCTTAACCAACCAATCATTGATAATGTCGTCCTTGACTGCTTCAACCTTGCTGACCTTAGCAAGCTTAATCACGGCATGAAGGTGTGGCTTGTGGTTGCTGTCGTACTCTGGGCACAACGTGTAGCACTGAATAGTTCGTTCCCGTTCCAGACACTTAATATATTGGTCAAACTTCGATTTTGCCCCATTTATGGTTCTTATACGATTGTCAGAAAAAGTTAGGGTAACAAATCTAACCCTAGGGTCGTTATTTTCATAGTTATTAAACAAGCTTCCCCGCAAGGTCTTTTTGTACCTTATAAAGTCCATTGGCGTCTTTCCGCCTTTGTGCTTGTGGTAGTGTCCCCTGCCCTTGCTACTGTGCTTGGTGGCGTTGCTATTGACCACTTGGCCCACACCGCTATTTCTATCAATAACAAGTGTTGAATTGCTGGTAATGGCCGTAGCACTGTCATTGTCGTACCGTTGTTGAATTATTCGTTGCATGAAAAAACACCTCTTTTCCTTCGCTTTCCTAAGCTAGAAAAAAGGTGTTTCAATGTCATATTATTTTGTATTCGTCTGTAATACGCTTTTTGTTGATTACAATCCAAATATGGTATAATATTAAGGCATTGAGGGACGTTCGAGGAACTGCAATTCCGTTGATGAACGCCATTTATTAGAATCTTTTTTTCTAGCTTTTTCTAGCTTTCAGGAACTGCAATTCCTGAAAGCTTTATTTTTTCACTATTGACACGCAGCGTTTTGTTGCGTGCTTACTTTTCCATGATAGCACAATCTTGAATTGCACGAAATAAGACGACACCAATGTATCAAAAAAAGGCAACCTAATGTGGCTGCCTTTTTTTAGTTTAGGTGATTATTTTCTTTGTCGATTCGTTTTAATATTCTGTATAACTGCTGTCTTGACACGCCGTTATCTTTAGCTAGTTGTACTTTACTGCCATAATCACCCTTCAAATAGTGATTCTTGATATTCTCGTATACTAACCGACCCTCTGGACTATTACTTTCTGGCGTGTATTTTGACGGCCGTCCTTTGTACACCCCTCTCTTTTTTGCTTGTTCGATTCCTTGTCGCTGCCGTTCTTTGATTTTTTCACGTTCATTTTGCGCCACAAATCCCATTAAGCTAATCATCATGTCAAGCATGAATTGGTCAACAAGCTTGTTTCCCGTATTTGTTTGGGGTAGGTCATCAACAATCAGTTGAACGCCCTTGTTTTTAAGTTGCTGCACTAAATTATGAATGTCGTTGTAATCACGGCTTAAACGGTCAAGGCTTACAATTTCCACCGTGTCGCCCTCACGTAAGTAGTCCAACATGTCCCGCAACCCTTGACGATCCACATTCTTACCAGATAACTTATCAGTGAAAACTTTATCGGCTTTTACCTCTTTGGCCCTTGCTAACTGTCTGCTTAGATTCTGCCCTTTACTACTTACACGTGCATAGAATACTAACGCCATATTTGCCGCCCCTTTTCTCATTGGTTGTCTTTTAACAATTATGTTACACCCTAGCGTTACAAATAACAACTATTATTTTAAGGCTTTTATTGTGTCTTATTCGGGTGTACCTAAATGTTACACCTTGATTCAACTAGAAAAGCACCTAACCAATAGGACTAGGTGCTTATGGGATTCATGATATACTTAATGCTGCCACTGTACTTTCCTTTCTAATACCTAGAAAGGGGGTGTAATTATCAAACACATTTGTCTAACTATATTGAACTACCTATTGCAATTGTCGATAGCCGTAGTTCCCGTTGTGGTTGCGTGGTGGCTCAACAGCCACAACAATCACCGTTAAACAGTGGTAGCTACTAAAAGCCCTCTAGCATTGATTGGCCTTATGCTAGGGGGCTTTTCTATTCAGTGTAACTATCAAATACTGTCTAACTACACTTATATTATACCATGTTTTTTAATTTCCTAAATTTTCACCAATGTTGTATTTCACTTTCCCTTTGTAAACTTGAAGATAAGTTTTTGAGTCGTCGTTCGGATCTAATAGTTGGAAATACGATTGCTTTTTCATATGGTTTTTTGCCAATACTTGCGATTCTTCCTTTATGTTTCTCACATAGCTATTCCAAAGGGCCACGTTTCCATCATCCATGTCTTGATACAGGTCGCTGTTAGGATCAAGTGTGGCTTCCCATGCTTCGTCCTCATCGTTCCAAGACCATTTAGTATTGCCTAATTGGTCGTCTTCAAGGTCACTATTAATGGCGTCAGCTAGGCTGTCCTTCGATTTGGCTTCGACTGTCATTGGTGTTTGTTGGTTTAGCATGTTTTCCATAACATTCGTACTCATTCCCAAGCCAAGCCCTAAGCTTAGCACTAAACCAATTTTTATGATTTTTTTCATTAGTTCTTCTCCCAAAAGTTTACTTTCGTCTTTTAAATTTTATCAAACCTTTTCGCCTACCTCAACCCCTTGTTGTTCTAGGGTTTTTCAATGGTTACAATTACTTTATTTCAATATATATTATCAAGTAACTATATTTAGTTTTCACCGCCAGAATTGCCACCATTTTTTGGCTGGTTCTGCCTGTTTCTTAGGCGCTTCTAGCAGCTTTATCTTGTCCGCTTGCTTTCCCTGTATTTCTAGCGACTGGTTCAATGCTCGTTGCGCTTGATTCAGGTTCACTTGTGCCATTTTTAGTTGTTCCTGCAGCTGGTTTATTTGTTTGTCTTTGACTTCTAGCTGTTTCTCAACCGTTTCTACACTATATCTAAGAACTGGTTCTTTAGATTCGTCAACCTCTTCAACCTTAGTCCTAGCTAGCTTTATAAGTGTTTCATCGTATAGCTTAGCTTGGCCTTTGGTTTTCTTTGCTTTTAAGTGGTTATCCTTGACCACTCTATACACCGTACTCTTTGAACAGCCTACAATCTTGGCAACCTCAAGCATAGTGTACAGGCCGTTCTTATTTTTCCCCGTTTCTGCCATCTCTGCCACCTCTTCCATTGTTGCCCTAAGTATAGCACGGCGACCTATTCCATAGCAGAAACGGCACTCAATTAATTATATTTGACTGTTAGGCCCGCACGTTGGCCTCTCGCAGCCATTCTCCGGCCTTTTTGGTGGTTTACCCTATTATCCCTATCTAGTACCAAACATGGCCCTTTATGGCTTCCCTCGTAGCATTTTTCGATATTGTCCAGTCCATAGGCTTCCCGCAATCGCTTATCAATTCCTAGTATCTCTTCAACTACCACGCCAACGGGTTTTCCTACCCCCCCGTGCAATCTGTAAGAAGCTCTTTAGGGTCATTTTATCTAAGTCACGGGTCATTTTGTTTGTCATGCTAGACCTCGAAATTCCGTTCACACGGGCCACGTGTGCAGGCTTTACACCTTCCCGTGCTAGGTAATAATATACGGCGTTACTGTCTGTTAGAATGCTTCTGTTTCGTCTTTTTGTCATGTTCAAAAATCCTCTCTAATCGTTGATATACCGGCGTTTCTAGCCTGTTTTTGTTTAGTATGCAACTACTCTTACTAATTGTGAAATAGTACCTGTAATAAGGTTAAATCACCCCTATTTTTTCAATTATCAAAAAAACCGGCTGGTGTGAAGGATAGGCTACTCAATAGCGCCCCCCTTAGAAAAAGGCGCACAAATGTAGAAATGCCCCCCTAGCCTTATAACAGGCACTAAACCGCCATTCCCTTAGCTTCATTGGTAGTAATTCTACTGCCGTTGCTTTTAATCCGGCCTTGCTGCAAGGGTAAATCCAGCAATTAGGGAATCCTTTGAAAGCGGTTTCATCCCCATAATATTGCTGTTTTATACCTGTTATAGGGGTTATTCTTCAATCTTAAAACCGCCTATATAGCAAGATAAAACCATTCTTTTATCAGTGGTATCTCTACACCGTCAAACTCTGCTAAATCTCGTAGTTTCTTAGTAATAGCCGTGTACTGGTGATGTAGTCCCTTTTCCAGCAACACAACATTCGTTATGCCGTTACCATGTGGAAATTGCCGTATAGCAGGGTTTCTGTGGTGCACCTCGTACTTATTAGGGCATTTCATTGCGTCCTCGTACTTTTTCTTGTCCGTCAATCTTGTGTACTGCAAAGCGCTTAGCCGGTGAAGGTACACGCCGTCAAAGTCTTCAAGGTATTGCCCATCATGTCCTACATGATAGAACCTATGCTCATTCCCCGTAGGTAGTTCAAACACTCGGCCCGCTCTCAAGTCCATTGTGTCGCCTTCAAGACTAGGAACGCCTTTAATCTGTATTAAGTCATGGCCACCGTTATGTTCATGTAGATACTTGCTCAACACCCTATCCTGCCGTTGTACCTTTGCCACTATTTCCTTTTCTGCACTCGTCAACGGTAGCTTATCAATATCAACAACGCCGTAGTCCAGTCCGTGCAAGTCTATCTTCGCTGCTCTCATTCTCTTTCTCACTCTCTTCCTTATGCTGCCACCTGTTGTTTAGCTTTCTCTTCACTTAACAAGTCGTACAGTAATTTTGATTGCTCATTGGTGAAATAGTACCTATCAACGGTTACTGCACGTTCAAACGAACTAATTAGCTCTCCCGTTTCATCGTCGTAGTTATTAACGGTGGTAACAATCGTAGTGCTACCACTAAAAACGCCAGCTGAACGCCAGTAACCTAGGATAGTTTTGTCGCTGGTCTTGACCCTTGCTGTTTTAGCTTGTCCCCTAGACAAGTAAACCGGCCGCTCATTACCACTTAACTGCTTCTGGTTTTCTTTTTTCTTTTCATGGTTAGCTATCGCTCTAGCCCGCTTGCGCTTAGCCTTCAACCACTTTGGCGCTTGCTTATGTAGGTACTTCATGTTTTCCTTTTCCATGTGATGTCTTGCTTTGGCCACCTGCATTAAGTCTTTATCGGC
>NZ_CANDNW010000050.1 GCF_947387525.1 Limosilactobacillus viscerum
CGCCGCATTCGCGCCAACTCCAGTTGCAATGTTATTCATACGGCCCTAATTCGGCCTGCTCCACACTCATAGGTAACGTGTTGCGCAGGCCCGGGCCTAATGCATAACAAACAACTGGAGCCGCCGCATTCGCGCCAACTCCAGTTGCAATGTTATTCATACGGCCCTAATTCGGCCTGCTCCACACTCATAGGTAACATGCTACAGGCGCGGGAGCTAGTGTCTAACAGAAAAAAGTAATCGCCGCGTACCGCGTCAATCACTTTTTCCATGTTATTCATACGCTCCCTTTATGCGCCTTCCGCACTCAGTGGTAACGTGTTGCGTCCCCACGGGGCTGAGTGTCCAGCAAACAAAAAGAACCGCCGCATTCGCGCCAGTCCTTTTTGCCATGCTAGTCATCGCCCCTCTTCGGGGGACTCCACACTCATATATTATGGGTTCAACCGGTTGAGCATCCGTGGGAATGGGATGTTTTCGCGGATGTGGTCTTGTAACGTGATCCATGCCAAGAACCGTTCTAGCCCCATCCCGAAACCAGAGTGAGGGACAGAACCGTACTTGCGCAGGTCATCGTACCAACCATATTCCTTCTTGCTCAAGCCGTTTTCTTCCAGCTTGTTAGTGATGTATTCATAATCGTATGAACGTTCTGAACCACCGATAATTTCACCGTAACCTTCTGGCGCCAGTAAGTCGGCACAGATGACTTCCCGGTCATCTTCAGGGTTAGATGGCATGTAGAAGGCCTTGATTTCTTTAGGATAGTTCTTAATGAAGACCGGCTTCTTGAATTGGTCCGCCAGGTAAGTTTCTTCTGGTGAGCCAAAGTCGTCGCCGTACTTAACGTCCATTCCAGCGGCTTGCAGCATTTCAACGGCCTTCTTGTAGGTGATCCGTGGGTATGGCAATTCAGTGAATGGCTTCAAGCTTTCCACACTCCGGCCAACCATTTCCAATTCCTTGGCACAGTGGTCAATCAGGTCTTGGATCAAGTAGGCAACGTATTGTTCCTGGATCTTTTCACTTTCCTCTTCGTGGCACCAAGCCATTTCTGGTTCGATCATCCAGAATTCCATCAGGTGACGACGAGTCTTGGACTTTTCAGCCCGGAAGGTTGGGCCCATTGAATAAACCCGCCCCAGTGCCATTGCACCGGCTTCTTCGTACAGCTGTCCTGATTGTGACAGGTAAGCACTGCGGTCGAAGTAGTCAGTTTCGAACAATTCAGTCGTTCCTTCAGGAGCACTTCCAGTTAATTCAGGAGCGTCAAATTGAGTAAAGCCGTGCTTGTCAAAGAATTCCATCGTCGCCAACTTAACCCGGGAACGAATCCGCATCAGTGCCCACGGCTTGCGACTCCGTAACCATAAGTGACGGTTGTCTAGCAGGAAGTCAATCCCGTGTTCCTTGTTACCAATTGGGTAGTCTTCACTTGCGCCCACCATCTCGATATCCTTGATTTGGATTTCGTAGCCAAACTTAGACCGAGAATCTTCGTGAACTTCCCCGGTAACGTAGAAACTAGTTTCTTGGTGCAAATCGTGCTTTGCCATGTCAAATGTTTCAGGTGAAACATCGTTCTTCCGGATAACCCCCTGGAAGAAGCCGGTTCCGTCACGAAGTTGCAAGAAGGCGATCTTACCACTTGACCGCTTATCAGTTAACCAAACACCAATCTTGACAGTTTCACCCACGTGCTTAGGGGTTTCACTAATCGTAATTGTCTCCATCAATACTCACTCCTAAATAAAAATTACAGAATTTGAATGTGTGCCTTTGCGCACTTGTCTAACATTTCTTGTGGCCAAACGCTGGCTTGAACTTCGCCGACGTGCGCTTTGCCGAGTAACAGCATGCAAAGCCGTGATTGACCAATCCCACCACCAATGGAGTAAGGCAGTTCACCATTTAACAGCATTTGGTGGAACGGCAACTTTTCGCGGTCCTCTTCACCAGCCTTTTCGAGTTGTTCCCGTAAGGACTTTTCGCTAACCCGGATCCCCATGCTGGAGATTTCAAGTTTCCGTTGAAGTGGTTCGTACCAGAAAATAATATCACCGTTGAGTTGCCAATCATCATAGTCAGGTGCCCGACCATCGTGAGGTTTACCGCTGCGCTGCAGCTTATCACCAATCTTCATTACGAAGACGGCACCAAGTTCCTTAGCAATTTTATCTTCCCGTTCCATTGGGGTCAAGTCCGGCCAGCGGTCTTCCAGTTCCTGAGTAGTAACAAAGTGAATTTCATCTGGCAGGTGGTAAACAGCTTGTGGGAACTTGTACCAAACTTCGTGTTCCATGTGCTTGATTACCTTGAAGATCTTCCGAACGGTTTCCTTTAAGGTTTCTTCGTTCCGTTCGTCAAAGGCAATAACTTTTTCCCAGTCCCATTGGTCAACGTAGATTGAGTGGAAGTTATCCAAATCTTCGTCCTTCCGAATGGCGTTCATGTTGGTGTAGAGGCCTTCGTGCATGCCGAAACCGTACTTCTTCAAGGCCATCCGCTTCCACTTGGCAAGGGAGTGGACAACTTCAATTGTTTCCCCAGGCATACTCTTCATGGTGAAGGAGACTGGCTTTTCAACCCCGTTCAGGTTATCGTTCAGACCAGTGCTCTTTTCAACAAACATTGGGGCGGACATCCGTTGCAGGTTTAATTCCTTCCCAAATTCATCCTGGAAAGTTTCCCGGATGTAACGAATAGCAGTTTCGGTTTCCCGAATTGAAAGACGTGGATCGTAATCCTTTGGAATAATTAAGTCCATATTTAGCACTCCTCGTAATTTTGAATTGAGGATAAAATAAAAAGCCTTTCATCCCCGTTAATCAAAGGGACGAAAGGCTTTATTCCGCGGTACCACCCAAGTTGCCTAAGAATGTGAATTCTTAGACCTCTTTTCGAACGCAAACACGTTCTACCGGTGTGGTAACGTACCGGGGACGGCTGAGCCTACTCTGATTGAACCAATCATTTTAGTCAGCGGCACTGCGAGAAAGTGTTTTTCAAACGTCCAGGGTCGTCCGGTCTCTCACTATCACCGGATCACTTTACGAATGTGGCGTCATACTCGTCTTTCTCATCGCTTTTGAAATCTTTAATGATATTCTAACCTGTTTTTAAATAAATGCAACACTTTTTTATGAATTTATTTTTCGACTGACCAAGCCATCTGCACCTCATCGCTGGTTTGGTGGGTAATTGAGAAACCATTATGCTGGTAAAAATTAATTGCCCGCGGGTTCTTCTGGTAGGCAGCTAATTCTAAGAAAATATGTTTTTCCTTAGCTACTTCAAGCAGCTGTTGCCCAATCCCGTGGCCACGGAAATTCGCAGCAACAAAAAGACCGGCGATGTAATTGCCGGTCAGTCCAATAAAGCCCCGAACAACTCCTTGATCGTCAACAAAGCAGTAAACGTCTGCCTGCTGAATTGCTGTCCGAACAGACGGCCGTTGGTCTTCCCAGTATGAACGGGGAATGAAGGAGTGGGCTTCACGGTTGCCATCGAACCAAATCTGCATGACAGTATCAAGGTCAGATGGAATCATTTTTCTAATCATTATTAACGGTCCAAGTTTAAATTAATTCGTGATAGCTGCCGGAGAATGATCAACACAATAACGGCTTCTAGTGGCCAGGAGATGATTTCCTTTGGTACCCGGATAGCCAAGAGGGCGGTAAAAGCCCGGCCGGTACTGGAAGAAGTCATACTCATTAGGTAAACCCATAGTGTGGTGAAGAAGACATTGGTAACTAGGATCTGGACGAATTCATAAATGAAAATTCGTTGCCAGGTAACTTTCTGGTTGTATAAGAACATTCCCGCAATTACACCTGAGACAAAGGCGGAAAAGGTAAAACCAGGGAAGAACATGTTCCCGGTGTTTAAAATAGTGTTACTAATTATATCGTTAACCACCATTGCGGCACCGCCAATCCATGGCCCCAGGTAATAACCGATCAAGGCTGTGGCAATAAAGCCAAAGCTGAACTTGAGAACGGTCGGGTCACCAACTGATAACTTACCAAGGATTAACTGCAGTGCAACCAATAAGGCTGCTAACGTCATGTGGCGCGTCGTGAAACGCGGTCCGGCAAATGATAATACTGACATCATCAACACTCCCTAAAATATTTATTTGTTAGGGAACCATCGACGGCTGTCCGTGGTGAATGCGGAAAACCAAAGCAGCCATTACGGCCTCCTTCCAACGTTCACATTCCGTTCCGCTGGACAATAACTCTGAAGTTCCTACCCCAACAACCGGTAGTATACGATAAAAACGGATAATAAGCAATTAAATTAGCCATATTTTACATAAAACAGGATCTTTATTTACTAAACCGTTTAACATTGTTCAAATTTACACAAAAAATAGTTATTGCTAAAAGTTATAAAATACCTAAATTTCAAGAATAAGTTAGCCACTGGACTCAAATAAATAATACTGACCAATTGATTATTGGTTGATGGAGC
>NZ_CANDNW010000051.1 GCF_947387525.1 Limosilactobacillus viscerum
AACACAGAAGTTAAGCTTCAACACGCCGAAAGTAGTTGGGGGATCGCTCCCTGCGAGGATAGGACGTTGCCACGCAAGCTTAAAAAGGTTGAGCAAAAAGCTCAGCCTTTTTTGTTTACCTTTTAAAGGTATGTTTTTGCTATTGACAGCGATTACATAATTGCTGTATTATGAAACTGTAATTTAACATTACTGCTTAATTTATTTATTAAGAGGTAGTACTATATACATTTGTGATGATGTATACAAAATAATTTTTTAGGGTGATAAAGTATGACTAAATATAGGGAAATAACTGATATTATGACCCTCAAAATGATGGGGGGCAAACCAGCCTTCTAATTGTCGTTTAACCAATACTCTATCAGTCTGCTTTAAAGACTCATTAAAGAATAAATTTAATAAGCAATATTTTTCTTGTTACTTATTAAATTCGTTTTTTAATGGGTCTTATTTTTTTGCTAATTTAATTTACCGGTTGATTCGTGGAAGTCCGCCAATAGATGTTACTCATTGACATAATTACGGTCGAAAATGGAAAGGAAAAGCAAAATGAGTATTAAATCTATTTTTGGTAAGCAGGATTCTTCACTATTTACTTCAATCGAAACTCATCGGAAACCACCAAAGGGTGTATTGCCCCTAACTAAGGAACAGCTTGTTAAAGCACCAAGTGGTAATGTTTTCGGTATGACCCTAAATGCCGGTATGGGTTGGGAAGCCGATAAACTTGATGGCGATGACGTTATGATCCTCAGTACCATGGGTGGTAAACGTGGTGAAGATGGTCACCCTATTGCTCTAGGGCTTCACACCGGTCACTTTGAACTTGGAATGCAAGTTAAAGCAGCGGCTGATGAAATTATGAAGATTGGTGGCTTGCCTTATGCCGCTTATGTAACTGATCCTTGTGATGGTCGTACTCAAGGCACAACCGGTATGTTTGATTCTTTACCTTATCGTAATGATGCAGCCATGGTATTTAGACGTCAAATCCGGTCGTTACCTACTCGGAAAGGTGTCATCGGTATTGCAGCTTGTGATAAAGGGCTGCCTGCTATGGTAATGGCGTTAGCAAGTATGCATGATTTACCAACTATTTTAGTGCCTGGTGGTGCTACTTTAATGCCAACTACTGGTGAAGATGCAGGTACGGTGCAAACGATTGGGGTTCGTGTTGCTAATAATGAACTCTCTTATGAAAAGGCTATTCGTCTTGGTTGTGAGGCATGTGCTTCCGCTGGCGGTGGTTGTCAATTCTTAGGGACGGCCGGAACTGGTCAAGTTGTTTTTGAAGGACTTGGTATTGCATTACCACATTCTGCCTTAGCTCCATCAGGTCAACCAGTTTGGAAAGAAGTTGCTAAGGATTCTGCTTATGCATTGAGTGAAATGATTAATAGTGGTTTAACTACCAAAGATATTATCACTGATGATGCAATTGAAAATGCTATGGTTATTCATGCAGCTTTTGGTGGATCAACTAATCTTCTTTTGCACCTTCCAGCAGTAGCCGAAGCAGCTGGTGTAAAGGTTCCAACGGTTGATGATTGGGCACGAATTAATAGTGAAGTTCCACGGCTGGTTAGTGTTCTGCCAAATGGACCAGTTTACTATCCAACGGTTTGTGCTTACTTAGCTGGTGGTGTTCCAGAAGTGATGCTTCATCTTCGCAAGTTAGGACTTTTACATGAAGATGTTATGACCGTAACCGGACAGACACTCGGTGAAAACCTTGATTGGTGGGAAGATTCTGAACGGCGTAAATTATGTCGGGAACGTCTTGAAAAAATTGACCACATTTCTCCGGACGAAGTTATTATGCCACCAAAGCAAGCTAAGGAACGTGGCTTAACTTCAACCATTACTTTCCCTAAGGGTAACATTGCTCCTGAAGGATGCGTAATTAAATCTACAGCAATTGATAAATCAGTTGTTGATGATGATGGTGTTTACCGTCACAAAGGTCCAGTTAAGGTATTTACCTCTGAAAAAGCAGCAGTTCATGCTTTGAAGACTAAAGGAACAATTAAACCAGGAGACACCATGGTTGTTATGGGTGGAGGCCCACAAGGAACTGGAATGGAAGAGACTTATCAAGTAACTTCAGCTCTTAAGCAACTGTCATTTGGTAAGCATGTTGCTTTAATTACTGACGCACGATTCTCAGGAGTATCAACCGGTGCCTGCTTTGGTCATATTGGACCAGAAGCTTTGTCTGGTGGCCCAATTGGTAAATTGCGTGATGGAGACATCGTTGATCTTGAAGTAGATACCGTAAATCTTAAAGGTAAAATTAACTTTATTGGTACAAAAGACAATGAAGTAACTCCTGAAGAAGGGGCAAAAATTTTAGCACAACGGCCAATGCATGAAGGGGTAGCTCCTGATCCAGCTTTGCCTGATGATACTCGCCTTTGGGCTGCACTTGAGTCATGTGGCGGTGGTACATGGGCCGGCTGTGTTTATGATGTTGATAAGATTATTAAGACTATTAATGCCGGCAAAAAAGCTTTAGCCGAAAAGAATAATAAATAAGTTATTCCTTAGAAATAAGCAGTGGTAGTCCTTTGTAATACCACTGCTTATTTATAGCACTTATTGTTTGACGTTATGAGGAGGGAAAATCATGCCTCTATTCTTAGTTGTAGTTGGAGTTGCGCTACTAATTCTATTAATCTCTTATTTTAAGATTACCTAAATTTCAAGAATAAGTTAGCCACTGGACTCAAATAAATAATACTGACCAATTGATTATTGGTTGATGGAGCT
>NZ_CANDNW010000052.1 GCF_947387525.1 Limosilactobacillus viscerum
CGACGTAGTCGCAACAGCTGGGAAGCTGTGCCAGAGAGGGTGATAGCCCCGTAGACGAAACGTCACATTCTCCGTTCAGGATCCTGAGTACGGCGGGACACGTGAAACCCCGTCGGAAGCTGCGAGGACCATCTCGCAAGGCTAAATACTACCTAGTGACCGATAGTGAACCAGTACCGTGAGGGAAAGGTGAAAAGCACCCCGGAAGGGGAGTGAAATAGTTCCTGAAACCATGTGCCTACAAGCAGTCGGAGCCCGTTAATGGGTGACGGCGTGCCTCTTGCAGAATGAACCGGCGAGTTATGATTGCATGCAAGGTTAAGGTGGAAAAACCGGAGCCGTAGCGAAAGCGAGTCTTAAATGGGCGTAAGAAGTATGTAGTTATAGACCCGAAACCAGGTGACCTACCCATGTCCAGGTTGAAGGTGCGGTAAAGCGCACTGGAGGACCGAACCCGTGTCAGTTGAAAATGGCTGGGATGAGGTGTGGGTAGCGGTGAAATTCCAAACGAACTTGGAGATAGCTGGTTCTCTCCGAAATCTCTTTAGGGGGAGCCTTGAGGTAAAGAATCGTGGAGGTAGAGCTACTGTTTGGACAAGGGGCCCGTCATGGGTTACCAACTTCAGATAAACTCCGAATGCCATTGATTTATACTCAGGAGTCAGACGATGAGTGATAAGATCCACCGTCGAAAGGGGAACAGCCCAGATCACCAGTTAAGGTCCCTAAATATATGCTAAGTGGAAAAGGATGTGGAGTTGCATAGACAACTAGGATGTTGGCTCAGAAGCAGCCACCATTTAAAGAGTGCGTAATAGCTCACTAGTCGAGTGATCCTGCGCCGAAAATGTACCGGGGCTAAGCATATTACCGAAACTGTGGATGTGCACTACGTGCACGTGGTAGGAGAGCGTTCTAAGGGCGGCGAAGTCAGACCGTGAGGACTGGTGGAGCGCTTAGAAGTGAGAATGCCGGTATGAGTAGCGAAAGACAGGTGAGAATCCTGTCCACCGAATGACTAAGGTTTCCTGGGGAAGGCTCGTCCTCCCAGGGTAAGTCGGGACCTAAGCTGAGGCCGAGAGGCGTAGGCGATGGATAACAGGTTGAGATTCCTGTACCAGTTGAATGCGTTTGAATGATGGAGGGACGCAGGAGGCTAAGCGAACCGCACGATTGGAAGAGTGCGGCCAAGCAACGAGTCAGTAACTGAGTCAAATGCTTAGTTGCGGGTTGACAAGTTGTGATGGGGAGTGAAATTTTTAGTAACGAAGTCGCTGATGTCACACTGCCGAGAAAAGCTTCTAGTGAGTATTCAACTGCCCGTACCGCAAACCGACACAGGTAGTCGAGGAGAGAATCCTAAGGTGAGCGAGAGAACTCTCGTTAAGGAACTCGGCAAAATGACCCCGTAACTTCGGAAGAAGGGGTGCTGGTCGCAAGGCCAGCCGCAGTGAAAAGGCCCAGGCGACTGTTTATCAAAAACACAGGTTTCTGCAAAATCGTAAGATGAAGTATAGGGGCTGACGCCTGCCCGGTGCTGGAAGGTTAAAAGGATGGGTTAGCTTCGGCGAAGCTCAGAATTGAAGCCCCAGTAAACGGCGGCCGTAACTATAACGGTCCTAAGGTAGCGAAATTCCTTGTCGGGTAAGTTCCGACCCGCACGAAAGGCGTAACGATCTGGGCACTGTCTCAACGAGAGACTCGGTGAAATTGAAATCCCTGTGAAGATGCAGGGTACCCGCGACAGGACGGAAAGACCCCATGGAGCTTTACTGTAGCTTGATATTGAGTGTTTGTACTGCTTGTACAGGATAGGTAGGAGCCATAGAAAGCGGAACGCTAGTTTCGCTGGAGGCGTTGGTGGGATACTACCCTTGCATTATGACCACTCTAACCCGCAGCACTAAGCGTGCTGGGAGACAGTGTCAGGTGGGCAGTTTGACTGGGGCGGTCGCCTCCCAAAAGGTAACGGAGGCGCCCAAAGGTTCGCTCAGAATGGTTGGAAATCATTCGCAGAGTGTAAAGGCACAAGCGAGCTTGACTGCGAGACAGACAGGTCGAGCAGGGACGAAAGTCGGGCTTAGTGATCCGGTGGTTCCGCATGGAAGGGCCATCGCTCAACGGATAAAAGCTACCCTGGGGATAACAGGCTTATCTCCCCCAAGAGTCCACATCGACGGGGAGGTTTGGCACCTCGATGTCGGCTCATCGCATCCTGGGGCTGTAGTCGGTCCCAAGGGTTGGGCTGTTCGCCCATTAAAGCGGTACGCGAGCTGGGTTCAGAACGTCGTGAGACAGTTCGGTCCCTATCCGTCGCGGGCGTAGGAAATTTGAGAGGACCTGTCCTTAGTACGAGAGGACCGGGATGGACATACCGCTGGTGTACCAGTTGTTCCGCCAGGAGCACTGCTGGGTAGCTATGTATGGACGAGATAAACGCTGAAAGCATCTAAGTGTGAAACTCGCCTCGAGATGAGATTTCCCATTCCCTTCGGGGAAGTAAGACCCCACAAAGATGATGTGGTAGATAGGATGGAAGTGGAAGTGCAGTGATGCATGGAGCGGACCATTACTAATCGGTCGAGGACTTAACCAAGGCAAAGCGGTTAGGTTTGTTGGTGG
>NZ_CANDNW010000053.1 GCF_947387525.1 Limosilactobacillus viscerum
GGCGAACACCAATTGAGATCTTTTTGCGTAATCTGCGTTACTAAATTTGTTCAAGTTATTTCTTGCAATCTGCCAATTACTTATTATAATTTTTTAGCAAACTGATGAAGTCATTTAAGCATTTAGAATGATAAGATTCAGCACGCGTATAGGCATAATAAGATCTTATCGCTGCTGGGATATTAATATCTATAAAATAGAGGCCTTGAACAGGAGAAAAATTTCTAATTTGTTCAGTAATAAATGTTGCACCGATACCACAGCAAGCCATATGAAAAGCTGTTTCAAGTTGATATCCCTCTAAGACGGTATGCGGTTGGAAGCTAAGATGGTCGCAAATTTGTTTAACTAAGATGGCAAGGTTATTAGATGATGATAGTGAAATAAATGGGAGCTTGTTAAGCACCGCTATACCTTGCTGCTTACTTTGTTGTTTACTTAAATAATTAGAAACCACACCGAAATCATGTTTACTAATTAGTTCTTTGGGAATCGCTAATAAAAGCCGATCCTTTTGAACAAGTTGACGGCTTAATTGCTTGGCTTTGTTCCCACAGTGAACAACTATATCTACATTTCCAGCGTACAACTCTTTATTTAGTAGTTGTGCGTTTTTTTCAATAATTTGAAAATGAACAGTCGGGTGAACAAGTCTGTACTCTTTTAGAACTGCTGGCAAGTAATAAGCATTAAAATACTGCGATGAACCAACATATAATGTCTGGACCTGTACCTGGTGGTAATCTTCAAGTTGCTGTTTAAAATCATGCTCTGCTAACCGAATCTTATTCGTTTCGGTAAGGAAAAGTCGACCCGCCTCTGTTAACGTTAATGGGTTGCTCTGCCGATCAAATAGTTCTACCCCTAGTCGTCCTTCTAGCTTTTTTATTGCAACACTTAACGCTGGCTGTGAAATGAATAAGTTATGTGCTGCCTTGGTCATATTACGTGTCCGACTAACTTCATAAAAATATTGATGTTCCAGATCCATTTAGGTTCCCTCCTAACCAATAAATTTAAGTTATGGCCCATATTATATATGCATTCGATTCCACCAATTTGTGATGATATTATCAAACTGTAAGCGAATTCATAGGAGGCTGATTTTTATGCACGCAATCGAAAAACTTCTAGCTGAAAAATCAGGACATAAGGAAGTTCATGCAGGTCAAATTGTCAACTGTGACGTTGACCTTGCCGGTATTAATGACTTGTATTACCAGACAGTTAAATCCTTTCACGAAATGGGTGGTACTAAGGTTCATGACCCCAATAAGGTAATGATTTTCTTTGATCACTATGCACCCTGCGCAACAACAATTCAAGCTGAAGACCATAAAAAGTTTCGCAAGTTTGCTGATGAACAAGGCATTAAAAATCTGATGGATGTTAATAGTGGTGTTTGCCACCAAATTGTTGAGGATAAGGGATTGGCAAAGCCAGGACAAATTATTGTCATTACCGATTCACATTCAACAATGCATGGTGCTCTAGGCGCTTTTGGTACTGGCGTTGGTGCAACTGACCTCGCAACAATCCTAATCACTGGTAAATTGTGGTTTAAAGTTCCAGAGGTTATCCGCATCAACCTAACCGGACACCTTAAGAAAGGAATATATGCCAAAGACGTTATTTTATACATTCTTGGTAACCTTAAGGCCGACCATGGAATTTATAAGGCCATTGAATTTGCTGGACCCGCTCTGAAAGACTTCTCCGTTTCGGAACGCTTGGCACTTTGCAATATGACTACTGAAATGGGCGCCGCAACAAGCTATATCCAACCAGATGAGGTAACTAAAGAGTATCTTCATGAACGCGGGGTTGATGATTACCCAGTATACACGACTGATGATGATTATCAGTATTCCGAAAATTTAACATATGATTTAAGCAGAATTCAACCACAAGTTGCGGCACCCTCTGATGTTGATAACGTCCACAATCTCTCTGAATATGAAGGAACACATGTCAACCAAGCATATATTGGTTCTTGCACCGGTGGACGGCTCCAAGACTTCGCTGTTGCGGCTACAATTCTTAAAGGTAAAAAAATCAAAAAAGGAACCCGACTAATTATTGTTCCCGCTAGTGGTGAAACTACCAGGGAGTGTATTAAGCACGGTTATATTCAAACATTACTTGATGCAGGTGCAACATTAGCACCGTCCGGATGTGCGGCATGTATCGGAATTCATCAAGGCTTAATTGCAGCAAATGAAGTTTGCATTTCAACTTCAAATCGGAACTTTCCAGGTCGAATGGGAAGTATTAAAGGAAAAATTTTGGTGGATTATAGAATGAAGTTAGCCACCCAGTTGGTGGTAAATAAAAAACGCCATTCGGCGTGACATCAGGTATC
>NZ_CANDNW010000054.1 GCF_947387525.1 Limosilactobacillus viscerum
ATTTATATTTAGCCTGATAATAACCAAATTTAACAATCTGACCACGGTTGATCACCCCACAATTAGGGCAAGCTTTATCGGGAACGTTCACAAGAATTAAAGGCAGTTGTCGATAAGCACCATGGGATTTATCATGCTCTTGACGCTTCCATGGAAGATAAGGTTTCCAGCAGTAAAATGAAACGGGAAATTCGTGACGCTGACTTCGTTGTAGTCTGCATTGATAAAATTCATCACCGCATTAGTCAGTTAGCAAACCACCATGCCAAGCGTTATGAAAAGCCATTGGCAATCGCTAATACAACAACAAATACCGCTGTTGAGCGAGCAATTGCGCGTGCTTTGAATGGCGACCCTGCCTATGCACAAACAAGCGAAGATATGGCTAATTACCAGGAAAAATAAAAAAATTCTAAAAAGTTGTTGACTTTTATTAAAAACTATTTAGAATAATAAACAACAATTTAATTATTCGATCGCAATGAGAAAGAAGAGTAAATTAGCGATAGCCATTAGCGAGTCTCGTTAGGTGGAAGGAGACAGGTTCAACGTTAATCGAAAATCACTTTCGAGCTTAAGTCTTAATTCATAGTAAGACTTAATGGTAGCACCCATTAACGTGCCAGCGTATCGCCCAGTCCCGGGCCGTACGTGTAAGGTATTATCAGTAATGATGATACGAAGATAGGGTGGTACCACGCTCAAGCGTCCCTTAACCAAAGTAATTTTGGTTAAGGGACTTTTTTGTTGGGATCAAAGCAATTATTTAATGCTTTTTATATCCTAGGAGGGAATTTAACTATGCAGGATTTAACAACAAAAAAGTTAACATTTAAGCAATACTTAGTTGTTGCTTCGTTACTGTTTGGGCTATTCTTTGGTGCCGGGAACTTGATTTTCCCGCTTCACCTTGGCCAGTTAGCTGGTGCGAATTGGGGCCCAGCTGCTCTTGGTTTCTTAGTTACCGGGGTCTTACTCCCGTTACTTTCCGTTCTTGCCATCGCTGTTACTCGTGCTGAAGGAGTTTACGATGTTGGTCGGCCACTTGGTGCAGCATTTGCCCTAGTCTTCATGGTTTTGATTCACGCTACCATCGGTCCTTTATTCGGGACTCCCCGGACAGCAACCGTTTCGTTTACTGTTGGGGTTGCGCCATTCGTTCCAAAAGCTGCTCAAGGCTGGTCACTATTGCTTTTCTCAGCAGTATTCTTTGTCTTAGCATTTGCCTTTTCTTACAAGGAAAACAGCATTCTTTCAAACGTTGGTAAGGTTTTGAATCCTGTCTTCCTGGCACTTTTATTCTTAGTCTTCGTTGTTGCATTTGCTAATCCGTTGGGTAACCCAGCTAGTGCACCAGTAACCAGTGCCTACGTTCACAGTGCTGTTACTAATGGTTTCCTTGAAGGGTACAACACAATGGATGCTCTAGCAGGTCTTGCCTTTGGGGTTACTGTTGTTACCGCAATTAAGGGGATGGGCGTTCGTCGTCCAGGTGCCGTTTCAAAGGTTGTTACAAAGTCTGGTGTTCTCGCAGTTAGTGCCATCGGTTTCATCTACCTTCTCCTAATCGTCCTTGGTGCAATGTCACTTGGTCGCTTTAAGGTTTCACCTGATGGCGGTGTGGCTTTCAACCAATTAGTTAACGCTTATGCAGGTGCATTTGGTCAAGTTGTTTTAGCATTCCTATTAACTGTTACTTGTTTAACTACTGCTGTTGGTTTAGTTGCTGCTTTTGCTCAAGACTTCCACAAGCACTTCCCAAAGGTTAGCTACCATACCTGGTTAGCACTTAGCTGTCTCGCTTCATTCTTAACTGCTAACTTCGGTTTGGACCAAATCATCGCTTGGTCAACACCAATGTTAATGTTCCTTTACCCATTAGCAATGGTCCTAATCGTCCTTTCTGTTGCTTCACCACTTTTCCATCGTGATGGTGTTGTCTACTTCTTCGTTGTCCTCTTAACTGTGGTTCCAGCACTTGGTGATATGGTCGTTGCTTTCCCAGCTGTTGTAAGTCAAAGCTCATTTGGCCTCTGGGTAGCTGGTGTGCGGAAGATGTTGCCACTCGCTTCCATGGGACTCTCGTGGGTAGTTCCAGCCCTTGTTGGTTTAGTTGTTGGTCTCGCATTCCACTTCTTCCGGCACAACCAAGTTAACGTTAAGCAGACTGAGGTTGATTAATCTAGTAATCGTCATTAATTAAAAACTCCAAATCTAAAAAGCTCAGTTCAGGATGTTATCATTCTGGACTGAGCTTTTTAGGCTCTACGTCAAGTAGTGTTGATCAGGAAATTTCTGCTCTACATTGTAAAATTGGTCTAAAGGAATCATCTGCGAG
>NZ_CANDNW010000055.1 GCF_947387525.1 Limosilactobacillus viscerum
GGCGATCACCCATTGAAGTCTTTATGCGAAAAATGTTTCGATGAAGTGTTCAATTTATTTATTGCAATCTGCCATTTACCACCAATTAGGTGGCTAACTTCATTCTATAATCCACCTTATTGTTATTAATGCGGATATATTAAAAATAAGACGTAGGATATTTTGCTAAAAGGTATGAAATACTCTACGTCTTATTTTAAAATAATTCTGTACATAGATGATAAGCAATAGTTAATTTAATTAGAATAGAGTTTTTTGCGCAAGTAAGTAGGGCTAGAAGTTATAATTTTTAACATTAGATGGCTTATAATGAATACAGAATATTTAGTGAAGGTAGAGAACTCAAATGAAAACAGCTAACAAAACACTACTAACAAGAGCAGAAGGTCAAGAATTTGATCGTAAAGCTGCAGAGTTTGACCGACGGAGTTTAGCTAATATCTTAGTATCATTTGCCAATGCTGATGGCGGAACAGTGGCACTGGGAATTAAGAATAAACAGTTTGAGGGCATTAATCATTTAGATGCCCATAAAATTAATGACTTTAAGCAGGTGGGGTACGATCTAATCCATCCTGCTTTGAAAGTGAAAACTGAATTCCAGAAAGTTACTGTTAATGGTAAAGATAATCGGATCATGCTTTTAACCGTTGAATCCAGTGATAAATATGTCTATTCTAACTCCAAAGATGAGGTTTATTTACGGATTGGTGATGAAAGTAAAAAGTTAACCTATAAGCAAATTGAAAGCCTTAATTACAGCAAGGATATTCGATCCTATGAGCAGGAAACGGTTGAAACGGCGTTACTAGAAGATTTAGATCAGGTACTACTAGGGCAATATAAGAAGCTCAACCATTTTGATGGTGATGATGTATGGAAACTGTTATTCTCTAGGGGCTTTGCTAACCGTAAAATGACCTCAGATGATTCATATGTTTATAAGCTTAATGTAGCCGGGGTTTTAATGTTTGCTGAAATGCCAGATGCCTTTATTCCAGGAGCAAGAGTTAGGTTTATTAGATATAGCGGAACGCAAGCTGGCGTTGGCGAAAACTTGGATGTTATTAAGGAAGCAATGATTGAAGGGCCACTCCCAAAGGTTATTGAGCAAGCAGATAGTATTGTAAAATCACAGTTGCGAGAATTTACCTCATTAAATATTGAAACAGGTAAGTTTGAAACCGTACCTGAATATCCTAAGGGTACTTGGCTAGAAGGAATTGTAAATGCGGTAACCCATCGTGCTTATAATCTAAACGGTGATGATATTCGGATTATCATGTATGACGACCGGCTTATCATTCATAGTCCTGGTGATTTACCGTCGATAGTAACTGTTGACAATATCCGTACTACTCACTATTCCAGAAATCCAAACATTACCAGAGCGCTTGTCCAGTTTGGTTGGGTGAGGGAGTTTGGTGAAGGTGTTGATCGGATGTACAAGAATATGGAAAAGTATTTTCTTGACGATCCAGAATATGTTGCTACTAATGCTTACACCGAACTAACCTTAAGAAATAATATTGTGATGCGGAATTCAAGGCGCAAAGAAGAGATAAGTAAAATCACTAACTATGATTTTACTAAGCTAACTTATCCTGAAAGAGCAGCTTTGATTTATGTTTATGAACATAAAGAACTGCGGCCTAAAAAATTTATCAGTTCTAATTCTAAGTTACATACATCGACGGCTAGGAAAGCATTAAGCGATCTGACGAAACTAGAGCTTTTAGAAAAACATGCGGATTCGCCAACTTCTCCTAATACTTACTATACATTGAAAACACAGAAATAATATTAAACAGTTAAGCTGGATATAGCCGTTAGAGAGCAAACTGAATAGCAGGTAAGTTAGATAGCTGGATATAGCTGTTAGAGAGTAAACTGAATAGCAGATAAGTTAGATAGCTGAATATAGCTGTTGGAGAGTAAACCGAATAGCAGGTAAGTTAGATAGCTGGATATAGCTGTTAGAGAGTAAACCGAATAGCAGATAAGTTAGATAGCTGAATATAGCTGTTAGAGAGTAAGCTAATAACAAGTAAGTTAGATATGCTGAGGGGAGTTACTCCCCAAGCGGCTTTTAGTGAGTACTACTAAGAAGTCAAAAGCCTGTAATACCAACGATTATCGTTGGCGTTACAGGCTTTTGTCAAGGGCGGTTTTGAATTGTCGTTTTATGGCGGTTTAAAAATGTATGATTCGGGCGGTTTAAGAATTGACCGAT
>NZ_CANDNW010000056.1 GCF_947387525.1 Limosilactobacillus viscerum
TGTCAAGGGCGGTTTTGAATTGTCGTTTTATGGCGGTTTAAAAATGTATGATTCGGGCGGTTTAAGAATTGACCGATGCCAAACGGTATGACTTCCCCTTGATCTTAATCACGTGTGAATGATAGACAAGGCGGTCCAAAATCGCCTCTGCAGTCGCAGTACTCTGGAGGATGGTTCCCCAACTTGATAATGGCACATTGGTCGTTATGATTGTTGATTTGCGCTCATAGCGGCCATTTATTAGTTGAAACAATAGTTTTGCTTCATCCGCCGTTATTGGTAAATAGCCTAATTCATCAATGATTAGTAGGTCATACCTCTCATACCGACGCATTACTCGTTCTAAATGTTGCTTTTCTTGTGCTGCCTTCAATCTAAGGATTAATTCATGACAATTAATAAATAGCGTTCGCACACCTTGCCGGCATGCTTCGATGCCGAGTCCAATTGATAGATGTGTTTTACCTACGCCAGGGCTACCAATAAAGATGATGTTCTCTTGATTATCCAAGAATGACATGGTCGCAAACTCGGCGATTTGCTGCTGGTTAATCGAAGGTTGGAATTGATAATTAAACTCATTTAGTTGCTTGATAATAGGAAATCTAGCGCGTTTGATCCTTCTCTTTAGGCTTTCCTGTTGCTGATAGGCGATCTCCTTATCCGTTAGTTCTAGTAGTGCTTCGCTAAAACTAATTTGACTGTCATTGACTTGTTGCCGATAATTCGCAATTGATGCAGCCATATTGTGTAAATTTAACTTCGTTAAATTATCGATAAGTTTTTGATACTGATTCATTTTACTCCCCAATCTGATCATAAATACTGAGGTTATTAAGCATATACTGGTCAATTTCTTCGTCTGTTTTATCTTCCATCAAATCACTTTTTAGAATGGCGTGTTTGTCGTGTGGATCATAATTAAACTGCTTATTAGTTAAATCATGTTTCTGGATTTCAACGCCTTGATAGAAAATATGAATAGCTTTACCATCAGTAGCTGGTTTAATTTCAACCTCTTTTCCGATATAATTAGGGGAAACAGAGTATTGATGGTTTTGAAATCTAATCATTGAATCTCGCGATACTTTTCTAGTCTGGACGCTGTCGAAGTACCTTGTGAGATCATAATTGAGAGACCGGAAATGCTCTTTTTCTTTTGCCCATAATTCAACTGGCTTCTGGTTATTACTTTGCGACTTCTCATGGTTAAGTCGTTGAGCTAATCGATTAACGATATCGTTCAAGTCATTGATGGTACTGAACTCGCCATCATAAGGTTTTAATCTTCCCATCGTTCTTGCCAAGGCCTCAACACAACCTTTGGTTTGTGGCCTAAATGGTCGACAAGCGATTGGGTGAAAGCCCGCATCATGACTAAATGATAGGAATCGTTCATTAAAGCGATGATGATGGAAATCACTCAATTTATGGTCAACGACAGTTGACATATTATCAAACCAAATTTCTTTAGGAATTCCACCAGTATCCTTAAAGGCTTCAAATAAGCATTTGAATAAAGTATCCTGCTTCTGATCTAGAGTTAATCTTAAGAACTTAAATTTTGAATAGGGTAAGACATACAAGAAAATACTGAAAGTATGTGGAACACCGTTTCGGTCAGTCATGGTAACTCGTTCTTTCCAATCGACTTGAGCACTTAAGCCGATCGTATGCTCAACCCTAATCGTTGCTTTCTTAGTTTGCACTTTACGAAACCGACGACAATAGTCTTTGACGATTGTGTATTTACCAGTAAAGCCTTTTTCAACGATAAAGTCATAAATCGATTTGGCAGAACATCCGGCAGTGTATTTATCCTCAATGATATCTTGATATCCGTCTAGCTTACTACGACGGCTTCGTCGCTTCCTAACGACTGTTGTTTCACCACTCTGAGCTCTTAAATATGCCGCTTTTACAGTTCGTGGATCAACACCATATTGTCGTGCAATAGCGGAGTAATTTGGTTTTATCTTCTCTAACACAAAATATCTCATCCTTTCATAAACGTCTTTTCGCATACTCATCACTTCCTCAAAAGATTGATAAAGTGAGTATACAAAAAATGCAGGAAAACCGACAATTTTAAACCGCCGATTTCCTACATTTTACAGCCGCCCTCTACA
>NZ_CANDNW010000057.1 GCF_947387525.1 Limosilactobacillus viscerum
CGAAAAGTGTTAAATTATGAAACCCCATATGAGGTATTTTTTGAGAAACCGTTGCACTTGGTTTGACAATTCGTCAGCAAAAAAAAGACACAACAGTTCATGATTTAGCTGAAGAACTATCAGTTTCCGAAATGACAATTCGACGCGATTGTGAGACTCTTAGTACAATGGGGAAGCTAAAGTTATCTTTTGGAAAGATAAGCTACATTAATGAAAATGATAGTGAGGTACTACAAAAACAAATTTCATTAATTAACGAAAAGATAGCTGCCGCTGCCGCTGATTATATTCAAGACGGACAAACGATTTTTATAAACTCAAGTCGAACGGCAATTAAGGTTTTGAATTATCTTCATAAGCGAGTAAATGTTATTACTAATAACTTGATGGTGACACAGGCAAAGCTTGATAGTCAATTATTTGTTGTGCTTAGCGGAGGTGAAGTTAAGAGTGGATTACACTCACTAACTGGTGATGAAGCTTTGGAAGCATTTCGAAAAGTTCGTGCGTCGATAAGTGTGATTGGTTGTTCAGGGCTTGATATTAATGGTGGTCTAACTACAACGCATATTCGTGAAGGGCAGATTAACCGGACAATTATTAATAACTGTAATCGGCTAGTAGTTTTAGCAAATTATACTAAGCTTCATAAAATTGCTAATTTTACTGTAGGAAAAGTCGATGATATTGATACTCTCGTAACTGATGAATTTGCTGATGAAAGTTTGATTAAGCAACTGCGTGCACGTAATATTGAAGTTATTCAAGTTCCAATTACAAAGTAATATTTAATAAATAGCCACTCTCAGATTTACTATATAAATTAGTAAATTTGAGGGTGGCTGTTGTTTTTAAATTAGTTTAAAAGGAGTCTTGCTAACTGGTGAAGGACAGCTTGGTCGTTATTAGAACCAATAACTTCGGTTGCCGCCGATTGAACATTGTGAGGGGCGTTCCCCATTGCATAGCTGGTACCGGCAAGATCAAACATTTCCAGGTCATTTTCACCATCACCAAAGACGGCAAGTTCATCGGGAGAAACGTTCCACCGGTCAAGGAGTAGTTTTAGCCCATAAGATTTATCCATGTGGGGGATAATTAAATCAATGGCACCGTAACCACTAGCGGTTGCCCGGATAACACCTTTAAACCTGGTATTGATATCATGTGAAATTTCTGCTTGGTGTTCGTGAGGAACATTTAGCGCGAATTTAAAAATAAAATCGTCAGTAACGTCGGTTATCCGGTTTACATTCTTGGTCCGGGTATAAAAATTAGGGATGATCTTTTTAAATTTTTCATCGGTGCTTTCTGGGACGTAGGCGAACTGCCGACCACTAGCACAGTAGTTGACGCCGGGGAGGGAATCGAGGTATTCCGTCACAGCTTTAACATCACTCGGTTGCAGGCGGTCACAAGCGATTTCTTCGTTACGATCAACTGTTAAAACGCCATTCTCGGCGACATATGCCAGTTGGTCAGCCTGGTCAGGAAAAAGTGAACGAAGGAAGTAGTACTGGTCACCACTTGCGATAATAAAGCGAATGCCTTGATCTTCCATTGCTTCATAGACTTTCTTAAATAAATCGCGGTCATATGTCCGGTCTTGCCGGAGAAAGGTCCCATCAATATCAGTTGCGACAGCGCGAATCATAGTGGTTCCTCCTTAAATATAATTCATTTCTATGATAACTGATTTGGTAGTTGCCTGCAGGAATACGGAAGAAAAAAAGACGCTGATGCATTGCACCAACGTCCTTTTTACTCTTTTGCATGGCCCTAATTCGGCCTGCTCCACACTCATAGGTAACGTGTTGCGCAGGCCCGGGCCTAATGCATAACAAACAACTGG
>NZ_CANDNW010000058.1 GCF_947387525.1 Limosilactobacillus viscerum
TTGGTCGTTAAACATATTCTACCCGCTATGGGTTTATTTTTTTAAATCTGTTGCACTTAGATTGTAAATACTCACTGAACAATTTTTATTAACTTTTGTTGACGTTCCTTAATATTTTTCATTGAGTTTTTCATACTTAGGAATCTCCCGCTCCCTAAAATTTAAGCACGCTTATTTAAGAATTACACACGCTCCCATTAAAACTAACATATTTTTATTTAAAATCACATAAAAACAATTGAAAATCCATAAATTATTCGCTTTCCTTAACTTTAACAGGTGCAATATTCCTGTCGGACATCTTCTTAAGATACATCCAAATTTGTGGACGACGAGTCCGTAAGAATACTTGCAGGACTGCATAAACAACAATTGTTATGCCAATCCAAACTGGGTTGCCTGAAATCCAAGCAAGGAAGATTAAGCCGTTTAATGGACGACACATTACATTAAAACTTGCAATCATAACTGCACCTGCAGGAAGTGCTACTCCATATTGAGCAACCGCATGGGTATAAATAGGTGCAATATAACTACACATGTACAAGCCTAAACTAAACCAAACAATTGCGTTGGCGATTGTCTTCAAAATGTTACCATGAGTAACCGCAATGATTGATTCAACCATGAATGGAATCGATACTAAATCAACTACTAGTAAGGTCTTATTTCCAGGAAGAATAAATGCTAATAGGATAACAATTGGGATTAAAATCGTCCCTGAAATAATAGTTGCCGGTTCACCATACCCAAGGCCATCATCAACCGCAAGGAACCACCGCTTCTTACTCTTAATGTTGTCTTCTTCTGAAGTAACTTTATTTTCACCTTTACTGTAACGTTCCGTAATTTCATCCGTCAATGGCTTGAACGCTTGTCCAAAGAGATGTGCTACTAATGGGAAAATTGTCATAACTGCTGCTAATTGAACACCGAATTTGAGAATTTGGCCCCACGCAGCTAAGGATCCAAGGTTTTTCAGGTTACCTAAAATTCCGATAATAATCCCTAAGACAGCACCGATAAATGTAGGTTCACCAAAAACTCCTAATTTACTCTTGATGGCATCCGGTGTTGCATGAAAACGGTCAAAGTGCAACATATTCCATAATGGATCAAGAATAATTGCTGGAATAATATTTTCCATATTATGGGCAGCACCAACTGTCCCATTACTAATTTGATAGTAAGCAGAGTATCGATCTGCCTGAACTTCAGCCGTTAACAAAACGTACAACATCATGAAAATGCTAAGACCCAAGGATAACCAGAAATTATGGGTAACAAAGTAAGATAATGTACCCCAAATCATAAATCCCCAGTTCATCCAAAGATTGGTAGCAAAGAACACTTTTGTGTAACCAATTAAGAATAGTACTATTTCAAGAATTAACCCAACAATAAAGAAGGTAATTCCAACAGTTGAATGGAATGAAACCAAAGCAGCTGTTTGCCAACCAGTATCAACAACTGGCAAATTAATTCCAGTCGTTGATACCATTTGACGAACAATCTTCGTAACAACAGGAGTAAAAGCATTAATGATCCAGCCGAACCCGGTTAAACCAACCCCAACAAGCAGCGCACTCATCATTGCAGTCCGTGCTTTAACTCGTAAACAAAGTGCAACAATAAAAATTACAATAGGCACGACTACAGTATCGCCTAAAGTCGTAAAAATATTCATAAATGACTGCAGCATTATAATCCTCCTAACTAACCTTCAAAATATCTAACGGTTTTTGTACCGCGGTTTGTAAAATTAAGTTAGAAAAATAAAAAAGTCATTTGTGATAGACTTTTGAATAACCACAAACAAAAGTAA
>NZ_CANDNW010000059.1 GCF_947387525.1 Limosilactobacillus viscerum
CGAAAAGTGTTAAATTATGAAACCCCATATGAGGTATTTTTTGAGAAACCGTTGCACTTGGTTTGACAATTCGTCGTTAAAAAAAAGAGCAAGAATTGTGTCAGTTTGTTCATTTGCTGGTACAATATGATCGTTGACTTTATTTTAGTAAAGCTAAAAATTCATATTTTAGGGAGTTTAAAAATGCAATTTAAGGTTAAGCATTTGATTATTGCAATTATTGTTATTTTAGTTGTAGTGGTTGGTGCAATGTCCTGGCACCAGCATAGTCATTTTAACCGTAATACGACCGTAAATGGGGTTGCGGTTGGTGGAATGACTGTTGACCAGGCTTATCAAAAAGTGAAGGCAACTTCGCGGGCTAATGATGTCTACCTCAACGGCAAGCTGATTTATAATGGTGAAGCGACTGGCTCTGGAATTTCCAGTGCTGACAAGTCGAAGTTCCAAGCAGCTCAAAAGGAACAACGGACTTTCTTCCCATCAGGTAAGAAGCAAAACGTAACGGTAACACCAAGCAACGTGGATAATGATCAAACAGCTGCAATGAAGCAGGCGGTAAATGCTGAAGCGGCAAAGCTTAATGCTGGCCGTCGTGCACCAGTTGATGCTTATGCGGTCTTGAAGAACGGTAAGGTTTCTACGGTATCGGCTAAAAAGGGTAACCAGTACGACATTAAGAACTTGATGAAGCAGTTCAATGATGAACGTGCCAATGGGACTATCCGTCTGACGGCTCATTACACACAGCCATTGACAAGTGATAGTAAGGTTGTTCAAGATGAAAAGAGTAAGTTGCAGACGTTAGCTAAGCGCAAGGTAACTTACCAAGTTGAAAAGCAAAACTACAAGTTTAATGCCAACGAAGTAATTACCAAGGCTACCTACCAAAATGGCAAGTACGCATTTGATACTTCAGCAGTAAACAATGAAATTGCGAAGATCAATAAAAAGCAGGCAACCCTCGGCCGGTCATTCAAGTTTAAGACCCACAGTGGTAAGGAGATTACTACTAATAACAAGGGTTCTTATGGTTGGAAGATTAGTGATCAACGTGCTGGTCAAAGCCTTGCTAATGCGATGGCACAAAACAAGAAGACAATTGATGCGAAGAACGATATTTATGGTATCGGCTACAACAAGCGTGGTACTGGTTATGGCGTTACTAGCAATGATGGTATTGGTAATACTTACGTTGAACTGTCACTGGCTGACCAACATGTTTGGTTCTACAAGGATGGCAAGTGTGTTTTTGATGCCGACGTGGTTACTGGTAGTAATACACCAGGGAACCGGACGCCAAAGGGTGTTTGGTACATTATGTACCAGCAATCACCTGCAACACTGCGGGGCTTAAACGATGATGGTTCCAAGTACAGTAGCCCAGTTCAATACTGGTCACCATTTACTGATACTGGTTGTGGTTTCCACGATGCTAGTTGGCGGAACAACTGGTCAAAGACAGAATACTTGACAACGACCGGTGGTTCTCACGGTTGTGCTAACATGCACCCTAGCGATGCTGGTACGGCCTACCACGACATGGAAATTAACGAACCTGTTGTTATTTATTAATACTACTAATAAGAGTGAGACAGAAGTTATAAATTGCTTCTGCCCCACTCTTTATTAGTGGCAGATTGCAATAAATAACTTGAACAAATTTAGTGACGCAAATTAAGCAAAAAGACTTCAATTGGTGTTCGCCAG
>NZ_CANDNW010000060.1 GCF_947387525.1 Limosilactobacillus viscerum
ATTTTTGAATCAATCAAAAATCATAGTCCGGATTTTACTGTTAGAGAACCAAAAATTAATAGTTAATTCCCAGCCTCATTTTAAAGAAAATTAAAAGTGTTAAAGGATAGGTTAATTAGTTTTCTTAACTACTATATCTTGTTAGTATTTCTAGTATAATTAAGACAACAAATAAAACGAAAGAGAGACTACGAAAATGAAAAAGTATGTTAGTAATGGCCTTTCCTTCGCTGCAATCGGGATAATTATTGGCCTCGCCTTCTCAATTTTCTTCAGTTACCTGGCTGGCAACGGGATCTACTCCCCGTCAAGTTCAACCTTTGTGAGCTACTTTGCTAATCCGCTAGATGCGGTTTCAATTTCAATCGTACTCTGGGGATTGATGGGCTTGGTATTTGGCTATGGTTCAATGATTTTCAGAATCAAAAGCTGGTCAACATTAAAGCAAACAGTTGTTAATTTTCTAGTTTACTTTGTTGCCTTTACACCACTAGCAATCCTTGCTGGTTGGTTCACACTTAACCTCAGCAACTTGATTGGCTTTACCGTAATTTTCATCTTCGCATACGCCTTTTGCTGGATAATATTCTGGATGATTAGCTACGTAAGCAAAGAATTCGATAACATAAGTATTAAGCTTTAACGAAAAGTGTACAGTTGCGAAGACTTTGTTAATAAATAGCCCGCTTACATTCGTCAGATGATGGATGCGAGCGGGCTTATATTTTTATAAATCGATATCCAGCATAATTGGCGTATGGTCACGGCGCTTGCCACTATCAACCATGGTCGAATTTTCAACTTTTTCTGCTAAGCGATCACTAACTAGCCAGTAATCAATTCTCCAGCCAGAATTATTCTGCTTACTAGTGATAACCCGTTGTGCCCACCAAGAGTACGCCCCTTTTTCATCAGGGTGCAAGTAGCGGAAACTATCGGTGAAGCCGGCATTTAATAGCTTAGTAAAATGTTCGCGCTCCTCATCAGTAAAGCCAGCCGAATGGTGATTATTTGCCGGATGGGCCAGGTCGATTTCTTCATGGGCAACGTTGAAATCACCACTAGCGATTACCGGCTTTTTCTTGTCCAACTCTTGCAAGTATTCACGATAATGATCATCCCAAAGTTGGCGTTCGTCTAGCCGCTTTAGTCCGTTACCGGAGTTTGGCGTATAGACTTCAGTAAGGTAAAACGTAGGAAACTCAAGGGTAATGATCCGCCCTTCCTGATCCATCGGTGCCGGGGCACCAATTTCTGGGTATGATACTGAGGGTTGATACTTATCAAGGTAGAGGTACATGGTCCCGGCATACCCTTTTCGTGCTGGCTCAACTGAACTCCGCCAAGCAACCTGATAGCCAGGGAAAAGTTTATCCAGTGCTTGGTAATGCTTTTTAGTTGGGCCGTTTTTGGAAAGTTTAGTCTCCTGGATGGCAATCACATCCGGCTTTAAGTCAAATATTTTTTGCAATACTTCACGCGTTTCACCAGCCCGGGTTGAGGTGCCAGTCAGTGCAGCATTAATTGAATCAATATTCCATGAAATGAATTTCATTATACTTCTCCTTTACAACTGTTTCTGTAGACATTATACCCGTTTTTAAGCTGACGAATTGTCAAACCAAGTGCAACGGTTTCTCAAAAAATACCTCATATGGGGTTTCATAATTTAACACTTTTC
>NZ_CANDNW010000061.1 GCF_947387525.1 Limosilactobacillus viscerum
GTGGTAACACCATTAAAGACCTTGATGGGTTTTTCTGTCCACTTAAATGTTCAACTTAAATTTTACAATCTGCCTTAATAATAAATTATGGGGGAGACTATGAACAGCAAGGTTGATATTAATAATTTGTCAATTGATGATGTCCATGCTTTAATTCAGGCAGAAAAAAATGCCAACCAATATTTTGAAATACCAAGATATCATGAACCAGATTCATCAAACATTAATTTTATCTTCTCACACATATAAGTGCAGGGTTAAGGATGTTGAAAGACAAATCTTATATGACTTTCGTGTACACACCACACCAGTATCAACTATATTTTCGATTGGATTAATGTTTGACGAAAATAAAAACCATTTAGTTCGATTTGATTTTGGCGAAAATTTACGTCATGTAAATGATTATGGTACAGAGAATGAAAAAGTAATCTATGGTTCACATGTTCATTTTAATTCTCCAGCAGGTAAATATGTTCCCAAGAATGTTATTCCGGTTGGTGGAATTGATGAATTCAAAAACATAGCGAGAATAAAAGAAGCACTTGATAGGTTTGTGATATATACAAACATTCAGTTAGGAGGTGATTAGAATGAAAGCATCAACATTGCTTGAAAATTCTTATTACCAATGGTTAAAAAAAGAACTTGTTTTTTCAGAGATTGGGAATAACTATGCCGCTATCAGTACTCCTTTTTTGACAGTAATTTTGATAACATTAATTTATATGCAAAATTTATTGATAGCACCCACATCGAAGTTTCTGATTTCGGTTATACAATTTCAAATTTAGAAGAAAGTGGCATAACTTTAGATCGACGTTCAAAAGTTGCTTGGCGGATTTATAATAATGTTTTGAACGATTTCGGTATCAGTCGTGATGATGAAGCTTTGGTTATACGTGCTTCTCTTGATAAATTTCCAGTAGCAAAGAACCGTTTGTTGCAGGGAATAATGCGAATAAATGATATTTCCTATTTAGTTAAGGAAAATGTTAAAGAAGCTTTTAATGATATAGTAATGGACTTCTTAAAGGAAAAAGATATTTTATACACGCCAAACGTTGAAATCCCAAATGAGAACGGGATTTCATCACAGTTTGATTTCTCAATCCCAAATAAAAACGGGGTTGAATTACTTGTAAAAACATCAGCAAGACCAAATGATCCAAACTACGCAAAAGTTTTTAATTATGATGTAAAAGCAACCGCACCATATCGAAATGCTCATTTTATTTATATTTTGAATAATGTTACTCATCATGTAAAATTAAAAAAGAATATTCAAAATACAGCTTTAAGTAGGTTAGATTCAACAGTGGCAGAAGTAGCTGATTTTGCTAATATTAAGCAGAACAATACAGTACTTGTTAATGGGTAGCCATGTTTTGAGAATTGAGTGAAGGTCCAAAGTTTGACAGAAAGCCAAACTCTGGACCTTTATTTAATGGTAGATTGTAAAATTTAAGTTGAACAAATCAGTGGACAGAAAAACCCATAAAGGTCTTTAATGGTGTCGCTAAAC
>NZ_CANDNW010000062.1 GCF_947387525.1 Limosilactobacillus viscerum
TAAAGCTTGCCCTAATTGTGGGGTGATCAACCGTGGTCAGATTGTTAAATTTGGTTATTATCAGGCTAAATATAAATACGGCCAATTTCGCGCCCAACCACTAATGTTACGAGTTAAGACGCAACGTTTTCGCTGTCCTGATTGTCAAAGCACCTTTAACGCTACTAGCGACTTATTTACGGATCACCACTCGGTCACCGCCGCATTGCGTCGCGAAGTTATATTACAGCTTTGTCGAGTACGCACCATTAAAGACATCGCTCATGATTTATTCGTTAGTGAAACGACTGTCCAGCGGGTCCTTAGGGACCTCGCGGACCAGTTTCAGCCAGATTGGAACTATTTACCACAAACTCTTTGTATTGATGAATTTAAATCGATGCGCAGTGCTCAAGGAAAGATGAGTTTTATTGCCGTCGATGGTAGTAAAAAGGGATTATTAGAATTATTGGAAGATCGTCGTTTACGAAGTCTCTTCGAACACTATCAACGCTTTAGCTATCAAGCGAGAAGACGCGTTAAATACCTCGTTATGGATATGAATGCTGCTTATGAACGACTAGCTAAAACCGTTTTTCCTAATGCCCAAGTCGTCTATGATCGGTTTCACATCGCCAAACACCTTAATGACACCATGAATCATGTACGAATTCACGTTTATCAACGATTATGTAAGGGCGATCGCCAGGCGCAAAAGCAAGCACGGCGAATTAAGCATTACTGGCGTCTCTTCCTTCAAGATCAAACCAATCTTAATACTGATGAATATTATGAAGGTCGTTACTTTCATCGGATAGTTAATTCAGTAACGATTTTAGATCTGATGTTGGCTTATGACGAAGAACTAAGTGCTACCTATAATCACATTCAAGCACTAAAATATGCTTACAATCAAAAAGACTTCAAACGTTTCTTTCGGTTATTAAATCTCAGCTCTGAGGGACTCAGTCATTATACAGTTCATCGCTGTCATGTCTTAGCTCGGTACCAGAAGGGGATTAGACTAGGCTTTCAACAGGAGTTCTCCAATGGACAAACTGAGGGATTTAATAATCGGATTAAATTAATTAAACGGGTTGCTTTCGGCTATCGTTGTTTTGAAACCTTTCGGACGAGGGTTTATTTAATTATGGGAAAACAAATCCAGGTAAGCTAAAAGGAACCATCCTCGCAGATGATTCCTTTAGACCAATTTTACAATGTAGAGCAGAAATTTCCTGATCAACACTACTTGACGTAGAGCC
>NZ_CANDNW010000063.1 GCF_947387525.1 Limosilactobacillus viscerum
CCATGGTGATCGCCGAGAACTATGGCTTAGAATTGTATAGTAATTCTTTATTTCTATTTTGTGGAAGTCGCAATGATCGCTTTAAAGCACTCTTTTGGGACGGCGAAGGATTTATTCTTCTTTATAAACGCTTTGAGAATGGTCATTTAAAATGGCCCAAAAGTAGTAAAGAGATCAAATTACTTAATAAGCGACAACTAGCAAATCTGCTTAAGGGACTCAATCCATTTCCGACACCGCAAATTCACCGTGCTATTCCAGGTAATCTATATTAGGGCTGTTTAAATTCCTTCCGCTTTGATATAATAATTGAAGATTTATCAAGTGAGGAGGTGACGTAGTATGGATAGCAAGGAATTAGAGAAGGAAAATCAGAGGCTAAAGGCGCAATTAGCTAGCGCTAATCAGCAAATTGATTACCTTCGTCAAATCATTGCCGGACAAAAGGAACAGCTCTTCGGGAAAAAAACTGAAGTTATTGAAAAGGTAGTAAGTGGTCAAGAATCACTATTTAGTGATGAACAATTAACGTCATTACAGTCACCTGATCTTTCAGTAACTGAAGTTACTGAAACAAAAGTTATCAAAGCAGTGCGTCACCATTCCAAACGGAAAAAGAGTGGGCAACGGACCGCTTTTTTTGATTCCTTACCCCAAGTTAATGAAAGCGAACCGCTATCCGATCAGACATGTCCAAACTGTCATCATGAACTCAAAAAGGTAGGCACCAAGTTAGTACGACGAGAGGTTTGTGTAAAGCCGGCTGAACTTTATTGTAAGAATTATTACCAAGCCACTTACAAATGTGAAAATTGCCATCCTGGTGGTAAAGATATCCTAATAAACAGCCGAACACCAAAGGCGTTACTAAATCATAGTTATTTATCGAGTAGTATTTTAGCTCAGGTAGCGAATTACAAATTTAATTTAGCGCTACCGTGTCATCGACAGATGAAACTTTGGCACGCCGTCGGCTTGCCAGTTCAGGATAAAGCCTTAGACCGTGCCCTAATTAAAGTTAGTCAGCGATACTTAAAGCCACTATACCAGGCCCTTATCAAATTAATTCAATGTGAAGCGGTAATCCATATGGATGAAACACCATTCCAGGTCCTTGATAGCCGCAAAGCCAATGGCTATTTCTGGGTGACGAGAA
>NZ_CANDNW010000064.1 GCF_947387525.1 Limosilactobacillus viscerum
GACGAATTGTCAAACCAAGTGCAACGGTTTCTCAAAAAATACCTCATATGGGGTTTCATAATTTAACACTTTTCGAGGACGGCGGTTCAGCTGATGTTGGCAGAAACTGACGTCCTTATCTGTATAATCATCAATATTAGTCCTTTTAGGAAAGTATTCCCTAATTAGGCCATTGGTATTTTCATTGGTTCCTCTTTCCTCTGGTGAATATGGATCTGGCCAATAGATAGCTACTCCTAAACGTTCTCGAATATCATTCAAGCCAAGAAATTCACGCCCATGATCTGGAGTCAATGAATGGACAAATTCTTTAGGAATAGACCCTAAGAGATCAATTAAGCCCTGATTGACATCAGTTGTTTCTTTGTGATTGATCTTTTTGATCAATACTAATCGACTAAGACGATCAACGACTGTTAAAAGAACGGAGTGTCCTGTTTTCCCCATTACAGTATCTATTTCCCAATCACCAATGCGCTGACGCTCATTGATGAATTTAGGACGCTCATGAATTGAAATATAATCTGTTTGGGCTTCCCGATGCCTCCTGGTATTTTTAGGATGACGGGTGTGATGCTTATGCCTTAAATGTCGTTTAATTCCGGTGTCACCATGAGATGAATACTGTTCACCTAAATTATGCTTGTAAATATGACGATAGATGGTGTTATAACTAACACACCACCGATGTTCTTTCGCAAAGCGCGCAGCGATTTGTTCAGGAGACCAATGTAAATCTAAAATATAATGAACAATTTTACGACGTAATTGTGGATGACTATCTAGCAATAATGGTTTATGACAATTACGACGTTTTACGTGATAGTCATTTTCAGCAGTGTTAGCAGAGTATTTACCAGAACAACGCTTTAATTCACGAGAAATAGTACTTGGACTACGCTTCATGTGTAAGGCAATTGCACGAATAGTTAATCCTTTAGCCTTTAAACACATAAGCATTTCACGTTCTTTTATAGTAAGATGTATATAACTCATAACGGGTTACCTCGAATAGTTTGCTTTGGTCGTTAAACATATTCTACCCGCTATGGGTTTATTTTTTTAAATCTGTTGCACTTAGATTGTAAATACTCA
>NZ_CANDNW010000065.1 GCF_947387525.1 Limosilactobacillus viscerum
GAACGGAGAATGTGACGTTTCGTCTACGGGGCTATCACCCTCTCTGGCACAGCTTCCCAGCTGTTGCGACTACGTCGTATTTTGGTAACTCCATTGTTCAGTCCTACAACCCCAGCAAGCAAGCTCACTGGTTTGGGCTCTTCCCCTTTCGCTCGCCGCTACTCAGGGAATCGATTTTTCTTTCTCTTCCTGCAGCTACTGAGATGTTTCAGTTCACTGCGTCTCCCCTCTGCTAGCTATAGATTCACTAGTCAGATAACCAACGACTAAGTTGGTTGGGTTTCCCCATTCGGAAATCTCCGGATCAAAGTGTACTTACCACTCCCCGAAGCATATCGGTGTTTGTCCCGTCCTTCATCGGCTCCTAGTACCAAGGCATTCACCATGCGCCCTTCATAACTTAACCTTGATGATCACGAAGTGATCACCTTGATTAATTGAGTTAGCGATTATTTCGTTAATAAAACTCAAATAACGCGGTGTTCTCGGTTTATTGTTTTTATAAATAAAGAAATTAGATATTATTTAGTTTTCAAAGTACAAGCTCTGAGGGTAAACCCCTCAAAACTAAACAAAGTTTCAACCATGTGTAGGTTCCGTTTTATTCCTTAGAAAGGAGGTGATCCAGCCGCAGGTTCTCCTACGGCTACCTTGTTACGACTTCACCCCAGTCATCTGCCCTGCCTTAGGCAGCTCCCTCCAAAATGGTTAGGCCACTGACTTTGGGCATTGCAAACTTCCATGGTGTGACGGGCGGTGTGTACAAGGCCCGGGAACGTATTCACCGCGGCATGCTGATCCGCGATTACTAGCGATTCCGACTTCGTGCAGTCGAGTTGCAGACTGCAGTCCGAACTGAGACCGGCTTTAAGAGATTTGCACACCCTCGCGGGTTAGCTGCTCGTTGTACCGGCCATTGTAGCACGTGTGTAGCCCAGGTCATAAGGGGCATGATGATCTGACGTCGTCCCCACCTTCCTCCGGTTTATCACCGGCAGTCTCACTAGAGTGCCCAACTGAATGCTGGCAACTAGTAACAAGGGTTGCGCTCGTTGCGGGACTTAA
>NZ_CANDNW010000066.1 GCF_947387525.1 Limosilactobacillus viscerum
TGGCAGATTGCAATAAATAAATTGAACACTTCATCGAAACATTTTTCGCATAAAGACTTCAATGGGTGATCGCCAGTTGAGACATTTAAGTGGCCGTGAGTTTAAGTTCCAGTTAATTTGAATTAGTTCCTGATCACTAATCTCTTCGATTGGCTTGCCTTTAGGAATAAAGCGACGCAGAACTCGATTACGGTTCTCATTACTACCACGTTCATGTGGCGAATAAGCATGGGCAAAGTAAAGATTAATACCGGTCTGTTCTTCAACTTCACGATAGTTGGCGAATTCTTTACCATGGTCAACCGTGATGGTCTTAAGCTTTGGTCCCAATTGTTTAGCTAGTTCCAGTATGGCTAACGTCATTGCTTGACTACTACGACTTTCAAGACGTTTAACAATCGTTAATCTACTTTGCCGTTCGACAAAAGTGGCCACCGCTTGTCCTCTTCGTTTACCAGATAGAACAGTGTCAGCTTCAAAGTGACCAAACGTTTTACGAGTCTTAACTTCCTGTGGACGTTCTTCAATTGAACGGCCATGACTAAATGTTCCCCGAGTTTCTTTCGCCCGATGACGACGAATACCGCTGTCAGGAAGATCAGATAATTGAATGTCAAGTAAGTCCTGGTCAATCCAGTTATAAATGGTCTTATAGGCAATGCCAACCATGTGAGCAACCTGTTCAGGTGACCACTTCTGAATTTTAATTTTGTCTTCGATCAAGCGTTTTAGATTAGCAGTCAGCACATATTTACGTCCACGTAACTTAAGCTTTGTCTCATGATCCTGTTGAGATCGCTTAGCATTATAAGGTAAAGGGAGACGATGTAATTCATTGAAAATCGTCGTTTTACTGAAGCCCAGATAATCTGCAATATAGCGAAGAGAACGATGCTCATAAAGTAAAGTTTCAATGACAATGCGGTCAGCAAATGATAAAATAGTGGTGCCCATAAAGGTCCTTCTTTCTAATGGAATGTTGTGGTAACACCATTAAAGACCTTTATGGGTTTTCTTGTCCACTTAAATGTTCAACTTATATTTTACAATCTGCC
>NZ_CANDNW010000067.1 GCF_947387525.1 Limosilactobacillus viscerum
GGTAGATTGTAAAATTTAAGTTGAACAAATCAGTGGACAGAAAAACCCATAAAGGTCTTTAATGGTGTCGCTAAACAAAATCCATGAAAGAAGGACCTTTATGGGCACCACTATTTTATCATTTGAAGACCGCGTTGTCATTGAAACTCTTCGTCATGAAAACCGCTCACTTAGATATATCGCTAAATATCTAGGCTTTAGTAAGACCACCATCTTTAATGAAGTTCATCGTCTAAATGGCGAATACCATGCCATTAGTGCTCAAGCTAACCATGAATCTAGGCTTAGTCATCGTGGTCGCAAATGCTCACTAACGGCTAACCTCAAGCGACTAATCGAAGACAAGATCAAAATTCAGAAATGGTCAATTGAACAGGTGGCTCATGTGGTTAGGATCGCCTACAAGACCATCTACAATTGGGTTGATCAAGGACTGCTGGAAATTAAGGTAACTGATTTACCTGACCGTGGTATTCGCCGTAAACGAGCTAAAGAAACCCGCGGAACATTCAGTCATGGCCGTTCGATTGAAGAGCGTCCAGCTGAAGTTAATGCACGGCATGTTGCAGGTCATTTTGAGGCCGATACAGTTCTTTCTGGCAAGCGTAAAGGTCAAGCAGTCGCTACCTTTGTCGAACGTAAGAGCCGTCTTACCATTGTTAAACGGCTTGACGGAAGAGATAGCACTTCAATGACTAAGGCTATCCTTGAATTAGCCAATCAATTAGGAACTAATCTCAAGACACTGACGGTTGATCACGGGAAAGAGTTCGCCAACTACCAATCAATTGAGGAAAATACCGGCGTGCCGTTGTACTTTGCGCATGCTTACTCTCCACATGAACGTGGTAGTAATGAGAATCGTAACCGAGTGCTGCGGCGATTTATTCCTAAGGGCCAGCCAATTGAAGAGGTTAGTGATGATGAATTGATTCAGATTAACTGGTATCTGAATTCACGGCCTCTCAAATGTTTAAACTGGCGAACACCAATTGAAGTCTTTTTGCTTAATTTGCGTCACTAAATTTGTTCAAGTTATTTATTGCAATCTGCC
>NZ_CANDNW010000068.1 GCF_947387525.1 Limosilactobacillus viscerum
TCACCGGCAGTCTCACTAGAGTGCCCAACTGAATGCTGGCAACTAGTAACAAGGGTTGCGCTCGTTGCGGGACTTAACCCAACATCTCACGACACGAGCTGACGACGACCATGCACCACCTGTCATTGCGTCCCCGAAGGGAACGCCTAATCTCTTAGGTTAGCGCAAGATGTCAAGACCTGGTAAGGTTCTTCGCGTAGCTTCGAATTAAACCACATGCTCCACCGCTTGTGCGGGCCCCCGTCAATTCCTTTGAGTTTCAACCTTGCGGTCGTACTCCCCAGGCGGAGTGCTTAATGCGTTAGCTGCGGCACTGAAGGGCGGAAACCCTCCAACACCTAGCACTCATCGTTTACGGCATGGACTACCAGGGTATCTAATCCTGTTCGCTACCCATGCTTTCGAGCCTCAGCGTCAGTTGCAGACCAGACAGCCGCCTTCGCCACTGGTGTTCTTCCATATATCTACGCATTCCACCGCTACACATGGAGTTCCACTGTCCTCTTCTGCACTCAAGTCGCCCGGTTTCCGATGCACTTCTTCGGTTAAGCCGAAGGCTTTCACATCAGACCTAAGTAACCGCCTGCGCTCGCTTTACGCCCAATAAATCCGGATAACGCTTGCCACCTACGTATTACCGCGGCTGCTGGCACGTAGTTAGCCGTGACTTTCTGGTTGAATACCGTCACTGCATGAACAGTTACTCTCACGCACGTTCTTCTTCAACAACAGAGTTTTACGAGCCGAAACCCTTCTTCACTCACGCGGTGTTGCTCCATCAGGCTTGCGCCCATTGTGGAAGATTCCCTACTGCTGCCTCCCGTAGGAGTATGGACCGTGTCTCAGTTCCATTGTGGCCGATCAGTCTCTCAACTCGGCTATGCATCATCGCCTTGGTAAGCCGTTACCTTACCAACTAGCTAATGCACCGCGGGCCCATCCCAAAGTGATAGCCGAAACCATCTTTTATC
>NZ_CANDNW010000069.1 GCF_947387525.1 Limosilactobacillus viscerum
CTTTGGTCGTTAAACATATTCTACCCGCTATGGGTTTATTTTTTTAAATCTGTTGCACTTAGATTGTAAATACTCAAGAATAAAAAAAGACGCGACCTTTAAGATCACGTCTTTTTTCGTTTAGCTGAATATTTGGATTAAAATGCCTCCGGTGGGGGTCGAACCCACACTCCCTCAACGGGAACTGGATTTTGAGTCCAGCGCGTCTGCCAATTCCGCCACAGAGGCATCAGCTAACTAAAAGGTGGTAATCGGATTTGAACCGATGATAAAGGTTTTGCAGACCTCTGCCTTACCACTTGGCTATACCACCAAATAGTTAAGATTGAGCAGGATAAAAAACATGCCCAATCAAAAGGGCGGTATGTGGGATTTGAACCCACGCGTGCCGGACCCACAAACCGGTGTGTTAACCAAACTTCACCAATACCGCCAAAATATTCAGTTAAGCAGGGATAGTAGGAATCGAACCCACAATGACGGTTTTGGAGACCGTAGTTATACCGTTTAACTATATCCCTATAAAGTGGAGGAGAGTGGATTCGAACCACCGAACCCGAAGGAATGGATTTACGGTCCATCGCGTTTAGCCAGACTTCGCTACTCCTCCATAAATGGCGCGGGACGGAATCGAACCGCCGACACACGGAGCTTCAATCCGTTGCTCTACCAACTGAGCTACCGAGCCATTGTGTATGGGTGTTAACAACTATTTAGCTGTTAATGGAGGATACAGGGCTCGAACCTGTGACCCTCTGCTTGTAAGGCAGATGCTCTCCCAACTGAGCTAATCCTCCAAA
>NZ_CANDNW010000070.1 GCF_947387525.1 Limosilactobacillus viscerum
CATGAAGTTAAACTTAGTCATCGTGGTCGTAAAACCACCTTAACGACTAACCTAAAGCGATTGATTGAAGAAAAAATCAAGATCCAAAAATGGTCAATTGAACAAGTGGCGCATGTAGTTAGAATTGCCTACAAAACCATCTATAACTGGATTGATCGGGGACTACTGGATATTAATGTGACTGATTTACCTGACCATGGTATTCGTCGCAAACGAGCTAAAGAAACCCGTGGTACTTTTAGTCATGGACGTTCCATCGAAGATCGTCCAGCTGAAATTTCTGATCGTAATACTTCAGGTCATTTTGAAGCTGATACAGTTTTATCTGGAAAACGTAAAGGTCAAGCAGTAGCTACGTTTGTCGAGCGTAAGAGTCGGCTTACCATCGTTAAACGGCTTAATGGACGAGATAGTACTTCAATGACCAAGGCTATTTTAGAATTGGCTAACCAGTTAGGAGATAATCTCAAGACCCTTACTGTTGACCATGGGAAAGAATTCGCCAACTACAATTTGATTGAAGAACAGACCGGTGTTCCGCTGTACTTTGCGCACGCTTATTCTCCACATGAACGAGGCAGTAATGAAAATCGCAACCGAGTACTACGCCGCTTCATTCCCAAAGGTCAACCAATTGATGAAATTACTGATGATGAATTGATCCAAATTAACTGGTATTTGAATTCCCGACCACTCAAATGTTTAGATTGGCGAACACCAATTGAGATCTTTTTGCGTAATCTGCGTTACTAAATTTGTTCAAGTTATTTCTTGCAATCTGCC
>NZ_CANDNW010000071.1 GCF_947387525.1 Limosilactobacillus viscerum
CGCGGTTTGTAAAATTAAGTTAGAAAAATAAAAAAGTCATTTGTGATAGACTTTTGAATAACCACAAACAAAAGTAAAGGAACATCACAAATGACCTATAAGCATCTTAACACACAAGAACTGACCTTTATATATCATTTTTGGAAACAAGGCACCAAGGCTTACCTTGCTGCACGTGCTTTACGACGGAGTGCTGAAACTATCTATCGTGTTTACCGTTTTCTGAATCAAGGAAAAACTATCGTTCAATATCAGGAACATTACCGTCTTCAAAAGGCTAAATGCGGTCGTAAATCAATTACTCTACCGAAAGATGAACGAAAATATATTCAAAAGCAAGTCAACGCTGGCTGGACACCAGATACCATCATTGGTCGTAACGAGCATCATATTAGCTGTAGTATGCGGACCTTATATCGGATGTTCAAGCGTGGCGAGTTTGATGTCCGTCAATTGCCAATGAAAGGGCGTCGTCATCCTAATGGTTACGTTGAAACACGCGGCCGAGGACGAACTGGACAATTAGGTCGCAATATCGATGAGCGATATAACGATTATCCTAACTATCGTAACGAATTTGGTCACCTAGAAGCTGATACCGTTCAAGGAAGTAAGCATCACGGCGCAGTCATGACTCTGGTTGAACGGCTCTCTAAAGTTGAAATCATTCTTAACATTCATCATCGTACTGCCGAATGTGTTAACACTCACCTTGACCAATGGCTTGCCAAAATACCACGGCACC
>NZ_CANDNW010000072.1 GCF_947387525.1 Limosilactobacillus viscerum
GTTCCTTGCGATACATCGCTAACTACTTAGGCTTTAGTAAGACCACCATCTTTAACGAACTTCACCGGCTAAATAGTAAGTACCAGGCTGAGCTAGCGCAAACTGACTTTGAACAAAAGGTTAGTCAACGGGGGCGGAAGTCTTCGCTCACTAAAAACCTTAAACACTTGGTCGAGGAAAAGATTCAAGTCCAGAAGTGGTCCCCTGAACAAGTTGCCCATGTGGTTGGGATTGCCTACAAGACGGTTTATAACTGGATTGATCAAGGATGGCTTGATGTACAGCTGCCCGATTTGCCTGATCATGGAATTCGTCGTCATCGCGCTAAAGAAAAGCGTGGTACATTCAGTCACGGCCGCTCAATTGAGGAGCGTCCTCATAAAGTCGAAACTCGCCAGGAATTCGGCCACTTTGAAGCTGATACCGTACTTTCTGGTAAACGTAAAGGTCAAGCTGTGGCGACTTTTGTGGAGCGTAAGAGTCGCCTGACAATTGTTAAACGGCTCCATAGTCGCGACAGTCAGTCCATGACTCAAGCCGTACTTGAACTAGCTGGTCAACTTCAAGACAAGCTCAAGACGCTGACCGTGGATCATGGTAAAGAGTTCGCTAACTATCAGACAATTGAACGGCAAACTGGTACTCCGGTTTATTTTGCCCA
>NZ_CANDNW010000073.1 GCF_947387525.1 Limosilactobacillus viscerum
AAATTTAAAAACGATCCAACTAAATCACAAAATTGGCAGTATAATGCCGAAGATGATTACTACATCGATCATTTAGGAGTTCGCTTTAGCTTTTATCGGTATAGTAGGCGAACCGATAAATATGGTTTCGAACGTGATTTCAAACTCTATCGAGCGGATAAGCACCAACTGTCAGAACAATTGGATGAGTTGGCAAAAACACCAAGTGGTCGGCAACGCTATATGCAGGTTAACCCAACGTGGAATTATTACAAGGCTAAAGTAAAAGCAACCCTCTCAAGTGACGAAGGCAAGGCAATTTATCGTCGACGGAAGTTCGACGTTGAGCCAGTCTTTGGTCACCTGAAGAGGGATTTTGGCATACGCCGAACTCATCTACGTGGACAACAAGCTGTGGAAAATGATATCGGGCTAGCCCTGATGACATTAAATCTAACGAAATTGGGACAATCAATTAGTCGATTGGAGACTAATTTCGTAAATAATTTAAAATCCGGACTACGATTTTTGAATCAATCAAAAATCATAGTCCGGATTTTACTGTTAGAGAACCAAAAATTAATAGTTAATT
>NZ_CANDNW010000074.1 GCF_947387525.1 Limosilactobacillus viscerum
ATGACAACGAATTAGGCGAAATGCAAGCCATGGTTAAGGCTGCTGATGATGAATTACGGAACGGGACCGGTGCTGGTGCTGACTTCCGTGACTGGCTCCACCTGCCAACCGAATATGATAAGGACGAATTTGCCCGGATTAAGAAGACCGCTAAGAAGATCCAATCTGACTCCGACATCTTAGTAGTAATCGGGATTGGTGGTTCTTACCTCGGTGCCCAAATGGCCATTGACTTCCTGCACAATACCTTCTACCAGGCTCAAAGTGCTAAGGACCGCAAGTACCCACTGGTAATCTTTGCTGGTAACTCACTGAGCTCAACTTATGTTCATGACTTACTCCAACTGATCGGGGACAAGGACTTCTCCGTTAACGTGGTTTCTAAGTCGGGGACGACGACTGAACCTTCAATTGCCTTCCGGATCTTCAAGAAGAAGTTAATTGAAAAGTACGGCCTGGAAGAAGCTAACAAGCGGATTTATGCCACTACAGACAAGGCCAAGGGTGCCTTGAAGACTGAAGCTGATGCCAATGGTTACGAATCCTTCGTGATCCCTGATGGC
>NZ_CANDNW010000075.1 GCF_947387525.1 Limosilactobacillus viscerum
AAAACTGCATCATTTTGAATTAGTCCGTGATCTTTCAAAGCCATGGTAAAGTAGACAAAGGCATGTTTAATTAGCTTACTAGCGTGCTGACTGCGTCGAAAATTATTGATGGTATGGTAGCTATAAGTATAGTCATGAGCTAACCAACGCATCGGCAGGTTCTCATCCAACATCATTTCAATTTTTCTGCCAGAATAAGTTTGACGTGAGTAAGCAAACAAGAGAATCTTAAGCATTATTGCTGGATGCGATGAAGGGCGGCCAGTAGCCGCTACAGAATCTTCTAATAGCACATTTTGTGGAATCGAGTCGACAAAATCACTAATTAGTCGCGCAACATGATTCTGTGGTAAATCATAGTTATAGTTTAGTACGAATTCAGTTTGTCCTATGGTATAATTTTGATACATGGAAATCGCTCCCTTTAGTTGTTTTTGTGGTAATTACATCATATCAGGAACGATTTCCTGTGTACATAAAAACCGGATGATGAATTGTTCAAAAAATTCATCATCCGGTTTTTATTTTGGACTAGGAGTTTTT
>NZ_CANDNW010000076.1 GCF_947387525.1 Limosilactobacillus viscerum
GGCGATCACCCATTGAAGTCTTTATGCGAAAAATGTTTCGATGAAGTGTTCAATTTATTTATTGCAATCTGCCATTTCCAATTATTATTACTGAAAATAAAGATAATAACGTTTATCCCTATTTCGTTGAGATCCCTGACCTCGACGGAATGACCGAGGGAAAATCAATTGCTGATGCAATGGAAATGGCTAAAGATTACATTGGTACCTATTCGTTAGAGCAGCAATTACCTAAGTCTAATATTAATCTGCCCAGTTCCTCTGCTGGCACTACTGTTACACTGGTAACTGTCAACATTTCCGAATACAAACGTAAAAACGACAACAAGGTTGTAAAGAAAACCATCACCATTCCTAATTACTTAAATGAATTAGGTAAGGAGCGTGGGATCAACTTTTCCGAAGTCATGACGAATGCACTGAAGGAAAAGCTAGGTGCCTAATTGGAATTCCTTTAAAACGGCAGATTGCAAGAAATAACTTGAACGAATTTAATGACGTAGATTAAGCAGGAAGATCTCGATTGGTGTATGCCAAT
>NZ_CANDNW010000077.1 GCF_947387525.1 Limosilactobacillus viscerum
GACTAAGGAATTCAGTCACCATCAAATAGGTGTTTTCCATTATGCGAATAGTAGATCGGGACAAATGGTTGGGAAAATCTTAGGCGAGAATTACCCGGGGATTATTATGTGCGATGGCTATAATGGTTACAGCAATCGCCTTTATCCTCGAGCAAAATTCGGTTCTTGTTTGGTCCATATTCGCCGTGAATTTATTCGAATTACCAAACTTTTAAAACCAAATCAACGCCGCCAGACAAAGGCATGGCGGGCAATTGAGCTATTAAGTCACGTTTTCCATACGGAAAACGGCCTAAAATACCAAAGTTCAAAGGAAAAGTTGGCCTTGCGAAAGGAGAAGATAAAACCACTGCTTGATCAATTCTATGATTATCTAGTGAAGATTGAGCACCCAATGGGTAAACTACGAAAAGCAATTGAGAATGCGCAAAGGCTTCGCCAACGTGTATATCGTATTTTTGAGAATGGTCAAGTGCCACTAAGTAATAATGCGGTTGAACAAACAATCCGCC
>NZ_CANDNW010000078.1 GCF_947387525.1 Limosilactobacillus viscerum
ATTAATAACGAGCTCAACCGTGGTACGGTCCGCCAACTTCGTCGTCAAAAATCTAATGGTAAGATTTACGAATATTCTTACTACATCTATAGTTATGAAGCTGGTCAGGCCACATATCTTGAACATCACCGCCATTCTGGTCGTCGTCGCTTATATTATTCTTCAAAGCAATTTTTACGATTAGCTGATCAGCTAATGCTTGGTGAGTTTGACGACCACCATTACTCCCCACAAGCGGTTATTTATAAGGCTCGAGATTTAATGAATGATGGTACCCTGATCCCAAAGTCGGTTGTAACTTTATATCAATGGATTAATGAGGGTGTGCTTCGTACGTCCAATTTAGACCTCTTTGAAAAACCTAAACGTAAGCATCATCGAACTCATCCGCAAGCTAAAAGGTGCTTGGGGCCTAATATTGCTCAACGACCTCAAACTGCGGACCAACGGTCCGAAATTGGCCATTGGGAACTAGATACAGTTCA
>NZ_CANDNW010000079.1 GCF_947387525.1 Limosilactobacillus viscerum
TTGCAGGTTATAGCCGGGCTTCAACTCCCGATTCATCATCGGATCTTCCTTCATACACATAAAAGTCGCATCATGATCAGTCTTGGAATAGCTATTACGACCTTGGAAGATATCTTCGGCACGTTCATACTTTTTGGCACGCGGAATTAGGTCGTTGCTTAATTGATGGCGAAGTTTTTTTAGAAAACGACGGCGCCGTTTTCTAACTGAACCACCTTTGATGATTTTTGGTTCTTGCTTAATCTCTTCATCTAACTTAGTGATTTTCTCCGCAAGCTCTTGTTCCATTACTTCCATGCCTTCGGCAGAAGTAACCAGCTCGGGTGCCATTTCTTGCACCACTTGTTTTTCTACTAGTTCCTCATAAAGCTTACTCGTCTTTTCTCTTAACTTAGCGTGATACTTTTCAACCGCCCGCCGCCAAGTAAATGAATATTTATTGGCATCGGCTTCCACCTTGGTCCCATCGAT
>NZ_CANDNW010000080.1 GCF_947387525.1 Limosilactobacillus viscerum
TTTTAGTTTAAACGTAAAAATCTGGTATTGGTATAGAAAGTGAAATTTCTATATCAACACCAGATATTGTAGAGCCAGAATGCTTACTATCGCATTTTTAAAACAATTACTTCTGATAATGGTTCTGAATTTAGTGAGTTAACGCGAGTTCATGACCATGTTTTCTATGCTGATCCGTATTCCCCTTGGGAACGCGGATCCAATGAAATCAATAATCGTTTTCTCCGGAAGGAGATTACTAAGGGCCAAGCTATTAATGATTATAGTAGTGCCCAGATTATAGCGACCAATAACTGGATGAATCACTATCCACGAGCCATATTTAATGGACGTTCTGCAATGGATGTTTACTGTAAAGCATTCTATCAAGAGATGTCACGTTCTCATCAACCAATAATTAATTGGTCAGTGCTATTTATTTCAGCTTAGTGGCTAACTTATTCTT
>NZ_CANDNW010000081.1 GCF_947387525.1 Limosilactobacillus viscerum
GAACACAGAAGTTAAGCTTCAACACGCCGAAAGTAGTTGGGGGATCGCTCCCTGCGAGGATAGGACGTTGCCACGCATTTATGGAGGATTAGCTCAGTTGGGAGAGCATCTGCCTTACAAGCAGAGGGTCACAGGTTCGAGCCCTGTATCCTCCATTGAGCACCAATGCTCATGAGCCGTTAGCTCAGTTGGTAGAGCATCTGACTTTTAATCAGAGGGTCGTGGGTTCGATCCCCACACGGCTCATTGCCAAATGTCTAACGGTTTGGTATAATAATACATGTGCATGCCGACTTAGCTCAGCTGGTAGAGCATCTGTCTTGTAAACAGAAGGTCGTAGGTTCGACTCCTATAGTCGGCACTTGTAATATGCGGAAGTAGTTCAGTGGTAGAACATCACCTTGCCATGGTGGGGGTCGCGGGTTCGAATCCCGTCTTCCGCTT
>NZ_CANDNW010000082.1 GCF_947387525.1 Limosilactobacillus viscerum
CGATCACCCATTGAAGTCTTTATGCGAAAAATGTTTCGATGAAGTGTTCAATTTATTTATTGCAATCTGCCATTTACGTTTCTGTTCCTTTTGATAAGTTGTGTATGGAATAACAGGCTGCTTTTCAAACTGATCAAGAATCATTGTGTAATTGTACTCACTACCATAACCGGCATCGGCAACGATATGCTTAAAGAAATCTAAAGCATGAAACTGGGTAAGAAATGGCACTAAGGTCCTGGTGTCAGTTGGATTTGAAAAGAGCCCGTAATCAAGGACAAATTGCTTATGTGTAGCGACTTGCAGGTTATAGCCGGGCTTCAACTCCCGATTCATCATCGGATCTTCCTTCATACACATAAAAGTCGCATCATGAT
>NZ_CANDNW010000083.1 GCF_947387525.1 Limosilactobacillus viscerum
AACACAGAAGTTAAGCTTCAACACGCCGAAAGTAGTTGGGGGATCGCTCCCTGCGAGGATAGGACGTTGCCACGCAAAGGGCCTCGAAGAACCGTGCATTTCCAATGCCGGTTCTTTTTTTGTTAAAAATATTAATAAGGCAGATTGTAAGAAATAACTTGAACAAATTTAGTGACGTAGATTAAGCAAGAAGATCTCGATTGGTGTTTGCCAGTTAAGACATTTAAGTGGTCGGGAAGTCAAATACCAATTAATTTGAATCAGCTTGTGATCGCTTAACTCTTCAATAGCTTGGCCTTTGGGAATAAAGCGTCGTAAAACTCGGTTACGGTTCTCATT
>NZ_CANDNW010000084.1 GCF_947387525.1 Limosilactobacillus viscerum
GAACACAGAAGTTAAGCTTCAACACGCCGAAAGTAGTTGGGGGATCGCTCCCTGCGAGGATAGGACGTTGCCACGCGATTTAGCGGACTTTGGCACCTGGCTTTGTGCCAGGGTTCGGATCTTGGAGAGTTGTCCGAGTTGGCCGAAGGAGCAGCATTGGAAATGCTGTATACGGGTTAAAGCCTGTATCAAGGGTTCGAATCCCTTACTCTCCGTTTGAATGACCCGTTAGTCAAGTGGTTAAGACACCAGCCTTTCACGCTGGTATCGTGGGTTCAAATCCCGCACGGGTCACTT
>NZ_CANDNW010000085.1 GCF_947387525.1 Limosilactobacillus viscerum
GGTGGATTATAGAATGAAGTTAGCCACCCAGTTGGTGGTAAATAAAAAACGCCATTCGGCGTGACATCAGGTATCATATTAAGTGAACCAAACCTATATGAAAGGATGTCCGTCAAATGACGCACTTAAATGATACCATGTCTACTAGTTTATTGACTACTCATAAAAAGAATGCTCATCTTACTAAAGAAGAACGTGTGATGATTGCGACTTTAAAGTCGCAAGGACTTTCCAATCGCGCAATTGGTCGCCAATTAGGAGTTAATCATCAAAC
>NZ_CANDNW010000086.1 GCF_947387525.1 Limosilactobacillus viscerum
GATGACAACCTGGATGGTTTGAAGTACTTGGAAGGCAAGACGATGGACTTTGCCAACACCAAGGCCTATGAAGCCGTGGTTGCGGCCCACACAGCTGGTGGGGTACCGGTAATGACGGTTCACATTCCAGAAGAAAATGAATACACGCTCGGTTACCTGATTTACTTCTTTGAAGTGGCCATGGGAATCTCCGGTTACCTGAACGGGATCAACCCATTCAACCAACCAGGAGTTGAAGCTTACAAGACCAACATGTTTGGTCTGCTGGG
>NZ_CANDNW010000087.1 GCF_947387525.1 Limosilactobacillus viscerum
TTGTCAGAGGTTATTGTCTTAAAGATGCGATAGTAAGCATCTGTGCCCATTTTCTGGCGTAAATTTATAAAGAACTGATTTACTGCATGCGCAGTTTTACCAGCAATTTTACTCGTGATATTAACTCGTGAAAGGCGATCAGTCATTACTAGTACAACACTGTCATTACCGTTTTTCTGTCCCTGAACTGTATCTAGTTCCCAATGGCCAATTTCGGACCGTTGGTCCGCAGTTTGAGGTCGTTGAGCAATATTAGGCCC
>NZ_CANDNW010000088.1 GCF_947387525.1 Limosilactobacillus viscerum
TGGGCCTATAGCTCAGTTGGTTTAGAGCGCACGCCTGATAAGCGTGAGGTCGATGGTTCAAGTCCATTTAGGCCCATCTAAATTTTGGGGAATTAGCTCAGCTGGGAGAGCACCTGCTTTGCAAGCAGGAGGTCATCGGTTCGATTCCGTTATTCTCCATCGTCAGTTCTGATTGAACTGACAGAGCTTGTACTTTGAAAACTAAATAATATCTAATTTCTTTATTTATTAAAACAATAAACCGAGAACACCGCGTTA
>NZ_CANDNW010000089.1 GCF_947387525.1 Limosilactobacillus viscerum
TTGCCAGAAAGTACGGTATCAGCTTCAAAGTGGCCGAATTCTTGGCGAGTTTCGACTTTATGAGGCCGCTCCTCAATTGAGCGGCCGTGACTGAACGTACCACGCTTTTCTTTAGCACGATGACGACGAATTCCATGATCAGGCAAATCGGGCAACTGTACATCAAGCCATCCTTGCTCAATCCAGTTATAGACCGTCTTGTAGGCAATCCCAACTACATGGGCAACTTGTTCAGGGGACCACTTCTGGACTTG
>NZ_CANDNW010000090.1 GCF_947387525.1 Limosilactobacillus viscerum
CGGAAGGGCTACGAAACTGAATTGTTGGAAAACTATGAACCAAACATGCGGATGTTCGCCGAATGGTGGAAGCAACTAGCTGGTGAATCTGAAGGTAAGGACCAGAAGGGGATTTACCCATCAAGTGCTAACTTCACGACCGACCTCCACTCCCTTGGCCAATACATCCAAGAAGGACGTCGCTTCCTGATGGAAACTGTTGTTAAGCTGGACAAGCCAAACCACGACGTTGAAATTCCTAGTGAAGATGACAA
>NZ_CANDNW010000091.1 GCF_947387525.1 Limosilactobacillus viscerum
GTTCCTTGCGATACATCGCTAACTACTTAGGCTTTAGTAAGACCACCATCTTTAACGAACTTCACCGGCTAAATAGTGAGTACCAGGCTGAGCTAGCGCAAACTGACTTTGAACGAAAGGTTAGTCAACGGGGGCGGAAGTCTTCGCTCACTAAAAGCCTTAAACACTTGATCGAGGAAAAGATTCAAGTCCAGAAGTGGTCCCCTGAACAAGTTGCCCATGTAGTTGGGATTG
>NZ_CANDNW010000092.1 GCF_947387525.1 Limosilactobacillus viscerum
GATGTCACGCCGAATGGCGTTTTTGCATTTACCACCAATTAGGTGGCTAACTTCATTCTATAATCCACCAATATTTTTTCCTTCATTTTTCACACCTCACTAATAAATACGGCAGTGAGGTGTGATTTTATTTTTTAAACTAGGTAGATTGTAAAATTTAAGTTGAACAAATCAGTGGACAGAAAAACCCATAAAGGTCTTTAATGGTGTCGCTAAACA
>NZ_CANDNW010000093.1 GCF_947387525.1 Limosilactobacillus viscerum
CTCGAAAAGTGTTAAATTATGAAACCCCATATGAGGTATTTTTTGAGAAACCGTTGCACTTGGTTTGACAATTCGTCCTCTAAATTCTTAGTTTATTAGCAAAGCTTTAATTACAAAAATAATATGTAAGCACACCATAACGACACGTCTATAAATTGTCAGCAGGACCTCCTATACTGAAATCATCAGTAAGGAGGTCTTC
>NZ_CANDNW010000094.1 GCF_947387525.1 Limosilactobacillus viscerum
CAGTTCTTTATAAATTTACGCCAGAAAATGGGCACAGATGCTTACTATCGCATCTTTAAGACAATAACCTCTGACAATGGTTCAGAATTTAGTGAGTTAACACAAGTTCACGATCATGTTTTCTATGCTGATCCGTATTCCCCTTGGGAACGTGGATCCAATGAGATCAATAACCGGTTTCT
>NZ_CANDNW010000095.1 GCF_947387525.1 Limosilactobacillus viscerum
GTGAGTAACACGTGGGCAACCTGCCCCAGAGCGGGGGATAACATTTGGAAACAGGTGCTAATACCGCATAACTCCGATAACCACATGGTTTTCAGATAAAAGATGGTTTCGGCTATCACTTTGGGATGGGCCCGCGGTGCATTAGCTAGTTGGTAAGGTAACGGCTTACCA
>NZ_CANDNW010000096.1 GCF_947387525.1 Limosilactobacillus viscerum
CCTAAATGATCGATGTAGTAATCATCTTCGGCATTATACTGCCAATTTTGTGATTTAGTTGGATCGTTTTTAAATTTACGTTTCTGTTCCTTTGGATAAGTTGTGTATGGAATAACAGGCTGCTTTTCAAACTGATCAAGAATCATTGTGTAATTGTACTCACTACCATAA
>NZ_CANDNW010000097.1 GCF_947387525.1 Limosilactobacillus viscerum
CGAAAAGTGTTAAATTATGAAACCCCATATGAGGTATTTTTTGAGAAACCGTTGCACTTGGTTTGACAATTCGTCGTAAATATAAAGGGGGCCGTGACATAAGTCCTTTTATATAGATAAAAATCGAACAGCGCGGTACACAAATGAGGTCTAGAGCCCGTCAA
>NZ_CANDNW010000098.1 GCF_947387525.1 Limosilactobacillus viscerum
ACGGAACGGGCTAGCGATTGTCCGTAGCTAGACACTAAGGCCCTGGGTTGGGTCACGCGATATCTCTGTAATATTCGGAACTAAAACAAAGAGGCTGGGAATTAACTATTAATTTTTGGTTCTCTAACAGTAAAATCCGGACTATGATTTTTGATTGATTCAAA
>NZ_CANDNW010000099.1 GCF_947387525.1 Limosilactobacillus viscerum
TGTATCCTTCAAGCCATCATCACCACACTTCGTCTCGCTTGAGACGAGAGCTTGCGCTCTCAAAACTAAACAATATCCAATTCCACCAACAAACCTAACCGCTTTGCCTTGGTTAAGTCCTCGACCGATTAGTAATGGTCCGCTCCATGCATCACTGCA
>NZ_CANDNW010000100.1 GCF_947387525.1 Limosilactobacillus viscerum
CAGTTCTTTATAAATTTACGCCAGAAAATGGGCACAGATGCTTACTATCGCATCTTTAAGACAATAACCTCTGACAACGGTTCAGAATTTAGTGAGTTAACACAAGTTCACGATCATGTTTTCTATGCTGATCCGTATTCCCCTTGGGAACGTGG
>NZ_CANDNW010000101.1 GCF_947387525.1 Limosilactobacillus viscerum
ATTTTTTCTTCAATCAATCGCTTTAGGTTAGTCGTTAAGGTGGTTTTACGACCACGATGACTAAGTTTAACTTCATGGTCAGTTTGAGCCTTAACTGCGTGATACTCACCAGCTAAGCGATGAACCTCATTAAAGATAGTGGTTTTACTGAAGCC
>NZ_CANDNW010000102.1 GCF_947387525.1 Limosilactobacillus viscerum
TTAAGTCCCGCAACGAGCGCAACCCTTGTTACTAGTTGCCAGCATTCAGTTGGGCACTCTAGTGAGACTGCCGGTGACAAACCGGAGGAAGGTGGGGACGACGTCAGATCATCATGCCCCTTATGACCTGGGCTACACACGTGCTACAATGGCCG
>NZ_CANDNW010000103.1 GCF_947387525.1 Limosilactobacillus viscerum
GCAAGGAGATTACCAAAGGTGAAGCTATAAATAACTATAGTAGTGCTCAGATCATAGCGACTAATGATTGGATGAATTACTATCCACGAGCTATGTTTAATGGACATTCGTCAATGGATATCTATCGTAAGGCCTTCTACCAAGAGATATCACAG
>NZ_CANDNW010000104.1 GCF_947387525.1 Limosilactobacillus viscerum
GTGATGATTGCGACTTTAAAGTCGCAAGGACTTTCCAATCGCGCAATTGGTCGCCAATTAGGAGTTAATCATCAAACGATTAATAACGAGCTCAACCGTGGTACGGTCCGCCAACTTCGTCGTCAAAAATCTAATGGTAAGATTTACGAATATTC
>NZ_CANDNW010000105.1 GCF_947387525.1 Limosilactobacillus viscerum
GTTCACGATCATGTTTTCTATGCTGATCCGTATTCCCCTTGGGAACGTGGATCCAATGAGATCAATAACCGGTTTCTTCGCAAGGAGATTACCAAAGGTGAAGCTATAAATAACTATAGTAGTGCTCAGATCATAGCGACTAATGATTGGATGAA
>NZ_CANDNW010000106.1 GCF_947387525.1 Limosilactobacillus viscerum
GTGATGATTGCGACTTTAAAGTCGCAAGGACTTTCCAATCGCGCAATTGGTCGCCAATTAGGAGTTAATCATCAAACAATTAATAACGAGCTCAACCGTGGTACGGTCCGCCAACTTCGTCGTCAAAAATCTAATGGTAAGATTTACGAATATTC
>NZ_CANDNW010000107.1 GCF_947387525.1 Limosilactobacillus viscerum
GCGTGATACTTTTCAACCGCCCGCCGCCAAGTAAATGAATATTTATTGGCATCGGCTTCCACCTTGGTCCCATCGATAAAAACTGCATCATTTTGAATTAGTCCGTGATCTTTCAAAGCCATGGTAAAGTAGACAAAGGCATGTTTAATTAGCTT
>NZ_CANDNW010000108.1 GCF_947387525.1 Limosilactobacillus viscerum
TTCGCTCGCCGCTACTCAGGGAATCGATTTTTCTTTCTCTTCCTGCAGCTACTGAGATGTTTCAGTTCACTGCGTCTTCCCTCTGCTAGCTATAGATTCACTAGTCAGATAACCAACGACTAAGTTGGTTGGGTTTCCCCATTCGGAAATCTCCG
>NZ_CANDNW010000109.1 GCF_947387525.1 Limosilactobacillus viscerum
TGAACTGTATCTAGTTCCCAATGGCCAATTTCGGACCGTTGGTCCGCAGTTTGAGGTCGTTGAGCAATATTAGGCCCTAAGCACCTTTTAGCTTGCGGATGAGTTCGATGATGCTTACGTTTAGGTTTTTCAAAGAGGTCTAAATTGGACGTACG
>NZ_CANDNW010000110.1 GCF_947387525.1 Limosilactobacillus viscerum
AAATGGCACTAAGGTCCTGGTGTCAGTTGGATTTGAAAAGAGCCCGTAATCAAGGACAAATTGCTTATGTGTAGCGATTTGCAGGTTATAGCCGGGCTTCAACTCCCGATTCATCATCGGATCTTCCTTCATACACATAAAAGTCGCATCATGAT
>NZ_CANDNW010000111.1 GCF_947387525.1 Limosilactobacillus viscerum
ATGCTTGGTGAGTTTGACGACCACCATTACTCCCCACAAGCGGTTATTTATAAGGCTCGAGATTTAATGAATGATGGCACCCTGATCCCAAAGTCGGTTGTAACTTTATATCAATGGATTAATGAGGGTGTGCTTCGTACGTCCAATTTAGACCT
>NZ_CANDNW010000112.1 GCF_947387525.1 Limosilactobacillus viscerum
CTTCGGTGATTGGAGCAAAAACATTTGCGAAGTCAATTCGCTTAATTAATTTGAAATAGAGCTATTCAAGTTCTTATGTTTTATATGAGAGTTTGATCCTGGCTCAGGATGAACGCCGGCGGTGTGCCTAATACATGCAAGTCGAGCGCACTGGC
>NZ_CANDNW010000113.1 GCF_947387525.1 Limosilactobacillus viscerum
GCGTGATACTTTTCAACCGCCCGCCGCCAAGTAAATGAATATTTATTGGCATCGGCTTCCACCTTGGTCCCATCGATCAAAACTGCATCATTTTGAATTAGTCCGTGATCTTTCAAAGCCATGGTAAAGTAGACAAAGGCATGTTTAATTAGCTT
>NZ_CANDNW010000114.1 GCF_947387525.1 Limosilactobacillus viscerum
AGTCGTAACAAGGTAGCCGTAGGAGAACCTGCGGCTGGATCACCTCCTTTCTAAGGAATAAAACGGAACCTACACATAGTTGAAACTTTGTTTAGTTTTGAGGGGTTTACCCTCAGAGCTTGTACTTTGAAAACTAAATAATATCTAATTTCTTT
>NZ_CANDNW010000115.1 GCF_947387525.1 Limosilactobacillus viscerum
TTTTCCCAACCATTTGTCCCGATCTACTATTCGCATAATGGAAAACACCTATTTGATGGTGACTGAATTCCTTAGTCGTTCTCGTCACCCAGAAATAGCCATTGGCTTTGCGGCTATCAAGGACCTGGAATGGTGTTTCATCCATATGGATTACC
>NZ_CANDNW010000116.1 GCF_947387525.1 Limosilactobacillus viscerum
TAGGCCCAAATAAGCGTCATAAGTTTTGAAAGGTAAACCTCTCAAAACTAAACAAAGTTTCAACTAATGTGCAGGTTCCGTTTTAATTCCTTAGAAAGGAGGTGATCCAGCCGCAGGTTCTCCTACGGCTACCTTGTTACGACTTCACCCCAGTC
>NZ_CANDNW010000117.1 GCF_947387525.1 Limosilactobacillus viscerum
CAGCTTATCAATGTCGGCACCAGAAGCGGCAATTGGCAGGAGACCAACTGGGCAGAGGACGGAGTAACGGCCACCAATGCCATCAGGGATCACGAAGGATTCGTAACCATTGGCATCAGCTTCAGTCTTCAAGGCACCCTTGGCCTTGTCTGTAG
>NZ_CANDNW010000118.1 GCF_947387525.1 Limosilactobacillus viscerum
TATTAGGCACACCGCCGGCGTTCATCCTGAGCCAGGATCAAACTCTCATATAAAATATAAGAACTTGAATAGCTCTACTTCAAATTAATTAAGCGAATTGACTTCGCAAATGTTTTTGCTCCAATCACCGAAGTGATCGAAGACCCTACACATTT
>NZ_CANDNW010000119.1 GCF_947387525.1 Limosilactobacillus viscerum
TTTTCCCAACCATTTGTCCCGATCTACTATTCGCATAATGGAAAACACCTATTTGATGGTGACTGAATTCCTTAGTCATTCTCGTCACCCAGAAATAGCCATTGGCTTTGCGGCTATCAAGGACCTGGAATGGTGTTTCATCCATATGGATTACC
>NZ_CANDNW010000120.1 GCF_947387525.1 Limosilactobacillus viscerum
TAGGCCCAAATAAGCGTCATAAGTTTTGAAAGGTAAACCTCTCAAAACTAAACAAAGTTTCAACTAATGTGCAGGTTTCGTTTTAATTCCTTAGAAAGGAGGTGATCCAGCCGCAGGTTCTCCTACGGCTACCTTGTTACGACTTCACCCCAGTC
>NZ_CANDNW010000121.1 GCF_947387525.1 Limosilactobacillus viscerum
ATCATTGCGACTTCCACAAAATAGAAATAAAGAATTACTATACAATTCTAAGCCATAGTTCTCGGCGATCACCATGGGTAGACCATCGATTCCTTTGCGAAGGTCAGTCTTACCGCAAACCAAATAGACTTTATCAGGAGCTTGCCAATTAACGA
>NZ_CANDNW010000122.1 GCF_947387525.1 Limosilactobacillus viscerum
CCACCATTCGGCGAACATCCGCATGTTTGGTTCATAGTTTTCCAACAATTCAGTTTCGTAGCCCTTCCGGTAAAGGATGTTCCGGTAGGCAGCGTATTGGTAAGCTTCGTTCTTAGTCAGGTCAGGGTTAACGTAGTCCTTTTCAGCTTGGGCTG
>NZ_CANDNW010000123.1 GCF_947387525.1 Limosilactobacillus viscerum
ACGGAGAATGTGACGTTTCGTCTACGGGGCTATCACCCTCTCTGGCACAGCTTCCCAGCTGTTGCGACTACGTCGCACTTTGGTAACTCCATTGTTCAGTCCTACAACCCCAGCAAGCAAGCTCACTGGTTTGGGCTCTTCCCCTTTCGCTCGCC
>NZ_CANDNW010000124.1 GCF_947387525.1 Limosilactobacillus viscerum
AGCTAGTTCAACCGCTAGGTTGGAACTAGCACCTTTAAAAATAACTAATTTAATCCCAGCTTTTTCCATTTGAGCTGAGACATGCGGTTGCCGTTGACTTTGGCCATGTGAAATTGGCTTGGTTGAAAATTTTGAAGCTACAATGTCATGCTTTT
>NZ_CANDNW010000125.1 GCF_947387525.1 Limosilactobacillus viscerum
TGGAGCAAAAACATTTGCGAAGTCAATTCGCTTAATTAATTTGAAATAGAGCTATTCAAGTTCTTATATTTTATATGTTATATGAGAGTTTGATCCTGGCTCAGGATGAACGCCGGCGGTGTGCCTAATACATGCAAGTCGAGCGCACTGGCCC
>NZ_CANDNW010000126.1 GCF_947387525.1 Limosilactobacillus viscerum
TCGCCAACGTGTATATCGTATTTTTGAGAATGGTCAAGTGCCACTAAGTAATAATGCGGTTGAACAAACAATCCGCCTGTCAAGGGCGGTTTTGAATTGTCGTTTTATGGCGGTTTAAAAATGTATGATTCGGGCGGTTTAAGAATTGACCGAT
>NZ_CANDNW010000127.1 GCF_947387525.1 Limosilactobacillus viscerum
CGAGCGAAAGGGGAAGAGCCCAAACCAGTGAGCTTGCTTGCTGGGGTTGTAGGACTGAACAATGGAGTTACCAAAATGCGACGTAGTCGCAACAGCTGGGAAGCTGTGCCAGAGAGGGTGATAGCCCCGTAGACGAAACGTCACATTCTCCGT
>NZ_CANDNW010000128.1 GCF_947387525.1 Limosilactobacillus viscerum
AGAAAACCGCATTAGCTTCAGCTCCCGCGGTACTTTTCGCAAATAAACAATTCTTGCGAATTAAAGTCGATGGGCGGTGTAGAGGGCGGCTGTAAAATGTAGGAAATCGGCGGTTTAAAATTGTCGGTTTTCCTGCATTTTTTGTATACTCAC
>NZ_CANDNW010000129.1 GCF_947387525.1 Limosilactobacillus viscerum
TGACCCGTTAGTCAAGTGGTTAAGACACCAGCCTTTCACGCTGGTATCGTGGGTTCAAATCCCGCACGGGTCACTTTTGGAGGATTAGCTCAGTTGGGAGAGCATCTGCCTTACAAGCAGAGGGTCACAGGTTCGAGCCCTGTATCCTCCA
>NZ_CANDNW010000130.1 GCF_947387525.1 Limosilactobacillus viscerum
TCGCCAACGTGTATATCGTATTTTTGAGAATGGTCAAGTGCCACTAAGTAATAATGCGGTTGAACAAACAATCCGCCCATCGACTTTAATTCGCAAGAATTGTTTATTTGCGAAAAGTACCGCGGGAGCTGAAGCTAATGCGGTTTTCT
>NZ_CANDNW010000131.1 GCF_947387525.1 Limosilactobacillus viscerum
GGTAACACCATTAAAGACCTTTATGGGTTTTCTTGTCCACTTAAATGTTCAACTTATATTTTACAATCTGCCAAATTTAAAAACGATCCAACTAAATCACAAAATTGGCAGTATAATGCCGAAGATGATTACTACATCGATCATTTAGG
>NZ_CANDNW010000132.1 GCF_947387525.1 Limosilactobacillus viscerum
AACCTGCACATTAGTTGAAACTTTGTTTAGTTTTGAGAGGTTTACCTTTCAAAACTTATGACGCTTATTTGGGCCTATAGCTCAGTTGGTTTAGAGCGCACGCCTGATAAGCGTGAGGTCGATGGTTCAAGTCCATTTAGGCCCAT
>NZ_CANDNW010000133.1 GCF_947387525.1 Limosilactobacillus viscerum
GGGCGCGAGACAGAAGTCGTTTACGACTTCGTTTTCGAGCCCCCGCGAGCACAAATAGAGGTCTAGAGTTCGTCTTTGACGGGCTCTAGACCTCATTTGTGTACCGCGCTGTTCGATTTTTATCTATATAAAAGGACTTATGTCA
>NZ_CANDNW010000134.1 GCF_947387525.1 Limosilactobacillus viscerum
CCGCCCATCGACTTTAATTCGCAAGAATTGTTTATTTGCGAAAAGTACCGCGGGAGCTGAAGCTAATGCGGTTTTCTATACTTTAGTAGCAACGGCTAAAATGAATCAGTTAAATCCTTATCGCTACTTCAAATATTTATTTG
>NZ_CANDNW010000135.1 GCF_947387525.1 Limosilactobacillus viscerum
CACAATGATTCTTGATCAGTTTGAAAAGCAGCCTGTTATTCCATACACAACTTATCAAAAGGAACAGAAACGTAAATTTAAAAACGATCCAACTAAATCACAAAATTGGCAGTATAATGCCGAAGATGATTACT
>NZ_CANDNW010000136.1 GCF_947387525.1 Limosilactobacillus viscerum
ACTATTTTATCATTCCAGAACCGTGTTGTCATTGAAACGCTTCATAATGAAGGACGTTCCTTGCGATACATCGCTAACTACTTAGGCTTTAGTAAGACCACCATCTTTAACGAACTTCACCGGCTAAATAGT
>NZ_CANDNW010000137.1 GCF_947387525.1 Limosilactobacillus viscerum
ATCACCTTGATTAATTGAGTTAGCGATTATTTCGTTAATAAAACTCAAATAACGCGGTGTTCTCGGTTTATTGTTTTAATAAATAAAGAAATTAGATATTATTTAGTTTTCAAAGTACAAGCTCTG
>NZ_CANDNW010000138.1 GCF_947387525.1 Limosilactobacillus viscerum
CTCGCATGGGGAATACCTTCTTTTTGAAGTCAGCCCAACTCATCGCATAGGATCACCCCCACTCGCATGGGGAATACCTTCTTTTTGAAGTCAGCCCAACTCATCGCATAGGATCACCCCCACTCG
>NZ_CANDNW010000139.1 GCF_947387525.1 Limosilactobacillus viscerum
GTTTGATGATTAACTCCTAATTGGCGACCAATTGCGCGATTGGAAAGTCCTTGCGACTTTAAAGTCGCAATCATCACTCGCTCTTCTTTAGTAAGGTGTGCATATTT
>NZ_CANDNW010000140.1 GCF_947387525.1 Limosilactobacillus viscerum
TAACGCGGTGTTCTCGGTTTATTGTTTTAATAAATAAAGAAATTAGATATTATTTAGTTTTCAAAGTACAAGCTCTGAGGGTAAACCCCTCAAAACTAAACAAAGT
>NZ_CANDNW010000141.1 GCF_947387525.1 Limosilactobacillus viscerum
GGCAGATGACTGGGGTGAAGTCGTAACAAGGTAGCCGTAGGAGAACCTGCGGCTGGATCACCTCCTTTCTAAGGAATTAAAACG
>NZ_CANDNW010000142.1 GCF_947387525.1 Limosilactobacillus viscerum
GAACGGAGAATGTGACGTTTCGTCTACGGGGCTATCACCCTCTCTGGCACAGCTTCCCAGCTGTTGCGACTACGTCGCA
>NZ_CANDNW010000143.1 GCF_947387525.1 Limosilactobacillus viscerum
ACGACGAATTGTCAAACCAAGTGCAACGGTTTCTCAAAAAATACCTCATATGGGGTTTCATAATTTAACACTTTTCGAG
>NZ_CANDNW010000144.1 GCF_947387525.1 Limosilactobacillus viscerum
GGGGGGGGGGGGGGGGGGGGGGGGGGGGGGGGGGGGGGGGGGGGGGGGGGGGGGGGGGGGGGGGGGGGGGGGGGGGGG
>NZ_CANDNW010000145.1 GCF_947387525.1 Limosilactobacillus viscerum
TGCGTGGCAACGTCCTATCCTCGCAGGGAGCGATCCCCCAACTACTTTCGGCGTGTTGAAGCTTAACTTCTGTGTTCG
>NZ_CANDNW010000146.1 GCF_947387525.1 Limosilactobacillus viscerum
TTTTTTTTTTTTTTTTTTTTTTTTTTTTTTTTTTTTTTTTTTTTTTTTTTTTTTTTTTTTTTTTTTTTTTTTTTTTTT
>NZ_CANDNW010000147.1 GCF_947387525.1 Limosilactobacillus viscerum
TTGCGTGGCAACGTCCTATCCTCGCAGGGAGCGATCCCCCAACTACTTTCGGCGTGTTGAAGCTTAACTTCTGTGTTC
>NZ_CANDNW010000148.1 GCF_947387525.1 Limosilactobacillus viscerum
GTGTAGAGGGCGGCTGTAAAATGTAGGAAATCGGCGGTTTAAAATTGTCGGTTTTCCTGCATTTTTTGTATACTCACT